>JBKHXR010000100.1:0-85313 GCA_046565905.1 Thermoleophilia bacterium | reverse complement strand
TTCCTCCACGCGGCGTTGCTGCGTCACGCTTTCGCGCATTGCGCAAGATTCCCCACTGCTGCCTCCCGTAGGAGTCTGGGCCGTGTCTCAGTCCCAGTGTGGCTGATCGTCCTCTCAGACCAGCTACGCATCGTCGCCTTGGTAGGCCGTTACCCCACCAACAAGCTAATGCGCCGCGGGCCCATCCCGATGCGGAGGCCGAAGCTTCCTTTCGTCCGAAGACCACATCCGGTATTAGCCCGAGTTTCCTCGGGTTGTCCCGGTCATCGGGGTAGGTAACCCACGTGTTACTCACCCGTTCGCGGCTCTGCCCCGGGGCAAGCCCCGGTTCGTCGCTCCACTTGCATGTGTTAAGCACGCCGCCAGCGTTCGTCCTGAGCCAGGATCAAACTCTCCGTGAAGAACTGCTGAGGGGCTGGGACCCAGAAGGACCCTCCCCCTCGTCACGTAGAGCTGTCATGACCATGTGCGACGCCTATACACGAGGCGATCGCGGTACATGACGGGTTTCTTTCTCAGACCCCTCGCTGCCCGGCTGGGTGGCGAGGGGATCGAACCTGGACGCACACCTGATCGCTAGGTGGCGATCAAGGTGCGCATGCTGTTGAGTTTTCAAAGACCGTCGCGCGCTCCCGTGGAGGGGACTCCTCCCGGAACCTGCGCTCTAGCGAGCCCCACGGGGGCGACTCGTAGACAGGACTGGCCAGTATAGCGCCCCGACGGGCCCTTGGAAGGGCTCCGGTCGGGAACGTCGACCGGCGCAGCGCGCAGTATAGACAGGTCCGCCGGACGAACCGCGGCGCGCGGCCCTCGGCCCGGCGGCGGCGATCGCAGAGGGCCCCGCGGCGAGCGGCCTACGCGGCCCGCCGCATGCGTCGAAACTGGCGCTTGCCGACCTGCAGGATCGCTTCGTCGAGGCGCTCGGCGGCGATGTCGACGTCCTCCGCGCCGAGCACGACCCCGTCGATCCTGACCGCCCCCTGCCCCAGCTTGCGCCGCGCGTCCGAGCGCGATCCGCCGAAGGTGCTCGCGATCACGGCCGGCAGGTGGACGACTCCGTCGACCGCCGGGAAGGTCGCCTCCTCGATCGACTCGGGAAGCGAGCGCTGGACGACGACGCGGTCGAAGTGCTCGGCGGCGGCTGCCGCGGCATCTGCCGAGTACAGGCGCTCGACGAGGGTGCTCGCGAGCGCGTGCTTGGCGTCTCTGGCCGACAGGCCGGGCGCGATCGCCCTCCCGAGCAGCAGCTCGTACCAGCTCGCCATCGCGCTGTCGGGCAGGCTCAGCGTCTTGCCGTAGATCTCCTCCGGCGGCTCCGTGACCCCGATGTGGTTGCCCAGCGACTTGGACATCTTGCGCTCGCCGTCGACGCCGGGCAGGATCGGCATCGTCAGCGCGACCTGCTCGTCGACGCCGTAGGCACGCTGGACGTCGCGGCCCAGCAGCAGGTTGAACTTCTGGTCGGTCCCGCCCAGCTCGACGTCGGACCGCACCGCGACGGAGTCGTAGGCCTGCATCAGCGGATAGAGCAGCTCGAGGATCGAGATCGGCTCACGCGCTGCGTAGCGGTTGGCGAAGTCGTCGCGCTCCAGCAGCTGGGCAACGGTCGTCGTGCGCGCGAGCGCGAACAGGTCGACCATCGACATGTCCAGCCATTCGGAGTTGTAGCGAAGCTCGATACGCCCGGGATCGAGCACCTTCTCGGCCTGCTCGACGTACGTGCGCGCGTTGGCGTCGATCTCGGCGCCCGTCAGCACGGGCCGCGTCGCCGAACGCCCGCTGGGATCGCCGACACGGGCCGTGTAGTCGCCGATGATCAGCACGACGACGTGCCCTCGGTCCTGGAACTCGCGCAGCTTGCGCAGGACGACGGTATGACCGAGGTGCACGTCGGGTGCCGTGGGATCCAGGCCGAGCTTGACGCGCAGCGGCCGGCCGAGCCGGAGCTTGCGGGCGAGGCCGCCCTCGGGCAGGCAGTCGACCGCATCTCGCGCCAGGAACCGTGCGTCGTCGTCGGCGCGGGTCGTCACCGGGCCAATGCTAGAGTCCGGACCGCCCTGGGCGTTGCCGCCGGCCTGTTGTCGCCCGGGCGCCACGGGGTCAGCAGCCGCATCGAGCGGCCCGTTCCCGCGTTCGCATGAGCGACTCCGAACGTCCCGACATCCCCGTCCTCTCGGACCCCCCGCTGGGCCGTCCGCGACTCAAGCGACTGCGGCTCGCCCTGATCCTGTTCGGGCTCTCGGTCCTGGCCCTGATCTCGACCGCCTTCGGGATGATGATGGCGGTCGCCGCCGACCTTCCCGAGCTCGAGAACCAGCGTGGCTTTCAGCGCGCGCAGAACTCGGTGCTCGTCGACGTCCACGACAACTACCTCGCGACGCTCGCCGACCAGGGCCGGATCATCATTCCCACGAAGGACATCGCGCTGTCGATGCAGCACGCGATCATCGCGATCGAGGACGAGCGCTTCTACCAGAACGACGGCGTCGACCTGCGCGCCACCGCGCGCGCGCTGTGGACGGACATCACGTCGCGCAGCGCGCTACAGGGCGGCTCGACGATCACCCAGCAGCTCGTCAAGAACGCGACCCAGAAGCAGAGCGAGCGCACCGTCGTCGAGAAGGTGCGCGAGGCGGCGCTCGCCTACCACCTGACGCGCAAGTGGTCCAAGAAGAAGATCCTCACCGAGTACCTCAACTCGATCTACTTCGGAAACGGCGCCTACGGGATCGAGTCGGCGGCGCGGACGTACTTCGCGAGCCATCCCGACCACGCCGGCTGCGGCAAGCCGGGCTTTCGCTGCGCGAGCGAGCTCAAGCCGCACGAGGCCGCGCTGCTGGCGGGGATGGTCGCCTCGCCGAGCGCCTACGACCCGGTCGCACACCGCGAGGCGGCCACGCGGCGGCGCAACATCGTCCTGGCGAAGATGCTCGAACAGGGGTACCTGACGCGCGTCGAGTACGCGCGTGGCCGCAGCCAGCCGGTTCCGTCGCGCAACCTGATCCGCCCGCCACAGGCGCAGTCGGCAAGCAAGTCCTCCGCGTACTTCGCCACCTGGGTGCGTCAGCAGATCATCGAGCGCTACGGCGCGCGCGAGGCGCTGCTCGGCGGCCTGCGCGTGCAGACGACGCTCGACCTCGGTCTGCAGCGCCGCGCCGAGGACGCTGTCGCGCGCTGGCTCGGGGAGCCGCGATGGGGACCGAGCGCGGCGTTGGTCGCGATCGACAACAGGTCCGGCGAGGTGCGGGCGATGGTCGGAGGCACCGACTACGACGAGGTGCCGTTCAACCTCGCGACGCAGGGTCGGCGTCAGCCCGGGTCGGCCTTCAAGCCGTTCGTGCTGGCGACGGCGCTGCGGCGGGGGATATCGCCGGGATCGACATGGCAGTCCAGCAAGCAGGTCATCGACGTGCCCGACAGCACCGAGAGGTTCACGGTGAACAACTACGAGGACGCCTACTCGGGAGTCAGCACGCTCGCACGCGCGACGACGTTCTCCGACAACGCCATCTACGCTCAGGTCGGCATCAAGGTGGGCACCAAGCGCGTGGCGCGAACGGCCGAGCGGATGGGCATCCGCACGCCCGTCTCGACGAACTACGCGATCACCCTCGGCGGGCTGAAGCAGGGCGTCACGCCGCTGGACATGGCGCACGCGTACCAGACGCTCGCGACCGGCGGCGTGCTCGTCGGCGGCACGCTCGGCGACGGCGCGAAGGCGCCGGTCGGCATCCGCCGGGTGACCCTGCGCGACGATCGCAAGCGTGTCGTCGACCGCAACCGCCCCCGACACAAGCGCGTGCTGCCCAAGAACGTCGCGGAGACGACGACGGGGATCCTCGAGTCCGTCATCAAGGTCGGCACCGCGCGCGCCGCGCAACTGGGCAAGGTGCGCGCGTGGGGCAAGACGGGCACGACGGAGAACTACGGCGACGCCTGGTTCGTCGGCGCGACCGAGAAGTTCACCGTCGCCGTCTGGGTCGGCTATCCGCACGAGCTGCGACCGATGCGCAACGAGTACCGCGGGCGGCCTGTCGCCGGCGGCACGTATCCGGCGCAGATCTGGCGCGACTTCATGCTCGCGGCGATCCAGGCCGACGAGGAACGGCTCGAGCGTCAGTGCGAGCGCGAGGAGGACAGGCGCAAGAAGGACGAGCGCCCGTCCAAGCGCTGCCTCGAGGCCGGACTCGCCAGCGACCCGACGACGACGACGCCCGCGCCCGCCACGACGGCGCCCGCGGGCGAGGAGGAGCCCGTGACGACCACGCCGCGCGACGCGCGGGGCGACGACGGGACGCCCAGGGACGACGGTGACGCGCCGCCCGACGGCGACGACGGCGACGGCGGCGCGGCAACGCCGCAGACGCCGGCCGCGCCGCCTGCCCCGGTCACGCCGCCCGCGCCCGCGCCTGTTCCGGTACCCCCCGCAGCACCGGCGCCGCAGTCGGGCGGCGCGGCACCCCAGCCCTGATCGCTCACGTCAGAAGCCCCGGCGGCCACGGCCGCGAGACGTGGCGGCTGCCGGCGGCGCAGAACCGCCACGGCAGCTCGACCGCTCGCGAGATCCCGATCCGCGGACCGACGACGAGCACGGGCGCGTCGCTGCCGCCGCCCGGCGGCGGACCGAGCTCGATCGGGCCGCTCAGCAGCGGCGTCGCGTTGAGGTCGAGCCCGATGCCGAGCGCCTGGGTGAGCTTGCCGGGGCCGGAGCAGAGGTCGGTCAGTGGCTCGCGACCACGGCGCTCGCGCATCCGCCGCACCCCCGCGAGCGGCTCGAGCGCGCGGATCAGGACGGCGGCGCCGACGCCTTCGCGCTCGACGACCACGTTGAGCAGGGCGTGGATGCCGTAGGACCGGTAGACGTAGGCGATCCCGGGCGGACCGAACAGCGGCGTCGTCCGCTGCGTCAGGCCGGCGAACGCGTGGCACGCGGGCTCGCGCTCGTGGTAGGCCTCCGTCTCGACGATCAGGCCGCACGTGTCGCCGTGGGTGATGGTGCACCCGACAAGGGCCTGCGCGGCGGCGACGACCGGCAGCTCGAGCGCGCGCAGGTGGCGTTCGGCAGCGCCCGTCACGCCGCGTGCAGCGCCAGGGCGCTCCGGGCGGCGTCGAGCTGCTCGCGCACGCGGGCGAGCGCGGTGCCGCCGACGCTGACCTTCGACTCCAGCCAGGAGCCCTGTGACAGCAGCCGGCGAAAGGCGCCGGGATCGAGCTGCTCCGACGCCGCCGCGAGCTCCTCGTCGGTCAGCTGCGCGAGCGACCGGCCGGAGTCGACGGCGACGCGGACGAGGCCGGCGACGATGCCGTGACAGGCCCGAAAGGGGATGCCCTGCTTGACGAGGTGGTCGGCGACGTCGGTCGCGGCGATCAGGTCGTCGGAGGCGGCGGCCGACATCCGATCGGCGTCGAAGCGCGCGCCGCGGATCATGCCGGTCGCGGCGGCGAGGCAGACGTCGAGCGTGTCGACGGTGTCGAAGAGGTGCTCCTTGTCCTCTTGGAGGTCCTTGTTGTAGGTCAGCGGCAGCGCGTGCATCACCCCGTGCAGCGCACCGAGGTGGGCGACGATCCGCGGCGCCTTGGCGCGCAGCAGCTCGGCGGCATCGGGGTTCTTCTTCTGCGGCATGATCGACGAGCCCGAGGTCCACGCGTCGGGCAGCGTGACGAAGCCGAACTCCTCGCTGGACCACAGGACGAGCTCGGCGCCGAGGCGGCTGAGATGGGTCGCACAGGTGGCTGCGGCAGAGAGGTAGTCCAGGACGAAGTCGCGGTTGGAGACGGCGTCGATCGAGTTCGGCGCCACGCGGGCGAAGCCGAGCTCAGCCGCGACGGCGCTGCGGTCGGTCGCGAAGTTGACGCCCGCCAGCGCGCCCGCGCCCAGCGGCAGGGCAGCGGTCTGCGACTCGGCGAAGGCGAAGCGCTCGCGGTCGCGCAGCAGCATCCACACGTACGCGAGCAGATGGTGGGAGAGGTAGACGGGCTGCGCGCGCTGCAGGTGCGTGTAGCCGGGCAGCGGCCAGTCGAGGTGCGCCTCGGCGGCGTCGACGAGCGCGTGGGCGAGCGCGTCGACGGCGCGGGCGGCGTGACCGGCGCTGTCGCGCGTGAACAGCGCGACGTCGGTGGCGACCTGGTCGTTGCGCGAGCGCGCGGTGTGCAGCTTGCCGCCGACGGCGCCCGCGATCTCGGTCACGCGGCGCTCGATCGCCATGTGGATGTCCTCGTCACCGTCCGCGAACGGGAAGGCGTCGGCGACGAGCTCCTCCTCGACAGCGGCGAGCGCGGCGAGCAGCGCGTCGCGGTCGTCCTCGCCGATGATCGCCTGCGCCGCGAGCATCCGCGCGTGCGCGCGCGACTGCGCGATGTCGTGGTGCCACAGGCGCCGGTCGAACGACAGCGACGTGTTGAGGCGTACGAAGACGGGATCCTGCGGCTCGGAGAAGCGCGACATTCGCGGGCGAGTCTAAGTGTCGTCGGGTGCCTGCGCCTCGCCGCCCCGCGTGCCGCCGCGGGCTGCGCGGCTCGGCGTGAGGGCGACCTTCGCGATGACCTCGACGGCCGAGCGCGGCCCTGACCCGCTCACCGGCCGAGCACCTCGCGCAGCGCGAGCGCCACGCGGTGCACCTGGCCCTCTGTGAGCGCGGGGAAGAACGGCAGCGCGACGGAGCGGGCGGCGACGTCCTCGCAGACCGGGAACTCGCCCTCACGGTGGCCGAAGGCCTCGCGGTAGTAGGACATGAGGTGGATCGCAGGCAGGTAGGGCTTGGATTGCACGCCGCGCTCGCGCAGCGCGCGGATCGTCGCGTCGCGATCGGTGCCGTGCGGCAGCTGGACGACGAAGACGAACCAGCCGCGGCGGTCCCCGTCGCGGTCCTCGCACGGCAGCTCGAGCCCCTCGATGCCGGCGAGCGCCTCGCGGTACAGCGCGGCCGCGCGCGCCCGGCCGGCGAGCATGTCGTCGAGTCGCTCGAGCTGGGCGAGGCCGAGCGCGCACGCGAGATCGCTGAGGCGGTAGTTGAAGCCGAGCCGATCGTGGTCCAGCCAGCCCATGTCCGGCGCCCGGCCCTGGTTTCGCTCGGAGTCGATCTGCGCCTTGACCGCCGTATCGCCCGTCGTGACCATGCCCCCCTCGCCGGTCGTCAGCTGCTTGTTGGCGTAGAAGCCGAACACGGCGGGGTGCCCGCGGCCGCCGACGGGCGTGCCGTCGCCGTGAACGGCGCCGAGCGCCTCGCAGGCGTCCTCGACGATCGGCAGCCCGATCCGCTCGAACGCCGGCAGGTCGGCGGGGTAGCCGAAGATGTGGACCGGCAGCAGCGCCGTCGTGCGGTCGCTGACCGCCGCGGCGGCCGCCGCGGGATCGAGGTTCAGCGTGCGCGCGTCGATGTCGGCGAAGACGGGCCGCGCGCGCTCGAAGATCGCCGCGTTGGCGCTGGCGACGAACGAGAACGGCGTCGTCACGACCTCGTCGCCGTCCCGCACGCCCGCGGCGCGCAGCGCGAGGTGCAGCCCGGCCGTGCCGCTGGAGACGGCACAGCCGTGAGCGACCCCCAGACGCGCCGCGAACGCGCGCTCGAACGCCGGCACGCGGGGACCGAGCGAGAGCTGGCCGGAGCGCAGGACCTCGACGACCGCAGCCTCCTCGGTCTCGCCGAGGACGGGGCGCGCGAGGGGTATCTCGTCGGTCGCCGGCCCGGCGGCCATCACCGGCGGGCGTCGCCGTGGATACGAAGTGGACGAGCGTCGGCGATCACTGCGGCTGCGCCGCCGCGCCGCGCACCCGGCTGGGCTGCTCGGCGTACTCCAGCGAGTCCACGAGCGCCATCCAGGATGCCGCGATGAGGTTCGTCGAGACGCCGATCGAGCCCCACGACTGGTCGCCGTCGGTGGCGTCGATCAGCACCCTGATCTTCGCGTCGGAGCCCTTGGTCTCGTCGAGGATGCGGACCTTGAAGTTCGTCAGCCAGGTGTCGGCGAGGTGCGGGTGGGCCTCGGTGATGACCGCCCGCAGCGCCTTGTCGAGCGCGTGCACGGGACCGTTGCCCTCGGCGTAGCTGACGAAGCGCTCGCCGTCGACCCAGATCTTGATCGTCGCCTCCGTCTTGACCTCGCCGTCGGCGTGCTGCTCGGCGGTGACGCGCCAGGACTCCAGCGCAAACAACGGCTGGTACTCACCGGACTCCTTGCGCAGCAGCAGCTCGAACGAGCCGTCGGCGGCCTCGAACTGGTAGCCCTCGTGCTCGAGGGCCTTCATCCGCTCGAGCACGCGCGCGGTCGTCGCCGGATCGAGCTGCAGTCCGGCCCGCTCGGCCTTGTCGGTGACGGTCCCCTTGCCCGACAGCTCGGAGATGAGCAGGTCGCGGCGATTGCCGACGAGCGCCGGGTCGACGTGCTCGAAGGTCGTCGCGTCGGCGCGGATGCCGGCCGCGTGCAGGCCGGCCTTGTGGGCGAAGGCGTTCTTTCCGACGTACGCCTGGGTCGCGTCGGGCTGGCGGTTGAGCAGCTCGTCCGTGAAGTGGGCGATCGGGGTCAGCAGGCGCAGCTGCTCGTCGGAGACGACGCGACGGCCCATCTTCAGCTGCAGGTTGGCGATGATGGTGATCAGGTTGGCGTTGCCGGTGCGCTCGCCGATGCCGTTCATCGTGCCCTGCACCTGGGTGGCGCCGGCCTCGACGGCCATCAGCGTGTTGGCGACGGCGCAGCCGCCGTCGTCGTGGCAGTGGATGCCGAGCGGCACGCCGGGCAGCGACGCGGCGACGTCGGCGACGGCCGCCGCGATCTGCCCGGGCAGCGAGGGACCGTTCGTGTCGCACAGCGCGAGGCGCTCCGCGCCCGCGGCGGACGCGGCGCGCAGGCAGTCGATCGCGTAGTCGTGGTCCTCGCGCAGCCCGTCGAAGACGTGCTCGGCGTCGAAGATCACGCGCTTGCCCTGCGCGACGAGGAAGGCGACCGACTCGGCGATCATCGCGAGGTTCTCCTCGCGCGAGACGCGCACGACCTTCTCGACGTGGTGGACCGATGTCTTGCCGACGATCGTGCAGACGGGGGCGAAGCAGCCGGCGAGCACGCGCAACCCGGCGTCGTCGGACGCGGCGACGCCGCGCCTGCGGGTCATCCCGAAGGCGGCGATCGTCGCGTGCGCGAGCGGCTCGTGCTCCAGGCGCCGGAAGAGCTCTGCCTCCTTCGGGTTGGAGGACGGGAAGCCGGCCTCGACGATGTCGATGCCGAGGTCGTCGAGGCGGTGCACGAGGCGCACCTTCTCCTCGGCGGTCAGCGACATCCCGCCGCCGCCCATGCCATCGCGCAGGGTGGCGTCGTAGAGCTCGATGCGGGTCACGGCGCCATACCGGTCAGCCGACGTTCGCGCCGGTGCGCGCGGGCACGGGGTCCAGCCACTCGCGGTAGCGCTCGTCGCGTCCGAACAGCGCGTTCTCGAACGCGGTCTGCACGGCGCGCGTGAGCTCGCCGGGAGTGCCGTCGCCGATCGTGTGGTCGTCGATCTCGCGGACGGGCACGAGCTCGGCCGCAGTCCCGGTCATGAAGACCTCGTCGGCGAGGTACAGCTCGGCGCGCGCGATGTCGCGCTCGATGACCTCGATGCCGAGGTCGCGGGCGATCTGAACCGCCGACTTGCGGGTGATGCCGTCCAGGATCGAGGAGGCGGCGGGCGGCGTGATGATGCGGCCCTCCCAGACGACGAAGACGTTCTCGCCGGTGCCCTCGCAGACGCGGCCGTGGTCGTCGAGCAGGATCGCCTCCTCGTAGCCGGCCTTCGTCGACTCGATCTTCGCCAGCACGCTGTTGAGGTACTGGCCCGACGCCTTCGCGCTCGGGATCAGCGACTCCGGGCTGATCCGCCGCCAGCTCGCGACCTTCGCACGGATGCCCTTGGACTTGCCCTCCTCGCCGAGGTAGGCGCCCCACTGCCAGGCCGCGATCGACACGTCGACCGGCGCCTCGAGCGGGTTGAGGCCCATCTGGCCATAGCCGCGAAACGCGATCGGCCGGATATAGCAGGAGCGTAGGCCGTTGCGGCCGATCAGCTCGTGCGTCGCGGCACGCAGCGCCTCGACGTCGTAGGGCAGCGGCATGTAGTACAGCTCGGCGGAGCGGCCCAGGCGCTGCAGGTGCTCGCGGTGGCGGAAGACCGCCGGGCCGATCTCGGTGTCGTAGCAGCGGATCCCCTCGAAGACGCCCGTGCCGTAGTGCAGGCCGTGGGTGAGCACGTGCACCTTCGCGTCCTCCCAGGCGACGAACTCCCCGTTCATCCAGATGAGGTCCGCTTGCTTCACGTGGGGCTCCTAAGACAGATGGTCGAGTACTGCTCGTGTGGCCTCGGCTGTGCTGGCCTTGCCGCCGAGATCGCGCGTGCGCAGACCGGCGTCGAGCGCGCGGTCCACGGCCGATTCTACGGCGGCGGCCTCGGTTTCCCAACCCAGGCCGTGGCGCAGCATGAGCGCGACCGAGAGGAACATCGCGAGAGGATTGGCGGCGCCGGTGCCCGCGATGTCGGGCGCGGAGCCGTGGACGGGCTCGAAGAGGCCCGGCGCGTCCGGCGCGCCGAGGCTGGCGCTGGGCAGCATGCCGATCGAGCCGGTGATCATCGCCGCCTCGTCGCTGAGGATGTCGCCGAACAGATTCTCGGTGACGATCACGTCGAAGTCCGCCGGCCGCGCGACGAGCTGCATCGCGGCGTTGTCGACGAGCACGTCGCTCAGTTCGATGTCGTCGTAGTCGGCCCTGTGCACGTCGTGGACGACCTCGCGCCACTGCCGCGACGTCTCCAGGACGTTTGCCTTGTCGACGCTGGCGACCTTCCTGCGCCGCGTGCGCGCCGCGTCGAAGGCGACGCGCGCGATGCGGTCGACCTCCTCGACGGAGTACTCGCACAGGTCGCTGGCGCTGGTCGCGGTGCGCGTCTTCGCGCCGAAGTAGATGCCGCCGGTGAGCTCGCGCACGACGAGCAGGTCGGTGCCCTCGATGCGCTCGCGCTTGAGCGGGCTGGCGTCGTACAGCGCCGGGACCGGACGGACGGGGCGCAGGTTGGCGAACAGCCCCAGGCCCTTGCGCAGGCCGAGCAGGCCCTGCTCGGGACGTGGGGCGTCGGGGTCGGTCGTGTCCCACTTCGGGCCGCCGACGGCGGCGAGCAGCACGGCGTCGGCCGCCTTGCAGGCGGCGAGCGCGACGTCGGTCAGCGCGGCGCCGTGCCGGTCGATCGCGGCGCCGCCGAAGGCGTGCTCGTCGAAGCTGAGGTCCTCGCTGATCGTGCGCAGCAGCTCCAGCGCCGGCGCCATGATCTCGGGCCCGATGCCGTCGCCGGGCAGGGTGACGATGGTTGGCATGGCGCGGGAGGGTAGTGCTCAGCGGCGCCGGGCAACGATGTTCAGCCGCACGTAGTCCAGCAGCGGGCGCTCTCCGAGGCGCGCCATCGCGGCGTCGAGGAAGCGCGCCTGCTCGTCCTCGGCCAGCCGCTCGAGGTGCGGCCCGAGGCAGACGGTCTCGAGGTAGGCGCGCGGCTCGTCCGGCGTGACCGGCCAGCCCTGCAGCCAGCAGCGGACGTCCTCGAAGCCCGCGACCCGCAGGCGGGCTTCGGTCTGCTCGGGGCCCGCGAAGTTCCACGGCACGGGCCAGCCCGCGAAGCGCGCGCCCAGGCCGCAGTCCGCCGCCGCCTGCAGCGCGGCGGCGTGGACGCCGGCGACGTTGCCCTCTCCCCCGCACTGTGCGCTCAGCCGCCCGCCCGACCGCAGCGCTGTGGCCAGCGCTGCGAACAGCGCGTCGTGATCGTGCACCCAGTGCAGGGTGGCGTTGGAGAAGACGGCGTCGACCTGCTCGCCGGCCGCGAGCGACAGCGTGGCGAGATCGGCTTCGCGCACGTCGACTGCCGTGCCGCGCAGCTCCCGGCGCGCGCGGGCGACCATGTCGGGCGAGGCGTCGACGGCGATCACGCGTCCCCGCGCAAGCCGCTCGAGCAGCAGCCGCGTGACGCGGCCCGAGCCGCACCCGGCGTCGAGCACCGTCTCGTCGCCCTGCAGCTCGAGGCGGTCGAGCACCGCCGCGGCCATCGCGACCTGAGGACCCGAGACGCGGTGGTAGACGTCGGCGTTCCAGTCGCGGACGGGCGCCATGCCGGACGTCCTACAGCGCCGTCGTGACCGGACCCGAGCGCTCGTGCTCGCGCTCGTAGGCGGCGATCGCCTGCTCCTGCCGAAGCGTGAGCGCGATGTCGTCCAGCCCGTTGAGCAGGCGGTGCTTGGTCTCGGGATCGATCTCGAACCGTGCAACCGTGTCGCCGAAGCGCACCTCCTGGTGCTCGAGGTCGATCTCCGCCTCGCCGGCCCTCATCAGCGCTCGCACGTCATCCTCGGCGAGGGCGATCGGCAGCAGCCCGATCTTCGTGCAGTTGGAGGCGAAGATGTCGGCGAACGACGGCGCGACGATCGCCTTGAAGCCGTAGTCCTGCAGGCCCCACGGTGCGTGCTCGCGGCTCGATCCGCAGCCGAAGTTGCGCCCCGCGACGAGGATCGGGTTGCGCGGCAGGTCCCAGCCGGGCTCCTTGGCCCAGTCGTGGAAGAGAAACTCGCCGAAGCCCGTGCGCTCGACGCGCTTGAGGAACTGCTTGGGCATGATCTGGTCGGTGTCGACATCGGTGCGGTCGAGCACGCTGACCGCCCCGCTGAACTTCGTGATCGCTTCCATTGCGTTCTAGCTCCAGTCCCTGATGTCGACGAAGCGGCCGGCGATCGCCGCGGCGGCCGCCATCTGCGGCGAGACGAGGTGGGTGCGTCCGCCGCGGCCCTGACGGCCCTCGAAGTTGCGATTGGACGTCGATGCGCAGCGCTCGCCCGGCGCCAGCGTGTCGGGGTTCATCCCGAGGCACATCGAACAGCCCGCGCCGCGCCAGTCGAAGCCCGCGGCACGGAAGATCTCGTCCAGGCCCTCTCGCTCGGCCTGAGCCTTGACCTTCGCGGAGCCGGGGACGACCATCGCCTGCACGCTGTCGGCGACCGTGCGCCCCTTGACGACCTCGGCCGCCACCCTGAGATCGCCGATCCGGCTGTTCGTGCAGGACCCGATGAAGACCCGGTCGAGCGCGATCTGCTGGATCGGGGTGCCGGCCTCGAGTCCCATGTAGGCCAGCGCACGCTCGTGGCCGTCCGTCGTCGGCGCGGGCACGGCCTCGGCGACGCCGGCGACCATGTCGGGGGCGGTCCCCCACGTGACCTGCGGACTGATCGCGGACGCGTCGATGATGATCTCGCGATCGAAGGACGCGCCGTAGTCGCTGCGCAGCGTTCGCCATTCGTCGGGGATCGTGATCCCGGCGTGATCCTGCACCCACGCGAACGTCGTGTCGTCGGGTGCGATCATCCCGGCGCGGCCGCCGCCCTCGATCGTCATGTTGCAGACCGTCATCCGGCCCTCCATCGAGAGCGCCTCGACCGCCGGGCCGGCGAACTCGACGACGTGGCCGGCGGCGCCGTCGGTGCCGATCTGCCCGATCGTCGCGAGGATCAGATCCTTCGCCGTGACGCCGGAGCCGAGCTCGCCCGTGTAGTCGATCCGCATCGAGCGCGGCTTGGGCGCGACGAGGCACTGTGTCGCGAGCACGTGCTCGACCTCGCTCGTGCCGATCCCGAACGCGAGCGCGCCGAAGGCGCCGTGCGTCGCGGTGTGGCTGTCGCCGCAGACGATCGTCATGCCGGGCTGCGTGACGCCGAGCTCGGGGCCGATGACGTGCACGATGCCCTGCCGCTCGGAGCCCAGGGAGTACACGGGGATGCCGAACTGCTCGCAGTTGCGCTCGAGCGTCTGGACCTGCACCCGGCTGAGCTGGTCCTTGATCAGCGCGACGGTCGGCGTGCCGTCGGTCGGCACGTTGTGGTCGGCCGTGGCGAGCGTGCGGTCGGGCCGGCGCACCTTGCGGCCGGCGAGCCGCAGCCCGTCGAACGCCTGCGGGCTCGTGACCTCGTGGACCAGGTGCAGGTCGATCCACAGCAGGTTCGGCGCCACCTCGTGCGTCGCCCAGATCTTGTCCAGCAGGGTTGTCGGTGCGGGTGTCGTCATGCGGTCGTCAGCTCCTGCGTAGGCCGGCGGAGACGACGGCGAGCAGGATCGCCTCGTCGTCGCCGGGATTCTCGAAGTGGTGTGGCAGGTCGGCGTCGAACGTGACGCAGTCGCCGGCCGCCAGCTCGTGGCGCTCGCCGTCGATCTCGAGCACGACGCGCCCCTCCTGGACGAGCGCGCTCTCGCGGCTGCCGGGCTCGTGCATCGGCGGGTCGCCCGGGCCGCCCGTGACCGCGCCCGCCGCGAGGACGTGACGCGAAAGCTCAGCGCGCTGCCCGGGCAGCGGCGGGGTCAGGATCTCCGCGCTGTGGCCGGTCGCGGGCTCGCTGGTTCCCGGGCGGCGGTCGCTCGCACGGACGATCGCGACCTGGCCGCCCTCGTCGAGCCGCAGCAGCTGCGACAGGCGCAGGTCCAGCCCGGCGGCGATCCGCTCGGCGATCGCGAGCGTGGGGCTCGTCTCGCCGCGCTCCACCTGACTGAGCATCGGAGCGCTGACACCGCTGCGCTGCGCGAGGTCGCGCAGCGAGAGCGCCATCGCGTCGCGCAGCGCGCGGATCCGCGGACCGATCGGGTTCGGATGCTCGATCGTTGTCATTACGCTTGTACGCTATCGCATACAAGCCCCGTACCGTGAGGCAAGGCGGAGTCGACGTCAGCTCAACGTTCGCGGTAGCGCCAGACCGCGCCCGGCGTGAGCAGCAGGATCTTCAGATCGAGCCACGGAGTCCAGTTCTCGATGTAGAAGTTGTCCCACTCGATTCGATCGTGCAGCGACGTGTCGCCACGCAGACCGTTGACCTGTGCCCAGCCGGTCAGGCCCGAGCGGACGCGGTGGCGGTCGCCGTACCGGTAGACGTGCTCGCCGAACATGACGGCCGGTCCAGGGCGCTCGGGGCGCGGGCCGACGAACGACATCTGGCCGCAGACGATGTTGAGCAGCTGCGGGAGCTCGTCGAGTGACGTGCGCCGCAGAAAGCGTCCGACCGTGGTGCGGCGGTCCTTCTGCGACGCAGGGGGGGCGGCATCGGCGCCGAGCGCCTGCGCGATCCAATGCGCAGCCTCGCCCTCACGGTCCTCGTCGAGCACCATCGTGCGGAACTTCAGTATGTCGAACTGGCGGTCGTCGAGACCGACGCGCCGCTGGCGATAGAGCACCGGTCCCGGCGAGGTCAGCTTGACGGCGAGCGCGAGGCTGAGCATGAGCGGGGCTGTGAGGATCAGGATCATCAGGCCGACGACCCGGTCGATCGCGTACTTCACGTTGAACTGCCAACCACGCGGGTCGGTCCTGTCCAGACGCGCGAGCGCGATCCCGCCGACGTGCTCGATCGTCACGCCGCGCGACATCTCCTCGAACAGCCTGGGAACGAGCGACACGTCGACCGCGAGCGCGCGACAGCGCCGCACGAGGCTCAGCAGGACGTGGTTGGGCGCTGTCGAGAACGCGACGATGACGTGCTCGACTGCGTGTTCGCGCACCACCTCCTCGAGCTGCCAGCTGGAGCCGAGCACAGGCACGCCGTGCGGCTGCTCACCGCCGTCGATCAAGGGCTCATTGTCGAGAAAGCCGATCGGATTCAGCCCGAGCTCGGGACGTTCGTGCAGCCTGCGCGCGAGCGTGTTGCCGACGTCGCCGGATCCGATGATGAGCGTGCTGAGCCCCGCGTTGCCTCGGCGGTGGGAAGACACCGCGATGCGGCCGGCGATCAGCCAGACCGTCGAGAATGCCCAGACCCGCACGACCTGCACGGCGGCGTCGGGATCGGGATCGACCACGACGCGCGCCGCGATGATCAGCATCGCCGCCACCGCCGTTGCGCCGACGATCTGCCCGACGTGGTCAAACGGCGAGGTACTCAGCCGAAAGCGATAGCCCCTGCGCGCCGCGATCGCCGCGATGACGACCACGCAGTACAGCGCCAGCCAGACCGGGGGTCCGGGGTCGGCGCCGCGGGCCGAGATGCCGAACGCGGTGAACGCTACGGCAAGGCCGAGCATCAGCACGTCGAGGCCGACGAGCAGCCGGCCGCGACGGCGCGGGCGCGACGACGGCGCCGGTTCGGGCTTCCGCCGCGGGGTCCGGTAGGCGACGTCGAGGCCGGACTGCTGTGTCGGCTCGTCGCTGCGCGACGTCCCCGGCGAGCCTCTCGAGAGCCACCGGACCGCAGTCGCGATGCGACGACGCGCGATCACCGACTGGGCGCGCGCTACGCCCGCTGGCCGTGCCCGGCCCCGTCCGATCGCGTCCCCGGGTTCGGACAGTCGCAGTTCGGCCGCCTGACCTCTCGGCGCTCGCGGATAGCGCAGATCAGCCACGCGACGGCCCGCAACGCGGCTGAGCGATGAGAATGGACGTGGCAAGTGCACGTCGTCGTACTTCGATCGTTGTCATCTTCGGCGGTGTCACGGCTCGGTATCGGGATGGCTCGATGCCCCGCAGTCGACCGTACCCGCATAAGTAGCCTCAAATCGTGCCCGAACCGCCTTTTCTCACCCCGGACGTCCTCGTGCTCGCCAGCGGTGGAACGCTCGGCGAGGCCTGGATGAGCGGTGTACTGGCCGGGATCGAGGATGCAACGGGCCACGACTTCCGCACGACCGAATCGCTCGTCGGGACGTCGGCGGGGTCGCTCGTAGCGGCGGCGCTCGTGGCGGGCCAGCGGCCGCGACGCCCGCGCGCTCAGCGCAAGCGGCTGGAGCTCGGCGCCGGCGAGCTGACCGCGGGCGTCGCCTCCGAGTCCTCGGGGCTGGCCGCGCAGCTGCTGCCGCTGCCGCGGTCGGTCCTGCAGAACGTCGCGCGCGAGGCGGTCCGCATCGCGGGGGTTGCCGCGACGCCGCTTGCGCCGATCGCGCTTGCCGCCGGATCCAACGGCAGCACGGCGCTGCGCGCCGCCCTGCTCGGCCGGACGCCCGGCCGCGACACCTCGCTGGAGGCGATGCGCGACGGCATCCAGCGCTCGGGCGCACGCTGGGACGGACGCCTGCGCGTCGTCGCCGTCGATCGCGGCAACGGCCGGCGGGTCGCGTTCGGGGCGCCGGGCGCACCCGAGGCGACGGTAGCCGAGGCGGTGCAGGCGTCGTGCTCGGTGCCGTGGATCTTCGCGCCGGTGAAGATCGGCGGCCGTGAGTACGTCGACGGCGGCGTCTGGAGCAACACGAACCTCGACATCGCGCCGGCGGGCCGCTCGACGCAGGTTCTCTGCCTCAATCCGATCATGAGCGTCGACATCGCGATGGCCTCGGCGTTCGGGCTGCTGCGGGCGATCGCGGGCAGCACCGCGGCGCTGGAGGCGCTCGCCCTGCGCAGTCGCGGCGCGAAGGTCCGGATGATCGGTCCGGCGCACGACACCGCGCGGGTCATGGGCCCGAACCTGATGGACGGCGAACGACGCGAGGAGGTGCTCGCCGGCGGCTACGCGCAGGGCCTGGAGCTCGGCGAGCGCGCGGCCTGACCGCGGCGAGCGCGCGACCTGACCGCGACCTCCGGCAAACCCCCGGTGGAGCGGCGGTCGCGTGCGCTACAACCCGGGTATGCACGAGAACGTGTCGGCCGGCTCCGACAGGCGCAGCGCGAGCTCGATGATCGCCGTGCGCTACGTGCTGCCCGCCGTCATCGCGCTCGCCGGCGTGATCGTCCTGATCTTCAACCAGACGATCAACGGCCTCGAGGCCTTTGCGATGGGCATCGGCGTCGCCGGATCGATCCTGCTGCTCAACATCCTGTACCGCGTCGGCGTCAGCGGCGACCGCGAGCGCGATGAGGAGGAGGCGGCGCGCGCCTACTTCGACGAGCACGGCCGCTGGCCGGACGAGTAGGGCTACGGGGTCGGCACCGGCGGTCCGGCGCCGAGGTCGACGGTGAGCGCCGCCGCCTGCGCCTTGCGCACCACGTTGGACAGCGCGCGTACGTATGCCGAGCCCGCCGCCTCGATGATGTCCGTCGCGACGCCCTGTCCGGAGGCCGACTGGCCCTCGTACTCGAGGACGACCGACGACTCCCCGAGCGCGTCCTGGCCGCCGGTCACGGCATCGACGCGGAAGGCGCGCAGCTGCGCGTCGATGCCGGTGGCCGCGTTGATCGCAGCGAAGACCGAGTCGATCGGGCCGTCACCGGTGCCCTTCGCCGTCGCAACCCGCCCGTCGGGCAACGTGACCGTGACCTCGGCGTGCGGCTCGCGCCCGGACGCCGCCGCGACGACGAATCTGTCGAACGTGTAGCTGGCGAGCTCGTTGCGCAGGTCGTCGGTGACGAGCGCCTCGAGGTCCATCGCCGTGACCTGCTTCTTCTTGTCGGCGATCTCCTTGAAGCGCTTGAAGGCCGTGTTCAGCGCGGCGCCCTCGACGACGAAGCCGAGCTCGGCGAGCGTCTGCTTGAGCGCGGCGCGGCCCGAGTGCTTGCCCAGCACGAGCGAGTTGGCGTCCAGGCCGACGCTCGTGGCATCCATGATCTCGTAGGTCGTGCGCTCCTTGATCACGCCGTCCTGGTGGATCCCGGACTCGTGCGCGAAGGCGTTGCGCCCGACGATCGCCTTGTTGGGCTGCACGACGTAGCCCGTGAGCCGCGAGACGAGCCGCGACGTGCGCGCGAGCTCCTTGGTGACGACGCTCGTGTGCAGCCCCGAGATGTCGCCGCGGGTGTGCAGCAGCATCACGATCTCCTCGAGCGACGCGTTGCCCGCCCGCTCACCGATGCCGTTGATCGCGCACTCGATCTGCCGCGCGCCCGCCAGCGCGCCCGCGTAGGAGTTCGCGACGGCGAGGCCGAGGTCGTCGTGGCAGTGCGTGGAGACGATGACCTGGTCGAGCCCGGGGATCAGCCGGTACAGGCCCTCGATGTAGGCCGTGTACTCCTCGGGCGTCGTGTAGCCGACGGTGTCGGGGATGTTGATCGTCGTCGCCCCCTCCTCGATCGCCGCGGCGCAGACCTCGGCGGTGTACTCGAGGTCGGCGCGGGTGGCGTCCATCGGCGAGAACTCGACATCGTCGACGAAGGATCTCGCGTGCGCGACCGCGGCCCGGGCCTGCGCGAGGATGTCCTCGCGCGTGGAGCGGAACTGGTGGACGATGTGGATGTCCGACGTGGAGATGAACGTGTGGATCCGAGGTCGCTCGGCGTCGCGCACCGCTCGCGCGGCGGCCTCCACGTCTGGCGCTTGAGCGCGCGCGAGGCCGGCGATGATCGGTCCTGCGACCTCCCGCGCGATCGCCTCGACGGCCTCGAAGTCGCCCGGTGAGGCGATCGGGAAGCCGGCTTCGATGACGTCGACGCCGAGACGCGCGAGCTGGTGGGCGATCTCGAGCTTCTCGGCGGTGTTCAGCGAGATGCCGGGGGATTGCTCGCCGTCGCGCAGCGTCGTGTCGAAGATGCGGACGTGTTCGGAGGTGTGCTCGTTGCTGCTCATGACGTCTGGTGCTCCTTGCTGAAGGCTCGTGATGTGTGCTGCTTCTCAGTCGGGTTTGCGGCAGTGCGGCCGCCACGCAGATGGCTCCCCCTATCGGGGGAGCAGGAGAAGCTCAGACAGCGCGAGCACGTTCGTCATGCAGCGGGCAGTGTAAGTCATGGGCGGCGCGTTGCCCACCCTGCTGCATCCGACTCCGAGCTGGAACGAACGGCCGGCGCAGGCAGATCGGTCGCGCACGGCGTCGGCGGCATCGACCGGCGCCCGTATGGGCATCATGTCGGGATGGCGCGCGACACCGGATTTCCGACCCAGGATGCGCAGGACGACTTCTTGCGGGCACGACGCAGGCGGGTCTTCGCACAGCTCAGCTCGACTCTGCGGCTCGCCCCCGGCGACGTCGACGTCATGCTCTCCTTCGACGAGGTCGTCGACGCGCTCGGCCGAGTCGGCGAGAGCGACCTCGGCATCGTGTCGATCGCGATCTCGTCGATCGTCGGCACCGTCGACCGCCGCAAGGAGTTCGACCGCGAGTTCCGACCGACGTCCTCGCGCGCGCGGGCGCGTTTCGAGCGCATCGCCGAGGCCTCGCGGCGCGGCGTGTCGCTGCCGCCGATCGACGTCTACCGCGTCGGCGAGCTGCACTTCGTGCGCGACGGCCACCACCGCGTCGCCGTCGCCCGTGCCCAGGGACGCGACCGGGTCGACGCCCACGTGGTCGAGGTGCTCACGCGGGTGCCGACCGGCAGCTCGATCACGCTCGGCGACCTGCCGCTGAAGAGCCACGAGCGCCTCTTCCACGAGCGGGTGCCGTTGCCGCGCGACGCGCGCGCGAGGATCGTGCTGACCGACCCGATGCAGTACGGCACCCTCGCGGAGGGCGTCGAGGCATGGGGCTACCGGCTCAGCCAGCACGACGAGCGCTACTTCGACCGGCCGCAGACGGCGCTGCGCTGGTTTCACGAGGAGTACGTGCCGGTCGTCGCGATCCTGCGCGAGGCCGAGCTGATCGGGCGCCGCGAGACCGAGACCGACGCCTACCTGCGGCTGTCTGGCGAGCGCTACCGGATCATGCGCACGCAGGCGTGGAGCGACGAGGCGATCGCACGCGTGCGCCTGGGGCGCTAGCCACCGCTACCCGCCGGTGCGGACCTCCACGTTGAGCACGGCGGTCCCGGTCGCGCCCCACAGCCGCAGCCATAGCGCCATGTACATCTCGGTTCCGCGCGCGGCCGTGATGTCGCCGAGGTCCATGATCGAGCCGGCGGGCCAGCCGAAGCTCGCGAGCAGCCGGCCGACCTCGGCCTTCGCCGCCGCATCGTCGCCGGCGACGAAGACGGTGTGCGCGCCGTCGACGAGCGCGGGGTCGACCATCAGGGCCGCGGTCACCGTGTTCAGCGCCTTGACGACGCGGACCTCGGGAAACCGACGCTGGATCTGCTCGCCGAGGCTGTCGTCGTTGGCGACGGTCAGCGTCGGGGGCATTCCGCGCGAGGTGTCCAGCGGGTTGGCCACGTCGACGAGAACCTTGCCTGCGAGCAGCTCCGCGCCGGCCATCTCGAGCGCCGCCAGCGACGCGGCCCCGGCGGTGGCGTTGAAGACGAGTTCGCCGAACCCCGCGGCATCGGCGAACGTGCCCTCGCTCGCAGGGCCGCCGATGCTCTGCGCCCACGCCACCGCAGCCTCGTTGCCGGCCGTACGCGACCCCAGCCGGACCTCGTGACCGCGGCTCAGCAGCGCGCCTGCGAGCGTCCGTCCGACGGTGCCGGTGCCGAGAACGCCGATCCGCATCGACGCCCACCCTAGCGCCGCATCCCGGCGCGGTCACGGCCGGCTGTAGCGAGGTCGCCTACTCCGGCGCGGTGGTGCGGGGCGCGCCGTCGGACGCGCCGGCGTCGGGCGCCGGATGCTGATCGGCCTCGGCCTCCGTGGCCTGGCGCATCGCCTCGGCGGCCGCCTGCTGATCGCCCTTGGCGCGCTTGAGGTTCGAGCCGTCGGTCGTGCTGAACAGATGCAGCTTCGTGCCGTCGAACCAGAGCTTTGCGCGCTGGCCCTCACGGATCTCGGACTCGGGGTTCAGCCGCGCGACGGCGGTGCCGCCGCCGCCCCCGCCGGGAGTCTCGGCGATTCCGGAGTCGCGCGCGAGCTCGGCGAGCTCGTCGGACGTGACCTCGTCGCCCTCGTAGGAGAAGTAGGCGTAGATCTCCGAGCCCATCGACTCGAGCACGTCGATCGGCGCCTCGAACTCGACGCCGGCGCGATGCCCGTCCGGGACGAGGCTCGCGTCCTCGAAGTCCTCGGGGCGGATGCCGACGATGACGCCGCCCGAGTGCGACACGCCCTCCGGCACGGGCATCTCGGCGAACGGCAGCTTGAGCCTGCCGCCGCTGATCGTCCCCGAGAAGAAGTTCATCGCGGGCGATCCGATGAAGCCGGCGACGAAGATGTTGATCGGGTCGTTGTAGAGCGCCCGCGGCGTGTCGACCTGCTGCAGCACGCCCGACCGCATGACCGCGACGCGGTCGCCGAGCGTCATCGCCTCGGTCTGGTCGTGCGTCACGTAGACCGTCGTCGTCGACAGGTCCTTCTGCAGGCGCGAGACCTCCGTGCGCATCTGGACCCTCAACTTGGCATCGAGGTTGGACAGCGGCTCGTCCATCAGAAACGCCTGCGGGTCGCGCACGATCGCGCGGCCCATCGCGACGCGCTGGCGCTGCCCGCCGGAGAGGTTGGACGGCTTGCGGTCCAGGTGGTCGGTGAGATCCAGGATGCGCGCGGCGTCCTCGACCTTCTTGTCGATCTCGGACTGGTCGACCTTGGCGAGCTTGAGCGCGAAGCCCATGTTCTCGCGTACCGTCATGTGGGGGTACAGGGCGTAGTTCTGGAAGACCATCGCGATGTCGCGATCGCGCGGCGCGAGGTTGTTGACGACCTTCTCTCCGATCATCAGCTCGCCCTCGGAGATGTCCTCGAGGCCAGCGATCATGCGCAGGGCGGTCGACTTCCCGCAGCCCGACGGACCGACGAGGATCATGAACTCGCCGTCTTTGATCTCGAGGTTCATCCGCTTGACGGCCTCGGTGCCGTCGGCGTAGCGCTTCGTCACGTCGTGCAGCTTTATGTCGGCCATGCGGGAGGTCCTCCTATCCCTTGACGGCGCCCGCCGTGAGACCGGCGACGATCCGGCGCTGGAAGATGAGCACGAAGATGATGATCGGGATCGTCACGAGCACGGCGGCGGCGGCGATGTTGCCGGTCGGCGACGTGAACTGCGACTCCCCGGTGAAGAACGCGAGCGCCGCCGGCACCGTGCGCGCGTCGTCCGACGATGTGAGGGTGATCGCGAACAGGAAGTCGTTCCAGGCGAAGATGAAGACGAGGATCGCGGCGGTGAAGACGCCCGGCGTCGCAAGCGGGAGGATCACCTTGCGAAACGCCTGCCACGGCGTCGCCCCGTCGACCTGCGCCGCCTGCTCGAGCTCCCAGGGGATCTCTCTGAAGAACGCGACGAGCGTGTAGATGGCCAGCGGCAGCGCGAACGTCAGGTACGGGATGATCAGCCCCAGCCACGAGTCGTACAGGCCCAGCGTCCGCCACATGTCGAACAGCGGCCCGACGACGGAGATCTGCGGGAACATCGCGATCGCCAGCGCGCCGGCGAGGATCGCGGTCTTGCCGGGGAACGACAGGCGCGCGATCGCGTACGCGGTGAACGACGCCAGCGTCACGGCGATCAGCGTGGCGATCAGCGCGATCCCGATCGAGTTGATCAGCGGTCGCAGCAGCGGCGAGTCCAGCCCGCCGGTGAAGAGCGTCGTGTAGTTCTCGAACGTGGTGTCCGCCGGAAAGAACTTCTTGTCGCTCACGGTCGCCGGCGTCTTGAACGACAGCGACACCAGCCAGGCGACGGGCAGCAGCGCGTAGAAGAGGATCACGCCGAGGGCGACGGTCCAGAGGGCGTAGGAGCGCGGCGTGCGGTTCTGCATCGCTACTTCTTGTCTCCCTGGGACGGGACGGCCGTGCCGAGACCGCGCACGAAGAGGAACGCGATCAGCAGGACGAGGGCGAAGATCAGGACCGAGACGGCCGAGCCGAGCCCGAGGTTCAGGCGCGAGATGAGCTGGTTGTAGCCGAGGATCGACACCGACTCGGTGTCCTGCGAGCCGCGGGTCATGATGAAGATCGAGTCGAAGACGCGGAAGGCGTCGAGCGTGCGGAACAGCAGCGCGACGAGCAGCGCGGGCTTGAGCAGCGGCAGCGTGATGCGCCAGAAGCGCTGCCAGGCGCTCGCGCCGTCGACGCGCGCCGCCTCGTAGAGCCCCTCGTCGATCGTCGCCAGGCCGGCGAGCAGCAGCAGTGCCATGAACGGCGTCGTCTTCCAGACCTCGGTCAGGATGATCACCGAGAAGGCGTCCCAGCGGCTGCCGAACCAGGCCTTGTCGTCGGCGATCAGCGGCAGCTGGTTGACGAACCCGCTGCTCGGATCGAAGGCGAAGAACCACGCGAACGCCGCCACGACCGTGACGATGCCGTACGGGATCAGGACGGACGTGCGGATCAGCCCGCGCCCGAACAGCGCGCGGTGCATCACCAGGGCGAGCGCCATGCCGAGGACCAGCTCGATCGCGACCGAGACGACCGTCACGAATCCCGTGTTGAAGAGGTCCTGCCACCACAGCGGCGAGCTGAGGACGGCGGCGTAGTTGTCGAGGCCGACGAAGCCGCGCTCCTCGGGGAACCGCAGGTCGACGGTCTGCAGCGACAGGACGACCGCATAGAGGATCGGGTAGACCGTCACCAGCAGCATCGCGATGACCGCCGGCGCGCAGAGCATCAGGGCGAGCTTGCGCTCGGCCTTCGTGCGGTCGGTCGTCTGCGTCGGGCCGCCGCGCTTGCGCTGCGCCTTGCGCCCCGCGGGCTGTCCGACCTGTGGCGGCGCCGCGGTGCTCATCGCGCGGACCTGCCTTCCGGCTCGTCGCGTCCGACGGTCGAGCGATGGCGCGCGGTCACAGCAGCCCCTCGCGCTTGACGGCCTTCTCGACGTTGTTGCGCAGTTCCTCGTAGGTCGACTCGGGGCTCTGGGGATCGATCTTCGTCGTGGGGTGCAGTGCGCGCTGGATCGCCAGCGAGAGGTCCTGGTAGGCCGGCGACTGCGACGGACGCGGGGCGGCGTTCTCGATCGACTCGCGGACGAGCTCGGCGAAGCCGGGATAGACCTTCTCGATCTGCGGCCGGTCGTAGAGGTCGCTGCGCACCGGCGGGAGCCCTCCGAGCTCGGCCACGACGAGCTGGTTCTCGGGCTTGACGAGGCACTCGATCGCCGCAAATGCCTCCTCCTTGTGGTCGGAGAACGACGAGACCCCGATGTTGATGCCGCCGATCGGCGGTCTGCTCGGCTTGTCGACGTCGACCGCCGGATAGCGCGCCGCGCCCATCTGCCTGAAGACGTCGGGTGCGTTCTCCTTCGCCGACGGATAGACGAACGGGTAGTTGATCTGGAACGTCGAGTTGCCCGCCTCGAAGCCCAGCCGCGCGCTGTCCTCGTTGGACGTCGTGATGCCCGGCGGCGCGACCGGCGAGTTCGAGAGCCGGCCCATGATCCCGAGCGCGCGCTCCGTCGGCGGCTCCTCGAGCAGGACCTCCTTGGGGCCGGCGAGGATCGACGTCCCGGCCGACTCGATGAGCTGGTTGGCCCACACGACGAGCCCCTCGTAGCGGTTGCCCTGGACCTGGATGCGTCCCTTTGCGGGACCGATCTTCTCGGCCATGTCGATCATCTCGTCCCACGTCCGCGGCGCGCGCGGCACGCGATCCTTTCGGTACCACAGCAGCTGGGTGTTGGACCAGACCGGCGCGGTCATCAGGCGGTCCTCGAAGCGCGCGGTGTCCAGGACGGGCTCGAAGACGTTCTCGGTCACGACCTGCGCCGTGCTGTCGGGCACCGGCTCCAGCCAACCCGCGTTGGCGAACTCGCCCGTCCAGACGACGTCGAGGCCCATCAGGTCAAGCGAGGAGTCCTCTGCGCCGAGGCGCCGCACGAGCTGCTCGCGCTGCTGGTCTGCCTGCGACGGCAGGTACTCGAAGTTGATCGTGTACCTGCCGTTGGACTGCTGCGAGCACTGCTGGGCGATCTTCTGCGGAGCGCCACTGGGCTCGTTGAAGATGAACCAGTTCAGCGTCACGGCGCCCGTCGTCGAGGACTCGTCGTCACCGCAGGCGACCACGCCGAAGGCGAGCGCGATCGAAACGGCCGTGATGACGATCCAGCTTCGCACGGACCCGCACTACCCCCGCGCGCAAGTTGCGAACCTCACTATTCGCAGAAGGCGAGAATGCCCTCCCCGGGCTCGAGCTGCGCGGGCGCGGCCGCCCCCGCCGCAAGGCGCCTGCCGTGCGTCGCGCGCACGATCGCGCCCGCGCGGGGGCACGCGCGTGTCTCGCGGCTCATGTTGATCGCGACGACGTGGCTCTCCCCGCGGCGATAGGCGAGCACGCCGTCGTCGGTCGGGTCGACGAACGTCAGGCCCCGACCGAGCAGGCGCCGTGCCGCGATCAGGTCGCGATAGAGGCTCAGCATGGAGTCCGGATCGCTCGCCTGCTGCGCGACGCCGCCGCCCTGCACCTCGATCGCGGGCAGCCACGGCGTGGCCTGCGCCGTCGTGAAGCCGCCGTGCGGCGCGTCGTCGTCCCAGCGCATCGGGTGGCGGTGGCGGTCGCGCCCGGCGCGGTCGCGCGGCGGGTCGCCCCCCGGACCGTCGGCCATGCCGATCTCGTCGCCCTGGTAGACGAAGGCGCAGCCCGGCAGCGTGAGCATGAGCAGGGCCGCTGCGCGCGCGTTGTGCCGCCCGACCCGTGTGGGCAGGCGGGGGAAGTCGTGGTTGGACAGCACCCAGGCGACGCGGCGGATCGCGCCCGGGGCCGCGAGCGCCGCCGTGATCGCGGCGCGAAGCGGCGCCGCGTCCCAGCGCGCGTGCAGCAGCTCGAAGGCGAACGCGCAGTCGACGTGCTCGAGGTACGGGCCGAGCTTCGCCGCGGGCAGGTACACCTCCCCCACGAGCAGCGTGTCGTCGCCGACGGCGCCGCGCAGCGCGGCGAGCGCGAGGCCGATGTCGGTCGCGTCGCGGCTGTGGACGTGCTCGAGGGTGCCGACGTCGGCGTGCTCGGGCAGCACCGGCGGTCCGCTCGCGGGCGGGTCGTCCGTCAGCTCGGGATCCTTCAGCAGCCGGTCGATCGCGTCGAGCCGGAAGCCGTCGACGCCGCGCCGCAGCCAGAAGCGCAGGGATGCCGCCACGGCCTCCCGGACGTCCTCGCGGCGCCAGTCGAGATCGGGTTGCTCGGGATAGAAGGAGTGCAGGTACCAGCGCCCCGTCTGGCGATCGCGCGACCAGGCCGGTCCGCCGAAGGACGCCAGCCAGTTGTTCGGCGGCCCGGCACCGTCGGCCCAAACGTAGCGCTCGGGATGGGCCCGAAACCAGGGATGCTCGATCGATGTGTGGCAGGGAACGACGTCCATCAGCAGCTTCAGTCCGCGCGCGTGGGCCGCCGCGATCAGCGCGTCGGCGTCCGCCAGCGTGCCGAAGCGGGGATCGATGTCCTCGTAGTCGGCGACGTCGTAGCCGCCGTCGGCCATCGGCGAGGGGTAGACGGGCGACAGCCACACGGCGTCGGCGCCGAGCGCGCGGATGTGATCCAGCCGCGCGGCGATCCCGCGCAGGTCGCCCTCGCCGTCGCCGTCGGTGTCCTGAAAGGAGCGCGGGTAGACCTGGTAGACGATCGCGTCGCGCCACCAGGGCGATGAGTTCGAGCGGGTCACGCGCCCTCATGCTCGCGCATCGACGGCGCGCGCCATCGGCCGGCATCGCCGGCCTCTGCCGCGCGAGCCGCGGTCGCAGGGCTATGAGATTCGTCTGAGACGCGCATGGTGGTTGCCGCGAAGTGGGCAGAACAAGGGACGTGCCGTTCAACAAAGGAGGCTTCTCGCATGGTTGCTGACGCCGGACCCCCGCTTGTACTCATGGCCCTCGGACTCGTCCTCTGGCTGGCCGTCACCGCTTCGGTCGCCGGAATCTCGATCCAGACCGTCGGCATGATCCTCTTCCTCGTCGGCGCGGTATGGCTGGTCGTCGAGTTGATCCAGGCGCGCTCGGCCGGTCGCGGCGCCGTCGTCCGCGATCGCGTCGTCGAGCAGCCGGTCCACCGCGACCGCGGGATCTAGCAGCCTCGAGCGGCCGCCGGCCGGCGGGTCGTCGACGCGACGCCCGCTCGCGGCCGGTCGCGGCGGCAGGACCGCGCCCGGCTCAGCCGAGCGCGACGGTCCTGCCGTCCACGAACTTGTCGGAGGAGGCGACGATCTCCTCGACGAGGTCCTGCGGGACCGGGGCGTCCGTCGTGAGGATCATCACCGCATCCTGCTGCTCGCCGTCGGGCGAGTGACCGACCGCGGCGGAGCCGATGTTCACGCCGCGCCGGCCGAAGAACGTGCCGACCTGGCCGATCACGCCGGGTACGTCGGCGTAGCGGAACAGCGTCAGGTGCGGCTCGAGCTGGAGGTTGAACCGCTGCCCCCAGGCCTGCAGCAGGTGCGGTCGGTTGCGCCGGCCGATCGTCGTTCCCGCGACCGTGGTCCTTGCGTCGCCGCAGACGACGTTGACGCGGACGAGGTCGGTGAAGTCGCGCGCGACGGTGCTCTTGGACTCGACCACCTCGATCCCGCGCTCCTCGGCGATCGCGGGGGCATTGACCGCGTTGATCGCCTCCTCCGTGTGTCCCTCGAGCGCGCCGAGCAGGACGGCGGTGCCGAGCGGGCGCGTATCGCGCTCGGCGATGCGGCCGTTGCATTCGATCTCGATGCGGTCGATCGCCCCGCACAGCGCGAGCTGCGTTCCGAGCTTTCCGAGCTGGTGGCAGAGCGGCAGGAACGGGCCGAGCACCTCCATGTCCTCGGGCTTGATCGTGGGCGCGTTGATCGCCGTCGTGACGCTACCGCCCTGCAGGGCGGCCACGATCTGCTCGGCCGCCTGGTATCCCGCGCGGTCGTTGGCCTCCGCCGTCGAGGCGCCGAGATGCGGCGTGACGATGACGTTGGGATAGCCGAACAGCGGATGATCTGTGATCGGCTCGCTGCGGAAGACATCGAGCGCGACGCCGGCGACCTTGCCGCTGTCGAGCGCGTCCTTCAGGTCGGCGTCGACGATCAGCGATCCGCGGGCGACGTTCAGGACGCGCACGCCGTCGCGCATCTTCGCGAAGGCGGCGGCGTTCAGCCAGCCGTCGGTGTCCGGGGTGTTGGGCAGGTGGATGCTGATGAAGTCGGCCTGCGCGTAGAGCTCGTCGACGGTGTCGCACTTCTCGACGCCGAGGTTCGCGTAGCGCTCGGTCGCGACGTAGGGGTCGAAGGCGATGACGCGCATCCCGAAGCCCTTGGCGCGCGCCGCGACCAGCTGGCCGATGCGACCGAAGCCGACGACGCCGAACGTCTTGTCCATCAGCTCGATGCCCGTGAAGTGCTTGCGATCCCAGCGCCCGGCGACCAGCGCGCCGTGCGCCTGCGGGATGTTGCGCGCGAGCGCGAGCAGCAGCGCCATCGTGTGCTCGGCGGCGGTGACGATGTTCGAGCGCGGCGCGTTGGCGACGATGATGCCGCGCTTCGTGGCCGCCGCGACGTCGATGTTGTCGATGCCGACCCCGGCGCGAGCGATCACCCGCAGCCTGGAGCCGCGCGCGATCAGCTCGGCGTCGACCTTCGTCGCGGAGCGGACGAGGATCGCGTCGTAGTCGCCGATCTGCTCGGCGAGCTGCTCGCGCGGCCAGCCGACCCCGACGTCGACGTCGAAGCCCGCTGCCTGCAGCAGGTCGACGCCGGAGTCGCCGACGGCCTCGGCCACCAGCACCCGGTCGGCCATCACGCTGCCTGCATGTGCTCGACGACCCAGTCGACGCACGACGTCAGCGCCTGCACGTCGGCGGGCTCGATCGCCGGGAACATCGCGACGCGCAGCTGGTTGCGGCCGAGCTTGCGGTACGGCTCGACGTCGACGATCCCGTTCGCGCGCAGCGTCGCCGCGACGCGGGCCGCATCGACGGCGTCGGCGAAGTCGATCGTTCCGACGACGAGCGACCGCTTGGCGGGATCGACCACGAACGGCGTCGCGTAGGTTGACGCCTGCGCCCAGCCGTACAGGATGTCCGAGGACTGCTGCGTGCGCTTCACGCACCACTCCAGACCGCCGTTGGCGAGCATCCAGTCGAGCTGCTCGGCGAGCAGCACGAGCGTCGCGACCGCGGGCGTGTTGAGCGTCTGGTTCTGGCGCGAGTTGGCGAGCGCCGTGCCGAGGCTGAGGAAGTCGGGGATCCAGCGGTCGCCCGCCTCGATCTGCTCGATGCGCTCGATCGCGGCGGGGCTGAGCAGCGCCAGCCAGAGCCCGCCGTCGGAGGCAAAGCTCTTCTGCGGCGCGAAGTAGTAGGCGTCGGCCTGGGCAGCGTCGAGCGGCAGCCCGCCGGCGCCGGAGGTGGCGTCGATCAGCACGAGCGCGTCACCTGCGGCAGGCGGCCGCACGACGGGCAGCATGACGCCGGTCGAGGTCTCGTTGTGCGCCCAGCAGATCGCGTCGGCGGCGGGATCGGCGACCGGCTGCGGCGCGTCGCCGGGGTCGGCGGCGAAGATGATCGGCTCGGCCAGAAACGGCGCCTTGCGCGTGACGTCGGAGAACTTGCGGCTGAACTCGCCGAACGTCAGGTGCAGCGCGCGCTCGCGCACGAGCGCCAGCGCCGCGGCGTCCCAGAACGCGGTCGTGCCGCCGTTGCCGAGTGCCACCTCGTAGCCGTCGGGCGCGCCGAGCAGCTGCGCAAGGCCCGTGCGAACGCGGCCGACGAGATCGCGGACCGGCTTCTGGCGGTGTGAGGTCCCCATCACCGCGGCGTGCTCGCCGGCCAGCGCCGCGAGCTGCTGCGGGCGGACCTTCGACGGTCCGCAGCCGAACCGGCCGTCGGACGGCTTCAGGGCTTGAGGGATCTCCAGCTGGATACTCGTCGTCATGGGCAGACGTCCGTCGGTCGCGGGTGAATGTCTGTGCCCAGGCGCGCGGCTGCGATGCTGCTCCGCCGCTCCCCGGTGGTGTGCTCCACCCGAACGCCAGTCGCGACGGCGTGGCCGAGTCTAGCGAGCCGTCGCCGCAGGCAGACGGCTACTCGGCGAACTCCGTGTCGATCCAGTCCATCATCGCGCGCAGCTCCTTGCCGGTCGTCTCGATCTGCGAGGCGGCCTGCTCGGCGCGCATCCGCTTGAAGTTCTCCTGCCCGGCGCGGTTCTCCGCGATCCACTCGCGGGCGAAGTCGCCGCTCTGGATCTCGGCGAGGATCTGCTTCATGTTCGCGCGGGTGTCGTCGGTGATGACGCGCCTGCCGCGCGTGTAGTCGCCGTACTCCGCGGTGTTGGAGATCGAGTAGCGCATCCCCGCCAGGCCCTTCTCGTACATGAGGTCGACGATCAGCTTGAGCTCGTGGAGGCACTCGAAGTACGCCATCTTGGGGTCGTAGCCGGCCTCGACGAGCGTCTCGAAGCCTGCCTGCACGAGCTCGGACGCGCCGCCGCAGAGGACCGCCTGCTCGCCGAAGAGGTCGGTCTCCGTCTCGTCCTTGAACGACGTCTCGATGACGCCGCCCCGCGTGCAGCCGATGCCCTTGGCGTAGGCCAGCGCGAGCGCCTTCGCGTTGCCGGTCGCGTCCTGCTCGACGGCGACGAGGCCGGGAACGCCCGAGCCCTCGAGGTACTGGCGGCGGACGAGGTGGCCGGGGCCCTTCGGAGCGACGAGCGCGACGTCGACGCCGGCGGGCGCGTGGACCTCGCCGTAGTGGATCGAGAAGCCGTGGCCGAACAGCAGCATGTTGCCCTCGGCGATGCCGTCTGCGACCTCGCCCTCGTACACGGCGCGATGCAGCTCGTCGGGAACGAGGATCATCACGAGGTCGCCGCGGCTCGCGGCCTCGGCGACCGGCAGCACCTCGAGGCCGTGCTCCCTCGCCTTGGCCTCCGATGCGGAACCCTCGCGCAGGCCTACGACGACGTTGACGCCCGAGTCCTTGAGGTTCAGCGAGTGGGCGTGGCCCTGCGAGCCATAGCCGATGATGGCGACGGTCTTGCCGTCGAGAAGGGTGAGGTCCGCGTCGTCGTCGTAGTACATGGCGCGGCATCCTAGTGTGCGCCCTGCCGCCCGGCGTCCCCGGGCGCCGCGCCCGTGGATTGTCGGCCCGGTCGACGTCCTGGCGTTGCTCGCCGCCGGATTGAACGTCCTGCCGGCCGTGTTTGCGACCTCGGGCCTCGACCGGGAGAGGCGGTCCGGGCAGCGCCGCAGGGCCTGGTTCTCGCCGGCGTTGGCGCTCTCCACGGTCGCGACGGTGTACGCCGTGAGCCGGACGCTCGGCGACGGGCGCAGCGGCCGGCTCGCGCTCACGAGCGCAACGGGCGGTGCCTACCGGGCGCTGACCGCCTGCCTGCGTCTGCTGCTACGCATCGGCCGCGGCGACATGCGTCACGCCCGGCAGCGCCACCGTCCCGTCACGGGCGACGTATTGCGCCAGGCGCGCGTCGACCGCGTCGCGCAGGTCGTCGCGCTGCGCCGGCGTGATCGCGCCGACCGCGCGCGCGAGGCTGGTCGAGATGTCCAGCTGCGTGTCCCACCAGTCGTCGAGCGACGGGTAGCGAAAGACGATCGCGATCTGATCGAGCGCGATCTGCGTGAAGCCGGCGTCCTCCAGCAGCCGCCGGATCCGGCTCGCGTCGCGGAAGGCGAACATGTTCGGCTCGTCGAGGTCGGGTTGCTCGATCGCGCCCATCGCGACCAGCTCCGTGGTCGGCGCCCAGGCCCACGGGTTCTCCTCGGGCTGCGCCCATGCGGCAAGCGCGACGCGCCCGCCCGGGCGCAGGACGCGCCGCGTCTCACCGAGCGCGGTCGCGGGGTCGGCGAGCAGCATGTAGCACCAGCGGGCGATCACGCCGTCGACGTGCGCGGTGGGCAGATCGATCCACTCGGCGTCGATCGTGCGGAACTCGGCGTTCGCGATGCCCAGCTCGGCGGCGCGAGCGCGCGCCACCTGCAGCATCTCCTCGACGGCGTCGGAGCTGATCAGGGTGCCGCCGGGAGCGATCAGCTCGGCGGCGAGAAACCCGGTGTCACCGCTTCCTGCCGCAAGCTCGAGCACGCGGTGGCCGGGCTGCGGATGGATCGCCTCGACGAGCCACTGCGAGACCGGCCGGGCGGCCGCCTGGATCACCGCGCGATGCGTGCCCCAGCCACCGGCCGCACGAGCCCAGCTCTCCAGGCTCGTGCGGCGGTAGTCGGTGGGATCTAGATCAGGCGGAACCGCAGGACCCCCAACTTGGCGCCGCCGGCGTTGCCGGAGACGCCCGCCTTGTCGATGCCGACCGCCTGGATGCGGTACCTGCCCTTGCTGAGGTTGCGCTTGACCGTGTAGGTCCACTCGCCGGTCGAGCTGTCCTTCTTCAGGCGGGCCGAGAACAGGATCGGCTTCTTGCAGCTCTTGCGCAGCAGGCCCTTCGCCGGGCTGTACCAGATGCACCGCGAGCTGCGGCTCGAGGAGCCGAGCTTCTCGAGCGTCAGCACGACGCGCGACATGCCGCTGGCGTCACGCGAGAGGCCGCCGATGACGATCTTCGTGCGCTTGCGCTTCCTCGTCTTCTTGCTCACGGTGAACTGCTTGATCCTCTGATTGCTCTTGGGCTTGACGATCGCGACCGTCGGCGGCGTGCCGTCGACGAGCTTCAGGCCGACCTGCGCCGGTGCGCTGACAGCGCCCTGGCGGTCGACGACGACGAGCTGGGCGGCGGCGTTGCCCTCCTTGGCGAACGTGTGGCTGACCGTCGGGCCGCCCGTGGTCGCGGTCGTGCCGTCGCTGAACGTCCAGCGGTACTCGGCGATCCCGCCGCCGTAGCTGGTCTCACGGTCGCTCGAGCCGGTGCCGTCGAAGATCACGGCCTGCGCCGCGCGCGGCGTCGCGGTCTTGACCGCGATCTTCGCCACCGGCGGCGCGTTGCTGTACTCGTCGGCGCCGAGATCGGTCGGCGCGGTCGAGCGATCCTCGCCGTCGATGTCGGTGGGCGACTCGCCCGCCGTCACGCTGCCCTGGCCGATCGCGGGCGAGCCCGGTCGCAGGCGGTAGTTGCCGCTGCCCGGGCTGGCGAAGATCGCCGTTCGGTCGCCCTCGGTCATGTTGCGCTCACCGCCCAGCGTCGCGCTGTTGGCCGCGATGACACCGAGCAGTCCGGGCTGGTTGGCGACGAGGTTGGGGAACGCGATCGAGTCGGTCATCGTGGCCGCGATGTCGCCGCCGCCGGTCAGTCCGAACACGCCGCTGCTGGCGTCGACGACGACGCCCCTCGAGGAGCCGGCGGCGGTGATGTGGCGCATCGTGAGCGTGATGTCGCCCGCGGAGCTGAGGCCCGAAGCGGTGGTGAAGGCGCCGATGCCCTCGGCACCGCCGGACGTCAGCACCGACTCGAGCAGCACGCTCTTGTCGGCGCCCGGACCCGACTGGATGCGAATCGCGCTGGTCTGCGTGCCACCGGTCGCGACGATCGCACGCTGCACCTTGTTGGCCGTGCCCTCGCTGATGTAGATGCCGTGGTCCGCCGCGCTGACGACGACGGCGTCGCTGAGCTCGAGGCCGGAGGCGCCCGTGACGAGGACGCCGGGACCGGTCGCAGCCGTCTGCACGACGGCGACCTTGGAGACCTTCGAGACGCCGCCGGCCGCGCCGGAGAACTGCAGCGTGCTGTTGACCAGGACGTTCGCGGCGCCGGTGATCGTGACGCCGCCCGTCGTGAAGTTGCCGCCGCTGTAGATGCCCGGCGCCATCGTGAAGACGTCGCCGGCGGCGGCCGCCGCGGCAGCCTCGGCGAGTCCGCCACAGGCGAGGTCGGCGCCACCGCAGGCGCCGGCTCCCGGCGACACGGTGTACGACGCCGCGCTCGCCGCGGCGGGGATGACGAGCATCGCCGCGACGGCAGCGGCGACGGACAACGAACGGCGGCCCAGGCTTGACATTCACTCCTCCAGAGATCGGCGCAACAGCTTCCCTGAGGCCGTCCTCGGCAACTCGGGAGAAAACCTGTAGACCCTGGGCAACTTGTATCCCGCGAGTCGGACGCGACAATAACCCCGCAGCTCCTCCTCTGTCGCATTCCGTCCGCTTCGCAGGACGATCGTCGCGACGACGCGCTCCCCCCACGCCGGATCCGGCGCCCCGTGGACGGCGGCCTCGGCGACGGCCGGGTGGCTCTCGAGCACCGCTTCGACCTCCGCCGGGGCGACGTTCTCGCCGCCGGTGATGATCGTGTCGCCGGCCCGCCCGGTGACCGTCAGGTTGCCCTCCTCGTCGAGCGCGCCCTCGTCGCCGGTGTGCAGCCAGCCGTCGTCGCCGAGCGCGGCGGGCGCGACCGTCGGACCGGCGACGAGGATCTCGCGCGCGCTCCCGATCCGCACGCGCGTGCAGAACAGGGGGGGACCGCCGGTCGTCACCTGGGAGCACGCCTCGGTCAGCCCGTACGTCGTGACCGTCGGGACGCCGGCCGCGCCGGCGCGTTCGAGCAGCGCCGGGGAGATCGGCGCCCCGCCGACGAGCGCGTGGCGCAGTTGCGGCGGATGGCGCAGCCCGGCGTCGAGCAGCCGCGCGAGCGTCGTCGGCACGACGGAGACGAGCGTCGCGCGCGTCGCCACCTCGTCGGCCGCCGCCTCGGCGTCGAAGCGCTCGTGCAGCACGACGCCGGTCGCGTAGATCGCGCTGCGAACGAGGATCGACAGGCCGCCGACATGCGACAGCGGCAGGGCGCACAGCCAGGCGTCGTCGCGCGCGACGCCGAGCGCCGTGGCCGAGCCGAGCGCGCTCCACAACCAGTTGCGGAAGGTCAGCTCGACTGGTCGTGGGCCGCTCGTGGTGCCCGAGGTGTGGACGACGATCGCCGTCGCGTCGAGGTCGTGCAGGCCCGTGATCGGCGCCCGCGCGTCCGCCAGCCCCGCCAGCGGCTGGCAGATCACGGCCGCGCAGTCCTCCGTGCGGGCGCGGCGCTCGGCCGCCCTCAGCCGCAGGTCGACGGGGACGGCGGGCGCGCCGAGCAGCAGGCAGCCGTGCAGCGTCTCGACGAACGCGCGCCGCGCGGGCAGGGCGATCCCGACGCGGTCGCCGGGCGCGACGCCGAGCGCGCTCAGGCGCTGCGCCGCGACGATCGCGGCCTCGTGCAGCTCGCCGTAGCGCAGCACCCCGTCCTCGGCGCGGAGCGCGATCGCAGAAGGGCGGGTGCGAGCAGCGCGAGCGAGCCAGGACTCCACGAGCATCCACGGAAAGTAGCCTGCACGGATGGCAATCGAGTGGACGCCGGGCGGCGGCGAGTACACCGACATCCGCTACGAGCTCAGCGGTGACGGGATCGCGAAGATCACGATCGCCCGGCCCGAGGTCCGCAACGCCTTCCGGCCGCAGACGATCATCGAGATCGCCGACGCGCTGACGCGCGCACGCGAGGACACCTCCGTCGGCGTGATCGTGCTGACCGGCGAGGGCGAGCTGGCCTTCTGCTCGGGCGGCGACCAGAACGTCCGCGGCGACACGGGCTACCTCAGCGAGCCTGGCGATCCCGCTGCGGTCGGTCGCTTCCACGTCACCGACCTGCACGTCCAGATCCGCCGCCTGCCCAAGCCCGTCGTGGCGATGATCGCCGGCTACGCGATCGGCGGCGGCCACGTCCTGCATCTCGTCTGCGACCTCTCGATCGCCGCCGACAACGCCCGCTTCGGCCAGGTCGGGCCGCGCGTCGGATCGTTCGACGGCGGCTTCGGCGCGAGCCTGCTCGCCTCGCTCGTCGGCCCGAAGAAGGCCAGGGAGATGTGGTTTCTCTGCCGCCAGTACGACGCCGCGCAGGCGCTCGAGATGGGGCTGGTCAACACCGTCGTGCCGCTTGCCTCGCTCGAGGAGGAGACGGTCGCCTGGTGTCGCGAGATGCTCGCGATGTCGCCGTTCGCCCTGCGCCTCGTGAAGGCGTCCTTCAACGCGACGGAGGACGGCTTCAGCGGCGTGCAGCAGCTCGCCCACGACGCCAACCTGCTGTTCTACGAGAACGCCGAGGCGCAGGAGGGCCGCGACGCCTACCGCGCGAAGCGCCGGCCGGACTTCTCGCGCTTCCCGAAGAGGCCGTAGGCGTGGACGCGGCCGCCGTGTCCCGCCCGAGCGGGCTGCGCATCTGGCTGATGGCGGCGCGCATCCGCACCCTGCCCGCCGCCGTCGCGCCGGTGCTCGTCGGGACGTCGCTGGCGGTCGAGCGCGACATCTTCCGGCCGGGCGCGTTCATCGCCGCGCTGCTGGGTTCGATCCTCATCCAGATCGGGACGAACCTCGCCAACGACTACTCCGACGCGCGGCGCGGCGCGGACGCCGAGGACCGCGTCGGGCCGGTGCGGGTGACCGCCGGCGGGCTCGTGCCGCCGCGCCAGGTCCTGATCGCGACGTACGTCACGTTCGGGCTGGCGGTGCTGTGCGGCCTGTACCTCGTCGTCATCGCAGGGGTCGAGCTGCTGATCGTCGGCGTCGCGTCGATCGCCGCCGGCGTGCTCTACACCGGCGGGCCGAGGCCCTATGGCTACGAGGGGCTCGGCGAGCTGTTCGTCTTCCTCTTCTTCGGCATCGTCGCGGTCACCGGCTCGGCCTTCGCGCAGCTCGAGGCCTGGCCGTGGCAGGCGTTCGTGCTCGCGGTGCCGGTCGGGCTGCTCGCCGCGGCGATCCTCGTCGTCAACAACGTCCGCGACATCGACAGCGACAGGCGGGCGGGCAAGCGCACGCTCGCCGTCCGGCTCGGGCGCGAGCGCGGGCGGACGATCTACGCGCTGATGGTCTACGGCGCGTACGTCGTCGCGCCGCTGCCATGGCTGCTCGGCGCGCTGTCGCCGTGGCTCGTGCTTCCGTGGCTGACGCTGCCGCTGGCGGTGCGGCTCGCGCGCACGGTGCGCCGGCACGCCGACGGCCCGACGCTGAACGAGATGCTCGCGCAGACCGGGATGCTGCAGCTCGCCTTCTGCCTGCTGCTCAGCGCCGGCGTGCTGGCGAGCTAGGCCGCACCGGTGCGGGTGGCGATCGAGCAGCGGACGATGCACCTGCGCGCGCCGCTGCGCACGTCGTACGGCGACGTCTGCGAGCGCGAGATCCTCGAGCTCGTCATCGAGGGTCCCGACGGCGTGCCCGGCCGCGGCGAGGCGGCTCCGCTGGAGCCCTACGACGGCGTCTCGTCGGCGCGCGCACGGGCCGCGCTGGATGCCTACCGCGCGGTCCTCGAGCATGGCGACGCGCTACGGGGCGGCGAGCTGCTCGATGCCTGCCGCTCCGCCGACCCCCTGCCCCAGGCGCTTGCCGCCGTCGACTTGGCGCTGTGGGACCGCGCCGGCCGGCGCGAGGGGCGTCCGGTCGCCGCGCTGCTGAGCGAGCAGGCGCTCGACGAGGTGCTCGTCAACGCGACGATCGGCGCCGAGGACCGCGCGGGCGCCAGCGCGAGCGCCGACGCCGCGCGGCAGGCCGGCTTTCGCTGCGTGAAGCTGAAGGTCGGCACCGGCGACGACGCCGGACGCGTCGCCGCCGTGCGCGCGGCGCTCGGTCCGCGGGTGCAGCTGCGGCTGGACGCCAACGGCGCCTGGAACGTCGAGCAGGCGGTGACGGCGATCGGGTCGCTGGCGCCGGCCGGGCTCGAGCTCGTCGAGGAGCCCGTCCACGGGCTGCGCGGGCTGCGCGCGGTGCGCGAGCGCGTCGCGGTGCGGATCGCGATGGACGAGACCGCCGCCGCGCCGGGTGCGCTGGCGTCGGGGGCCGCCGACGCCGTCTGCCTGAAGCTCGCCCGCTGCGGCGGCATCTCCGGACTGCTCGCATCCGCGTCGCTCGTGCGGGCCTCGGGCGCCGCGCCCTACGTCGCCTCGACGTTCGACGGGCCGCTGGGGATCGCCGCGGCGCTGCACGCCGCGGCGGCGCTGCGGATCGCGGACGCGTGCGGCCTGGCGACGCTTCACCTCTTCGAGGACGTCGACGCGGGCGAGCTCGCCGTCCGCGACGGAGCGATCGCAGTGCCGAGCGGACCCGGGCTGCTGTGACGTCGCTGGCGCTGCGGATCGCGCGATCGGCGCTGCGCCGCCCGGCACAGCGCCACCGCTACGGCGAGCACCCGCGCCAGGTCGCAGACCTGCATCGCCCCGCCGGCGCCGGCCCGTTCGCTGTCGTCGTCGTGCTGCACGGCGGCTACTGGCAGCCGCCGTACACGAAGCTGATCATGCGCCCGCTGTGCGTCGACCTCGTGCGCCGCGGCTATGCGGCGTTTAACGTCGACTACCGGCGGCTGGGGCGCGAGGGCGGTGGCTGGCCGCAGACGTTCGAGGACGTCGCGACGGCGATCGACCACCTCGCCGGCGGCGCGATCAACGACGCGACGCTGGACCTCGAGCGCGTGACGCTGCTCGGCCACTCGGCCGGCGGGCAGCTCGCGCTCTGGGCCGCCGGCCGACGGGAGCTGCCGGCCGATGCTCCGGGCGCAGCTCCGAAGGTGACCGCGATTCGGGTGCTCGCCCTCGCGCCCGTCTGCGACCTCGCGCGCGCCGGGCGCCCGGCGCGCGAGCTGCTCGGCGGGTCGCCCACGGCGGTGCCCGAGCGCTGGGATCAGGCCGATCCGATGCGGCGCATCCCGCTCAGCGTCCCCGTCGGCCTCGTCCACGCGGTCGGCGACCAGACGGTTTCGGTGCAGCGCTCGCGCGACTACGCCTCGACCGCGCAGGCGGCGGGTGCAGACGTGTTCCTCAGCGAGACGCGCGGCGGTCACCGCGACGTGATCGACCCCGGCAGCGAGGCGTGGAGGACGGCCGCGCGGTGGCTGTCAGCCGGCGGGTGAGAGCTTGGCGCGCAGCGCCAGCACGCGGCGCGCCTTGTCGCGCAGGACGAGCGGGTCGAGGGTGCCGCGGCGGGCGGCGCTGAGCAGCCCGCCGGCGGCCTGCGCGCCCGCCCGGTAGCCGGCCGCGAACAGCGGCAGGTCGATCCCGGCATCGACGGCCAGCACCGCGCGTCGCGCGTTGGAGCCGAATGCGGCGACGGCCGGGGTACCGAGGTCGTCGCTGATCGTCACGCCGCGAAAGCCGAGGCGCCGGCGCAGCTCGCCGCGGACCCACCGCGGCGAGAACGCTGCCGGTCGGGCGTCGAGCGCCGGGTAGACGGCGGTCGAGAGCATCACGGCGTCGATGCCGCCGTCGACGAGCTCGGCGAACGGCGGCAGGTCGACCGAGCGCAGCGTCTTCATCGACAGCCCGATCCGCTGCGGCGCGTTGTCGGTGTTCCTGCGCGCGGCGCCGAACCCGGGAAAGTGCTTGGCCGTCCCCAGCACGCCGCCGGCCTCGAGCCCGGTGACGAATGCGCCCGCGCGCCGCGCGACATCCTGCGGCGAGCCGCCGTACGTTCGCCGCTCGCGCGTCAGCGCGCTGCGCGGGCGCCCCACGTCGGCGACCGGTGCGAGGTTGAGATTGACGCCCGCGCGCCGCAGGTTGCGCGCGGCGCGCGCGCCGTCCGCGCGCGCCTGCGCGGCGGTCCGGACCCGCGCCGCCGCACGACGCGGTGCGCCCGGGATGCGGCGCACCGGACCGCCCTCCTGGTCGGTCATCACGATCAGCGGCGCGCGCAGCCCGGGCGGGCGCGCGATCGCCTGGAGGCGTCGGATCGTCGCGCGAACCTGCGCGGCCGAGCGCACGTTGCGCGAGAACAGGATCACGCCCGCGGCCTCGCCGCGCGCGATGCGGCGGCGCAGCGCCGCCGGCGGCTCGAGCCCGGAGTAGGCGAACACCATGTGCTGGCCGACGGCCTGGCGCAGCGTCAGCGCCGGGGCCGGCGCCGACGGCGGCTGCTCGGCGGCGTGCAGCGACAGGATGGCGGCGACGATGTTGGCGAGCACGACCCATAGGGGTACAGCAGTCGCGCGCCACGCGCGGCGCCACCCCGCCGGCTGGGCTCCGCGAGCGATCGGGAAAGAGCTGTCATGCCCGCGCCGCGACCGGGTACGGGCAGGCGATGGATGAGATCCTCCCCGGCCTGTTTCACTGGACGACGTTCCACGAGGCGATCGACGCCCGTGTCGGCTCGCACTACGTCGAGCCCGCCGGAGCGCTGATCGACCCGCGCGTGCCCGACGACGGCCTCGACGCCTTCGCAGGGCACACGCCGCCGCAGCAGATCGTGCTGACGAGCGGCCTGCACGCGCGCCACGCCGACCGCTTCGCCGCTGCCTTCGGCTGCACCATCCGCGCCTCGCCGGAGGCGCTGGAGCGCATCGGCGGCGGGCTCGATGCGGCGGTCTATCGCGACGGCGACGAGGTCGCGCCCGGGATCACGGCGATCCACATCGGCGCCATCTCCCCCGACGAGTACGCGCTGCAGATCGCCGTCGAGGGCGGCGCGCTGGCCTTCGCCGACGGCCTGATCCGCTATGGCGGCGCGCTCGGCTTCGTCCCCGACGCCCTGCTCGGCGACGATCCGGCGACGGTGAAGGCCGGCCTCCGGGACGCCCTGCGGGGGCTGCTGACGCGCGACTTCGACCATCTGCTCTTCGCGCACGGCGAGCCGCTCGTCGGCGGCGGCAAGGCCGCGCTGCGCGACTTCCTGCAGCGTCCCGTTGGCGAGCAGAGCTCCGCGTAGCCGGCGAGCAACCCGCTCGTGTTGCGAGTTTCGGGTCCTGAGACCCTGTAAGTCGCAACGCGAGCGACGCGCACCGCGCCGGACGCCGCTCAGAGCCCGTCGATCGCCGCTGCGACGGCGGCCGGCGCCTCCAGTGGCAGCGCGTGGCCGGCGCCGACGAGCCGCAGCTCGGCGCGCGGCAGCGCGCGGGCGAGCCGCTCGGCGAGCGCGACGTAGGCCGGATCGCGCTCGCCGGCGAGCACGGTCACAGGGATGTCGCGCAGCTCCCCCAGCCGCCCCCAGAGGGGCGCCATGACGCCGGTGCCGATCCCGCGCAGCGCGGCGGCGACGTGGACGGGGTCGTTGCACAGCCGGTCGGCGCGTGCCGCGGCGGCGACCTCCGGCGCCTGGCTGGCGAACAGCGGCTGGGTGCCCCAGCGGTCGGCCACCTCCGTCATCAGCCTGCCGTCGGTCTCCATCCACGTCGCGAGCGCGGCGTCGGCGGCGCGCCGCCGCGCGCGCTCGGCGTCGTCCTCGATCCCGGCCGTCGCCGAGACGAGCACGAGCCGGGTCACGCGCTCGGGGCGGGCGAGCGCGACGTGCAGGGCCAGCCGCCCGCCCTGCGAGTAGCCCGCCAGCGCGAAGCGCGGTCCGCCGAGCCGCAGCACGTCAGCGCTGCAGGACGCGAAGTCGATCGGGCGCCGCGTCGCGGCCGCGCCGTGCCCGCGGATGTCCGGGGCGAGCGGGCGGTAGCGTTCGCCGCCGAGGTGGCCTACCACCTCGTCCCAGGCGCGCCCGGTCTGCATGAAGCCGTGGAGGAGCAGGAGCGGCTCGGGCACGCCCGCCATCATGCCGCCCCCTGCCGACACCCACCTGCTGCTGCGCGCCTTCGCCGACGAGTTGACGCGCTGCGGCGTGCGCGAGGCGTGCACGTCGCCGGGCTCGCGCTCGTCGCCGCTCGTGCTCGCGCTCGTCCGCGAGCAGCGGCTGCGCTGCTTCTCGCACATCGACGAGCGCTGCGCCGGCTTCTTCGCGCTCGGAGCGGCGAAGCGCAGCGGCCGGCCCGTCGCCGTGACCTGCACGTCCGGCACGGCGGCGGCCAACCTCGCGCCCGCCGTGATCGAGGCGTTTCAGGCGCGCGTCCCGCTCGTCGTGCTCACCGCCGATCGCCCTGCCGAGCTGCGCGAGATCGGCGCCGGGCAGACGATCGACCAGATCGAGCTGTTCGGCAGCGCCGCCAAGTGGTTCTTCGAGGTCGGCACGCACGACGCGACGCCCGAGCGCGGGCGGTGGATGCGCGCGCTTGCCTGCCGCGCGGTCTGGACGGCGCTGGACGGGCGTCCGGGACCGGTGCACCTGAACTTCGCGCTGCGCGAGCCGCTCGTCGCATCGCGCGAGCTCGGCGACGACCCGCAGCCGGGCCGCAGCGGCGGGCGCCCGTGGGCGCTGCGCTCGACCCCCGGCGAGGATGCCGGCGCCGGCGGGTGCGCACTGGCCGTCGTCGCGCGCGACGCGCACCGGCCGGTTGTCGTGGCCGGGCGGGCGGAGCCGGGGCTGGAGGAGATCGCCGCGGCGTGCGAGCGCCTCGGCTGGCCGCTGCTCGCCGATCCGCTGAGCGGCGCGCGCTGCGGCGGGGCCGCGATCGCGCACTACGACGGGTTGCTGCGCAGCCGGCAGTTCGCGACCGCCCACCGGCCCGACCTCGTCGTGCGCTGCGGCGACCTGCCGACGTCCAAGCCGCTGCGCGCGTGGCTCGACGCGCTCGGCGCCGGCGTGACGCAGCTGGGCTTCGACCCGCAGCGCGCCTGGCAGGACCCCGGGTCCTCGCTGGAGCTCGTGCTCGCCGCCGAAGCCGGTCCGACCCTCACGGCGGCGGCCGCCGCCACGCCGACGGCCGACCCGGCGTGGCTCGGCGGTTGGCGTGCGGCCGACAGCGCGGCGGCGGCCGCGATCGAGGCGGTCCTCGGCGACGGCGAGCTGTCCGAGCCGCTCGTCGCGCGCACGCTGTGCAGCGAGCTGCCGGCGGACGCGACGCTGTTCGTCGCCTCCTCGATGCCGGTGCGCGACGTCGAGTCCTTCGCGCCGGCCCGCGACGGCGGCCCGCGCGTGCTGTGCAACCGCGGCGCCAACGGGATCGACGGCATCGTCTCCAGCGCCTTCGGAGTGGCGGCTGTGGCGACCGGTCCGGTCGTGCTGCTGATCGGCGACGTCGCGCTGGCGCACGACGTGGGCGGGCTGCTCGCCGCCCGGCGCCTGGGACTGGCGATCACGATCGTGCTGCTCGACAACGACGGCGGCGGGATCTTCGAGTTCCTCCCGGTCGCGGGCGCACGCGACATCTTCGAGGAACACGTCGCGACACCGCACGGCCTGGACTTCGCGCATGCGGCGGCGCTCTACGGGTGCGCGCTCGAGGACGCCCGCGACGCGGCGGGTCTGCGCGCGGCCGTGGCGAGCGCGCTGGAAGCAGACGTGACGACGATCGTGCGCGTCAAGACCGACAGGGCGGCGAACGTCGCTCTGCACCGGGCGCTGTCGGCCGCGGTGGCGACCGCGCTGGAGGGCTGATCGCCGTCTCGCTGCGCGCTGCGTCGGCTTCCGCCGTGCGGACTGGCGCGGCGAAGGGACGGCGCCAGAACATGGGCAAGCACACCAGGCTGTGGCGAATCGACCCCGGATATCGAGGTCAAGTCGCCATAGGCGCCTGTCGCAAGCAGCTTCTCCGCGGCGGATGCGTCCGGTCGGCGGCGATCGGGCCGACGCCCTGATCGCTGCTGTTCAGCCGCGCCCGCGGCGCGCCGGCGCCAAGTCCGTCACCGCGAACGCCTGCGCGCGGCAACCCGAACGGGGCACCGGCCGCCGGAACCGCACCCTTGAATGACGACGGGCGGGCCATGGAGGCCCGCCCGTCGATAGCACCGGCTGCGCGGCGCTATGCCAAGCCACGCTTCTTCATCTGCGCGCTCGTCGCGCCGCTGGACAGCAGGCCGATCACGAGGAGCGTCGTCCCGACGACGAGGTGGTTGAAGTTGTTGAAGTCGCCGATGCCGTTCGTCGACAGGATCGTGAGGTTGTCCTCTCCCGTGATGCCGATGACGAACGCCACGATGAGAAATAGGCCGGCGCCCATCGCCGCGCCCTCGGCCGCCGCCGGGTTGCGCTGCAGCCCCATGATGATGAGGAACAGGCCCGCGCCGAGGTGCACGATGTTGTGGAACGGGTTCAGCCCGCCGCCGAGCAGCTCGTCGGGCCCGTTCTGCGTGAAGCCCTCGAACCCGGTGACGGCGAAGCCGACGAGCCCGAGCACGACGTACACCCCTCCAAGGATCGGGAGCATCACCTGCGCCAAGCTTTTTCCTTGCATTCTCTAGCTCTCCCCACTCGAATGACTGACCTGCGATCCCGCCCGATGCCGGACCGCTCCCCTGAGTCCTACTGCAGACCGTACGCTTTTCGGCGCGGTTGTCAACGCGCCAGGGCCAACCCTACCGGCAGCACCCCACGTAAGCGTTGAGGCGCCCGTTTGGCAGCGGCGGTGCGCCTCGTCAGCCCGCCAGGACAGGCAGCAGCGCGGCGAGCTTGACGTCCGTCTCGGCCAGCTCGGCGGCCGGGTCGGAGTCGCGCACCACGCCCACCCCCGCATAGCAGCGGCCGAGCGGGCCGCGCAGCAGCGCGCAGCGCAGCGCCACACAGAACTCGCCGTCCTCGTTGATGTCCGTCCACCCGACCGGGCCGGCGTACCAGCCGCGATCGAGGCCCTCGAGCGCCGGGATGAGCGGCTCGGCGACGGCGAACGGCTCGCCGCCGACGGCGGGCGTCGGATGCAGCACGCCCGCGAGGCGCACGGCGCCGACCGGCCGCGCCAGCTGGGCGCGGATCGGCGTCGCGAGGTGCTGGATGTTCGCCATCTTCACGATCACCGGCTCCTCGGCGGCCGCGACCCAGACGCTGTGCGGACGCAGCGCGCGCTCGATGCGCCGCGCGACGATCGCCTGCTCGGCGCGGTCCTTGGCGGACTGCAGCAGCTGCTCGCCGAGATGGTCGTCGACCGACGGGTCGGCGCTGCGGCGCGTCGAGCCGGCGAGCGCGAGCGTGCTCGCCCGCATCCCCTCGCGGCGGATCAGCAGCTCGGGGCTGGCGGCGAGAAACGCCGCGTCGCCGCGCCCGGCGCAGAAGCAGAAGCACGACGGAAAGCCCTCGCGCAGGACGCCGAAGATCGCCGCGGCGTCGTGCGCCGCCGGCGCGTGCACCTGCACCTCGCGCGCGAGGACGATCTTCTCGAGCTCGCCCGCGCGGATGCGCTCGACGCCGCGCGCGACGGCCGCCTCGTAGTGCTCGGGCGGCGCACTGCCGGCGACGATGCAGCGGCCCACGGGATCGGGATCGAGCAGCGGCAGCGTCGCTTGGCGCAGCTCGACGAGGCGCGCCTGCAGGCGGGCCATCAGATCGTCGGCCGTGTCGTCGGGTCCGGCGAGCACGGCGAGCGTCAGCTGCACGTCGTCGCCGCTGCGCGCGAGCGAGACCTCCGGGACGTGCAGCGACGCGGGCGCGAAGCCCGACCAGTGGGGGCTCGCGCCGCCGTCGGGTGCGAACGCGAAGCCGCCGGCGGCGATCAGTCCGGCGCCGCGTGCGTCGGCTCCGTCGCTGAGCGCGGCCGAGGCGAGCGCGCGCCAGCGCGCGGCGACCTGCTCGAAGCGGTCGCGGCCGCGCGCCTCGATCGCCACGGCGCAGCCGAGCGCGGCGACGGCCATCCGGTCGCGGTCGGGTTGCTCGCTGCAGAACCAGGGCTCGCCCGGTCGACGCGACGCGAACGCGACCGCCGACGGATCGACGCCGTGGGCGACCGGCACGGTGACGCCGGCCAGCACGCCACCCGCCCCGGCGACGGCCCCGCCGCGACGGCCGCCGCCGCGCCGCGCGCGCTTGACGGCCTGCTCGAGGCGCCTGCGCAGGCGCCGGCGGTCGCCGTCACCGAGCGCGAATGTGCCGGGCGACGAGGCGCCGCGGACCTCGGGCACTTAGTGGGTCATCCCGCTGCCGGGAGCGACCACTAGGTCTCCCCGCGGCCCCGGCTGATCGCGATCTCCCCCGTGCGCATCATCTCGATCAGCCCGAAGGGCCGCACCATGCGCTCGAAGGCCTCGATCTTGTCGGTCGTGCCCGTGATCTCGACGATCACCGAGCGGCGCGTCACGTCGACGACCTTGCCGCGGAAGATCTCCGAGATCTGCATGACCTCCGCGCGCTGCGGACCCTCGACGGCGACCTTGAAGAGCGCGAGCTCGCGGGCGACCGTGTCGGCCGGCTCGAGGTCGCGGATCTTCAGGACGTTGATCAGCTTGTGCAGCTGCTTGGTCACCTGGTCGACCGAGTGCATCGCGCCGTCGAACGTCAGCGTGATCCGCGAGTACTGCTCGTCCTCCGTCGGGCCGACCGTCAGCGTGTCGATGTTGTAGCCGCGCCGCGCGAACAGCCCGGCGATCCTGGTCAGGACGCCCGCCTTGTTCTCGACGAGGATCGACAGGATGTGCTTGCGGCCGCTGTGCGCGTTGGCGGTGGCCTCGAGCTCGTCGAGGCTCAGCAGCTCCTTCGTGCCGGGCTCGCCCATGACGGTCACCTCCCCGGGGCGTCCGGCCCCGCGTCGTGGTCAGCGAGCGCGAAGCGGGCATCCGGCCGACCGAGACCGCGCTGCGCGCCCATCATCCCACCATCTCGCGCGCCGCCTGGCCGGGCGCGATCATCGGATACGTGTTCTCCTCGCGCGTGACGCGCACGTCGACGACGACAGGGCCGTCGGTGGCGAGCGCCTGCTTCATGTCGTCGACGAGCGTCGTCTTGTCGGTGAGGCGCATCCCGGTCGCGCCGTAGGCCTCCGCGAGCTTGACGAAGTCCGGGAAGGAGCCCATGTCGACGTGCGAGTAGCGCTTGTCCCAGAAGAGCTCCTGCCACTGGCGCACCATGCCGAGATAGCCGTTGTTCATGATGAACACCTTCACCGGGATCTTGTCCTCGGCGCACGTCGCCAGCTCCTGGATGTTCATCTGGATCGAGCCGTCGCCGGCGATGCAGACGACCGTCTGATCGGGGCAGCCGACGGCCGCACCCAGTGCCGCGGGCAGGCCAAAGCCCATCGTCCCCAGGCCGCCGGAGTTGATCCAGCGGCGCGGCCGCTTGAAGTGGTAGTACTGCGCCGCCCACATCTGGTGCTGGCCGACGTCGGAGGTGACGATCGCGTCACCGCCGGTCGCCTCGTAGAGCGCCTGCACCATGTACTGCGGCTTGATCTCGGCGTCCGTCGAGTCCTCGTAGCGCAGCGGGTGCTTCTCCTGCCAGGCGTGGATCTTCCGCCACCACTCGTCGGTCCGCGACGGGTCGACGCCCTCGAGCGCGCGATACTCCTTGACCAGCTTCGTCAGCACGTTGCGGCAGTCGCCGACGATCGGGATGTGGGCCGGGATGTTCTTGGAGATCTCGGCCGGATCGATGTCGATGTGGATGAACTTCGCGTGCGGCGCGAACTCCGACAGCTTGCCGGTGATGCGGTCGTCGAAGCGCGCGCCGATGCAGCAGATCAGGTCCGCCTCGTCCATCGCGTAGTTCGCCGTTCGCGTGCCGTGCATGCCCAGCATCCCGAGCCACTGCGGGTGCGGCGCGGGGAAGCCGCCGAGTCCCATCAGCGTGCACGTCACCGGGAAGCGATCGCTCGTCGCGAACTCGAAGAGCTCCTGCGAGGCGCCCGAGTTGACGACGCCGCCGCCCGCGTAGATCACCGGCCGCCGCGCGGACGCCATCGCCTTCGCGGCCTGGCGGATCTGCTTCGTGTTGCCGTCGATGGTCGGCTGGTAGCCGGGCAGGTGCAGGTCGGTGACCGGCGCGTAGGCGATCTCGGCGCGGCTGAGGTCGACGGGGATGTCGACGACGACCGGTCCGGGACGGCCCGAGCGCGCGATGTGGAAGGCCTCGTGGATCGCGCGCGGGATCTCCAGCGGCGAGCGGATCTGGAAGGAGTGCTTGACGACCGGCATCGTGATGCCGAGCGTGTCGGTCTCCTGAAAGCCGTCGGTCCCGATCAGGTCCGTGCGCACCTGACCGGTGATGAACACGGTCGGCACCGAGTCCATCATCGCGTCGACGATCGGCGTCACGACGTTCGTCGCGCCGGGGCCCGACGTCGCGAACGCGACGCCGACCTTGCCCGTCGCCTTCGCATAGCCCTCGGCGGCGTGGCCGCCGCCGGCCTCGTGGCGCACGAGGACGTGGCGGATGCCGCCGTCGACGAAGGCGTCGTAGGTCGGGAGGTTCGCTCCGCCGGGAAGGCCGAATACGACCTCGACACCCTCTGCCTTCAAGCACTCCATGATGGCGTCAACCGCGCGCATGTCACGACCCTCCTCTCCAACAACGACGAGCCGGCCCGAGTGGCCGGCGTGGTGAGCGAAGATTAGCGGGCTGCCGAAGCTCTGGACTCGGGCACGATCGCCCCGTCGGGAAAGTCGAGCTCGGTTCCGCAGCGCGTGCACAGGGCGTCGTGGAGCTTGCAGATCCGCCCGCAGCCGGGGCACTGCCGGCGCAGCTCGTCGCGCTCGGAGCGATAGACGATCGCGGTCAGCAGCCCGATCACCGGCACGACCGTCCCGATGATGAACCAGATGAAGAACGAGCTGCCCTTGATCCGGCCGACGACGCCGGCCGCCAAGCCGAAGCTCAGCGCGATGACGACGTACGCGCCCCCGGCCACCGGCTCAGAGGACGCGGATCGCCCAGATGACCGCGGCGATCGCCAGGACCACGACGATGATCGTGGCAAACGCGGTGACGAGGCCGATGACGAACTTGAACAGCAGCCATGCGGCGATCAGCAGAACGACGAGAGCGAGCGCCCGCTTGCCGCGCGAGGCACCGCTTGAAGGAGTGGAGGTGGACATGCCTTCAAGCGTACCTGCACGCCGAGCGGGCGCTCGCGGTGGGTCGTAGGTATCGTCAGTCGTGGCTTCTGCGCAGGTACGCGAAGCGATCCAGCGAGGGTTCCGGCCTCGTGTAGAGCGCAACCCGCGCGAGGCGGTAGCGGCGGACCACGGGGTCCTTCGGGGTGATCGGCCCAGAGGCGGCGACCTCGATCAGGGCCCGGCGGGTCATGTCGGGGGTGGCAGGCATGGAGAGGATGTTGGCGCCGCCGGCGCCGGCCGGCATTGGCCAACTGTCGGAGATTCAGCGGCGAGCGCTCGACGCGCTGTCCAGCGACGCACGCGCCGCATCGAGCGCCGGACGCATCTCGCGGCCCAGCCGGCGCCGCAGCCGCCAGCGCGCCCCGGCGAACGACAGGTTGGCGACGGTCGCGAAGCCCTGCTCGTCACTGCGCAGCGCCAGCAGCAGGTGGGCGATCCGATCGCCTGACGGCAGCTCGCCCGCGCCGGGGTGGGCGGCGTCGACCCGGATGCAGTAGCAGTACGCGCGACCGCGGCGGGCGGGCAGCAGCACCGCGCCGGCCTCGCCGACGATCCAGGCACCGAGCCGGCCGGGCTCGAGCACGAGGCCGCTGCGGGCGTGCAGCGCGCGCGCCTCGTGCCCGACGAGGTCGCCGAGCAGGCCGATCGAGCGCTGCTCGGCTCCGTCGTCCTTGCGCGGTCGCGTCCGCAGCACGTTGGCGCCGCGCTGCGCGTAGAGCTCGGGAATGATCCAGGCGTGAGCCAGTGAAGCGAGCGCCACCGGCAGCGCCAGCGGCTGCGCCCAGATCAGCAGCGCGGCGACGGCGACGAACGGCACGACATGCATGGCCGCGCTCAGCGTCCACAGGCGGCCCTGGCGGCGCAGCCGGCGCGCATCGACCCGGGGACGCCAGTAGACCGCCTCGGCCTCGGGCAGGAGCTGCTGCGCCGCCGCCATCGCGATCGCGGTCAGCCGCCGCAGATCGGCAGGCGCAGGATCACGAGATCCGCGTCCACCGGCAGCTGGGTGACCTGCTCGGCCCGCCCCGGCCCCGCGGTCACCATCGCGAGGTAGCCGCGGTCGAGCTCCGCGCGAAGCGCCCTGACGGCCGCCTCCACGGCCGCCGGGTCGTCGGCCCTCCATTCGGCGACCGTCGAGTGACCGGTGTGATCCATGCGAACGAGCTTCGACATCGCGTGTCTCCTTGGACGTGGTCGGCGCCGCGGTACGAGCCAGATGGTACGCCCGCCGAGGGCGCGCCGGCGCGCCTCATTGGCGGTGCGACCGCGCCGGGCGCGGCACGGCGAAGACCGTGACGGTCGCGGTGCCGCGCCGGCGCACGCTGCCGCCCTCGCGCCAGCGGTAGGCCAGCGCGTATGTCCGTGCCGGAATGCCACGATCGGTGACGGTGTAGCGGGCGGCGTCTCCCCTGCGCGCGCGCGTGAACGTGAAGCGCACGACGCGGCGCCTGCGGCGCACCGTCGCCCGGCTGCTCGAGGCGCTGCCCTTCGCCGGCAGGGTCGCGTATCGCAGCCCGCTGGCAGCCGAGCGGCCCGTCCACGACGCCGGCAGCGTGAGCTCCAGGCGCCCTTCGTGCACCGCGCGCCGCGTCAGCGTGACGCTGAACGTGACCCGCTCGCCGTTGGATGCCTGCAGGCGCGTGTCCGAGACGCGCAGGGTGCCCGGCGGCAGCAGGTGGGTTCCGGGCGACGTGCCGCCGGCCGCGGCCTGGCAGCTCGCCGCGGCCGCCACCGCGGCGAGCGCGCACGCGATCCTGGCGCCCGCACGCACGGTCGCTACCGGCGGATCTTGATGGTCCGCTTCTTCGTCGCGGTCGCGCCGGCGGCGTTGCGGGCGGTCGCCGTGATCAGCGCCGTCACCCTCGTCCGGGTGAGCTTGCGCCGCAAGCGGCTCGCGATCTGCCGGCGCAGGGCACGCGACAGCTTGAGCGTCACCTTCGTCGCCCTGCCCTGGGCCAGCCTGACGGTCGAGCTCCTCAGCCTGACCTTCGTCGCCTTGCCGCCCCTCCTCGCCGAAGGAACGGTCACGACGCCCTTGACCGACACGGTGCAGCTCTCGAGCGGACAGGACAGCGTGACCGTCAGTCCGGCGTTGCGCCGCAGTGGCCGCTGGGTCGTGGACCGCACCAGCGAGAACGCGAACGGCGACGCGACCGCGGATGGCGGCGGCGGTGGCGGCGGCGCGACCGCAGCCGGTGGTGGCGGCGGCGGCGGCGGCGGCGGCGGTGGCGGCGGCGGTGGCGGCGGCGGTGGCGGCGGCGGTGGTGGTGGCGGCGGCGGCGGCGGCGGCGGCGGTGGCGGTGGCGTCGACGTCGGCGCGCCGGCGAACATGAAGGCCTCGCCGTCGAGCCCTCCGCGCTTGTCCGACCACACGGCGCGCACCTCGCCGTCGGTCGCGTCGATGCCGGTGTAGTCGCCGTAGTCGTTGCCGAACTCGCAGCATTGGGCGCCGCTGTAGTCCGAGGCCGCCGTCGACACCTTCTGCAGGGCGCCCAGCGCGTGACCGCCGCCGTCGGGCGTCACCGCGCGGACGTAGAAGTTCGTCGTCTTGCGCGTGACGTCGTCGCGGGTGGAGTAGAAGTCGGCCCACGCCTGCCCGGTGGTCTGGTCGACCGCCAGCCACGCGAACCAGTCGTCGGAGTTCGCCGCTGCGCCGCCCTCGCCGTCGGTCAGCAACCGCGTCGCGACGGTGGGCGAGGGGCTCGCGGCTCCGGGCAGCGCGTTCGCCGCGCTGGCGACGAAGCTGTCGAACGTCAGGTGCGTCGTGCTCGGCGTCATGTCGCACTTCGTCGTGCCGCTGCCCGTGCGCAGGTCGCTCCAGGTCACGTAGACGCGGCCGTGGTCGGGTCCGCCCGAGCGATCGACGTCGACCTGCGGCGATGTCGACGCGCGCCCGCCCGGCTGCGCGACGATCGGACAGGCGAAGGGAAGCGGCCCGCCGGTGGCATCGAGCGTCGCCACCGTGTGCGGCGCCCCGGCGGACCATGCCGCGGCCGTGGCGCAGTTCTGCACGGAGGGATCGCATACGTCGCCGCGGATCGCGTTCGTTGCGGAGTAGTCCCACCAGACGACGTAGACCCGGCCGTCCGGGCCGACCGCGACGTCGGCGTAGATGTAGCTGCCGGCGACCGGCGTCACGCTGACCGGCGCCGTCCAGTTGTCGGCGTCGTCGCAGTAGGCGGGGACGAGCACGCCGCCCGGCCGGCTGTCGCACTGCGAGATGACGATGTTGACGCCGGCGCCCGGCTCGTCCCAGACGACGTACAGCCGCCCGAACCTCGGGCTCGCCGGCGAGTTGTCGATCGTCATCATCGGCTTGTCCTGGACGCCGGCGTTCGTCCGCTCCGGGAGGCCGACGGTGTTCACGAAGCTCGTCGCCCCGGGTTCGGCGCGCGCGACGACGATGCGGCTCGGGCTGGCGGAGCTGATGCGCCGCGACAGGCCTCCGTACCAGATGTTGCCGTTGGCGTCGGCGGCCGACATCGGGTCGCAGCACAGGTCGGCGACCTCCGGATCAGCCTCTCCGGGTGCGTCGATCGACGCCGGCATCGCGGCCTTCGCGAACGTGTCGCCGCCGTCGTTGGTGATCCACGCGCTGTACCCGCCGCCGCCGTTGGCGCCGACGACGAAGCGCTCGCTGTCGCCCGGAACCACCGTGACGAAGGTCTCGGACTCCGTCGACGCGTCGTCCGTGACGTTGACGTCGCGCATCAGCGTCGTCCAGTCCGCGCCGTCGCCCTCGGCCGCCTCGCGCACCGGCGCGTAGAAGATCACCTCGACGCTGCCGCGCACGCCGGCGGCGCCCGGCTCGCTCCAGCGGTAGGGCAGCCGGTAGCGCCCGGCGGGGATGCCGTTGTCGGTCAGCGCGAAGCTCGCGACGTCGCCGCTGCGGGCGCCGTCGAACGTGAGGCTGACCACGCGGTCGCTGCGGCGCGCCGCGGCACGCCCGCGCGAGCCGCGGCCGACGGAGGGGACGCGCGCGTACGGCAGCCCGCTGACCCCCGAGCGCGACACCCACCGGCGCGGGAGCGTCAGCTCGAGCGACCCCTCGCGGACGTCGCGCGACAGGGTCAGCGACAGCTCGAGCTCCATCCGGGCGGCCGCCAGCAGCTCCGAGCGCGACAGTCGCAGCACGCCGGCCTGCAGCTCGTGGCGCGTGCGCGGCCGGTCGGTGACGCCCGACTCCTCGCGCGCCTGCTCCAGCGGCGTGGGGCCGGCGCCGAGCGGGGCTCCGGGCGCCTGCGCACCGGCGGGGCTCGCCGGCACGACGGTCGCTGCGAGCAGCAGAAAGAGTACGTGCAGACGCACGAGCATGGGCGGGGAACCTACGGACCGGCGGGCCCGGAGGCAATCCGCCATCCGGCCAGGTTTCGACCATCCGTCTACCTTCGCCCGCACGGCAGAGCAGCGGATCGACGAGGTTGCTCCGGTGAAAGACGAACGCCAGGCGCCGACGGCGAACGTCCTCGGGCGCAGGAGCGGGCGCCGCGACGCGCCGCCAGATCGCGAGCCGCCGACGACCGGTAGCCGCCCGCGCGCGGGCAGCCGCGTCGCGGCGAAGCCGGCGCACGACGCGACGACGACGCTCAGCGGCACGGCGAGCAGCGCGACGATGCCCGAGTTGACGAGCTGGCGGCCGAGGTCGACGAGCTGAAGACCCCGCTCGAAGCCGCCGGGAGCCTGCGGCGCGCCGAGCACGAGCAAAACGAGCGGCAGGACGAACACGGCGCTGACGGCGGTCGCAACGGCCTGGCGGCGGAGCATCGGCCCGCATGGTCGCCGATGGGCGAGCCGACCGCCACCAGCTCCGTCGGCCTCGCCGCCGCTGTACGAACACGGGCGTTCGTCGAGCAGCGGACGCGCGCCAGGACGGGCCGCACCGCGTCATTCCTGGATCGCGCGACGCCCCACGCGGGTACGGCAGCCGCAGTCCAATTTCTCTAACCGACGGGTTCGATTCACAGCCCGGCATCGATAGGAAGGAGGCTCTGCACACATGTCAGAGCAACGCTTGAAGGTCGAGACCGTGCCGCCGCAGCACACCGTCTCGGACACGGATCCCGCCGGCCGATCGACGGAGCCCGCAGAGGACGACTCCTCCCCGGCGAGGCGGGCCAAGGACGCCGCCGCACCCGCCCGCGAGAAGGCGCGCGACGTCGCCGGTCAGGCCAAGGGCCAGGCACAGGCGGCAGCCGGCCAGGCGCGCGACCGGGCCGCGGCGCAGGTCGACGAGAAGTCGACCCAGGTCGGCCGGCAGATCGGCTCGCAGGGCGAGGCGCTCGACGGCGTCGCCGGCGAGCTGCGCAAGCAGGGCCAGGATCGCGCCGCGAACGTCGCCGAGCAGGCTGCCGGCAAGGTCAAGGACGTCGGCGAGTACCTCGAGCAGGCCGACGGCGAGAAGCTCGTCGGCACGGCCCAGCAGGTCGCCCGCGACAACCCGGCCGCGGCAGCCGCCGTCGGCGCCGCCGCGGGCTTCGCCGCCGGACGCGTCATCAAGGCGTCGCTCGACGACGACGAGGCTGGACAGAGCCCGCCCGAGGCGACGCCCGGCGACCCCGGCCGGCCGGGATCAGGGGCCGCCTGATGCCGGCGCCAGGCAGCGCCCTCGAATGGGAGGGCCAGACGGTCCTCGACCGCGAGGGCGAGAAGATCGGCACGATCGAGGAGATCTTCCTCGTCGAGGAGACCAACCGCCCGGAGTGGGCGCTCGTCAAGGTCGGCCGCCTCAAGAGCCACACGACGCTCGTGCCGCTGACGACCGCGCACCCTGTCGGCAAGGGCGTCAAGGTGCAGGTGCACAAGGATGTGGTCACCGACGCGCCGGAGATCAAGCCCGGCGCCGATCCGAGCGAGCAGGAGGTCGAGCGCCTCTACCGCCACTACGGGATCAGCGCTCCGGCCGCCGCGCGGGCGACGAACGGCGGTGGTGCCGTGTCGCCCTCCGCCGCGGGCTCGCCCGGCAACGGCAGCGCGGCCGCCGGCACGACGGCATCCGGGAACGGGTCCTCCGACCCCCGCGAGCAGCCCGTCGGCGACCTCCTCACGCAGGTCAAGGAGGAGGGCTCGAACCTCGCCGGCCAGGAGATGAGGCTCGCCAAGACGGAGATGACCGAGAAGGCCAAGGACGTCGGCATCGGCGCCGGGATGTTCGGCGGCGCCGGCTACGTGGCGAACCTCGCGGCCATCGCGCTGATGCTCACCATGATCTTCGCCCTCGCCGAGGCGATGGCGCCGTGGCTCGCAGCGCTGATCGTGACCGTGCTCTTCGGAGCCGTCGCCGCGGTGCTCGCGCTCGGCGCCAGGAAGAAGCTGCAGGACGCAGGGCCACCGATTCCGGAGCACACCGTCGAGTCGGTCAGGCAGACGATGCAAACCGTGAAGGAGGAGGCCAAATGGGGTCTGGGTCAGACGAAGTAGAGGAGATCCGCCAGGACATCGAGCAGTCCCGCGAGAACCTCGGCCAGGCGGTCGGCGGCCTCGCCTACAAGGCAGACGTCAAGAACCGCGGCAAGGAGGTCGTCGGGGAGAAGAAGGAGGCCGTGATGGAGAAGGTCGAGGAGCTGAAGTCCAAGGCGCCCGGCGGTGGTGGCGACGAGACCGAGGGCGGCTTCGGCGACAAGGTCAAGTCCAAGGTTCCCTCACGCGACGACGTCAGCGCCAAGATCGACGCCGCGAAGTCCAAGCTGCCCGACGGCGTCGGCGACGCCGCGGGCAGCGTGGGCGAGAAGACGCCCTCCAAGGAGGACGTCGAGGACAAGGCGCACGGGGCGGCGGAGACCGCCAAGCAGCATCCTGCGGCGGTCGCCGGCGGCGCCGCGGTCGCCGGCCTCGCCGCCGGTCTGGCGCTACCGGAGACCGACGCCGAGCGCGAGAAGCTCAAGCCTCGCGCGCAGGAGGCTCGCGCCGAGCTCGAGGGTCGGGTGCAGGACACCGTCCAGCAGGTCAAGAGCGGCGTGCAGGATGCCGCCGGCAGCGTCACCGACGCCGTCAGGCAGCAGGCCGAGCAGCAGGACGGCAAGGTCGGCGAGATGGCCGAGAAGGCCGCCGGCAAGGCCGACGAGAAGGTCCGCAACGCGTAGCCGCCGCGCGTCGTCGCGGCGGGCGAAGAGGGTGCGGGCGAACAGCCCGCGCCCTCTTTGTCTGCCGGCGACTAGAGCGCGAGCTTGGCGCGCACGATCCGCGTGACCTCGGCGCCGTCGGCGCGGCCCTTGGTCTCGCGCATCACGTGGCCGATGATCGCGCCGATCGCCTTCATGTTGCCGGCGCGGATCTTCTCGACGGCGTCGGGGTTGGCGGCCAGCGCCGCCGCGACGGCCGTCTCGAGCGCGTCCTCGCCGCCCGCCATCGCGCCGAGCCCCTCGGCCTCGACGATCGCCGCGGGGTCGCCGCCGTCGGCGACGAGCCGGTCGAGCACGAGCTTCGCGTTGTTGACGGTGACCGCCTTCTCGCCCACGAGCGCGACGAGCCTGGCGAGCGCCTGCGGCGTCACGTTGGAGGCGTGGGGGTCCTCCTCGCGGACGTGCCGCACGAGCTCGTTGCAGATCCAGTTGGCCAGCGGCTGCGCCTCGGCGCCGTTCGTCGCCAGCGCGGCTTCGAAGTAGTCGCCGAGCTCCGGGCGCCAGGCGAGCATGCGCGCGCTGTCTGCGCTGATCCCGAGCGCCTGCAGGCGCTGCTCGCGCGCGGCGGGCAGCTCCGGCATCGCCGCGCGCGCGGCGGCGAGCATCTCCTCCGACGTCGCGACGGGGACGAGGTCGGGCTCGGGGTAGTAGCGATAGTCATGCGCCTCCTCCTTGGAGCGCAGCGACGTGATCGCCTCCGTCCGCGGGTCGAAGTGCAGCGTCTCCTGGACGACCTGGCCGCCTGAGCGCAGCAGCGCCTCCTGGCGCGCGACCTCGGCGTTGATGCCGCGCTCGATGAAGCGAAAGGAGTTCATGTTCTTCAGCTCGGTCTTCGTCCCCAGCTCGGTCGAGCCGACGGGGCGGATCGAGATGTTCGCGTCGCAGCGCAGCGAGCCCTCCTCCATGTTGACGTCGCTGACGCCGAGCCGGCGCAGCGTCGTGCGCAGCAGCGTCAGCCACTCGCGGGCCTCTGCGGCCGAGCGCACGTCGGGCTCGGTGACGATCTCCGCCAGCGGCGTCCCGCCACGGTTGAAGTCCACGACGGAGGCGTCCGAGCCGTGGATGCGGCCGCTGGACCCGGCGTGGATCAGCTTCGCCGCGTCCTCCTCGAGGTGCACGCGGTGGATGCGCACCTCGCCGAGCCGGCCACCGCGGCACAGGGGCTCGTCGTACTGCGAGATCTGGTAGCCCTTCGGGAGGTCGGGATAGAAGTAGTTCTTGCGGTGGAAGATCGAGCGCGGCGCGAGGTCGGAGCCGAGCGCGAGGCCGATCATCAGCCCGAAGTGGATCGCCTGCGCGTTGACGCGCGGCAGCGTCCCGGGAAGGCCGAGGCAGACCGGGCAGGTCAGCGTGTTCGGAGGCTCGCCGAACGACAGCGCGCAGCCGCAGAACATCTTCGTCCTCGTCGACAGCTGGACGTGGATCTCCAGGCCGATAACGGGCTCGAAGTCGGTCATCGCGCGCCCCTCCTCGCGGCGGAGCCGTCGAAGCCGATCGCCTGCTCGAGCGCGTGGGCGGCCTCGAGGATCCGGTTCTCGCTGAACGCCGGCCCGCAGAGCTGAAAGCCCACCGGCAGGCCGTCGCTCAGCCCGTTGGGGATCGAGATCGCGGGGATGCCGGCAAGCGACATCGGCACCGTGCAGTAGTCGTTGAGGTACATCGCCAGCGGGTCGGCCGTCTTCGCGCCGAGCTCGAACGCGACCGACGGCGCGGTCGGCGTGACGACGAAGTCGAAGCGCTCGAAGGCCGCGCGGAAGTCGTCGGCGATCTTCGTGCGCACGCGCTGCGCGCGGCCGTAGTAGGCGTCGTAGTAGCCGCTGGACAGCGAGTACGTGCCGAGCATGATGCGGCGCTTGACCTCGCGGCCGAAGCCTTCGCTGCGCGTCCGCGTGTACATCCCGACGAGGCCGCCGTCCTCCACGCGTCCGCCGTAGCGCACGCCGTCGTAGCGGGCGAGGTTCGACGACGCCTCCGCCGGCGCGAGCACGTAGTAGGCGCTCAGCGCGTGCGGGGCGTGCGGGAGGTGGCAGGTCTCGACGGTGGCGCCGAGCGACTCGGCGAGCTTCAGCGTCGCGCGGAAGGCGGCCAGCACGCCGGCCTCGATGCCGACGCCGTCGCCCGACAGCTCCTCCGGGACGCCGAGGCGGATCCCCTTCAGCGAATCGGCGCGCGGCAGCTCGATCGCCCCCGGAAAGCCGATCGACGTCGAGTCGCAGCGGTCCTGGCCGACCATGTGGCGCAGCAGCAGCGCCGCGTCGGTCACGTCGCGGGTGAGCGGCCCGGCCTGATCCAGCGAGGAGGCGAACGCGATCATCCCGTAGCGGCTGACGGTTCCGTAGGTGGGCTTGAGGCCGACGATGCCGCAGAGCGCGGCGGGCTGGCGAATCGAGCCGCCGGTGTCGGTGCCCAGCGCCCACGGCGCGGAGCCCGCCGCGACGGCGGCGGCGCTGCCGCCGCTCGAGCCGCCGGGCACCCGCGTGCGGTCCCACGGGTTGAGCACCGGCCCGAACGCGGAGTTCTCGTTCGACGAGCCCATCGCGAACTCGTCCTGGTTGGTCTTGCCGAGCAGGGGCGTCCCGGCGGCCGCGAGCTTGGCGACGACGGTCGCCGTGTAGGGCGGCCGGTAGCCCTCGAGGATCCTCGAGCCGGCCTGGCTCGGCACGCCCTCGGTGCAGAAGAGGTCCTTGACCGCGAGCGGCACGCCGGCCAGCGGCAGGCCCGCAGGCGGCGGGTCGTGCGCATCCTCGGCGACCCACAGGTACGCGTTGAGCTCGTCGGCGGCGGCGGCGCCGCGGTAGGCCTCGAACAGCTCGACCGGGCTCAGCTCGCCGCGCTCGATGGCGTCGACCGCCGCGGCGGCCGTCAGCAGCGTGACGTCGGAGGACATGTCCCGGCCTACGCTCATCGCAGGGTCCGAGCGTCGAACGACGTCACGACGGCTCCGCGTCGGCCTGCGGGCTGGGGACGAGGAAGCCGCCGTCGGCGACCGCCGGCGCGCTGGCCAGCGCCACCTCGCGCGGCAGCGACGGCCGCACCTCGTCGGGCCGCAGCGCATTGGAGACCTCGACGACGTGCGTCGTCGGCGCGACGCCGTCGAGATCGAGCTCGCCGATCTTCTCGATGTGGTCCAGGACGTCGGACAGCTCCGCGCTCATCCGCGCGACCTCGTCCTCGGTCAGCTCCAGGCGGGCGAGGCGAGCGACGTGCAGCACCTGTTCACGGTCGATCATGTCGTCGCGATTCTAGGCGGCGGCACGCGCTCAGTCGCTCCACCAGCCGTGGACGATCTCGCCGTCCCCGCGCCGGTGCGGGCCGAAGGCGACGAGTTCGAGTCCGTCGGGTCCCGCCTCGAACGCCCGCATCACGGCCGGCGCCACGCGCAGCGCGTCCAGCGGCCCGAGCGGGACGATCTGCTCGTCGAGCTTCGCGCGGCCGGCGCCCGACAGGACGACGTAGACCTCCTCGGCCTGCTCGTGTCGGTGGCCGAAGGCCTGGCGCCTGTTCGGGCGCAGGTGGTGATGGCTGAGGCCGGTCTGCTGCGCCGCGAGGTCCTTGGTCGCAAAGCGCGCGGCGCCGATCTCGCCGAAGCCGAACCTCTTGGCGGCGTCGTCGACGTCGGTGAGCCTGCGCAGCGTGTAGGGCGGCGGCGCCGGCGCGTCCTGCGGCGCGTCCTGCGGCGCCGCCGCGAGCTGCGCGAGGCCCTTGCCGCCGAGCAGCTCGAGCTCGACCATCTCCCAGCGGTCGACGAGCTCGAGCACGGCCGCGACCTCGGGGCTGCCCTTGAGCTTCTGAACCGAGGCGTCGAGATCCGCCTGGCTGCGCCACAGCTCGGTGATCCAGATCGTGTCCGGCGCGCCTCGCTGGCGGTTGACGAGGTACAGCTGGCAGCCGGGATCGCGCTCGAGCTCGGCCGCCGCCGCGAGCAGGCGCGCGGCGAGCTCGTCGCCCTTCCCGGGATGCGCGACGGATGTTCCGTATCGGGCTACCTGGTTCATTTCCGTGACGATACGGGCAGGTGCCTTCGCGCCGCTTCCAACGGGCGTGGGTGGCGGATCGCGACGCCGGCTAGCCGTCCGGCGCAGGCGGCTCACCGCGCGCGGCGTCGCGCTGCGGCGGCGGCGGGCGGGGCGCGCCGCGCACGGCGAGCACGCGCTCGGTCTGGCGCAGCGCGCCGGCACTGCCGGTGCGCTCGTCGGCCAGCGAGCGCCATGCGCCGCCCACGATGAGCAGCACGCAGGCCACGCCGAGGTAGGCGCCGGCGTCGATGCTGACGGCGCCGTTGCGGCCCGGCTCGTCGATCCCGACGCGGTAGAGCAGGTACAGCAGCGTGAGCGCGCTGATGCCGACCGTGACGGTCGCGGCCGACATCGCCATCGAGACGGCGCGCCGGCGCAGGGTGACGACGACGAGCGTCGTCGCCAGCGCGACCGTCAGCAGCAGCAGGACGCGGCCCACCGTCAGCGTCTCCCAGGCCGAACGGCCGCCGAACCAGCCGGCGAACATGACGACCGCCAGCCCCCCGGCGCCAACGGCGGTCACGAGCTCCCCGCCGCGAAGCCCGCGCACGTCCACCTAGACGCCCTCGCGCTGCATCCGCGCCGCCTGCAGCGTGTTGCGCATCAGGAACGCGATCGTCATCGGGCCGACGCCGCCTGGTACCGGGGTGATCGCCGACGCGACCTCCCTGACAGCCGCGAAGTCGACGTCGCCGACGAGGGTGGGCGGGGACGTGTCCAGGCGGTTCATCCCGACGTCGATCACGATCGCGCCCGGCTTGACCCAGTCGGCCCTGACCATCTGCGCTCGCCCCACAGCCGCGATCAGCACGTCGGCGCGGCGGCAGACGGCGGCGAGGTCGCGGGTGCGCGAGTGGCATATCGTGACCGTCGCGTTGGCGCCGAGCAGCAGCTGGGCCATCGGCTTGCCGAACAGGTTCGAGCGCCCGACCACGACCGCCTCGGCGCCCTCGAGCTGCGCGCCGGCCTGCGCGAGCAGGTGCATGCAACCCGACGGCGTGCACGGCCGCAGCCCCTCGCGGCCGAGCGCGAGCAGCCCGGCGCTGGCGGCGGTCAGCCCGTCGACGTCCTTCGTCGCGTCGATCATCCCCGTCAGCTCGACGCCGTCGAGGTGCTCGGGCACCGGCAGCTGGCAGAGGATGCCGCTGACGTCCTCGCGCGCGTTGAGGCTCGTGATCACGTCGACGACCTCCTCGCGCGACGCGGTCGGCGGCAGCGGGAAGTGGAACGTCCGCATCCCCACCTCCTTGCAGGCCTTCTGCTTGTTGGCGACGTACACAGCCGACGCCGGGTCGTCGCCGACGAGGATCGTCGCCAGGCCGGGGACGGCGCCGCCGTGCTGCTCCGAGAACGCGGCGACGTCCCGGGCGACCCGCGCGCGGACATCCGCGGCGATCGCCTTACCGTCGATGATCGTGGCTGACATATCGGTTCGTGTCTATCAAAGCCGGGTGATGGGCGCGTACTCCGCCATCAGCTTTCGCTCGCTGCCGTCGCCCGCGAAGCGCACGACGACGATCCCGCCCGCCTCGACGCCGACGACGACACCCGCGCCGAAGGCGGCGTGCGACACGTCGTCGCCGAGCCGGTACGACGGCGCCGGCTCGCCGCCGCGCGCGGTCGGCGCCGCCGGCGACGACGCCCAGGAGCCGGGGCGCTGGGCCGCGACCCCGGGCCGGATGCGCGGCTCGTCGGCGCGGTCGGTGAGGTCGTGCGGGACCTCGTCGAGAAAGCGCGATCGCATCCCGTACTGCGTCGCGCCGAAGACGTTGCGCCGCCGCGCGCTCGTCAGGTAGAGGGAGCGCATCGCCCGCGTGACGCCGACGTACGCAAGCCGGCGCTCCTCCTCCAAACCGCCCTCGTCGAGCGCGCGCGAATGCGGGAAGACGCCCTCCTCCATGCCGGCGACGAAGACGATCGGGTATTCGAGGCCCTTGGCGTTGTGGATCGTCATGAGCGTGACGAGACCCTCGTCGTCGGTCCGCGTGTCGGCGTCGGCGACGAGCGCGATCTGCTGGAGGAAGACGTCGAGCGTGTCCTCGTCCTCCTCGGCGCTGGCGTCGAACTCGCGCGCCACCTCGACGAGCTCGGCGAGGTTCTCCTCGCGGCCCTGCGCCTCGATCGTGCGCTCAGCCTTGAGCGCGTCGATGTAGCCGGTCTCGTGCAGCAGCGACTCGAGCAGGTCGCCGACCGGGACGCGCTGCTCGGCGCGCTCGCGCAGCGCGGTCATCGTGTCCATGAAGCGCCCGAGCGCGCGTACCGCGGCCGTGCCCAGGCCGGGCACCGCGGGCGCGTCCGCCGCGGCGTCCCAGATGCTGATCCCGATCGCGTCGGCGAACGCGATCACGCGCCCGAGCGACGTCTGGCCGATGCCGCGGCGCGGCGAGTTGACGATCCGCTGAAAGGAGACGACGTCCTGCGGGTTGCCGAGCACGGTGAGGTAGGCGATCGCGTCCTTGACCTCGGCGCGCTCGTAGAACTTCGTGCCGCCGATCACCTGGTAGGAGATGTCGCGCCGCACGAGCGTGTCCTCGATCACCCGCGACTGCGCGTTGGTCCGGTAGAAGACCGCGATCTCGGCGCGGCTGGCGCCCTCGTCGACGAGCCGCTCGATCTCGCCGACGACGTAGCGCGCCTCCGCATGCTCGTCGTCGAGCTCGCGGATGCGGATCTTCTCGCCGTCGCCCTGGTTGGTCCACAGCGACTTGTGCTTCTGCTCGCGGTTGTGCGAGATCACCGCGTTCGCGGCGCTGAGGATCGTCTGCGTCGAGCGGTAGTTCTGCTCGAGCTTGACGACGTGGGCGTCGGGGAAGGTGTCCTCGAACGACAGGATGTTCTGGATGTCGGCGCCGCGAAAGCCGTAGATCGACTGCGCGTCGTCGCCGACGACCGCGAGGTTGCGGTGCTCCTCGGCGAGCAGCTGAAGCCAGCGGTACTGGACGGCGTTGGTGTCCTGGTACTCGTCGACGAGCACGTGCCTGAAGGCGCTGGAGTAGCGGTCGCGGACCTCCTGGAAGAGCTGCAGCACGTTGACCGCGTTGACGAGCAGGTCGTCGAAGTCCATCGCGTTCATGCGGTGCAGCTCGCGCTCGTAGAGCCGGTAGGCGTCGGCCACCGTCTGCTCGAAGTACGAGCCGACGAGCTGCGCGTAGGCGTCGGCGTCGCGCAGCCTGTTCTTCGCGTCGGAGATCTGGTGGTGGACGGCGCCGGGCGTGAAGCGCTTCGTGTCGACGTCGTTCTCCTCCAGGCAGCGCTTGACGAGGCGGCGGGCGTCGGCCTGGTCGTAGATCGTGAACTGGCGCGTGTAGCCCAGACGGTGCGCGTCGGCGCGCAGCATCCGCGCGCACGCCGCATGGAACGTCATGACCCACATCGCGCGCGTGCGCCGGCCGAGCAGCAGCTCGACGCGGTCGCGCATCTCCTGGGCGGCCTTGTTGGTGAACGTGATCGCGAGGATCTCGTTGGCGCGCGCAAGCCGCGCGGCCTCGAGATACGCGATCCGATGCGTCAGCACGCGCGTCTTGCCCGTGCCGGCGCCGGCGAGGATCAGCAGCGGCCCCTCGCCGTGCGTGACCGCCTCACGCTGCGGCGGGTTGAGTCCCGCGAGCAGGTCCTCGATGCGGTCGCTGGAGGCGGTGTCGGGCATGCCGCTTGAGCATAGGCCGGGCACCGGAGGCACCCGCCGGGAACGACGCCCGGGCACGGTGTGACGAATCGTCGCCGCGCGCCGACGGTTGTTCGTCACACCCCGGCCGGGGCTCGTGCGAGATAGCGTCCGCTCGGTGGCCGTAGGACTCTGCGACGACGTCCGCTCCGCCTGCGCCCGGATTGCCGCCGGCGCGCAGTCGGTCACGATCGAGCTCGACGCGCTCGAGCAAGTCGAGCCCGGTCCGCCGCCGGCGCCGGATCCGGTCCGCCACCACCTCGACGGCTCGCCGCAGGAGGTCGCCGCCTACTTCCTCACGCTCGACGCCGTGAACTTCGGCTCGGGCTGGTTTCCGACGCTGCGCAAGCGCGCCGGGTCGTCGGGCTACTTCACCGTCGCATGGGCGATCGCCGATCGCTTCCGCGCCGAGGGCCCGTGGAGCGCGGCCGCGCTGCGCGCGGTGACGACGGACGAGATCGCCGACACGCTCGGCCAGGCGCGCGACCACGAGCTCATGGCGCTCTACGCCCAGGCGCTGCGCGCGCTGGGCAGGTTCCTCGGCGAGCGCGACGCGCTCGCTCTCGTCCACGAGGCGCGCGGCTCGGCCGAGGCGCTCGCGACGATGCTCGCGCGGGGGATGGCGCTGTTTGACGACCGCGGCTTCTACAAGCGCGCGCAGATCGTGCCGGCGAACCTCGCGCTGGCCGGCGTCGCACGGTTCACGGACCTCGACCGCCTGACGATCTTCGCCGACAACCTCGTGCCGCACGTCCTGCGCTGCGACGGCGTGCTGCGCTACGACGAGCGCCTCGCCGCGCACATCGATGCCGGGCTGCTGCTGCCGTCCGGGCGCGAGGAGCGCGAGATCCGCGCCTGCGCGGTGCACGCCTGCGAGCTCCTCGCCCGGCGGGTGGGAGCGAGCGAGCACGAGCTCGACAACTGGCTGTGGAGCCGCGGTCAGGCGCCGCGGTACAAGGCTGTGCCGCGCCACCGGACGCGCTGCGTGTACTACTGAGCGGCGCTCAGCCGCCCGCCGGGCTGGGCCCCTGCACCGGGCGCAGCGGGCGCACCTCGGCGACCTGCACGCGCTCGGATCCCGACAGCTCGGCGACCTCGCGCTCGAACTCGGCGATGCGCGCCGACAGCCGGTTGATCGCGTCGGCGATCGGGTCGGGCAGGTGGATCCAGTCGGTGTCGGGACCCTCGGGCCGCTTGCCCTCCACGCGCACCGGATGGCCGGGGTTGCCGACGACGGTCGTGTTCGGCGGCACGTCGTTGATGACGACGGTGTTGGCGCCGATCTTCGACCCGTGGCCGACGGTGATCGCGCCGAGCAGCTTGGCGCCCGCCCCGACGGTCACGTTGTCCTGCAGCGTCGGATGGCGCTTGCCGGTCTGAAAGCCCGTCCCGCCGAGCGTCACGCCCTGGTAGAGCGTGACGTCGTCGCCGATCTCCGCCGTCTCGCCGATCACGACGCCGGCGGCGTGGTCGATGAACAGGCCATGGCCGATCCTCGCCGCGGGGTGGATCTCGACGCCCGTCCAGGCGCGCGAGACCGTCGACAGCATGCGCGGCAGGGCCGGCACGCACATGCCGTGCAGCCCGTGCGCGACGCGGTGCGCGAGCACCGCCTGCACGCCGGGCCAGCTGGCGAGGATCTCGACGCTGTCGACGCCGCGCGCTGCGGGGTCGCGGGCGTGCGCGGCGGCAACGTCGCGCCGCACCTCGCCGATCACGCGTGCGAACGTTCCGACGCCGAGCATGCCGTCAATCTACCGCGTGCGCCTGCGCGGACCTTGGCAGCCCGCCCCGCGAACGTGAACAGAACCGACATCGTTCCGCCGCGCGGCGGCGCTCGCGTACCGTGCGTATCGTCTTGCCGCCGACCAGCACGAGAATCCGAGCGCTCGCGCTCTGCGGCGTGGTCGTCGCGCTGCTGCTCGGCGGCGTCGCGTGGCAGCGGACGTCGCTGACGGCGCCCGCACAGGCCGCGTCGCTCGCCCCGCTGTCGGTCAAGGGCAAGCAGATCGTCCGCAACGGCAGGCTCTTCCGCTTCCGCGGCGTCAACCGCGACACGCTCGAATGGGGACCGTCGAACTGGGGCGGCTGCGGCGGCGACGGCCACTTCACCGACCGCGACTTCGACCTCATCCGCTCCTGGAACGTCAACATCGTGCGGATCCCGCTGTCGCAGGCCGGCTGGCTGGGCCGGCGCTGCTCGGCCGGCGACTACGCGCGCTGGGTCGACGACGCCGTCGCGAAGGCCAACGCGCGCGGGATGTACGCGATCCTCGACCTGCACTGGAGCGACGTGCAGGGCCGGTCGCCGTGCGATCTCGGGTGCCTGACCGGCCAGCAGCCGATGCCCGACGCCGACAGCCTCGTCTTCTGGCGCTCGGTCGCCGCGCGCTACGCGAACGACCCGGGCGTCGTCTTCGGCCTGTACAACGAGCCGCACGACGTCTCGTGGGCGTGCTGGCGCGACGGCGGCTGCACGACGACGTCGAGTGCGTTCACGCTGAACGTCGTCTCATACACCGCCGTCGGCATGCAGCAGCTCTATGACGCCGTCCGCGCGACCGGCGCGCGCAACCTCGTCATCGTCGGTGGCCTGGACTGGGCCTACGACCTGTCCGGCGTCGTCAACGGCTACGCCCTGAACGGCCGCGACATCGCCTACGACACGCACGTCTACACGCTGTGGCACCGGACGACGGCCGACTGGGACGCGCATTTCGGCGTCGTCGCCGACCGCTACCCCGTCGTCTCGACCGAATGGGGCTCGAGCGACTGCTCGACGATCGACTCGCGGCGGCTGCTGTCGTACTTCGACGCGCCGCTGGGCAAGCCCGCCAACCGCATGAGCTGGACGATCTGGAGCTGGAACAATCCCGGCAACTGCAGCCAGCCGAGCATCATCGCCGACTGGGACGGCACACCCCTGCCCGGGCAAGGCGAGATGGTCAAGCAGGCGCTCGCGACCGACACCCGGGCGGCCGTCAGGCGGGCAGCAAGGCTTCGCTCCGCGCGGCTGCGAAGGCCGGCCGCGCGGGCGGCGGGACTTCCGCGCCGAGCACGTCCTGGATCGCCCCGAAGCGGTCGACGATGAGCGCCACCCGGTCCGGGTAGACAGCGCCGCCGTCGTCACGCGACAGCGGCACGCCGGCCGCGCTCGTGAAGGCGCCGTCGCTGTCGCTCAGCATCCGGAACGGCAGCCGCTCGCGCTCGCGCAGCGCGCGCAGCACCTCCGGCGGCTGGCCGCTGACGCCGACGAGCTCGACGCCGAGTGCGTCGAAGACGAACGCGCTGTCGCGAAACGCGCGCGCCTCGGCGAGGCCGTCGCCGTGCAGGAACGCGACGAGCGGGCGCCCGCCGCCGAGCGCCGCGAGGTCGACGGCGTGTCCCTGCTCGTCGCGCAGCAACGGCAGCGACCACAGCTCCGTGCCGCGCCGCACGCGCAACTCGCCCGAGCGCTCCAGCCGGCGCGGCTGGCGCGGGCGGTGGATCTGCAGCAGCCGCCGCAGTTGCTGGCCGGGGACCTCGATGAGGTGATAGCTGGCCCATGCGAGGACGAGCCCGAGCGCGACCAGCGCCAGGCACGACAGCGGCCAGACCGCCGGGTCCTTGAAGACGAGCACGTCGTGCTTCTCGAGGGAGAGCATGAGCGGCTCGTGCCAGAGATACAGCGAATACGAGACCAGGCCGCCGAACTGCAGCGGCGCCGAGCGCATGATCCGCATCGAGCGCCACTGCGGCTTGCTGATCACCGTCGCGGCCATGATCAGCGTCGTCCCGAGGCCGATCCACGTGTAGTAGAAGAGCGAGACGAACTCGGGGTCCGTCGGGCGGTCGCCGCGCAGGGCGACCATGCAGGCGAACGGCACGAGCGCGACGATCGTCAGCGCGCGCGGCAGCCATGGCCCGCGCGGCCGACGCTCGCCGAGCATGACGTAGCCGACGGCGAGCAGCATCCCGAACGCGAAGCCGTCGCCGCGTGCGAGCGCCGAGTAGTAGACCGTGTAGTGCTTGGGTCCGAGCCAGTTGTCCAGGCCGTAGCCCGCGACGTAGAACGCCCACCACTTGTAGGCGATCGACGCCACCGCCAGCGCGAGCGGGACGGCGGCGATCAACCAGGCGCGCCGCCGCCGCGAGGCGACGCGCCGTGCCAGCGGCGTGAGCACGGCAATCAGCAGCGCCGCGAACACGTAATAGTGAATCTCGGCCGCCAGCGACCACGCCGGACCGATCGTGTAGAAGATCTGCTCGTTGTGGTAGATCTGCGTGAAGGTGAGGTGACGCAGCAGGTCGGCGATCTGCCCGTCACCGCCCCAATAGCGTGAGTTCCAGACGACGAAGATCGCCACGAAGTACAGCGGCAGGATGCGGAACGCGCGGCGCGTGACGAACTCGCGCACGCCCATGTGCGGGCGCCCGTCGATGAGCGCCCGGGCGAAGGGCAGGAACACGACGAAGCCTGACAGCGCGAAAAACACGCCGAGACCGAAGTCGAGGTTGATGATGAGGTTGCGGACGAGATAGTTGTCGCCGAACGCGTAGCCCTCCAGCGTGCGCGAGTTCTGGTAAGCGTGCAGCGCGACGATCGAGACCGCCGCCGCGCCGCGCAGTGCGTCGAGCTCACCGAAGCGCGGCGGTCGCCTCGCGCCCGCCGCGCTGTCCGGCGCCGCCGCGCTCACGAGCGCAGGGGCGCGTCGTCGCGCTGCTGGCCGCCGTTGCCGTGCTCGGCGACGAGTCGCTCCCATTCGGCCAGGTGCGTGACGACGTCCGGATCCGGCGTCGGCGCGGGCGGCGGCGGCGGCAGGTCGCGCAGCCGGCGGCGCAGGGAGCGCACGCGCAGGCCGATGAGCGCGAGCACCGAGCCGACGAGGATCGCGGCCGGCACCTTCCACGGCAGCGGCCGGCGCTCGAACGCCGGCGGGCGCGGCGCGTCGACCACGGTCCGCGCCGTGCCGTCGGCGCCGACGACGGCGGCGGCGCCGCGCACGCGGCCGGCGTAGTAGCCCGCGCCGAGCGGGCGCAGCGCGCGCACGCCGTAGGCGACGAGCAGCCGCCGGCCGCCGCTCGCGTACGTCTCGAGCAGCCCGTTGCGCGGTGCCGCGGGCGCGCCCGCGGGCAGCTCGACGGGTGCGCGCAGGCCGCGCGCGAGGACGACGACGTCGCCGCCTGGCAGCGCCGCCGGCGCTACGGCGAAGCGCGGTGCCGCCGGGGCGCCGGTCCAGCGCGAGGCCTCGGCGACGGTCCACAGCGCCCACGCCAGCTCGCTCTCGTCGGGCGCGGCGGGCAGCACGACGGTCGTGCCGGCCATCGCCGGCGCCGTCGCGTAGGGCCAGGGCCAGAGCGCGAGCGTCGCCGCGCCGCGCCGCGGCCGGCTGGCATAGCGCACGCCGCTGGTGGCCAGCACGCGGACCTCGGGCGGCTGCGCGTCGCCGGCCCCGCCGACCGGCTGGCCGGCCGGCAGGTCGGCGCGGATCGCGAGGAAGTTGTCACCGGGCACGAAGCTCGCCAGCGCGACGCGATGGTCGATCGCATCGACTGGGTCGCGCACGAGGTCGAGCGCGACCCGGAGCCGGCCCGGCCCCTGCCGCGGCAGGTTGCGCGTCACGAGCGGCCAGTTGTTGAGTGCGATCTCGATCCGCCCCCCAGCCGGCGCGCTGACACCGAGGTCGAGCTCCAAGCGCGCCTTGTCGGTCGTGAGCTCGCGCGCCTCGGGGAGCCGGAAGCCGGCGCTGACGAGCAACGGACCGGTGCCACGCAAGCCGGCAGGGGCGATCGGCGCGCGCACGGCGACGGGCGCGGGGCGCGGCGCGAACGGCGTCCGGACCGCCGCCGCCGAGCCGGGCAGAAACGGCGCGCGCGGCCGCGCGAGCGCCCACGCCGCGCGCACGACCGCGGCACCACGACCGTTCAGCGTCACGATGAGACGCCCGTCGGCCCGCCGGCGCACGGCGACGCGCGGCGACCCGCGGCCGATGATCCGCACGACCTGCGCGTCGAGTGTGAGCAGCCGCTGCGGCGGCGCGCCGAGCAGGACCTTGATCGGCACCGTCCGCGTGCGCGTCGCGCGGGCGACGGCCCCGGCGGCGAGCGCGGCGGCGCGTAGCTCGTCGCCGGTCGGCCGCGCCGGCAGCGCGAGGTACAGCGGCGTCGCACGCTCGCCGAGTGCGTCGACGAGCGTCCCCGGCAGCTCGGCGAGCAGCGGCTCGCCCGTCGAGCGCCGGCCGGCGAGCGTCATCCGACTGCGGCGTGCGTCGAGCACGACGATGGCGCCCGTCGCCGGATCGGGCAGGCAGCATTGCGCGTCGACGCGCGCGTGCAGCTGGCCTTCGATCTCCACCAGCAGCCGCTTGCCCGCGACGCGGTGCGAAGCGACCGGCACGTCGATCGCGCCGCGGCCGGCGCTCAGCGCGCGGACCGCGAGCAGCGCGCCGTCGATGCGGACGCCGAGCGTCGAGTTCGGCGTCACCGCGGGCGAGGCTTGCCAGCGCAGGCGTAGCGTGCCGGAGACCGTGCGCCAGTCGCCCGGCAGGGGGATCGTCGCGGTCGCGACGGGCGCCCGGCCCTGGAGCGTCGTCGCGCTCATCAGCGGCGCGAGCGGGAACGACGCGCGCTCGGCCGGCGCCGCGGCGGCGCCCGGAGCGGGCGCAGCGATCAGCCCGGCCGCCGCCAGCAGCGCGGCCGCCGCAGCGGTTGCGGCCGGTGCGGGCCGCGCCGCCGCGCCGCGGCGCGTGACGACCCAGCCGCGCTGACCGACGAGCTCGCGGAAGATGGCGACGATGGCGACCGTGTTCTTCGCCGTCGTGTACAGCAGCGAGCCGGCCGCGTAGAGGACGAACGTGCCGCGCAGCGCGCGCCGCTGCGCGGGCAGCGCGACGCGGTACGTCGACCACGCAGCCAGCGGCCCGGCGACGAGCGTCAGCACCGTGGTGACGAGCAGGAACGGGTCGAAGAACCACGAGAACTCGCGCGCGAGCAGCACGTCGGCGGCGAGCAGGGCGAAGATCTGCAGCGACAGCAGCGGAAACAGCTCGCGCCAGCCGAGCAGGTAGGTCCAGTAGAGCTTCAGCTCGGTCGTCAGGTGCGGCGAGCGCAGGATCGCGGCCTGGTGGCGCAGCGTGACCTGAAACCACCCCTGCGCCCAGCGCATCCGCTGCCCCCACCAGGCCGCCGGCGACGGCGGCGCGAGCTCGGTCGAGATCACGCTGCGGTCGTGGACGGTGCGCACGCCGGCCAGCAGCGCGCGCACGCTGGAGTCGATGTCCTCCGTGAGCATCTCCTCGTTCATCCCGATCTGGCGCAGGACGCTCGTGCGCCACCAGCCGTTCGTGCCGCAGAACATCGCCGTGTCGAATGCCAGCGACCGGCCGGCGTGCGAGACGGCGTAGATCTGCTCGAACTCGACGGCGACGAGCCGCGCGAGCCAGCCCTGCTCGTGCTCGCGGATGACGCAGCGGCCCTGGACGATGTCGTACCCGGCGCCGAACCAGCGCAGCGCGCGCACGGCGGCGTCGCGCGCCGGGCGGTGGTCGGCGTCGAGCAGGACCGTCACCTCGCCGCGGACGAGGCCGAGCGCGGCGTTGATGTTCTGCGCCTTCGAGCGGCTGCCGGCGACGCGCAGCGGCGTGAAGGCGACGTTCAGCTCGGCGAGACTGGCGAGCACGGCCTCGACGTCGGGCAGGTCCTGCGGCGTGTTGTAGGCGAGGATGATCTGCAGCCGCCCTGGCGCGACGGCCAGCTCGGTCGCGAGGTGGACGATCGTCTCGGCGACGAGATCGCGCTCGTTGGGCAGGTAGGCGCTGACGATCGCCGTCACCGACGGCAGCTCGGCGAGGGCGCCGGGGTCGTCGATCTCGGCCGGCGTCGGGGCGTCGTGCTCGCCGAGCGCGGCGCGCGCCTCGAGCATCGTCATGACCGCGGTCAGCGCATAGGCGGCGGCGACCGCGTATTGCAGCGCGGGCAGCGTCGCCGGCGCGAGGCTGCCGGCGAGCGTGTAGGCGGTGGCGGGCAGGACGACGGCGAGCAGCATCGCGCCGAGGGCGAGCGGCCAGCCGCCGAGGCGGCGGCGTCCGAGGAGCTGTCGCATCATGCCACGGCGTTGGAGGCGAGCGCCAGCGGGCGGCGCGCGAGCGCGGCGGCGACCTTGCGCGACAGCAGATCGATCTCGGTGCGGCGCGTGATGACGAAGTCGGCGCCGGCATCGTAGAGACCGGCGATGAGCTCGCAGTCGCCGGGCGCGGCCATGACCATGCACGTCATGTGCTCGCTCGCGCGGCGCGCCCGCGTCCAGCGCAGCAGCGCGGCGGCCGCACCGTCGCGCAGGGGCGCGTTGACGAGCAGCAGGTCCGGCGGCGACTGGACGAGCGCGAGGACGGCCGCGCGGCCGCTCTCGCAGCAGTCGACCTCGAAACCGTCGCGCTCGAGCGCGCGGCGGATCATCACGCCCTGGCTCGTGTCGGCGCCGGCGAGCAGGACCCGCGCGCGACCGGCGCACGTCGGCGCGGCGGCTGGGCCGTCGCCGGCGGGCTCGCGGAGCAGCCATCTCCGTGCACGCGTCACCGCGTCGTTGATCGGCATAGCAGTTATCCCCATTCATCGTTGAACGACATAGACCCCTGATGCGCGGCTCCGATGACCGCGCGCCTGATTCGCAACGGACTCAGCTTCGGAGCCGTCAGCCGGATCAGGCGGCGGAACCCTCGCCCCACGACCGGCCCAACGGGTGAACCTCCTGTGATCGCAACCTCCATCTCGTCGGTGGCGACACGCTTTGTCACGGTGTTGCCGGCGAGATGATGCGAGGTCGCCGTGACGCCGTCTTTAGACGTGGGTCCACAACCACTCTTAGCCGCGTCGACGGCTCGTCGAGCGCTGGCAGATAGTGCACAGCCTGACGTGGCAGAAACGAAGAACAGCTACGGCGCGAAGAACGGCGTCGACACGTAGCGCTCGCCCGAGTCGGGCAGCACGACGGCGATCCGCAGGCCCTTGGAGTCCGGACGCCGGCCGACCTCGATCGCCGCGGCGAGCGCCGCGCCGCAGGAGATGCCGACGAGCGCGCCCTCCAGCCGGGCGGCGTCGCGCGCGCAGCGCAGCGCGTCCTCGTCGTCGACGGCGATCACCTCGTCGATGATCTCGCGGTTGAGCACCGGCGGAACGAACCCGGCGCCGATGCCCTGGATCTTGTGCGGCCCCGGGGCGCGGCCCGACAGCACGGCGGACGTCGCCGGCTCGACGGCGATCACGCGCAGCCTGGGGTTGCGCTGCTTGAGGACCTCGCCCACCCCGGTGATCGTGCCGCCCGTGCCGACGCCGCAGACGAGGACGTCGATCCGGCCGTCGAGCGCCTCCCACAGCTCCGGCGCCGTCGTGCGGCGGTGCGCCTCGGGGTTGGCCGGGTTGGAGAACTGGTCGGGCAGGAAGACGTCGGGGCTCGCCGCCATCGCGCGTGCCGCGTCGACGGCCTCGTTCATCCCGCCGAGCGACTCGGTGATCTGCACCCGCGCGCCGTACAGGCGCAGCAGCCCCTCGCGCTCGCGGCTCATCCCCTGCGGAAGGGTGAGCACGAGGTCGTAGCCCTTCGCCGCGCAGACGAACGCGAGCGCGATGCCGGTGTTCCCGGAGGTGGCCTCGACGATCGTCGTGCGGCCCGGCTCGATCAGGCCGTCGGCCTCCGCGGCCTCGATCATCGCGACGCCGATGCGGTCCTTGACGCTGCCGCCGGGGTTGAACGACTCGAGCTTGCCAAAGAGCCGCACGCCGGGCGGGGCGAGCCGCGTCAGCTCGAGCATCGGCGTCCGCCCGACATAGTCGGCAATGCTGACCGGGATTGACGGCACGGGGCATCACCGTACCCGTCGCACGAGGTGATCGCGCGCCGCGCGGCGGGAAAGGCGGCTGAATGTCGTTGCCTGAGCGGGAGGCGGCACTCGACGCCGCGTTCGCCGCGCGGCCGTCGGAGCTTCCGGCGATCCGCAACGCGGTCGCCGAGATCGCGCGCGCGGCGCCCGCCGGCAGACGATCGTGCGGATCGGCCTCGCGCTGAGCGAAGCGGCCAGGAAGCGGTCCTGCGCGCCCGCCGCGACGGCGGGCGCGAGGGCGCCACGCGCGGCGGACGTCACACCGCCAGGTCGACGTCCTCCCAGCGCACGTCCTGGAAGAGCCACTCCAGCGCGCGGCGGCGCTCGAGCACGACGCCCGGGGCGATCTGGTAGTCCCAGACGTCGCCGTGGTACTGCGCCTTGCGCGCGTGCCAGTGCAGGCAGTAGTAGAAGTCGAGCATCGTCGCGATCTCGCTCAGCGGCCGCATCCTGACGTCGGCGCGCGCCCGGCGCGGGTCCAGGCCCGGCGCCAGCTGCTCGTAGACCGGCTGCCTCGGACACATCTGGTCCGGCGGCAGATCCTCGACGAGGCGCAGCACCCACAGCAGCGCGTGCAGCGCCTCCTCGCGCCAGGAGATGTCGACGAGCAGCTGGTGCAGCGCCTCCTCGTCGGCCTCCTGCTCACCCTCGAGCACGTGCAGCAGCTCGAGCTCGCGCGTTCCCATCGACGGCTCGAGCTCGTGCTCGTCGATCGCCGCGCGAACCGTCTGCACGGGAGCGCGGTGGGCGAGTGCCAGCGCGGCGGCGATCGCATGGCAGCGATCCGCCACTGCGGCGGCATCGCGGACCCACTCGAAGTCCGCGTCGCCGTGCAGCGGAAGCGAGCCCGGGTCTGACAGCTTCCACCGCCGCAGGCGCCGCGCCGACTGCTCGCGGATCGCCAGGAAGTCCATCCCGTGCAGCGCCATGCGCGGCAACGTACCGCCTCGACGGATCCAGGAGCCTGTCGCAGGAGTCCTCGGGGCCGGATGCGGCCCGTCCGCGGGCCGTGGATCGCCACGCATTGCCCGCCGATGCAGCCGGCATCGCCTTCGAGTTCATGCTGCGCCCGCAAGCACGACTGGACCACTCCGACCTCCGAGCACTCTCACGGCATACGCCTAGCCGCAGCCCAGCCGGCGCTCCATCGCGGCGGCCTCGTGCAGCTGGCCGCGCAGGCGATACATGCCCACTCCCCATTGCGAGTCCATCAGCCGCTCCAGGCACCACACGAGCGGCGAGCCGTGGGACACCATGACAGCGATCTGGCGCGTGATCTCGTCCGACCAGTCCGTCGCCGCAAGCGGGCCGAGGACGATCGCGCACATCACGTCGCCGCGGTCGACGCGGGTCAGGCGGTCGGGGCCGAGCATCGGATCGTGGAACAGCTCGGTGCCGGACATCAGCACCGCATGCAGCGGCGCGCCGTAGCCGCGTCCGACCACCGCGATCCAGCGGTTGAGGTGTCCCGGCGCGAAGTCGTACGTCGCGATCGTGTAGCCGCGCCGGCGCAGCCAGCGGCTCCAGTCCGACCAGAACGTGGCCGAGTCCTCGAGGCCGGAGATCACGGGCGTCGACTCGTAGCTGACGCCGAGATACGACGCCACCACCGCCCGCTTGCAGTCACTGGGTCCGCGCTGGTGCACGAGCTCGGCGCGCGCGGCAGCGACCGCAGTCCCCGCACGCACCCCGTCGCCGGACGTGGCCAGGGCGTCGGTGTCCATGTCCGGGGGTGGCATCGATCGTCCTCGTGTCGTGCGCGACGCTGGCTGCGCGGATTGAATCATTCCGGCCGGCTGAGCGTCGTAGGCCAGCGGTGGGCGGCCCGACCGCCCACCGCCGCGCCTGCCCACCTTCCGCCGCCGCCGTGCCGGCCGGCGCGCAGCTGGCTGCCGATCTCGCCGCCGGCGAACTTCGAGCTGTGCACGTCGGCGCGGGTGACGCCCGCGCGGATCGCGCGCATGAGCTCGTCGAGCTCGCCGGGGGCGATCCCCTGAGCGACCGGTCCGATGACGTCGCCGGCGGTGATCGTGCCCTCGACCGTCGCGCGTGGCGGCGGGCAGAACTGCGTGCCCGCCGGGCCGTTGCCGAGGTTCGAGCACAGGAAGACGCTGACGGCGCCGTTCACGCCGCGCTGCCCGAAGTGGATGCGAGCAACCTGACCCGGCCGTCGCGGCGCCGCCACGCCTTTCAGATGTGGTACATCGCCACGCCCGCCGCGCGCGCCTCGCGCTCGACGACATCGGCGATCGTTGTCGCCTCGAGGACGGCGCGCGCCGCCGCCGCGGCGTCGCCGAAGATGCCCTGCGCGTCGCGGCCTAACGGGCCCTCGAGCAGCTCGACGACCTCGAGCACCGTGATCTCCCCGGGCGGGCGGGCGAAGGTGTAGCCGCCCTTGACGCCGCGCTGGGACTTCAGGATGCCGGCGCGCCGCAGCGTCGCGAACAGCTGCTCGAGGAACTGCACGGGGATGTCGCGGCGGCGCGCCAGCTCGCCGATCGGGACGGGGCCGGCGCCGCCGCAGCGCCCGAGCTCGGCCAGCGCCTGCAGCGCGTACGGCGACTTCGTCGTGATCGAGATCATCGGGGCCTCACTACCCTGAGCGTATGGGACCGGTCAGTCTGCTCGGCCGGTACGCGCCGCCGCTTGCCGTCATGGCGGTCATCTTCGCGCTCTCCGCAACGCCCGACCTGAGCTCGGGCCTCGGCGCCTGGGACCTGCTCCTGCGCAAGCTCGCGCACGTCACGGTCTTCGGGGTGCTGTGGCTCACGCTCGCGCGCGCGATGCGATGGCGCCGGCCGCTCGTCGCCACGGTCATCGCGATCCTCTACGCGATCAGCGACGAGCTGCACCAGTCCTTCGTCGAGGGACGCCACGGATCGCCGGTCGACGTCGCGATCGACAGCGCCGGGATCGCGCTCGCGGTGGTCGCGTGGATCGTCGTGACGCGCAGGCGGGGCAGCGTCACCAGCGGCCGTGCCGCGTCGCCAGGTTGAGCGTCTGCGCTAGCGGCACGCCCTCCATCAGCTCGCGCTCGCGCTCGATCTCCGCGTTGAGCTCGGCGCCGAACAGCATCGCGATGTGGGTCAGCCACAGCCACGCGACGAGCAGGATCGCCGCCGTGAAGGTGCCGTAGATGACCCCGATGCGAGTGACATGCGAGATGTACTCGGCGAACGCGAACGAGGCGGCGAGCCACAGCATCACGGCGACCGCCGCGCCGGGCAGGACCGCAGGGAACGAGCGCTGCCTGACGTCGGGCGTCACGTAGTAGACGTAGCCGAAGACGACCATCGCGACGGCGAGCGCCGCCGGCCAGCGCAGCACGTTCCACGTCCGCGCCGCCTCCGGGCCCATGCCCACGAAGCCGAGCAGGTCACGCGCGAACCCGCCGCCGACGAAGACGAGGACCAGGCTGACGATGATGAGCGTCATCAGCAGGAACGTCGACCCGATGTCGATCGCCTTGCGCCGCAGGAACCGCCGGCCGCCGTCGGCCTCGAGCACGACGTTCAGCGCCCGCCGCGCGGCCTCCAGGGCGCCCGTCGTCCCGTAGAGCGCGAACGCGACGCTGATCACGAGCGTCGTGGTCGCGGTCCCCTGGCTGCGCAGCGCGTTGCGCAGCGAGCGGTCCAGCGGGACGAGCGCCGAGGAAGGCACGACGTCGTTGAGGTAGCCCATGATCGCGTCGTAGGTGGCCGGGTACTGGCCCAGCAGGCCGAGCAGGGAGAGCGCCAGCAGCACCGCGGGGAACAGCGACATCAGCGCGTAGTAAGTCAGCGCGGCGGCATGCTGCGTCATCTGATCGCTGTAGAACGACACGACAGTGCGCTTGAGGACCGCACCGGCGCGCTTCATCGGATCGTGCGAGGCGACCGGGCTCTGGTCAATCTGGAGCGGCACGCTACCAAGCGCACGATCCGCAGGGCCAAGCGCAGCGATTGGCGCTATCGTCAAAGATTCGGCCGCGACCTAGGAGGAGCTGCATGGCCCGCCCCATCATCCTCGGCGTCGTCGGTGACTCGGCCGCCGGCAAGACGACGATCTCCAAGGGACTCGTCGAGATCCTCGGCCCCGAAAACGTCACTCACATCGGGACCGACGACTACCACCGCTACGACCGCAGCGAACGCGCCGAGCTCGGGATCACGCCGCTGAACCCGGAGTGCAACTACATCGACATCATGTCGCAGCACATCCGTCACCTGCGCGACGGCGAGCCGATCCTCAAGCCGGTCTACGGCCACAGCGACGGCACGTTCGGCCGCCCGGAGTACGTCGTGCCCAAGCGCTTCGCCGTGATCGAGGGGCTGCTCGGCTACCACAGCCAGGAGCTGTGCGACTCCCACGACGTGCGCGTCTACCTCGCGCCGCCGGAGGAGCTTCGCCGCGAGTGGAAGATCAAGCGCGACACGAGCAAGCGCGGCTACGACGAGGAGCAGGTCCTCGCGGAGCTCGACAAGCGCGAGCCCGACTCGGCGGCGTTCATCCGGCCGCAGCGCCGCTACGCCGACATGATCGTCTCCTTCCTTCCCGGCGACGACAGCGAGAAGCTCGACGCGGAGCTGACGCTCTCCGAAGGCCTGCCCCATCCGGACATGTCGGTGCTGCTGGACGAGGGCGGCAAGCGCGGCGTCAAGCTCGAGCAGGAGCGCACGGGCGCACGCCGCCTGTTCATCCCGGGCGACCTCGATCCCGAGGCCGGCGCCGCGATCGAGGAGGGCATCTGGGAGAAGATGCAGTTCGCCCAGCAGCTGCGCACCGATCGCCTCGGCGAGTTCACCGTCGGCGACGAGAAGCATCGCTCCGAGTCGCTGGCGATCGTCCAGGTCCTGATCCTGTACCACCTCGTCACCGCGAAGGCGGCCGTCGCGGTCGGCGGCGACGAGGCCAGCGCGCGGACCGATCGCAGGGCCGACGAGGCGACCAGCGGCGCACCGGCCGCGTAGCCGCCCGGCCGGGACGGCGAGCGCCGAGCTGCCGCCCGGCGCCGGTCCTGGAGGCTCGCGCGCCTAGAGCCAGCCGCGCTCGGTCGCGATCAGCACGGCCTGGGCGCGGTCGACCGCGCCGAGCTTGCCGTAGATGTTGTGCAGGTGGGTGCGGACCGTCGAGGTCGAGAGCTGCAGCTCGGCGGCGATCTGCTTGTAGACCTTGCCCTCGGCGAGTCGCTTGAGCACCTCCACCTCGCGCCCCGACAGCGGGCAGGGGTCGATCTGGCGCGGGCGCCCGCTCGTCGGGTAGGGCAGGTCGTACATCACGGCGCGCAGCTCGACCGGACCGAGGCCGACGGAGCGCGCGACCTTCAGCAGCGAGTTGGGCGAGATCTGATCGCCCTGCGCGTAGTGGGCGAGCATGTCGGCGAGGCGCACGAACGCGGCCTCTCCGGTCGCGTCCTCTGAGTGGTGGCGCTCGATCGCCGAGGCGACCGCGCCGGGCAGGCCCCAGCGGCGGGCGAGGACACCGCCGACGAGGGCGTGGTCGACGCCGAGCTCGCGGCGCTCGCGGTGCACGCGCTCCTCGGGCGTACGCGCGTCACCGTGGACCTGCCCCGGATAGCCGGGGTAGGCGTGCGTCAGCACGAGCTTGCCGATGTCGTGCAGCAGCGACGTGACCATGAGGCGGTCGCGATGCTCGTAGCCGGCCTCCTGCGCGAGGCGGTCGGCGGCACGCTGGGTGACGACGCCGTGCAGGCGGAAGCGCTCGGGGGCGGCATCCCAGACCGTCGAGCGCTCGAAGAAGTCAAACGTGCGCGCGCGGCTCGCGAGCGCCTGGACGGACTCTGGCGAGAGGATCTCGACAGCCTTGACGATCGACTCGATGCGCCCGCGGCGGCGGTCGTCGAGCTGGTTGGCCGTCCGCAGGACGGCGATCACGAGGGCGATGTCGGATTCGACGGCGGCGACGACGTCGGCCGGCGACACGCGATCTGCGCTGACGAGGCGCAGGAGCCGATTACGGGATTCGGCGAGCGCCGGGAACGCCTCGAGCGCCTCGAACGCGGCGGTCAGACGGCGGCCGTGGCCTTCGTTGTGATGGCGCTGTACGGGCGCGCTGCTGTGCTCTGCGGTACGGGCTGGTGAACTGATCATGAGGGGGGCGGTCCCTGCTTCCGGGTCGGGATCGTCGGTGCACTCCTCATATCGGCAGCGATGGACAGATGGTTGAGGCCCCTTCTGAGATTCGTTATGGGCGCAGCGCCCGCTCGATCCGGGCGAGCGACTCCTCGCGGCCGAGGACGCTGAGGGTCTCGAAGATGCCCGGCGAGATCGCGGTGCCCGCGAGCGCGACGCGGATCGGCTGGAAGACCTGCTTGGGCTTCCCGCCGCGTGCCGCGACGACGCCCTCCAGCGCCTGCTGCAGGTCCTCGGGCTCGAAGCGCTCCAGCGCGGCGAGCGCCGCATGGGCGTCGGCGAGCGCGGCGCGCCCCTCCTCGTCGAGCCATTTCTCGCGCGCCTTGGCGTCGTCGGCCGGGCCGTCGAAGATGAAGCCCGCGAGCGGCTCGAAGTCAGCGAGCGTCTGCATCTTCTCCTGTGAGATCTCGACGGCGGCGCGCAGCCCGCTGCGTCCGGTGAACCGCTCCAGGCGCTCGGTCAGCTCCTGCACCGGCAATGCGCGCATGTAGCGCCCGTTCATCCAGCGCAGCTTCTGGTGGTCGAAGCGGGCGGGGTTCTTCGACACGCGCTCCAGCGAGAAGCGCTCGGCGAGCTCGGCCGTCGACAGGATCGTCTCGTCGTCCTCGCTGCCCCAGCCCAGCAGCGCCAGGTAGTTGTTCAGCGCCTCGGGCAGGTATCCCATGTCGCGGAACTCCTGCACCGACGCCGCGCCGTGGCGCTTTGAGAGCTTCCGGCCGTCGGCGCCGTGCAGCAGCGGCAGGTGCGCGTAGACCGGCGGGCTCGCGCCCAGCGCCTCGAGCACGAGCAGCTGGCGGGGCGTGTTGGAGAGGTGGTCCTCGCCGCGGACGACGTGCGTGATCGCGGCGTCCATGTCGTCGACGGCGACGGCGAAGTTGTAGAGGACGCTGCCGTCGGCGCGCGCGATCACGGGGTCGTCGAGATGGACGTGCGCGAACGTCGCGTCGCCGCGGATGACGTCGTGCACCACGCTCTCCCCGACGTCGGGCACGCGCAGGCGCACCGCGCCCTCGCCCTCGTCCTCGCCGCGAAAGCCGCGATGCGCGCCGTGCTCGGCCTTGAACGCGTCGACCTCGGCCTTCGTCGCGGTCGAGCGATACGCGTGCCCCTCGTCGAGCAGGCGCGCCAGCAACTCCTGGTGGCGATCGGAGCGCGCGACCTGGCTGATCGGGCCCTCGTCGAACCCGATGCCCAGCCAGTCGAGCGCCTCGAGGATCTGCTCGACGTTCTCGGGGGTGGAGCGCTCGCGGTCGGTATCTTCGATCCGCAGCACGAGGGTCCCCCCGCCGCCCCGGGCCAGCAGCCAGTTGTAGAGCGCGGTACGTGCGCCGCCGACGTGCAGCGCGCCGGTCGGAGAAGGAGCGAAGCGGACTCTCATGGTGCGTGACCCTAGATGGTTGACTGCGCGGCCGGTGGCGCCGGATCTGCGTGGATCGCGGCTGCGGCGCGCCACGGGCGCAAGCCGCACGGTGCCGGCGCCATGGGCTCGTTCGGCCCGTGCCGATCGCGCGCCGCGCGACGCGTGCAGCCGGCGGCGCCGGTCGTGCGATCGGCCATCCAGATGCTGATCGGCGCTCACGTCTCGCCCGCCGGCGGGCCGGCGAAGGCCGTCGCGCGCGGCGTCGAGCGGGGCGCGCAGGCGATCCAGATCTTCAACCAGAACCCTCGGGCCTGGAAGCCGCGCCAGTACTCAGACGAGGAGGTCGCGGCGTTCCGCGCGGCAATGGCCTCGTCGGACGTCGACGTGCTGCTGATCCACGCCGTCTACCTGCTCAACTGCGCCTCCGACGACGCGACGATCCGCGCCAACTCGCTGCGCTCGCTGGTCGCCTCGCTGGACGCCGGCGCAGCGCTGGGCGCGCAAGCCGTCGTCCTGCATCCCGGCTCCGCGAAGACCGGCGACGTCGGCAAGGCGATCGCGCGTGCCGGCGCGGTCATCGCGGAGGCGCTCGCGCGGACGGAGGGCTGCGCGCTGCACCTCGAGAACACCGCCGGCTCGGGGGGCACGCTGGGTCGCTCGTTCGAGGAGCTCTCGGCGCTGACGGAGGCCGCCGGGGGCGATCGGCGCCTCGGGCTCTGCCTGGACTCCTGCCACCTGCTCGCGTCCGGCTTCGAGATCCGGACCGAGGATGCGCTCGCGTCGGTGCTCGACCGATGCGTGGAGCTGGTCGGACTCGAGCGCCTCGGCTCGCTGCACCTCAACGACTCCCAGAAGCCGCTCGGCTCGAACGTCGACCGCCACGCCAACGTCGGCGAGGGCGAGCTCGGCGAGCACGGGTGCGCGGTCTTTCTGTCCGAGCCGCGCTTCGAGGGCCTGCCGCTCGTGCTCGAGACCCCGGGGCCCAAGCACACCGGGCCGACCGCAGCAGAGCTCGCGCTGACTCGCGCGCTGCGCGAGCGGGGCCTGGCGTCGCGCCGCGCCGCGCAGGCTTAGCGACCGCCCGGCGACGGGTAGTCGCATTGCATGACAGACCTTCGAGACGACTACGACCTTCCGCGGAAGCCGCCGCTGCCGTTCCGGCAGGCGATCCTCATGTGCGCCATCGTGGCGCTCGCCCTCGCCGGCTGGCTGCTGCTGCCGAGCTCGCCGATCACCGTGGCGCTGCTGGCGATCGTGCTGCTCGCCGCCGTCTTCGTCGGCGTCGGGACGGTGCTGCGCTCGCGCGAGCTGGACGAGAAGCCCGGCCACAACCCCGTGACGCCGCCGAGCGTCGACAACGGCTAGCCGCGGTCAGTCGGGCAGCCGGTCCTCTTCGCGCAACTCGGCGAGCCGCTCCTGCTCGAGGCGCTCGTCGAGCTGCTCCTCGATCGACGTGTCGACGGCGTCGGGGTCGGGATCGCCGAAGAGGTCGAGATCTTCGTCGGGTACGGCGTCGGGTTCGCGTTCCACGGTCGCTCCTCGCGTTGGGGATCGGGCGCGGAGTACCCGCGGCCACGTCGCGTGACGCAGATCGCCGCCGGACCGGGCGCCGAGTCGGCCGTCGCCGGCCCCCCGCAGGCGTTCGCGGGCGGGGCGCCGCTGTGCGGCCCGTCGGCAGATCGCGGTGGCGAACGGCGCGCGCTCCGTGGGCGGGCCGCCGTCGCGCGGAGGGCGTCAGACCGCGAGCGCAGCGGGTCCGAGGACCTGCTCGAGCTCGGCGCGCAGCGTCGGCGTCGTGGCGACCTTGTAGGACGACCCGAGCTTGAGCCTGCGCGGGTCGCCGGAGCTCATCTGCACCTCGAGCACGACCTCGCAGTCGCCGGGGTAGCTGGCAAGCAGGCTCTTGAGGTCGTCGATGATCGATGCCGGCAGCCCCGCCGCATCGACGCGCACGTGCAGCGGCAGCGGTTTCATCTTGCGTGTCGCCGCGCTCGCCTTGGCCAGCTCGACCTCCTCGGGCGTCGGATCGAACGCCTCGACGGCCTGCACGACGAGGCACGTCTTGTCGGCGTCCTTGTGGTCGACGCGGCCGCGCACGAGCACGACCGAGTCGACGCCGAGCGCTCCTTCGTACTCGGCCAGCGCCTTGCCGAATACGAGGATCTCGACGCTGCCCTCGAGGTCGTCGAGCGTCGCGAACATCATCGGGTCGCCGCTGCGCGTGCGGATCTTCTTCGCGGCGGTGATGATCCCGCCCGCGTTGACCCACTCCTTGTCCTTGCGCCCGGCGAGGTCGGCGAGCGGGCAGTCCACGCGCTCGCGCAGCGCCTCGCGCACCTGCTTCAGGGGGTGCGCGGAGATGAACAGGCCGATCGCCTCCTTCTCGATCGCCAGCAGCTCGGGCTGCTCGAACTCCTCCGCGGGGATCGGCGGGTGCTGGGGCGCCGCGAACGCCGCGGCTGCGCTCGCGCCGTCGCCGCTCGCATCGCCCCAGTCGAAGCCGTCGAAGATCGAGCCCTGGCCGATCTCGGCATCCTGCTGGGCCTTCTGACCCGCGCCCTGTGCCTGCTCGAGCACGCTGAGCATGCCCTTGCGCGTCGCACCGGTCGACCCGAAGGCGCCGCACTTGATGAGCGCCTCGATCGCCTTCTTGTTGACGGCGCGCGCGTCGACGCGAGCACAGAAGTCCCACAGCGACTCGAACGGGCCACCCTCCTCGCGCGCCGCCTTGATCGCCTCGACGGCGGCGTAGCCGACGCCCTTGACGGCATCGAGGCCAAAGCGGATGTTGCCCTCGAAGACGACGAAGTCGTGGTCGGAGACGTTGACGTCCGGCGGCAGGATCTCGATCCCCATCTGCTCGGCCTGGGTCGCGAAGAACGGGACCTTGTCCTTCGTCGACATGACCGAGCTGATCAGCGCCGCCATGTACTCGGCCGGGTGGTTGGCCTTCAGCCAGGCGGTCCGGTAGGCGATCAGCGCGTAGCAGGCGGCGTGCGACTTGTTGAAGGAGTAGTCGGCGGACTTCTCGTTGGTCGCCCACAGCTGCTCGATGACCTGCTCGCTGGTGCCCGACGCGCGGCAGCCCGTGATGAACTCGGGCTGGAGCTTGGCCATCGCGGCGCGGTTCTTCTTGCCGATCGCCTTGCGCAGATCGTCCGCCTTCGCGCCGCTGAACCCGGCGAGCGCCTTGGCGATCTGCATCGCCTGCTCCTGGTAGAGGATCACGCCCTTCGTCGTCTCGGTGATCGGCCGCAGGCGCTCGTCGGCGAACTGGATCGTCTCCGGGTTGCGCTTGCCGCGCGCGTAGGCGGGGATCTGGTCCATCGCTCCCGGGCGGTACAGGGCGACGAGCGCGACGAGGTCATGAAACTCCGTCGGGCGCACGTTGCGCAGCGCCTTCTGCATGCCCTCGGACTCGAACTGGAAGACGCCGATCGAGTCGCCGGCGGCGAGCATGTCGTACGTCGGCGTGTCGTCGAGCGGCAGGTTCGCCATGTCCGGGCGAACGCCGCTGGAGCGCTCGATGATGTCCAACGCGTCCTCGATGACGTCGAGGTTGCGCAACCCCAGGAAGTCCATCTTCAGCAGCCCGAGCTGCTCGACCGGCTTCATCGAGAACTGCGTGACGATCTTGAAGATCTTGTTGCCGTCGGCGTCGACCTGGTTTGAGTCGGCGAGCTGCAGCGGGACGATGTCCGTCAGCGGCCCCTCGGCGATGACGACGGCCGCCGCATGGATCGAGGAGTTGCGCACGATGCCCTCGAGGCCCTGCGCGACGTCGATGATCTGCTTGGCCGTCGGGTCGCTGTCGACGCGCTGGCGCAGCGGCTCGCCGTCCTGCAGGCAGTCCTTGAAGCTCGGCGGCCGGCCCTGCTGCGGGTCCGGGATGAGCTTGGCCAGCCGGTCGCCCGCCCCGTAGTCGAAGCCCAGGACGCGGGCCGCGTCGCGCGTGGCCGCGCGCGGGAACATCTTGCCGAAGGTGATGATCTGGGCGACCGACTCGCGGCCGTAGCGCTCGACGACGTACTGCATGACCCGCTCGCGCCCCTTGACGGAGAAGTCGATGTCGATGGCCGC
>JBKHXR010000099.1:0-21077 GCA_046565905.1 Thermoleophilia bacterium | reverse complement strand
GCGCGTGCGCGCCACCGCGCCCGCCGACCGCAGCGAGAGCGCGCTGCGCGCGACCGGCTGGTCTGCGCTGCGCGCGGCCGCCACCGCGAACGGCCGCCAGTACGACGTCGTCGCGATCCGCGGCCGTGCCGCCCTGCGCATCCGGCGCGGCGGCGCCGTGCCCGACCTCGATGGCTGGGCCGCCGGACGCGAGCTGCTCTTCGCGCGCGGCCGGCTGGTCGGCGGCAAGCCGCCTCCGCGCGGCTCCGCGGTATGCACATCCGCCTTCCTCGTCCGCCTCGGCGGGCACACGGGCGGGCTCAGCGCCGCGCATTGCGGCGGGACGCGCAGGGATGGCACGACGCACCGCCGCAACGCGGCGCTGCGGCGCCCGCCGCAGCCGGGCATCGTCGTCGGCCGGGTGCAGCGCAACGTCGCCCGCAAGCACCCGCTCGACGCGCTCGTGCTGCCGGTGCCATCGGGCGCCGGGCGCCCGTCGGCGGCCGTCGTCGACCGCGGCGTCTCGCGACCGCCCTGGTTCGTCGCGGGCGTCGGCAAGCCGACCGCCGGGCGCCGCGTCTGCTTCACGGGACGCACGAGCGGCGCGGACCGCTGCGGCCGGATCGTCGGCGGCGCGCGCACGCGCCGCGCCGAGCGGCTGCTGAGCGCCTTCGCGGGCACGATCGTGCGCTGTACGACGATCCGGGCGCGCGAGGGCGACAGCGGCGGTCCGGTGTACACCGCCGCGCGGCGCAACGGCACCGTCTACGCGGTCGGCATCACGACGCTGGTCGTCGGTCGCCGCGCACGGATGTGCTTCACGCCGCTCGAGCCGGTGCTCGACGCGCTGAACGCCAGGCTGATCACCGCCGGCGCCGACTGAGCACCGCGCCGACCGTCGCGCCGTAGGCGACGTGGTCGAGCACCTGCGGCACCTGCGCCAGGGCGCGGATCCGCGGGTGGCGCCGTCCGACGACGCCGAGATCCAGCGCCGCTATCGCCAGCCCCGCGAGCGCCCCGCACGCGACCGTCCGCCGGCGCGGCAGGGTGAACGCGAGCAGCACGGCCCAGCCGAGCGAGAGCGCGGCGTGAACCGGGATTGCGGCGAGGACGAGGGCGAGCGGGCGGCGCTCGCGCGGCAGCACCAGCGTCCCGGCGGCGAGCGTCGCCTCCAGCGGGCTCGACCGCGTCGCGAGCGCATGCAGCGTCGACGGCGCGCCGCCGACGACGGCCGCCACGGCGCCGGCGAAGAGCCCGTCCTGCACGGAGGCGCGTGGCATGGGCGCCGAACGGTAATCCCGGCGACGGCGGATCCTGGACGGAGGTCGAGCGGCAACTTGCGATGCGCCAGATCGCGCACGGTACGATTGCGCCGTCAGCCCACGGAGAGCGGGGGAGTTGCCTTGCGCATCAAGATGGTGTCGCTGGAGGATGGGATCACCTCCTGCGGCTTTCGGAAGATGGCCGCGTTCGTCGCGCGAATCAACGAGGACACGGAGTCCTGCTACGTCTCGACGAACCGGTACCGGAACATCCGCAACGGACTGCGGGGCACGCTCGGCAGCGCCGGCTCGCTCGAGGACGAGGACATCGATCTGGCGGCGCGCCACCTGATCGAGGCCGACGTCGTCGGCTTCTCGTCGATGACCGGCTACGCCGAGCTCACGCGGCGGCTGATCACGCGCGTCAAGCAGCTCGACCCGTCGACGTTCGTGATCTGGGGCGGCATCCACGCGATCATCCAGCCCGAGGACGCGATCCTCGCCGACGTCGACGCGATCTGCACGGGCGAGGGCGAGTTCGCCTTCGAGGAGCTGCACCAGCTCATGCTCGAGGGCCGCGATCACACCGGCGTGAAGAACTTCTGGTTCAAGCAGGCCGACGGCAGCGTCATCAAGAACCACTTCCTGCCGCTGATGAGCGTCGAGCAGATGGAGTCGCTGCCCTTCCCGCAGTACGGCGAGGGCGAGACGATCTACGAGACGGGCGAGGGCTTCAAGCCGATGAACGCCCGCCACTACATCGACAACGACGGCCTGAGCTACACGACGCTGTGGTCGATCGGCTGCCCGTTTCACTGCACGTACTGCGGCAACACGAAGTTCATCTCCAACGACGCCAAGTACAAGCGCATCCGCCATCCGAGCGCGCGCTACATCGTCGACGAGGTCAAGACGGCGCGGGCGCGCTTCCCGCACCTCAGCCACGTCTCGTTCCACGACGACTCGTTCATGGCGATCCCCTATCGCGAGATCGAGGAGTTCGCCGAGCTGTGGAAGGCCGAGCTGGACCTGCCGTTCGCGGTCTACGGCGTGATCCCCAACTACGTCAAGCGCGAGAAGTTCGAGCTGTTGACGTGGGCCGGCATGAACCGCGTGCGGATGGGGATCCAGAGCGGCAGCCGCAAGACGCTGGAGTTCTACAAGCGCCCGTCGCCGCCCGAGAAGATCCTCGCCGCCGGCGAGGTCAACGCCTCCTTCTCGCCGAAGTACCACATCCCGCCGGCCTACGACATCATCACCGACAATCCGATCGAGACGCGCGAGGACATCAAGGAGACGCTGCAGCTGCTGTACGACATGCAGCGGCCCTACACGCTCTTCATCTACTCGCTGAAGGTGATCCCGAACACCGAGCTCGAGCAGGCGATGAAGGAGCGCGGCATCGACATCGAGGAGATCTCGGCCACGTTCATGTCGATCCCGCCGCGCCTGAACAACCTGCTGCTGTACACGCTGACGATGTGGCGCCCGCCCGAGTGGCTCTGGAAGCAGCTGCTCAAGCACGTCAAGGCCAGCACCGAGGAGCAGCGGATGTACCCGCGCCTGGGCAGCCTGCTGCGCGGGATGTACCTCTCGCGCCGCGCGATCAGCCACCTCGTCAAGCTCGACTTCTCGGCGATCCCGGGGCGCACCGGCTACTACTTCTGGCGCATCGGCCTGATCGGCATGTGGCGCAAGCACATGACGCGCCGGCTTCCCCGCCCGCCGCGCCCGGAGAAGGAGATCGCGCGCGAGCGGCGCGCACAGAAGATCGCGGCCTGATCGTCGGTCCGGCGCGGCCACCCGCCGGATCCACCGAACCGCCGGCCGGGGCCGGGCCTAGCGTCGCAGCAGCAGCGACCCGGCGACGATCGCGACGCCGGCCGCGAGCAGCAGCGGCGTGCCCGGGCCGAGCGAGCTGGTCAGCAGTGCGTCGGCGGCGGCCTGCTCGAGCCGGCTGTCGTCGCGCGTCTCGATCTCGATGACGTTCGCGACGTAGAAGAGCAGTGCCGCGCCGGCGGCCGTCGCGAGCAGGCCGATCACGAGCAGCACGCGGCGCGCACGTCCGAGCAGCGCGAGCGCCGCGACGACGACGGCCGTGCCCACGAGCAACGGCCACAGGGCGGTGTCCAGGCCGGTGACCGTGCGGTCGCCCGGGCTCACCTCGGCGCCGACGAGGCCGAGGACGAGCGACGGGCCGTCGATCGTGACCCACGTGAGCAGGCACGCGACGATCGTCGCCGCCGCGCCGGCCAGCAGCAGAACCCGTGCGAGCACGCCTTGAGACTACGACCTGGCGCCACGCCGGCAGCGGCGACGGCACGGCGACCGGAGCTCGCGGGAGCCCTCACGCGGCGCCTGCGCCGGCGCACGTTATTTCCGCCCCGATCGGGTAGGGGATCGGTCACCCCGACCATTGGAGATACGAGCATGCAAGAGCAACAGGCCGATCAGGTGCGAGCCACCGAGGAGCCCGCGAGCGAGGCGGCCGACGCCGACGTCATCGACGCCGTCGACCAGCAGGCCGCTGCATCCGATGGGAGCGCCGCAGAGGCCGAGCCGGAGGTTCCCGACGACGCGAGCGCGACGATCGCGCGCGCCCAGGACCACATCGACAAACTCGACATGGACACTCAGCGCGCAGCTGCAAAGAAGGCGATGTAGCAGCCGCAGGGAAGGTGAAGTGGCGCGTCACGCGCGCCTGCGCGGGCCGGGGGCACCCGGCCCGGCGTCTTCTGCACCGCCGCCGGGCGCCCGTGAACGGTCTGCCCGCGTCATGCTGCCGCGGCGGGCGCGGACTCGCCGCTCGGCGGGGCGTCGAGCGCTTGTGTCATCACGGCGAGCGGCGGGTAGGCGGGGCGGATGCCGGTGACCGACGGTTCGCGCTTGGAGCGCCGGCTTCCGGCCGACCCCGCGAGCATCACGGCGCTGCGGCGGGCGGTCGTCGACTACGCGGCACGCGCAGGCGTCTCGCAGCGCCGGCGCGAAGACGTCGCGCTCGCCGTGTCCGAGGCGCTGAGCAACGCGGTCATGCATGCCTATCACCTCCGCGACGGTGACGAACCAGGCGAGATCCGCGTGAACGCCCGCATCGATGCCGCCGTGCTCGAGGTCGCCGTATCCGACGACGGAGACGGGATGCAGTCGCGCCGAGACAGCCCCGGGCTCGGACTCGGGCTCGCGCTCATGAGCCAGGTGACCGACGGCCTGCGGCTCGAGAGCCGCGGCCCGCAGCGCGGCATGAGCGTTCGCATGACGTTCGCGCTGGACTGATCCGCCGCCTGCATGGCCGGGCACGGAGTCGCGTCGGCGCCGCAGAGCGTGGCTGCGCGCGCGTTGCGCTCAGGACGCGAGCCTTGCGACAGCTCCTACCGGTGCCCGAGGCGCCGGCGATCGGGCCCGGCGCCGAGCCCGCTGCGCTCGGCGATCGCCAGCAGCCCGACTGCCGCGAGCACGGCGACGACGAAGCCGAAGACGTTGAGCTCCATGATGTCGCCGCTGCCGACCGCGTTGGCGACCGTGCCGCCGACGACCGATCCCAGCACGCCGAGGACCAGCGTCCAGAGCAGCCCGATCCGCTGGCGGCCTGGCAGCAGCAGGCGGGCCAGCAGGCCGATGACGAGTCCGGCGACGATGAATCCGATCAAAGGTCTGCGCTCCTTGCGATGACGGCTGGGAGCGGCGAGATACCCGGGCCGGCACGGGGATAACCGACGGCCTGGCCGAGCGACGAGTGTCGGGATCCCCGCCGGTCAAGCGGCGACAACGACGGCCGTGCCCGCGGGGCACGCGGGAGGAGAGCCATCGCTCGAGGGCGACGCGCTGCAGGCGGTCGCGAAGCTCAGCCAGGGCGAGGGCGGTCCGATCCTCGTCGCCGGCAGCTGCACCCTCGTGCACGCGCTGCTCACGGCACGGCTCGGCGACGAGCTGCGGCTCATGGTCTTCCCACTCGCGCTCGGCAGTCGGCTGCGCTGGTCTCCCGAGACGCCGAGGATCGTGCTCGCGCACGCCGGGTCGCAGACGATCGCCTCCGGCGTGGTGGTGCACAGCTACCGCGCGACGTAGCGTGGGCGGACGGCGCCCGCGCGGCAGGCGGATCCGCCCGATCTACACTCGCGACATGCCGTCCGACGCCCGCGCCGGGATCGATCCCGCCGATCTGCAGACGTGCCTGCGCGTCCTCGCCGAGCTCGACGATCTGCCCGTCGAGCATCCCGACGCGGTCGCCGTGCGCGCGGCGACCGCGTCGGTCTTCAAGACCGTCAAGCTGCGCCGCCGTGCCGAGCGGCGGGCGGCGATCCTCGCCAACGACGACGCCGTCACGGCTGCGACGGCGACGGGAGCGCCGGGCCGGATCGACGACGAGACGCACGGCCGGCCGCTGGCCTCGGGCGCCGGCGGCGCGAGCGCGGGTACCCTGCTGCAGGCGCGCGGCTGCTACGTCTGCAAGCAGCGCTTTCACGACGTCGACGCGTTCTACCACCAGCTGTGTCCGGCGTGCGCGGCGCGCAACCGCGCCCGCCGCGACGCCCGCACGGACCTCAGCGGCCGGCGCGCGCTGCTGACGGGCGGCCGCGCGAAGATCGGGATGTACATCGCGCTGCGGCTGCTTCGCGACGGTGCCCACACGACGATCACGACGCGCTTTCCGCGCGACGCCGCGCGGCGCTTCGCCGCGATGCGAGACAGCGCCGACTGGCTGGACCGCCTGCGCATCGTCGGCATCGACCTGCGCGACCCCGCGCAGGTCGTGGCGCTCGCCGACACCGTCGCCGCGCAGGGACCGCTCGACATCCTGATCAACAATGCGGCGCAGACGGTGCGCCGCTCGCCGCAGGCATACGCCCTGCTGGCCGCCGCCGAGGCCGCGCCGCTGCCCGGCGGGCCACTGCCCGAGATCGTCGCGCCGGGGCCCGCGGGCGGCGTCCGGGGTCACGCGCAGATCGGCAACGGGCCCGGCCCGCACTGGACGCCGACGCCGCAGGCGCTGGCCGACCTCGCGCGGACGGCGGGCTCGGCCTCGCCGGAGCGGATCGCGCTCGGCCAGGCCGTCGACGCCGGCGGGCTCGTCCCCGATCCGCACGCCGTCAACAGCTGGGTCCAGCGCGTCGGCGAGGTCGATCCCGTCGAGCTGCTCGAGGTTCAGTTGTGCAACGTGACGGCGCCCTTCATCCTCGCCGGGCGCCTGCGGGCGGCGCTGGCGGCATCGCCCGCACGGCGGACCTACGTCGTCAACGTGTCGGCGATGGAGGGCCAGTTCAACCGCGGCTACAAGGGCCCCGGCCACCCGCACACGAACATGGCCAAGGCGGCGCTGAACATGCTGACGCGCACCAGCGCGCAGGAGCTGCGCAGCGACGGCATCCTGATGACGAGCGTCGACACGGGCTGGATCACCGACGAGCGCCCGCAGCCGACCCGGGCACGGCTCGCCGGCGCGGGCTTTCACGCGCCGCTCGACCTCGTCGACGGCGCGGCGCGGGTCTATGACCCGATCGTGCGCGGCGAGGCGGGGGAGGACGTGTTCGGCTGCTTTCTGAAGGACTACGAGCCGGCGCCCTGGTAGGGGACGCAAGGCGGCGTTACGGTTGGCGTTCGATGACCGTCGCGGACGAGGCCCCGCTCGGAGGCCACGCTGATGGTGGGCCGCTGGAGCTTCACCGCCTGACCAAGCTGCGCGAGCTGTATTGCGGCGAGGGCGCGCTGCGCGAGTTCGTCGAGCTGTACGTCGCCGACATGACGCACCGGGTGGAGCAGCTGCGCGCCGCCGCCGGGGCGGGCGACGCGCCGGCCGTCTGGCAGGCCGCGCACGCGATGCGCGGCTCGTGCAGCATCGCCGGCGCGCACCGCGTGCACACGCTGCTGGCGCGCTTGGAGGGGCTCGCCCGGGCGGGGGAGGTACCCGACGATCAGGCGCTCGCGGCGCTGCGAGCGGCCTCCGACGAGGCCGCGCAGGCGCTCACACGCGAGGCCGGCTGACGTCGGCTTGCACGCTCGGCTGGTCGGCGCTACGTTTGCCAGCGGCGCTGTCCCGCGCCCAACCCCCGGTTCCGGCGCTCACGCCGCCGGCCGAAGCGGGGGCAAAGGTGGCCTCGTGCCGTCGGGACGCTGGTCGGTCTGCTGCCCTTTCCGGTGGGGTGTCGTGAGCGTGAGTCGCGGGGCCGCCGCCACGAGAGGAGCACCGGATGACCACGCAGAGAACGTTCAAGCGCCTCGTCCGCGCGCGGATGCAGAAGACGGGACAGAGCTACACGGCGGCGCGCGCCGCGCTGCTCGCCGCGCAGGAGCCGAAGCCCACGGACGGCGCCGCGCTGGCGGTCTCCGAAGCCGTGATCCGCGAGCGGACCGGACGCGGCTGGGAGGAGTGGTTCGACCTGCTCGACGGCTGGGGCGCGCCGCAGCGCCCGGCGAAGGAGATCCGTCGCTGGCTTGCCGACGAGCACGGGGTCGAGAGCTGGGGCGCGCAGGCTGTCGCGATCGGCTTCGAGCGCGCGCGCGGCCTGCGCGCGATCGGACAGCACCCCGACGGCTTCGCGATCACAGCCACGAAGACGGTCGGCGTGACCGTCGACAGGCTCTACGACGCGTTCGTCGACGCCGCCCTGCGCGAGCGCTGGCTGCCCGGCGCAGACCTGCGCGAGCGCACCGCGACGAAGCCGAGATCGGCGCGCTTCGACTGGGCCGATGGCGCGACGCGCGTCGTCGTGACGTTCGCCGACAAGGGCGGCGCGAAGAGCAGCCTGGCGCTCGCGCACCGGCGCATCGCCGACGCCGAGGAGGCCGAGCGCCTGAAGCGGTTCTGGCGCGACCGCGTGGCAACCCTGAAGGAGGTGCTCGAGCGCTGAGCCGCGATCCGCGCGGTCCCCACGGCAGATCCCTGTCGCGGGATCCGCGCTGAGCAGCGCGGCGCGCCACGCTCTCGAAGATGGTCGATCGCTTGCCGAGCCTGCCCCGATCTGACAGGCTCAGCGCAGCTTGTGAATCGCGGACCGGGGAGGTCTTGTGAGCGACTTGATCGCGGGACCGGCAGCCGGCGACCGAGCCGGTCATGGTCCGCTGAACGGCGGCGCGCCACCGCCGGTGCTGCTCGCCGCGCTCGCCGCCGCGGCGCTGATCGCGATCGTGCTGTTCGCGGCGCTCGGTCGCTTCGGCGGCGACGACGAGGTCCCGGCAGGCTCCGTGGGTGCCGTCCCGGCGGCTGCGACCGCGCAGCCCGAGCGCGTCACGCTGACCGTCACATTGCTGGGCGGCGGGGACGGCGTCGTTCAGATCCAGCCGGGCGACATCGCCTGCACTCGCTCCTGCGACCACAGGTTCGACAAGGGAACCCGCGTGACGCTCACGGCCGATCCGCGAACCGAGTCGGGCTTCGCGGGGTGGGACGACGGCTGTGCCGGCAGCGGGACCTGCTCGCTCGTGATGGATGCCGACCGCGCCGTCGACGCGGAGTTCGAGAGCAGGCCGTCCGAGCCGCTGTGCGACGAAGCGCTCGACGCCGGCGATCCAGCCTGCGCGGACGAGGACGCGGATGCCGGCGACGCCGATCCCGACGCCGGCGCCGGCGCCGACGAGCTCGACGCCGGTGCCGACGAGCTCGATCCCACGCCACCGTCAGACTGCTCCGACGGCAGGGACAACGACCGCGACGGGCTCACGGACCTCGCCCAGGACCCCGACTGCACGTCGGGCCGCGGCGAGTCGGCGTCCAGCGCGTCAGCGGGGTCGACCGCGTCGCGACCGCCCCCGCCGGCTGCACCGACGAACCAGTGCTCCGATGGCAGGGACAACGACCGCGACGGGCTGACGGACGCGGCGCAGGATCCGAACTGCACCGACGGCGACACCGAGTCGGGCTGAGCCGGGACGCCGCGCAGCGGCGAGATCCGCTTGCATAGCGGCTGTGGGATCGCTTCAGCTCACCCGCCCGGCGCCGGGGATCGCCCTCCTGCGCCTCGACCGCCCCGAGCGGCGCAACGCGCTGGACTCCGGCCTGCTGTCAGAGCTCGTCGATGTGCTCGAGCGCCTGGCGATCGACGACGAGCTGCGCGCCCTCGTGTTCTCGACGACGTCCGTGCAGGCGCTGTGCTCCGGCGTCGACGTGACCGAGGAGCTCGACTACGAGGCCGGCGTCGCAAGGATGAAGTCCTTCTCGCAGTTCCTCGCGGCGCTCGAGGCGTTTCCCGTGCCGACGATCGCGGTCTGCGTCGGCAACTGCGTCGGTGCCGGCGCCGAGCTCGTCGCGGGCTGCGACCTGCGGATCGCCGGCGACAACCTCAAGCTCGCGTGGGCCGGCGCGCGGCTCGGGGTCCCGGTCGGGCCGGCGCGGCTGACGCCGCTTGTCGGCGTAGCGCGCGCCAAGGAGCTCATCTTCACCGGCCGCGTGATCGGCGCCGACGAGGCCGCCGCGATCGGCCTCGTGCATGACACGGTCCCCGCCGAGCAGGCCGAGGAGGCGGCGCTGCGCCTGGCCGCGCATGTCGCCGCGCACGCGCCGGAGGGCGTCGCGATCCTGAAGGCGGCCTTCCGCGAGCTCGACGGAGCGCAGGGCCGCGTCGCGCACGAGAACGAGCTGCTGGAGGTCTTTCAGCGCAAGGGCCCGGGACTGCCCCAGGGCAGGCGCCCGTAGCCGGCCGCCGCGTCGGCGCACGGCGCGCGGCCACGCGAGCCGCGCCGGCGCTGCACCGCGTGGCGGCCGAGCTCGGCGGTCAGCGTGACGGACGCGGCGAGGGCGAAGCCGAGCAGCAGCCCCTTCACGGGGTCGCGCTCGAAGGCGACGCCGCCGACGTAGCCGACGAGCGCCGAGTAGGCGCCCCATGTGGCGGCCGCCACGGCGCCGAATGCGGCAAAGCGCCGCCAGCGGTAGGCGACGGCGCCGGCGGTCATCGTCACCGCGGTGCGCGCGCCGGGAAAGTAGCGCGCGACGACGATGATCACGCCACCGCGGCTCGCGAGCGCCGCGCGCGCACGGTCCAGCGCGGCGCGGCGGCGGCCTGCGCGCTCGGCGCCCCTGTGCAGGCGCGGCCCGGCGAGGCGACCGAGCCCGTAGGAGACCTGGTCGCCGACGAAGGCGCCGGCCGCGGCCGCGAGGATCACGAGCCCCAGCGACGTCTCCCCGGAGGCGGCGAAGACACCGGCCGTGAGCACCGACGTCTCGCTCGGGACGAGCGGGAAGAAGCCGTCGATCGCGGCAACGGCGAACAGGGCGAGGTAGATCCAGGGCGACGACACGGCGTCCTCGACGAGCGGCAGGATCACGTCGGTCATGACGCCAATCTCCCACCGCCCGACGCGCCGTCACAGAGGGCTGGCAGGCGTCCGGAGGTTCGGTCTGCACCACCATCGACCGGGCGTCCGGCCGCCGCTCGCGGACGCCATCCGTCGCCGTGCCCGTGCGTACGCGCGGCTCAGCGCGGCGCGACCGTCGCAACCGGCCCGGCGCCTCGCCCCGTGTGCTCAGATCACCGCCCGCGCCGCCTGCCGTGCGGCGTTCTTGATCGCGCCGCCGTCGCCCGGCGCCGCCGCTCCGAGCTGCTGGACGCCGCGACGGGCGAGGACCGCGCTCAGCGCGCCGGCGCCCGCGGCCACCCCGAGGGCGATGACCCAGCCGGGAAGCACCCGCCGTAGCGCAATGATCGGCAGCGACCCGAGGGCGACCGCGCCGACGGCTCCGGAGGCACCGGCGGCGGCGAGCAGCCCCGCTCCCCTGGCGCCGCCTGCGGCACGTTCGCCGGCCTCGGCGCGCAGCTGCGCGACCTCGTCGCGGACGGTCTCGCCGAGGTCGCGGACGACCTGCGCAAGGAACTCCCCCGTTCGCGTACCGCCGGCCTGCGCCGCCGGTTCGTGCTGGCCGTGCTCGCTCATCGTGCTCTCCCGCGTCGCCGTTGACGGTCGGTCGGGGGATACCCGCGGTGCGGTCGTTGACGCTGGATCCGAGCGCCGCGCGGCGGCATGACGCCGCTCGTCAGCTCGCTGCGGGGACGACGACGATCGGGCACGGAGCCTCGCCGACGAGCGCGTGGGAGGTATCGCCGGCGAGCGCGGCGCGAAGCAGGCCGCGGCCGTGCGAGCCGACGATCAGGAGCTCTGCATCGCGGTCCTTCGCGACGCGCCGCAGCCCGTCGGCAGGCGTCGTGTCGAGCACGACCTCGACCTCCGCGTCCTCGATCCCGCAGTCGGCCAGCAGCTGCTCGACGCGGCGCCGTGCCTCGTCGCGAGCTCCTTGCAGCTCACCCACTTCGGGCGCGATCGGGTAGGGGTACGGCATCGCCGGGGCGGGCGCGACGACCGCGCCGCCGGGACCGTAGGGACCCATCGGCGCGACGTGGGCCACGACGAGCGGGCGGTCCAGCCGCGCGGCGAGGTCGGCCGCCACGCGCAGCGGCTCCGGCGAGCCGTCGTCGTCCCAGTCGACTGCGCAGACGATCGTCGGGACCATGCGAGCGATGCTGCCCGTCTGGCGCGTCGGGTACGCATGTGCTGTCCGCCGCCGGACACCGCGTCGGACCACGGCTGATGCCGCCGCGGCGTCAGCGCAGCTCGATGACGGTCTTGACGTCGCCGTCGCGGACCGCGAGCGCGTCGGCGAACCGCGCCAGCGGTACGCGACGCGTGATGAGCGCCTGCAGCCACGCGGCGTCGGCGCGCGCGAGCGCGTCGGCGGCCTGCTCGTAGTGCGCGCGCGCGGCGTTGACGGAGCCGAAGACGACGTCGTTGTCGAGCACCATCTCGCGGTTGAGCGCTCCGGCGTCGACGGCGATCGTCCGGCCGGCGGGCGACACGCCCGTGAGGCAGACGATGCCGCCGGGCCGGGTGGCTGCGATCGCGTCGAACGCGACCTGACCGACGCCCGTCGCCTCGACGATGACGTCTGCCTCGGCACCGATGTCCGCGATCGCCGCTGCGTGGTACGTGGCACCGAGCGCCGTCACGAGCTCCGGCTTGGGCCCGGAGGTGACGATGTCGAGCACGTGCGTCTCCAGCCCGCGCTGGACGCCGAGCAGCGCGGCGAGCAGCCCGATCGGCCCCGCGCCTGTGACGACCACGGTCCGCGCCCGGCCGCAGGACAGCGCGGTCAGCGCGTCGATCCGCTCCCATGCCTTCGCGACGACGCTGGCGGGCTCGAGGAGCACGCCGACGGGCTCCAGGCGCGGCGCGACGCGGATGCAGAACTGCGGCTCGCTGCGCCAGCGCTCGGCGCCGAAGCCGTCGAGGCGCTTGATGCCGCGCTCGGTGTACTGCCCGTTGCGGCATTCGTCCCAGCGTCCGGCGGCGCAGCACGCGCACGGCACGGGGTCGGGCCGGCGGACGATGCCGGCGACGAGGTCACCGGGGGCGATGTCGCTGTCCGGCGGAGCCTCGAGCACCCGGCCGAGCGACTCGTGTCCGAGCACGAGGCGCTCGCGGTCGGGTGGCGCCCAGCCATAGGTGCCGCCGACGATCTCGCGGTCGGTGCCGCAGACGCCGAGCGCGAGCCCCTCGACGAGGACCGCCCCGTCGCTCGCAGCGGGCTCCGCAAGCTCGACGAGCTCGGCGCCCGGGGCGGGCGGCCGCACGACGATGGCCCTCATGACGCCGCCGGCGACGCGGGCCGCTCGCGATGGGTCGTGGCGCGCTCCGTCGCGGGGCTGGTGAGGCTGTCGTCGAGCAGCATGGCGCTGCTCACCAGCCCGACGTGGCTGAAGGCCTGCGGGAAGTTGCCGATCAGCCGGCGTGCCGTCGGGTCGTACTCCTCGGCGAGCAGGCCGACGTCGTTGCGCAGCGCGAGCAGCCGCTCGAACAGCGCCAGCGCCTCGTCGTGGCGCCCCGTCAGCGCGAGCGCGTCGACGAGCCAGAAGCTGCAGGCCAGGAACGTTCCCTCGCCGGGGACGAGGCCGTCGGCGGCCTCGTCGGTGCGGTAGCGCAGCACGAAGCCGTCCTCGACGAGCTCTCGCTGGATCGCGTCGATCGTGCCGTGCACGCGCGGGTCGTCGGGCGCGAGGAATCCCTCGAGCGCGATCAGCAGCGTCGCCGCGTCGAGCGCGTGGGATCCGTAGGACTGGGTGAAGGTTCCCCGGGCGGCATCGAAGCCGCGTTCGCAGACCTCCGCGTGGATCTGCGCGCGCACCCTCTGCCAGCGCTCCACCGGGCCGTCGAGGTCGGTCCGCTCGACCGTCTTGATCGCGCGATCGAAGGCCACCCATGCCATCACCTTCGAATGAACGAAATGGCGTCGCGGCCCGCGCATCTCCCAGATGCCCTCGTCGGGCTGAACCCAGACCTGCTCGAGGTGCTCGAGCAGGGCCAGCTGCACCTTCCACGCCTCATGGTCGGGATCCAGGCCCGCCTCGCGCGCCTGAAGCAGCGCATCCATGACCTCGCCGAACACGTCGATCTGAAACTGCTGTGAGGCCGCATTGCCGATCCGTACCGGCCGCGAGTCCTCGTAGCCTGGGAGCCAGTCGAGCTGCACCTCGGTCAGGCGGCGCTCGCCGGCGACGCCGTACATGATCTGCATGTCCGAGGGGCGCCCCGCAACGGCGCGCAGCAGCCAGTCGCGCCAGCTGCGGGCCTCGTCGAGCTTGCCGGCGTCGACGAGCACGAGCAGCGTCAGCGCCGCGTCGCGCAGCCAGCAGAAGCGATAGTCCCAGTTGCGCTCGCCGCCGAGCTGCTCGGGCAGCGACGTCGTCGGCGCGGCGACGATCGCGCCGGTCGGCGCGTAGGTCAGCGCCTTCAGCGTGATCAGCGAGCGCTCGACGGCTTCGCTCCAGCGCGACGGTACCCGCGCCGACCGCGTCCACTCCCGCCACCAGTCCGCGGTCTGCTCGGTGGCGGCGATCGGATCGATGTCCGCGGGCGCCGGCTCGTGCGACGGATGCCAGGTCAGCACGAACGGAACGCGATCGCCCGCGCCGACGGCGAGCTGTGCGGACGTGCGCAGGTCGTGGCCGGTCGTCGGCACGCCGGAGCGCAGGCGCATGGCGTCGGGACCCGCGATCGCGACGATCCCGTGACCGTCGCGCTGGACCCACGGGACGCTGCGCCCGTAGTCGAAGCGCAGCACGAGCTCGAGCTCGAGCTCGACCCTGCCCGTCAGCCCCTCGACGACGCGGACGACGTCGGCGCCGTCGCCTCGCACGGGCATGCAGTCGGTCACGCGCGCGACGCCCGTGTCGGTGGCGTACTCGGTCTCCAGCACGAGCGTGCCGGGGCGGTAGCGGCGACGGATCTCCCGCACCTGTCCTGCAGGCGGCGACACGCGCCAGCGGCCGTGGCGCTCGCCGCCGAGCAGCGCCGCGAAGCAGGCGCCGGAGTCGAAGCGCGGCAGGCACAGCCAGTCGATCGAGCCGTCGCGGGCGACGAGGGCGGCGGTCTGCGTGTCACCGATCAGCGCGTAGTCCTCGATCGGTGACGCCACGCCGCTCGACTACCCGCGCCGTCAGGCTCGCAGCCATCGCTCGGCCGGGGCCGTCATCGGCCGGACCGCTTGCGCCGTCGCCTGGCGCAGACGTCGCGCCGCTCGCCGCACGTTGCCAGGCTCAGACCGTGTCTTGCGGCGGACACACGTCCTTTATGGCGCCTGTCCCCGCGGGTACGCGTGACTCATGAAAAAGCAGATGGAAGGCGACAGCAAGCAGCGTCGCAGAGCGGCGCGACAGGCGCGCGCGTCAGACGCCACGCCGAGCGAGCACGGGGCGACGACCGGCGGCTCGAAGGGTCCCAGCCGCACGCGCAGCAAGGCCGATCACGTCGAGAAGCTCGCGCACACGCAGCGCGGAGAGGCCAAGCAGGCGGGTCCGGACGTGCCCCGGCCGCTGCGCGGCAAGGGGCGACGGCAGGAGCCCAAGACGCCGCCGGGGCCGTGAACAGGCTCGCGGCCACGGCGCTCGCCGGTCTGCTCCTCGGGCTCGGCCTCGGGATCTACTCCAACGTCTCCGGCCTCGTGCTCGCGCTCTACGGGATGATCATCGGGACGCTGCTCGGCGCGCTGCTCATGCATCGCCGCCACGGACGGAGCTGACGTGCGCCGCTCGCGCACAGCGCCCACCGCAGAGCCCGGGCGGATGGCCGGATGGGTCTTCGTCTCGATCCTGCTGGCGACGGCGACGCTGCTGGCGGCGGTCACCGGCCGCCCGCTCTGGCTCGTCGTGGGGCTCGCCGTCATCACCGTCGCGTCGACGCTGGCGGGTGCGCGGCTGCGGCCGGACCGGCAGGCCGCGGAGCGCGACGCGCAGCGGGGCTGAGCGCGGCGGCGCGCCGCAGAGCTGAGCGCGACGCGACACGACGCGAGGCTGCGCCCGCCGTACCCATCCGGGTACCCGAGCGGCTCGCCGGGAGATGTCGCCCGACGCGCATCCGGCGGTACGGTGCCGATGTGCATATCGACCACGTGATCTACGCGACGGCCGATCTCGACGCCGCCAGCACGATGGTCGAGGCACAGCTCGGACTACCGGTGGTCGCCGGTGGCCGGCACGAGGGGCTGGGCACCCATAACCGGATCGTTCCGCTCGGCGGCGGCTACCTCGAGCTGCTGGCGATCTGCGACCCCGACGAAGCGGCGCACTCGGCGCTCGGCTCGGCGCTGCAGGCCAGGATCGGCGAACTGGGAGACGGGCTGATGGGATGGGCGGTCGCGGTGCAGGACGTCCAGACCGTGGCCGCTCGCCTCGATACGTGGGTCACGTCGATCTCGCGACAGGGGCTGACGGCGCAGCTGACCGGACTGCTCGAGTCGCTGCGCGAGCCGTTTCTCCCGTTCTTCGTCGCACGCGACCCTGGGGTGCCCGATCCCGGACGCGGCGGTGACGCCGGCGGCATCAGCTGGATCGAGCTCGTCGGTGATCCTCCGCGGCTGACGCGCTGGCTGGGCGCAGCCGAGCTTTCCGTGCGGATCAAGGAGGGCCCGCCGGCGGTGGTCGCCGTCGGCATCGGCGATCGCGAGCTGCGTCCGTGACGGTGGCGCGGCGGGGGAGGGACGCTCGTCAGCCGCGCACCGCGCGCACGAGCGCGTCGATCGCGTAGACCTCCTCACCGGCCGTCGCGACCGGCCGCCGGACGCGCTCGGCGCGCTGGACCGCGAGACCGGGCAGCGCGCCGGCGATCTCGTCGGGAGCCATCAGGATCGCCGCGTTCTGCGGACCGCCGTGCCCGTGCTCGATGTTGGTCGGATCGTGCCCCACGACCAGCAGCGTGCCGCCCGGCGCGACCGCGGCCGCCGCGCGCTGCAGGACCTTGCGCATGACCGCGGCGTCGATGTGCAGGTACAGGACCGCCACGAGATCGAAGCCGCCCGCAGGGGGGACGTACTCGGCGAGATCGGCCACGACCCACTGCACGGCGACCTCGCGCTGCTCGGCCAGCCGCGCGGCCTTGTCGAGCCCGACGGGCGAGAAGTCCACGCCCGTGACCTGCCAGCCGCGCTCGGCGAGCCAGACGGCGTTGCGTCCCTCACCGCACGCGAGGTCGAGCGCCCGTCCCGGCGGCAGCTGCTCGACTTCTGCAACCAGGAAGCGGTTGGCGTCGGCGGTCCAGACCAGCTCACTGCCGCCGTAGCGGCGATCCCATCCGGTGCTGTCCATCCGGCCATGGTGACGGACCGCGAGGCGCGCGCTGTCGCGACATGCGGCGACCAGCTCGTCGCGCCTGCCGCGCTCGCGCTCGATGGTCGTGCCGGGCATCGGTGCGAGGAACATCCCGCTGGGCATCTGCGCCGGCTGCGTCCGCGAGCGCGAGCCACGCGCGACAGCATCGCGCCACGACCGGTCGCCGGACAGGGCACTGGACCGAAAAACGGTTGCTGCGCGCCTGCCGCAGCCGTGTTGCGGGCACGAGCTGGATGCAGGCGTGCCCGCGGACACCGAGGTTGCAAAAGGGCTGTGTGTCTGCAACACATACTATGCCCGCTTCACCGTCGGCGCCCGCTCGTGGCCTCTCCATTGTCCTCATCCGGCACGTCGCAGCACGACACGGCGCTGCTGGCACCGTGGCTGCTGCTGTTGCTGCGCGACGGCGAAAGCTATGGCCGGGCGCTGTTCGGCCGCCTGAGCGAACGCGGGATCAACGTCGATTCGAGCTTCGGCTATCGAACGCTGCGCGCGCTCGAGGGCGACGAGGCCGTGACGTCGCGCCGTGCGAAGTCCGACCGCGGACCGCTGCGGCGCTGCTACCGGCTCACCCGCAAGGGCAGGCACAGGCTCGACGAGCTCGCCGCCGACATCGCGGCGGCACACCGGCTCCAGGCGAGATTCCTGGAGGCCTACGAGCGCGAGCATGGGGGACAGGCCCGCGACCGCAGCCCGCGGCTCCCCGGCGACCATGACGCGGCCTCGAGCTCGCTCGGCCGCGAGCTGCTCGCGGCCTGGCTGCTGCTGCTGCTGCATCGCGGCGAGTCGTATGGCTACGGCCTGCGCGAAGCGCTCGCAGAGCGCGAGGTCCAGACCGACCGCGGCGGGATGTACCGGCTCCTGCGGGCGCTCGAGCGCGGCGGCTCGCTGCAGTCGCACTGGACGACATCCGCGACCGGCCCGCGGCGGCGCTCCTACCGGGTGACGCCCGCGGCACGCAGGCACCTCGCCGAGCTGGCGCACATCATCGCGGTCACCCACGAGGGCTACGGCGCGTTTCTGAAGGCCTACGCCGATGCGACGTAGGCCGCGCGGGGAGGCGGCGCACGCGATCCGTCGTGGTCCCGGTCGGCGGCGATCCCCCGCAGCCGGGCGGCGGAACCGGCTGTCATGTCGCGCTCAAAAACGCGATCAGCACGGTGACCGCGGCGATGACCAGGCCCGTGCAGAGGCCGACGAGAAACAGCTCCCAGCGCACGATCAGGGGGACGTCGAGGATCTCCGCCAGCCAGCGGGGGACACGGAAGTCGAGGCCGCCGGCACTCCAGTAGTACTCGTAGTCACCATCGTCGTCGACGACGCGCCCCGGCGGAGTCGACGGAAGCTCGGGCGTGGAAACGGTCGCTCGTCCGCTCGCGGCCGGGTTCTCAACCATCACGAAATCCCTCCGAGGCGGGAGATGTCAGGCCCTGGGGGTCGGCGGCATCCCGCTCAACCGCGCCGAAGGACCCCGGAACAGCGGACAATACGCTATGTGTCCGCAACACAGTGCTCCGGGCGCGACCCCGAGCCCGCCCGCCGCGCAGCCCTCCGGCCTGCCGCCCGCTACTCCGTGACGAACTCGAGCCGGATCTGCTCCAGCCCCGGGAGGATCAACGTCACGCCGGCGCCGCGCTCGCATTCGACGACCTCGAGGCCGCGAGCCCGCGCGCGAGCGGCGATCGCCGCGGTCGACCGCACGCGGATGGCGATCTGATGCAGCAGCGGCCGCTCGCTCCAGGCCGGCAGCTCCTCGAGAAGGATGCGGGTGGCGCCGGCGAGCAGCGCGGTGCCGCGCTCCACGAAGCCGACGTCGGCGAGCGCGATCCGCGTCTCGTCGGGGTCGGCGACACGGAGGACGAGGTGGTCGACGTCGCGGTCGATGCCCCCGCCGGCCACCGACGTGAATGCGAGGCCGAGGCCTTCGGGACCGTCGAAGGCGACCAGGTCGGGCGCCGACTCCTGCACCTCGTTCTCAGCGGGCAGCGACGCCGCGGCGGCCTGCGGGTCGGCGACCCGCAGCGCGAGGCGTGCGAGCGCAGCGGGCTCCCTGGGTCCTTGCGCTGCGAGCAGCCGCAGCTTGACGGCGCGAGGGTCGGCGCCGACGAGCACGCCGTCGCCGGTCCGGGCGAGCTCCTGCATCCCGACGAAGTCGCAGAGGAATGCCTCCATCGCTCCGGGATCCGCGACCGAGAGCGCGACGTGGTCGATCGCAAGCAGCTCGCTCTGCGTGTCGTCAGCGCGACGGAGCGCCGGCGAAGCGGCAGTCGCCATGCCGTCGCCCTCGGCGGCGGCGGACGCAAGCGACGCCGGTCGTGGCGGGTCTGCGGCCAGCAGCCGCCTGATCGCCGTTCGCGCATGTGCGAACGCTGCGTGGTCGCGGCTGATGCGGAAGCGCTGGTTGCCCGCGGTGAGGACCGCGTGCAGCTCGAAGGCGAGCTGCGTCGCGTCGGCGTCCGTGAGCAGCTGCGTGGCGAACGCGCGTGCGACGCCCTGTTCGAGCGCTGTCAGCTGTCGCTGGATCGCCGCGGCGAGCGCGTCGTGGACGCGTCCGTCGCGATTGGCGAACTCCGTGCCGGCGGTGACGAACGGGCAGCCGCCCGGGAACGTCTCGTCCTCGTAGTAGGAGATCCAGCGCTCCAGCAGCGCGTCGAAGGGGTCGTCGCCGGGTTCGAGGACGCGCTCCTCGAAGATGCGCCATGCGCAGTCGATCGTCGCCAGCTGAAGATTCTCCTTCGAGGTGAAGTAGGCGTACAGCCCGCTCTTGCTCATCTCCATCGAGGCCGCCAGGCGTCCGATCGTGATCTGCTCGAGTCCGTCGAGGGACGCCAGATCGGCGGCGCGCTTGAGGATCGCGCCGCGCAGCGGCCCTCTGACGCGCGGCACGCGAGCGTCTGCGGTCGAGGCGTCGCGGGTCACGGCAGGAAGCGTAGTCGTGCGTGGCGCCGACGCGGTCGAGTAGCACGACCGGTCGTGCTAACGTCGGCCTCGGTCATGCCCGCGCAAGACTCCGCCCAGCAGCACCGCCCCGGCGGCGACGACCTGCGCGCGATGATCCCCGCCGACGCGGACGCGGCCGACCGCGATGCGCTGGACCTCCTGCTGCGTGACATGCGGCGCATCGCGCTGCTGCGGCCCGACGAGGAGGTCAGACTCGCGCGGCGCGCCGCGCGCGGTGACCTGCACGCCAAGCAGCACATGGTTGCGGCCAACCTGCGGCTCGTCGTCTCGATCGCCAAGCGCTACCGCGGCCAGGGGCTGCCGCTGCCCGACCTCGTCCAGGAGGGCGCGCTCGGGCTGATCCGCGCGGTGGAGAAGTTCGACGCCGACAAGGGATTTCGCTTCTCGACGTACGCAACGTGGTGGATCCGCCAGGCGGTCGGCCGGGCGCTCGCCGACAAGTCGCGCACGATCCGCGTCCCGAAGAACGTCGCCGGGCAGCTGAACACCCTCGCGCAGGCCGAGCGCCGGCTGCGCTCGGAGCATGAGCGCGAGCCGACGGCGGAGGAGATCGCCGAGCTGACCGGGATCGAGCGCGAGAAGGTCGTGGCGTTGCGCCGCTGGGCGCAGGCGCCGGTGTCGCTCGAGCAGCCCGTCGGCGACGACGGCGGGGCGCTGCTCGGCGACTTGATCGCCGACGACATGCCGTCGCCCTTCGAGTGCGCCTCGGCAGGTGCCGATCGCGATCTCGTACGCTGGTTGTTGAGCATGCTGGAAGAGCGCGAGCGACGGGTACTCGAGCTGCGGTACGGGCTCAACGGAGACGAGCCACGCTCGACGACGGATGTCGGGCGCGAACTCGAGGTCTCCGGCCCGCTGATCCGCCGCATCGAATTGCGCTCGCTTGAGAAGCTCGAGCGCATCGCGACCGCGCGAGACCTGCGGGAGGCACTGTGAACGTGGAAGAGGAGCATGACCCGATGAAGCATGAGATCCCCGATGCGGCTTCTGCTCTGGCAGCGACCTGCGACACGACGACCGGCTGCATCACGTGTGGCGACGTCGCCATCCCGCTGACGGTCGTCAGGCTCGATCAGGAGCGGGGCCTTGCGCTCTGTGTGGACGACGGTGGCAGCTCGGAGACCGTCGAGATAGACCTGGTCGCCCCGGTGGTGGCCGGCGACCGGGTGCTCGTGCATGCTGGTACGGCGATCGCGCGGCTTGGTGAGGAGGCGTTGGGATGAAGTACGTGGATGAGTTTCGCGATCCTGTGTTGGGGGAGGTGCTGGCGGGCGAGATCTTGGGTCTTGTCGAG
>JBKHXR010000098.1:0-9578 GCA_046565905.1 Thermoleophilia bacterium | reverse complement strand
TCGACCTGCGCCGAAGCCGATCCGGCCAGCGCCGGCGCCAGCGTCATCGCGGCCGCGGCGACCGCGCCGAGCCGGCGCACGATCCCCCGTGAATCCGTCACCGCGCGACCATACGCGCTCGCAACTGGGTGTGGGGCTTTTTTCTGCGCGGCGGGCGAAGCCTGCCCGCCGCCTGTACGTCGCGGCGAACCGCACCCGCGCAATCGTTCACATCCGGACACAGACCGCGGCAGATGCGCCAAGTAGCCTCCGTGCCATGAGCGCTGTCGCCACCGCCGAGCTCGCCCCGCGCACGTACGCCGACGACGAGGAGCTGCTCGGCGGCGTCCTCGACGAGGTCATTCGCGCCGTCGAGGGTCCCGGGGCGCTGGTGCTGCACCGCGAGGCGATCGAGCTCGGCGAGCGCTCGCGCAGCGGCGACGCCGCGGCGGCAGACCAGCTCGCGCAGCTCGTGGCGGGCCTGGACCTGTCGCAGATCGTGCTGCTGATCCGCATGCTCACGCGCTGGTTTCAGCTCATGAACCTCGCCGAGGACCTCGACCGCGTGCGCCGCATCCGCAGGCTCGACGCACAGCCCGGACCGCGGCGCGGCTCGCTGCACGAGGCGGTCGCGCAGCTCGCAGCCGACGGCACGAGCGCCGACGAGCTGCACGCGACGCTGCGCGAGGCCGAGGTTCGGCTCGTGCTCACCGCGCACCCGACCGAGGCCCGGCGCTACACGACGGTCAGCAAGCTCGCACGCATCTTCTCGCTTCTGCGCGAGCTCGACGAGCGCCGGCCGGGGCACGGCCAGCAGGAGCAGATCCGCCGCCAGATCGCGGCCGCCGTGCAGGAGATGTGGGGCTCTGACGAGCTGCGCGCGGTCACGACGACGCCGCTCGACGAGGTTCGCGCGGGGCTCATCTACTTCAGCTCGACGCTCGCCGAGGTCGTGCCGGAGGTCTACCGCGACCTCGAGTCGACGATCCGCGCGACGTATCCGGAGTCCGACGTGCCGGTGCCGCCGCTGATGAGCTTCGGCTCCTGGATCGGCGGCGACCGCGACGGCAATCCGAACGTGACGCCGCAGATGACGGCGCAGGCGCTCGCGCTGATGAAGGACGCGTGCCTGCGCCATCACGAGGCGCGCATCCGGGCGCTCGCGGGACGAGTCACGCTGTCGGCGCGCGTGGCAGGCGAGCCGCGGCAGCTGCGGGCCCTGCTCGGCGACCTCGCGCAGCGATTTCCCGACGTCGCCGCGCTCGCGCTGACGCGCAGCCCCGAGGAGCCCTACCGGCGGCTGTTCAAGCTCCTCGCCGAGCGCGTGCGCGCGACGCGCAAGGGCTGGGACAGCGGCTACGACCGTCCGGCCGAGCTGCTCGCCGACCTGCGCGTCGCCGAGCAGGCGCTGCGCGACCAGAACGCATCCTTCGTCGCCGAGGACGCGCTGCGCGACGTCATCCGCCAGGTCGAGGTGTTCGGCTTTCACTTCGCGCTGCTCGACGTGCGCCAGAACTCCGACGTCCACCGCGCCGCGATCGACGAGATCCTCGACGTCCTCGGCATCCAGCAGGGCTACGGCGGCCTGCCGGAGGCCGACCGGGTCGCGATCCTGGCCCGCGAGATCGCCGACCGCCGACCGCTGATCCCGCTGGACATCAGCGGCTTCAGCGCGCCGACGCGCGAGGTCGTGGAGACGTTTCGCACGCTGCACGACCTGCTGGGCGGCGAGCACCCGGGGACGATCGACTCCTACGTCATCTCCAACACGCGGTGCCCGTCGGACCTGCTGGAGGTGCTGCTGCTGATGAAGGAGGTCGGGCTCGCACGCGCGGGCGGCCGCGACGCGCAGCTGCGCGTCGTGCCCCTGTTCGAGTCCGGCGAGACGCTCGAGCGATCGCCGGAGACGATCCGAACGCTGCTCGAGATACCGGTCTACCGCGCCGCTGTCGACGCCGTCGGCCTGCAGGAGATCATGGTCGGCTACTCGGACTCCAACAAGGACGTCGGCTACGTCGCGTCGGGCTGGCACGTCTACCGCGCGCAGGTGCAGATGGCCGAGGTCATGCGCGAGCACGGCGTGACCTGGCAGTTCTTCCACGGCCGCGGCGGCGCGGTCGGGCGCGGCGGCGGGCCGAGCTACACCGCCGTCCGCGCGCAGCCGGCGGGCACCGTCGCGGGGCGCCTGAAGGTCACCGAGCAGGGCGAGATGCTGTCGGCGAAGTTCTCGCTGCGCGAGATCGCCCACCGCGAGCTGGAGCTGACGACGAGCGCCGCGCTGGTCACCACCCTGGACCGCACGGCCAGCAGCCAGCCGGAGCGCCGGCAGCGCTTCGAGGACGTCGTCGCGCACATGGCGGAGGTCTCGACGCGCGCCTACCGGGCGCTCGTCTACGACGACCCCGACTTCGCCGACTTCTTCCACACCGTGACGCCGGTTCGCGAGGTGTCGCGCCTTCAGCTCGGCTCGCGTCCGGCCAAGCGCAGGGCCAGCGCCCGGATCGAGGACTTCCGCGCGATCCCGTGGGTCTTCTCGTGGACCCAGTCGCGCGCCGTCCTGCCCGCGTGGTTCGGGCTCGGCACCGCGCTCCAGAGCGCCCGCGAGCAGCACGGCGTCGAGCTGCTGCGCGAGATGGAGCGCGACTGGCCGTACTTCGCCGCGCTGATGTCCAACGCCGAGATGGCGTGCGTGAAGGCCGACTTCGAGATCGCGCGACGCTACGCGGAGCTGTGCTCCGACGACGAGATCCGCGGGCGCATCTGGGGCACGATCGAGAGCGAGTTCCAGCGCACCGTGCGCGAGATCGGCGCAGTGCGCGACGAGGAGCACCTGCTGGACCGCGAGCCGATCCTGCAGCGCGCGCTCGCACGCCGCAACCCGTTCATCGACCCGCTGTCGTTCGTGCAGCTCGAGCTGCTGCGGCGCCTGCGCGCGCCCGGCGGCGACCCCGACGATCCCGATCTCGTGCGCGCGAGCCTGCTGGCGATCAACGGGATCGCCGGCGGGCTGCGCAACACCGGATGAGGCGCCGCGTCTACGTCTGCGGGCACCGCAACCCGGACACCGACTCGATCGCGGCGGCGATCGGCTACGCGGAGCTGAAGAACGACGTCGGCGACGGCACCAGCGAGTACGTCCCGGTCCGCCTCGGCACCGTCAACGCGCAGACCGAATGGCTGCTGGAGCGCAGCGGCGCGCCGTTGCCGGTGCACCTGCCGCACGCCTACCTGCGCGTGCGCGACGTCATGCGCACGAGCTTCCCCGTGGCCCGCGACGACGATCCCGTCCGCACCGCCGGCCTGCTGATGGCCTCCGAGCAGATGGACCTCGTGCCGATCGTCGACGGCGACGGCGTCCTGTCGGGCCTGTTGACCGAGCGGACGCTGGCGAGGCGCTACATCCGCGAGTCGCGCGAGGCCTCGCGCCTGGACGTGCCGACGCCCCTCTCCTCGATCGTCGAGGTCCTCGGCGGCGAGCTGCTCGCCGGCGATCCCGCCGTCGAGATCAAGGGCCGCGTCTGGGTCCAGGCGATGCACTCCACCGCGCGCAGCAGGGTGCAGCCGGGCGATGTCGTCGTGATCGGCGACCGCCCCAACGCGACGGAGCGCGCGCTGGCGATCGGCATCTCGCTGCTCGTGCTGAGCAACGACTCCTCGCCCACCGAGCGCGTCATGCAGCTCGCTGCCCAGGGCGGCACCTGCGTCGTCAGATCGCCGCTCGACAGCTACGTGACCAGCCGCATGATCACGCTCTCGGAGCCCTGCCGGGCGTTCGCCGAGGACGACCCCCTGACGGTCGGCAAGAACGAGCTGCTGCGCGACATCGCCGACCAGATCAAGGACGTCCACTACCGCGCGGTGATCGCCGTCGACGGCGACGGCCGGCCGATCGGCGTCGTCACGCGCTCGGACCTCGTCAGCCCCACCCCGCGGCGCGTGCTGCTCGTCGACCACGGCGAGCGCGCACAGAGCGTCCCGGGGATCGAGGAGGCGGAGATCGTCGAGATCCTCGACCACCATCACATCGGCTCGATCGAGACCAAGCTGCCCGTGACGGCGATCTTCGATCCCGTCGGCTCGACGTGCACGCTGATCACCGAGCGCTTCCGTCAGGCCGACCGTCGCCCGTCGAAGCCGACGGCGATGATGCTGCTCGGCGCGATCCTCTCCGACACCGTCCTGCTGACGTCGCCGACGACGACCGAGCGCGACCACGAGGCGGCGGCGCACGTCGAGTCGCTGCTCTCGCTCGACGCGCAGTCCTTCGGCCGCGAGATGTTCGAGCACAGCTCCGACGTCGCCGACGTCCCTGCGGCGGATCTCGTGCGCCGCGATCTCAAGGAGTACGAGCTCGACAACGGCAGGACGCTGAGCGTCGCGCAGATCGAGACCGTCGGGAGCGCGGTGTTCGAGCGCGCCGGCGAGCTGCGCGCCGCCGCCGAGAAGCGCCGGGCACGCCACGAGGACGTGCTGTTCGCGGTCATGCTCACGGACATCCTCGCCCGGCACACCCGGTTGCTCGTCGCCGGCAACGAGGCGCTCGCGGAGCGCGCCTTCGGGCAGCCGGTCGTCGACGGCGCGATCGAGCTGCCCGGCGTGATGAGCCGCAAGAAGCAGGTCGCGCCGGGACTGCTCGCGGCGGCCAGCGCCGGCTGACGGCTCGCGCCGCAGAGCGCGCCGGGCGCATCGGCGGCCGGCAGCGGGCACCGTGGAAAGCACGGATGCGGCGCCGGCGGCGACCACTAACCTTGCGGCCGTGAACGGCCCGTCCGTGCTCGACCGCGCAGGACTCGACGACCTGTTCGACGTCCTGCGCGCGCGCGGCCTGACGCTGGTCGGACCGACGGTGCGCCAGCGTGCCGTCGTGTACGACGAGATCCACAGCAGCGCCGACCTGCCCGCCGGGGTGACCGACGAGCAGGACGGCGGCACCTATCGCATCCGCGAGGGCGCCGGCGGCGCGCTCTTCTCGCACAACGTCGGGCCGAACTCGTGGAAGAACCACCTCTTCCCGCCGCGGCTGCGACTGTGGCGCGCGCGGCGCGACGCCGGCGGCGACCTCGCGATCGAGCAGGAGGAGCCCGGCGACCGGCCGCTGGCGTTCATCGGCGTGCGCTCCTGCGACCTGCACGCGATCGGCGTCCAGGACCGCACCTTCATCCGCGGCGCGCACGTCGACGAGGACTACGCCGCACGGCGGGCCGGCTGCTTCATCGTCGCCGTCAACTGCGGCCAGGCGGCGGCGACCTGCTTCTGCGTCTCGATGGACACCGGACCGAGGGCGCAGTCGGGCTTCGACCTCGCGCTCACCGAGCTGCTCGACGACGACGGGCACCGCTTCCTCGTCGAGGTCGGCAGCGAGCAGGGGGCCGAGGTGCTCGCGCAGCTGCCGACCCGCGCCGCCGCGGAGGCCGACGAGCACGGCGCGCGGCAGTCGGTGCAGCGCGCAGCCGACCAGCAGGTGCGCGAGCTCGACACGCGCGACATCCGCGACCTGCTGCTCGGCAACCTCGACCACCCGCGCTGGGAGGAGGTCGCCGACCGCTGCCTGTCGTGCGGCAACTGCACGCAGGTCTGCCCGACCTGCTTCTGCAGCACCGTAGAGGACGTGACCGACCTCGCCGGGCAGGAGGCCGAGCACGCCCGCGTGTGGGACTCGTGCTTCTCGCTGGAGCATTCGTACATGCACGGCGGCAGCGTGCGTGCGACGACAAGGGCGCGCTACCGGCAGTGGATGACGCACAAGCTCGCCACCTGGATCGACCAGTTCGGCACCTCGGGCTGCGTCGGCTGCGGGCGCTGCATCGCGTGGTGCCCGGTCGCGATCGACATCACCGAGGAGAGCGCCGCGATTCGCGCCACCGACCGACGCGAGGAGCGCGGCGATGCCGACGATTGACGAGCTGCTGTCCGGCGTCCCGGCCTTCGCCGGCATGCCGTCAGACCACCTCGAGCTGATCGCCGGCTGCGCCGTCAACCAGGTCTTCCAGGACGGCGAGTACCTCGCACGCGAGGGCGACGCGGCGAACGCCTTCTACGTCGTGCGCAGGGGAGCCGTCGCGCTGGAGACGTTCGTCGCGCAGCGCGGCCCGCTGCTGATCGAGACGCTGCACGAGAACGACCTCGTCGGCTGGTCCTGGCTGGTGCCTCCGCACCGCACGCAGTTCGACGTCCGCGCGGTCGGCACGACGCACGTCTTCGCCTTCGACGGCGCCTGCCTGCGGGGCAAGTGCGACGCCGATCCGATCCTCGGCTACGACCTGCTGCGGCGCTTCTCGGCCGTCATCGTCGAGCGCCTCCAGGCCACGCGGCTGCAACTGACCGACGTCTATGGACACGTCGCCGCCGACCACCGGTAGCCCGCGCACGCGCAGCCGGTCGCTGGCGCCCGTCCCCTATCGCATCGCGCAGCGGCGCCGCGAGACGGACGACACCTGGACGGTCGAGATCGAGCCCGCCGGCGACGGGCGACTGGAGCACTTCGCTGCCGGCCAGTTCGCCATGCTCTACGCCTTCGGCGCGGGCGAGGCGCCGGTCTCCGTCTGCGCCTACGACGCGGCATCCGGCCGGGTGACGCACACGATCCGCGCCGTCGGCGCCGTGAGCGCCGCGCTCTGCGCCGCGCGACCCGGCCAGGAGATCGGCGCCCGCGGCCCGTACGGCACGAGCTGGCCGCTGCGCGAGGCGGAGGGCCGCGACGTCGTGCTCGTCGCCGGCGGGCTCGGGATGGCGCCGCTGCGCCCGGCGCTCGAGCAGCTGCTCGCCGCACGCGAGCGCTATGGCGCCGTCTGCCTGCTCTACGGCGGACGCTCGCCCGCCGAGCTCGTCCTCCGCCGCGAGATCGAGCGCTGGACCGCCGACCGCCGGGCCGACGTCCAGGTGACGGTCGACAGCGCCGGCGGCGGCTGGCGCGGGAGCGTCGGCGTCGTCACGACGCTGATACCGCGGGCGGCGTTCGATCCCGCGACCGCCGTCGCGATGGTCGTCGGCCCGGAGCTGATGATGCGCTTCACCGTCGCCGCGCTGCGTGAGCGCGGCATGGCACCGGGCCGGATCCACGTCTCGCTGGAGCGCAGCATGCATTGCGCGATCGGCCACTGCGGCCACTGCATGATCGGCCCGGAGTTCGTCTGCAAGGACGGCCCGGTCTTTCCGTGGTCGCGCGTCGAGCGGTGGCTGGGAGTGCGCGCGCTGTGACCCCGGCCAGCGGCAGACCGCCGCGCGTCGCCGTCTGGAAGTTCGCCTCCTGCGACGGCTGCCAGCTGACCATGCTCGACCTCGAGAACGAGTTTCTCGCGCTGACGGGCGCGATCGAGCTGACGTACTTCCTCGAGGCGCGCAGCATGACGAGCGACGGTCCCTGGGACCTCTCGATCGTCGAGGGATCGGTGACGACGGCCGCGGACGCCGAGCGGATCCGCCGCGTGCGCGAGCAGTCGCGGCGGCTGATCGTGCTCGGCGCCTGCGCGACGGCCGGTGGCGTGCAGGCGCTGCGCAACTTCGCCGACGTCGCGGACTTCATGGCCGCCGTCTACGCCACCCCCGAGTACATCTCGACGCTGGCGACGTCGACGCCGATCTCCGCGCACGTCGAGGTCGACTTCGAGCTCAACGGCTGCCCGATCGACAAGCGCCAGCTGCTGGAGGTGATCAGCGCCTACGTCAACGAGCGCCGGCCGCAGATCGCCTCTCACAGCGTGTGCATCGAGTGCAAGCGGCGCGGCAACGTCTGCGTCATGGTCGCGCACGGCACGCCCTGCCTCGGTCCGGTGACGCACGCCGGCTGCGGCGCCCTGTGCCCGTCCTACGATCGCGGCTGCTATGGCTGCTTCGGACCGATGGAGGATCCGCAGCCGGACTCGCTCAGCCGCTGGCTGGCCGGCCTCGGGGTCGCCGAGGTCGACCTCGTGCGCGTCTACCGCACGTACTACGCCGACGCGCCGTCCTTCCGCCGGCAGAGCGAGGCCCATGAGCGCTGAGCAGCCGCCGCGCACGCGAACGATCCGCACCGACGCGCTGACGCGCGTCGAGGGCGAGGGCGCGATGTACGTCCGCATCCGCGACGGCGAGGTCGAGACCGTGCAGCTGCGGATCTACGAGCCGCCGCGCTTCTTCGAGGCGCTGCTGCGCGGCCGGCGCCACAGCGAGCCGCCCGACATCACGGCGCGCATCTGCGGCATCTGCCCGGTCGCCTACCAGCTCAGTGCGTGCGCGGCGCTCGAGGATGCCTGCGGCGTCGAAGTGCCCGAGCCGATCGCGCTGCTGCGGCGCCTGATCTACTGCGGCGAGTGGATCGAGAGCCACGGGCTGCACGTCGCGATGCTCCACGCGCCCGACTTCCTCGGCTACGAGAGCGCGATCACGATGGCCCGCGACCACGGTGCCGTCGTCGAGCGCGGACTGCAGATCAAGCGCGCGGGCAACGCCATCGTCGAGCTCGTCGGCGGGCGCGCGATCCACCCGGTCAACGTGCGCCTCGGCGGCTTCTACCGCGCGCCGACGCGGCGCGAGCTCGCGCCGCTCGCCGAGCAGCTCGAGCGGGCGCGAGAGATGGCGCTCGACGCGGTCGGCTGGTGCGGGACGCTCGACATCCCCGACCACGAGGAGGACTACGAGTTCGTCGCGCTGACGGATCCCCGGCGCTACGCGATCGAGGGCGGCCGGCTGGCATCGAGCAGCGGCCTGGACATCGCGCCCGCCGAGTTCGACGAGCACGTCGTCGAGGAGCAGGTCCCCCACTCCAACGCGCTGCACGCGCGCCTGCGCGGCGGCGGCTCGTACCTCTGCGGACCGCTGGCACGCTACGCGCTGGGCTCCGAGCGGCTGTCGCCGCTGGCGCGCGAGGCCGCACGCGATGCGGGGCTGGGACCCGTCTGCCGCAACCCGTTCGCCAGCATCGTCGTGCGATCGGTGGAGATCCTCTACGCGCTCGACGAGGCGCTGGCGATCATCGCCTACTACGTCGAGCCGGAGCACTCCGCGGTCGACGTCCCGCCGCGCGCCGGCACCGGCCACGGCTGGACCGAGGCGCCGCGCGGGCTGCTGTACCACCGCTACCGCCTCGGCGAGGACGGCACGATCCTCGACGCGCGGATCGTGCCGCCGACATCGCAGAACCAGCGCCGGATCGAGCAGGACCTCGACGCCGTCGTGCGCGCCAACGCCGAGCTCGACGACGATGCGCTGCGGCTGCGCTGCGAGCAGTCGATCCGCAACCACGACCCGTGCATCTCCTGCTCGACGCACTTCCTCGACCTCACCGTCGACCGCGCGTGACGGCGCTCGTCCTCGGCATCGGCAACGACTGGCGCGGCGACGACGCGGCGGGTCTGGAGGTCGCGCGCCGTCTGCGCGCCGCGGGCGTGCGGGCGGCCGGCAGCGCGGGAGATCCGTCCGGGCTGCTGGACGCCTGGGACGGCGAGCGCGAGGTCATCCTCGTCGATGCCGTGCGCTCGGGCGCCGCGCCGGGAACGCTGCACCGCCTCGACGCCCGCGCGCGGCCGCTTCCCGCGCGCCTGTTCCGAGGCTCGACGCACCACCTCAGCGTCGCCGACGCGGTCGAGCTCGGCCGCGCGCTCGGGCGCCTGCCCGAGCGCCTG
>JBKHXR010000097.1:0-27073 GCA_046565905.1 Thermoleophilia bacterium | reverse complement strand
CGTCGCCTGCAGGTAGACATCCTGCGCCGTATAGCCGTCATACGGATTGATCAGCTGCGGATCGCCGAACGTGCCCGGCAGCGTCAACCTCGCACCCTCAGCCCAGATCACCGGAAACGACAGGTTGGAGGTAAGGCCATGAAGCGGTCAAACCGGCGGAGCGCGCGCTGACCGAGGTTGCGCCCCGGCTGTTCAGGCTGTCCACATCGACGCACCGATAGAACGAGCAGGAAGGCGTCCGCGTCGTGATCGTCTGCTGCACCTCCTGGATGGTGCGCGAGGCGCTCGCCGGCACGTCGCCGTCTCGCCTTCCTCGCTGCGCCGGCGGACGCCCAGACGACATGCCGGGCAGGTCCAACAGCTGACCGTGGCCAGCGGAAGCGGAGAGCGGCGCCTTGCCGCGGCTACGACCCCATCAGCGCGGCAAGCGCGCGAGGCGGGCTTCCTCTTCGACCGTGCGCTCCGCCCAGGGAACGAGCTCGAGGCGGGCGTCGGGGATCGGCTCGCCACTCTCGAGCGATAGGCCATAGGTCCCGCGGCTCAGGCGCTCCTCGGCGCGTGCGATCGCCTCGAGCTCTTCGCGGAAGTGCTCCGCGAGCCCCTCCTCCAGCTCGTCGTCTGCAAGGTGCTCGTCGTCGTGCTGCAGTCGCATGCTCGCGAGCTCGCGTCGCAGCCGATCGCGATGCTGCGCCAGCAACCGGCGGGCGCGCTCGTCATCCATCGCAGTCGCCCATGCGGAGGTGGCGCTCGGACATGCATGGAGGATCGCCGTCGCGCGGCGGCCGCGCAGCCGTATTAACCCGCACGATCAGCGGCCCGCAGCTCGACCACGGCGAAGCTCGGTCATCTGCGGTCGCGCTGCGCTGCTGCGGGCGACGCTCAGGGGCCGACGTGAACGTGCAGTCATCCACCGCCGCGGGGACCACGGACTCGAAGCATCGCCGCGCCCGGGCCACGGGCGCGGGGCGGGGGCGCCTACGCCCGGCCGTCTCGGGTGATGCCGGCGCGATCATCGCCGGGCGCGGAGTCATGGGCCACCAGGCCTGAAGCGGGGATCGTCGTGCAAGAGGTCAGCAGGTGGCGGTGGGGGAGGTGAGCTCTGGATCGCCCCCGTCTGCGGACGCCTCGCCCCATCGATGCCGGAGTCCGGGCGACCTCGCCGGTGATCGGCGCGTCCGTATCGGCCGGCCGCCGGCAACGCCGTGGCAGTCGGCGTGCCCGCTCTGCGAGGACGTCACCGAGCGTGAGACGCAGCCGCCGGTCGTCGCCTTCGCGCTCGGCACCGTGGCGGACTGATCCTGAGCCTCGAGCACGGCGCTCGGTTGACGCTGCGGGCGGTCGGGAATACTGCGCCTCGGTGACCCCGACCGTCGAGCTCGAGCGAACGAGCGGCGAGGACGAACCCCCGTCGCACACTGCGCCCGGCATGGCCGGGCGACCACGCTACGCGGGATCGCCATCTTCGGGCTTCGCGGCGGAGGTGACACGATCGGCGACGCCTGTGATCGCGCCATCGCGCGGGCCGCGCGTCGAAGCCGCGGCCGCCAGGAGTCATGCGACGCGCGGCCACGCCGCCTGCGCTGATGCCGTGGTGTAGGCAGCGATCATGAGCGACGACCGGCATGCACGAGCGCGCGAGCAGACGCTGAGCTGGCTCGTCGAGGCGGTGCGACGAGGCGATTACCTCGAGGCCGTGCAGTGGCTGGACACGCTTTCGGCCGTCGACCGCCGCTTCACCTTGACGGCCGACGCGCTCGTCGCGCGCTGGCGTGAGCGAGCCGGCCGATTTCGTCGCGGCGATTCCGCGGTGCCGGTGTATCTCGACGAGGACGAGATTCCGGATTATCGGGGCCTGTTCGGCACGCTGCTGCGCCGGGCCTACGACTCGATCGTCATCAGCAGCGTCGAGGACGGTTGGATGCTCGAATGCAGCAGCTCGTTCGTCGCCCTCACCGGGTATTCGCGCGAGGAGCTGCTTGGACGCACCTCCCTCGAACTCAACCTGATCGAGCCACATGCTCGCGAGGCGGCGGTGGACACGACCAGGAAGCAGCAGGCCGCAGGCGGCTTCGAGACGCGCCTCAGGCGCAAGGACGGCGAGAGCCGGTGGGTCGAGTTCTCCCCGCAGCTGCTCGCCGGCGAGGAGCTACTGCTGACCATCCTTCGCGATGTGACGCATCGCAAGGAGATCGAGCAGCGCGCGCTCGCGCTTGCCGACCGCGACCCGCTGACCGAACTGCACAACTGCCGTCGCTTCCGCAACGACGTCGAGCTGCGGATCGCGGACGCCGCCCGCCACGGTGACAGCTCATCGCTACTGATCGTCGATCTTGACGCCTTCAAGGCGATCAACGACGGCCACGGCCACGCGACGGGTGATCGCGTGCTGCTCGCGGTCGCGCGAGCGCTGCAGCTCGGCGTGCGCGACACCGACTCCGTGGCGCGCCTCGGCGGCGACGAGTTCGGCGTGCTGCTGGCGCGCGCCGACCTGACGGGAGCCGAGCGCGTCACGCGCGGCATCCTGCGGCGGTTGCAGGACACGAGCGTCGAGACGGCGTCGGAGCCGGTCACGGTCAGCGCCAGCATCGGCTCGGCGCTGATCGACGGATCGAAGACCTACGACGAGCTTCTCGCACAGGCCGACGGCGCGATGTGCTGACGGTCGCGAGCGCAGCGGCCCGCTCGTCGGGGGTCGTGGTGTGAACGGATGTGCGACGGGCGGTGAGGTCGCGTTCCACGGCGCTTGCGAGCTTGGCGTGTGAGCGGTCCGGTTCGCCGGCGATCTGGCGCAGGCCGTCGAGCGCGAGGCGGCGGTTCGCGGATGCCCATGCGGGACGCAGTCGGGTCCTGACCGCCGGATGGTCGCGTTCGGCGAGGGGCTCCGCGGTCCCATGCTCGTTGGACTGCGAGATGCGCGCGCCCGAGAGAGCAGGAACAGGACGTGCCCTTCGTCCGAATGCCGATCAGCGGCGGGTTGTCAGCACTGGTGGAGGTCGGCTCGGCGTCGGGTCAGCGTGCGGCCGACGAGGACGATCGCGAGCAGGGCAACGCTGGTCCATTGGGCGTTGTTGAGGCCGAGCGCGAGCTGCGGGCTGTCGCTGCGCAGGAAGAACACGAGGAATCGTCCGGCTGCGAAGAGGCCGAGCACGAGCCATGCGAGGTCGCCGGGGCGTTCGAGGCGGTGGCGCAGCGGCCAGATCGCCGCGAAGATGCTCGTGGCGAGCAGGACCTCGTAGAGGCCGCCGCTGTGGTAGGCGTAGTCGGGATTGGGCGTCAGTGCGTCGGGGTGCGAGTTGCGGACGGCGAGCAGGAAGCCGCTGCGCTCGCCGTAGTGCTCGCCGTTGATGACGTCACCGATGCGTCCGATCGCGACGCCGAGCGCAAGCCCGGCGGCGCCCGCGTCGAGGTAGCGTGCGCTGAGGCCGGTTCTGTGAACGTAGGCGGCGATCAGCAGCGCGGCGAGGATGACGCCGCCGTCGAACGTGAACCCGTTGCCTGAGATCAGGCGACCCGGCGCGAGCAGTGCGCCGGGGTCGTGCTCGAGCAGGTAGAAGACGCGGGCGCCGATGATGCCGCCGACTGCCGCTAGCACGACGAAGGTCTGCATCGGCGCGGGCGGCAGGTCGCGTTCGCGCAGCCAACGTGCGGCGGCAAGGCCGCCGATGAGGATGCCCAGCGCGATCGTGATGCCGTGCCAGGCGAGCGTGATCGGTCCCAGCTCGATCGTCGGGTCGATGCCGATCGTGATGACGGCTGTGGTTGGCACGGTGATGCGCAGGCGCGGCGCCGGGTCGGTCGGCGCCGCGCTCGCGATTCTCAGCCGGTGCGCGCGCCGCCGTGCTCTTCGTCCGGCATCGCGCCGTCGGATGTGCCGCTGTTGTCGAGCTGCTTGCGCATCTCTGCGATCTCGCGCTGCTGGGCGTCGATGATGCCCTGCGCGAGCGCCTTGAGCTCGGGATCCTTGCCCTTGGCGAGCTCGACCTTGGCCATCTCGATCGCGCCCTCGTGGTGGGGGATCATCATCTCGATGAAGGCCCGGTCAAACGGCTCAGCCGTCTTGAGCTCCGCCGGGTCGTCGTCCATGCCCATCATGTGGCCGGGGACCCCGAGCGAGCCCCGCTTGACGCCTGCCATCTCCAGGCCCTCGTCCTCACGGCGCATCGTCGCGATCTCGTCGCCCTGCGAGTCGGCGATGTCGTCGGCGAGCTGTTTGACGAATGTGCTCTCGCCGCGCTGCTGAGCGATCTTGGCCATCTCGATCGCCGACTCGTGGTGCGGGATCATGTCGGCCACGAATGCGCGGTCGACGCCGTCTCCGCCGGCGGCGTTGGAGCTGCTGCTTTCGTCGTCGCCGCAGCCGCCTACAGCGAACGCTGTTGCGGCCGCGAGCGCGGCCAGCGACATCTTGCTGATATGTCTCATGACTGGTGGTTCTCCTTGGTCGTCGGATTGATCGGGTAGGTGATCGGGCGGCCCGAGAGGGCAACGCCCGGGTCAGCTGCCGATCAACGCCGACTGACGCAGAGCAGTACGAGCAGGGCGGGGCCCGCGCGAACACGAGGAAACGGCAGTCGCGCTGCTCGCAGCACGCCGTGGGGGTGATGCCGGATCGCGGGCCGCCGTCGGCCGAAGGCGACGAGCGCAAGGCCAACGGCGACGACCGCGGCGCCGACGGCGGTGAAGATGCCGAGGCACATCCCAGCGACCTCGACCATCTCCTGGTCGTGGTGCGCGGCGCCGACCGCAGGCGCGCCGTGATGCAGCCCGATGACGGCGATCAGAGCACAGAGCAGTGCCGCCAGCGCCGCGTGGTGGCGCCAGCGTCGCAGCCGGGCTCGTAGAACGATCGGGGTCACGGCGGCGAGCGTACCCCTCCTTGCAGGCGTGGCGTTCCGGTCGCGGCTGTACGCGCGCCAGCTCGCGAACCGCGGCGGGGGCAACCGGATGCGCGAGCGCCGCGATGCGAGCGGCAGGCCTCGACGCCGGACGGTGCATTAGGCTACGCGGCGTTGATGTGCCGAGTCTCGCCGGGCCAGTGCCGGTGGGAGCGGGGGAACCCAGTCGTTGGGGCGAATCGGCTTCTGTGCAAGCCGTAGCGCGCTGGTTGCGTGCGAGCCCGTCAGCTCACCTCGTAGGCGCCTGAAGACAGGAAGGCCGACGATCGCCAGAACGCTGCATCGATTGACGCGCCGGGCCGCTGGGGTCGCGCTGCTCGTCGTGCTCGCGTTGCCGGCGATGGCGCTCGGGCACGCGTCGCCGCGCAGCGGTGGCGCGGCTTACGCCGAGCCGGAGGTCAAGGCGCTGAAATGCGGAACCGGTCAGCGCAGCAGCTGCCCACGGGGGTCTGTATTGCGCCTCAGCGGCGAGAACCTCGCCGCCACCCGCACCGTCGTCTTCCTCGGCGCGCGCGGTTCGCGTGACGATCGTCGCGCCCGCCCCAAGGCCGCCAGCCCGCACCGCGTCCTGGTGACCGTCCCCAACGCAGCCCGCAGCGGCAGGCTGCGCGTCGTGGCGGCCAGGACCGCGACCCGCGGGCCGCGGCTGCGCGTCTTGCCGCCGGCTGCCGCGCGACCCGCGACGACGCCGCCAGGACCCCTGCCCGGTGTGTTTCCCGTGCAGGGCACTCACAGCTACGGCAGCGATGTCAACCGCTTCGGCGGCGCGCGCAACCATCAGGGCCAGGACGTCCTCGCCGCTTGCGGCACGCCGCTCGTCGCGGCGCTCGCCGGGCAGGTCACGCTGACGCGCTTTCAAGAGCGCGCGGGCAACTACGTCGTCGTCAAAGCCGACGACGGCACAAGCCAGGCCTACATGCACCTGCTCGCGCCCGCGAGCGTCAGCAGCGGACAGCGCGTCGTCGCGGGGCAACCGATCGGGCAGGTCGGGCAAACCGGTGCCGCGAGCACATGCCACCTGCATTTCGAGCTCTGGACCGCACCCGGCTGGCACGAAGGCGGCGAGGCCATCGACCCGCTCGCGCTGCTGCAAGCGTGGGACGCGACCGGCTGATCACGCCCGACGACCGCCCACGACCCGGACCCAGCGGTCCTGCAACGCCGACCGCCCACGAGTGGTCGAGCTCCGCAGCCAAGCCCTCTCCGCGGGCGGCCGCTTGCGGTCAGACCTCGTCGCCGGTGCGCTGCACCGCAGGTCGCAAACGCTGCTCGCGCTCGTCGATGAAACGTGTGAACGCCGTCGACATGTCGACATCGAAGCGGTCGGCGAGCGAGAGGATCCACCACAGGCACTCCGCGAGCTCGTAGCCCAACTCAGCGCGCTCCCCGGTGCCGTGGCCCCAGCGGCCGCTCGCCGCCATGATCAGGCGCCCAAGATCGCCGACGTCCTGATTGAGGCCGACGACCATCTCGGCCGGCGACCACTCCTGACCATGGTGCTCGGTCTCCAGGCGCGCGTAGAGCGCACGCACCGCGCGAGCCTTTGCAGACGCATCGTGAAGGTCCATCCGCACACTCTAGGTTCAGGGCACCGAGCGCCCGCCCGAAGCAGGAGCCGGGCTCGCTTCCGGACGTGGTCGGCCTGCGCGGCGGTCGCGGAGGCCTGATGCGTGGTTGCATGTCGAGAACCGCCGGCCCGCTCCGCTCACCAGGTGAAGGGCCTCGACAGGCGCGGCCCACCACACCAGGAGAGGACGATGCCCAAGTACCTGCTGCTCAAGCACTACCGCGGCGGCCCGCAGCCGCACCATCCCTTCCCGCCGATGGACCGGTGGGCGCCCGAGGACGTGGAGGCGCACATCGCCTTCCAGCGGCACGTCAGCGAGCTGCTGCAGGAGAACGGCGAGTACGTCGACGCGCAGGCGCTCACGCCGGCGCGCACCTGGGTGCGCTACGGCGGCCCGGACGCGGCTCCCGTCACCACCGACGGGCCTCATCCCGAGACCAGCGACCTGATCGCGGGCTGGTACATGATCGACGTCGAGTCCCGCGAGCGCGCGCTCGAGCTGGCCGCGTACGTCTCATCGGAGCCCGGCCCGCGCGGCGAGCCCCTGTACGAGTGGATCGACGTCCGCGAGGTCATGTCCGGGGCGCCGTCGGAGGACTGACCCCGGGTGATCGACGAGCCGACGCGACGGCTGGACGAGGGCGCGCTGCACGGGTTCGGGCGCGACCTCGTTCCGCGGGTACTCGCGGACATGGTCCGCCGGGGCGAGGACTTCGACGCCGCCGAGGACGCGCTCCAGGAGGCGCTGCTCGAGGCGCTCCGGGTCTGGCCCGAGCACCGGCCGCACGACCCGCGCGCGTGGCTGACCACGGTCGCGACGCGGAGGCTGGTGGACGCCCGCCGCAGCGAGGTCGCCCGGCACCGTCGCGAGGAAGCGGGCGCCGGCTGGCCGCGGCCGCGGCCGGCCGCCACGGAGGAGGGCGACGACACCCTCTTCCTGCTGTTCTGCTGCTGTCACCCCGACCTCGCGCCCGCGTCGCAGGTGGCGCTGACCCTGCGCGCCGTCGGCGGCCTCACCACACGCGAGATCGCCGACGCCTTCTACGTCCCGGAGGCGACGATGGCGCAGCGGATCAGCCGCGCCAAGCGCACCCTCCGCGGGCGGCGGCTCGACCAGCCCGGCGATCTCGCCGTCGTGCTGCGCGTGCTCTATCTCGTCTACACGGCCGGCCATTCTGGCCCGCCCGCGCGGATCGATCTGACCGGCGAGGCGATCCGGCTCGCCCGCCAGCTCACGCTCGCCACGGAGGAACCCGAGGCGCGCGGGCTGCTCGCGCTGATGCTCCTCAACCACGCCCGGCTCCCGGCGCGGCTGGACCCCGAGGGCCGGATCGTCACGCTCGACCGGCAGGACCGCGGCCTGTGGGACACGCGCGAGATCGCCGAGGGCGTGCGCGTCCTGCAGTCGGCGCTCGCCATGCAGACCGACGAGCGGCGCCCGGGCCGGTACCAGGTGGAGGCCGCGATCGCCGCCCTGCACGACGACGCGGCGAGCGCGGAGGAGACCGACTGGCCGCAGATCCTCGCCTGGTACGACGACCTCGTCGCGCTGACCGACGACGCGGTGCGCCAGGACCCCGCCGCGGTGCTGGGCCGCGCGGTCGCGGTCGGCCATCTCCACGGTGCCGCCGCCGGGCTGCGTGAGACGGACGCGTTGCGCGACGTGATCGGCGACCGGCATCGCTGGCACGCCGTTCGCGGTCACCTGCACGAGCTGGGCGGCGACCTGCTCGCCGCCGCTGCGGCCTACGCCGAGGCCGCTCGCCGGGCGACGAACGTCGCCGAACGCGACCACCTGGTCCGTCAGGCCGTCCGCGCGCGGGCCGGCAAGCCGCCGGCGAGCGCATGACGGCCCGACCGATCCCCCCGTGGGCAACGTCCGCGCCGCGGAGCGTCATCGTCGGGCGCGCGGAGCAGATCGGCTGAGCGCTCCGGGCGGCCGTCGGGCGACCAGTCCGGCGCCTCGTAGAAGCGACAGCTGGTCAGCCGGCAGCGACCGTTGGTCAGCCGGCGCAGTGCGCCACACCGCAACCGCGCGACGTTGCAGTCCCAACCTCGCCGATCACGACGCGGCCGGGCGCGCGTGCCGTTGCTCGACCGCGCGCTTGAAGTCACGCCGGGTCCTCGGGCCGGCGCCGGCCGGGCGCAGCCAGGATCGGGTTCATGAGCTTGAAGGCGCCGCGGGGCGCGAGCTCCGACGACGGGCTCATTCGAGTCGCCTCGCCGGCCGGCTCGCTGCGCAGATTGCCGCCCACCACAGCCATCCGACGCCCGCGAACGCGAGCTGCGTAGGCCGGCGCAAGCTCCGGGCGGGCGAGGTCTGCAGCGGAGAGTGGCCCCTTTCCTGCGGGGTAGGCTCGCCTCGATGACGCAACCGGGCCGCAGGGAGTACAGGCTGCTCTTCGAGCGCGTGCCGGCTACCGTGCTCGTCCTCGACCCCCGGCTGTGCATCGTCGGAGCGACCGACGAGTACCTCGAGGCGACCCATACGCGCCGCGAGGAGATCGTCGGGCGGCTTCTCTTCGAGGTGTTCCCCGACAACCCGGAGGACCCCTCCGCGACCGGCGTGACGAATCTGCGACTGTCGCTGGAGCGGGTGCTCGAGACCCGTCGCACCGACACGATGGCCGTCCAGAAGTACGACATCCCCGTGCCGGCCTCGGATCGGTTCGAGACCCGCTACTGGGCCCCCGAGAACCGGCCGATCGTGGCCGCCGACGGGTCGCTCTCGTTGATCCTCCACTGCGTCGAGGACGTCACCGAGCGCGTGCTCAGGACCGCCGTGGTGGAGAACCTGGGGCGCGACCTCGAGCTCGTCCGGCACGCCGCGCTGCACGACGGCCTCACGGGACTGCCCAACCGCACACTCGCGGTCGACCGTCTCGAGATGGCGCTCGCGAGCCGCCGCCGCGACGGCGACGGCGTGGCCGTCCTGATGATCGACTTCGACCGCTTCAAGACGATCAACGACTCCTTCGGCCACCAGGCCGGCGACGAGCTGCTCGCTGCGCTCGGGTCGCGACTCACGGGCGCGGTGCGCAGCAACGACACCGTGGCTCGCCTCGGCGGTGACGAGTTCGTCGTGATCTGCGACGCCAAGGCCGGGATCGACAACGTCGTCCTGGTGGCCGAGCGCATCCTCAGGGCGATCGCCGCACCGATCGTCGCCCGCAGCGGTGAGCACGATCTGAGCGCGAGCATCGGCATCGTGCTGGCCGACGCGACACATGGCTCGGCGGCGGAGCTTCTCCGCGATGCCGACGCGGCGATGTATCGCGCCAAGCAACGCGGCGGTGGCCGCTACGAGGTCTTCAACGAGGCCCTCCGCCGCCGGACGTTCGGCCGCGTGCAGACCGCGGCCGAGCTGCGCCGAGCGATAGCCGGCTCCGACCAGCTGCGGGTTCACTACCAGCCGATAATCGACCTCGAGACGGGCGACACGGTCGGCACGGAGGCGCTGGTGCGCTGGGCGCACCCCGCCCGCGGGCTGCTTCAGCCCGATGACTTCCTCGCCGTCGCCGAGGAGACCGGGCTCATCCGCGAGCTCGGCCAATGGGTGCTCGCGCAGGCGATCGGACAGACGGTTGAGTGGCAACGGCGGTACGACCGCCCGCTGCAGATCGCGGTCAACGTCTCGCCCCGGCAGCTGGCAGATGCCGACTTCCCGGACCGTGCCGCCGAGATCGCCGAGGCGACCGGGGTGCACCAGGGCAGCCTCCATCTCGAGATCGGCGAGGAGGCCTTGATGGAGGACGCCGTCACGTCTTCGGCCTGCCTCACCCGGCTTCGCGAGCAGGGCGTCGGACTGGTTGTCGACCGCTTCGGCAGCGGCTACGCATCACTCAGCCACCTCGACCGTCTTGCTCCCGACGGCGTGAAGGTCGACCGCTCGTTCACCCGCGGCGTGGGCAGCGACGAGCGGCGCAACGCGATCGTGAGCGCCGTCATCCAGATGTCGCAGGCACTGGGAGTGACGCTCGTGGCCGAGGGCGTCGAGACCGACTCCCAGCGCGAGCACCTGCGCCAGATGGGTTGCGGGCGGGCGCAGGGTCACCTGTGGTCGAGCGCGGTGCCCGCGGAGGGCATCCGCCGGCTGCTCGACGGCCGGTTCACCACCCGGTAGCGAAAGGACGGGCGGTCCGTGATGCGACCGGAGCGGTCGGCCGCGCTGTCCGTGCCGCTGAAGTGCCCGGCCGCACGGCGCTCAGCCGACGATCGTCAGCCGAGGCGGCGCCGCCCGGTGAGCCGCTCGAGCTGCAGTAGCTCGCCGGCGAGCGCGGTCGCAGACGAATGCCGCTTGCCGAGCACGGCCGCCGCCGCGATGTCCGGCTGCGTGGCCCGCCCGCGCTCGATCGCGGCCAGCAAGGCGTCGATGTCTCCGGGCGCGTAGGTCTGCACGAGCCCGCGCATGAGCGCGGCCGAAGGCGCCGTCGAGCACGTCACGACAGAGGCGCCGCAGGCGGCCGCCTCGAGTCCGACGAGTCCGAATGTCTCGTGCGCGCCGGGCATGACGACGACGCGCGCGCTCGCATACCAGCGGGCCAGGCGCTCGCGCTCGCCGATGAACGGATGGAACCGGACGCGCTCGGCGATGCCCAGCCGCGCCGCAGCGCGCCGCAGTCGCTGCTCCAGCGGACCGCGGCCGACCAACTTCAGCTGCCACGGCTCGGTTGCGCGCGCCGCTGCCTGCAGCAGCTCGACGACGCCCTTGTCGCGCGTGAGCCGTCCGGCGTAGAGCACGTGGTCCTGGCGGCGCACGTGGGGCTGCGGCACGAACGCAGGGTGCAGCCCGAAGCGCAGCGGGATCGTCGTCGGGTCCGCGCGCTGCGCGCGCGGATCGACGACCGCCATGACGGCGTCCGCCTCGTCGTACGCGCGCTGCGCCGATGTACGCAGGAGCGGGTGCGCCGGTCCGTGCCGGACCGCGACGACCAGCGCGCCGAGCTGGCGCGCGGTCCGCGTGACGCGCAGTTCCGGCCCGAGCGGGTCGTGCAGGCAGACGACGTCGGGCCGCAGGTGGCGCAGCGTTGCGTCCAGCGCGCGGGCGCCGAGCGGCAACCTGCACCCGTTGATCGCGGCGAGGCGCAGCGCCGGCAGCTCGTGCCGGCCGTCCGCGTGGCGCTCGGCGCGTCCGGGGACGATCAGGTGATGCTCGATCAGGCCCGACCTCTGCGCCCACGCCGCCTTCGCGTCGAGGTACGCGCGGATCTCGCCGCCGCGCTCGCAGTGCAGCAGCGCGACGTCGACCACGCGCAGCGGCGTGCGCGCGAGCGGCTCCGCGGGCGGCCGCGGGCGCCGCGCGCGCAGGCGCCGCGACGCCTCGAGGACGATCGCCTCACGCGGCACGGCTGATGTCCTGGGCGGCCGTCTGCTCGAGCGCGCGCCGGTAGCCGTCGGCGAGCCGCTGCAGCGAGCGTGCCCAGGAGCGCTGCCCGACGGCTTGCAGCGCGTTGGCCGCGAGCCAGTCGCGCTCCGACGGCTGAGCCGCGAGCTGGACCACCGCGTCGGCGAGGGCGCCCGCGTCTGCCGGGCACAGACGTCCCGTGGCCCCGTCGGTGACGATGCTCGTCGGCCCGCCTTCGCCGACGGCCACGACCGGCAGCCCGCTGGCTTGCGCCTCGAGCAGGACCTGACCGAACGTGTCGGTGCGGCTGGCGAAGAGGAAGATGTCGGCGCTCGCGTAGGCGGCGGCGAGCGCATCGCCTTCGAGCCAGCCGAGGAACGTCGCGTGTGCGCCGAGCCGCTCGCGCAGGACGTGCTGCTCGGGGCCGCCGCCGGCGAGTGCGAGGTGCAGCCGCGGATCGCGCTCGCGCGCCTGCAGGAACGCGTCGGCGAGCAGGTCGGCGCCCTTCTCGCGGGTCAGCCGGCCGGCGTACAGGACCGTGATCTCGCCCGGCAGCAGGTGCGGGTCGCGCCGCGCGGGGGAGAAGCGGTCGGTGTCGACGCCGCGGTCCCAGCGGCCGATCCGCTCGTCGGCGATGCCCATCTCGCGCAGCACCGCATCGGACGCCCTGCTCGGCGACAGGACGCGGCGGCACTGGCCGTAGAAGGCGCCGATCGCGACCCGCGCCGCCAGCGCGAGCGCCGGGTCCTGCGAGCGCAGGCCGGCGTAGGCGGCGAGCTCGGTGTGGTAGCTGCCGAGCACGGGCAGCCCCATCGCGCGGGCGATGACGGCGGCGGCGACGCCGCTGGGCCCGGGCGAGCAGAGGTGGACGAGGTCGTAGCGGCCGTCGGCGAGCGCCTCGACGATCGCCGGCAGGCTCGGCACGCCGACCTTCAGCCCGGCGTAGAACGGGATGTCGACCTCCGCGACGGCGCTGAGCCGCCGGTCGACGTTGTGGTCGGTGCCGACGACCTCGACCTCGAAGCCCGGCACCCCGCGGTCGCGCAGCTCGTCGAGCGTGTGTGTCACGCCGTGCATCGCGCCGACGGCGTCGGCGACCAGCGCGACGCGCAGCGGCTCTCCCTCGCGGCGCGCGAGCCTGGCCTTCTCGCGGCCGAGGAACGCGGCCGCGGGCGCGTACGGGATCGCCGCGAGGCACGCCTCGAACAGCGTGGCGCCCGCCGCGGCGAGATCGGCGCCGGCCGGCGCGCTCGCCGTCGCCGCGACCTGGGCGACCGCCCGCGCGAGCTTGCGCTCGTGGATGCGCCGCGCGCGGCGAAACAGGTCGGCGTGCGAGAAGGCGTCGTCCTGCAGCAGCGCGATCAGCTCGCTCTCGCAGAGGTCGAGCTCGACGGCCGCCAGCCAGGCGCGCAGCAGGGCGCGCGCATCGTCGGATCGCAGGCCGGTGCCGGTGTCGCTGGCGCGCGCGTCGCCCTCCTTCATGAGTCGCTGGACCATCGTGAAGATCGCCGCCGGGTCGGGCGCGCCGTCGCCGTCGGCCCCGCGCCCGAGCGCGCGGACGGCGAGCGCCATCGCGGCGTGCGTCCACTTCTCCGCGCTGCCGTGCTGGCCGCGGGCCGTGGCGTCGCCGGCGACGACCTGGTCGAGGAACGCGCGCCACGTCGCGCACGCGGTCGTCTGCGTGAACGTGCGCGCGACGTCGACGCCGGCGTGGTCGTCGGAGCCGCCGACGCCGGTGCCGCCGTGCGTCTCGATGTAGACCTCGGCGGGCGCGTTGAGCTCCCGCGCGCGCGAGCCGTTGCGCGTCTCCCAGATCGAGAACAGCTGCGCGAGGCGGCGGCGGTGGCGCGGCATCAGCGGTGCCTCGACGGCGTAGAACGGATGCGCGAGCGCGCTCGCGATCCGCCGCCCGTGAAGCTCTTCGGCGACGGCCTCGACGTCGCCGGCGAGCGCCTGCAGGCGCTCGTGATCGTCCGGGGTGATCCCCCAGACGAGGATGTGCACCGCTTGTGGCTCGCCGCGAAACCACGCGGTCAGCTCCTCGGAGACGAACGCGTCCTCGTAGCGCTCGGCAAGCTCGAGCGCGCCGTCGATCGTGTCGTGATCGGTGATCGTCACGAAGTCCATCCCGCGGCGCTTGGCGAGCTCGTAGACCTCGTGCGGCGGCGTCGCGCATTCCGGCAGCCCGAGCGCGCGTTGCACGCCGAGCCTGCTGACCGCCGACGCCGTCGAATGGCAGTGCAGGTCGACCCGGCTGGTCGCTTGAGGGGTCATCGTCGCTCCCTGGATCGGCATTTCGTCCGTCTCCGTCGCGCTCCAATCTGCCCTGCAAAGCACGCGGTTTTGTGAACCGGTTGAGAGCGAGGTGTGATCTTGCTGTGAACCGCTGGCCGGGCCGTGCGGACGCCGCGAAGCTCCCGCTCATGCCGGTCGACACCGCCGCGCTCACCGACGGGCTCGTGCTGTCGCGCGGCGCGCTGCGCGTCGAGATCGCCCGGCGGCCGTTCGCGATCGACGTGCGGCGCGACGACCGCCGCCTCGTGCGCGGGCTGGGGATCTGGTGCGCCGACGGCGAGATCGCCGACCAGTTCGTCCAGTTCACCGAGGGCGTGATCGCCGGTGAGCAGCTCGAGATCCCCGAACGCGTCGCGTCGGCGACGCTCGCCGAGCCGCTGGCCGACGGCGCCGAGCTCGCGCTGCGCTTCGCCGGCGGGCGCCGCGGACGCCTGCGCGTGACGCTGCCGAGCGCCGACACGGTCGCGCTCGAGCTCCACGTCCGCGGCACGCCGCTGCGTCACGCCGTCGGCTGGGACGCTCGCACCGACGAGCACTTCGCCGGCCTCGGCGCGCGCCACGCACTGCGCGTCGACCACGCCGGCCGCCGCGTCCAGCTCGGCGCCGACCGCGCCTACACCGGCCCCGACTGCCCGCCCGACATGCTTGCGATCGGCGGCGTCCCGCAGGGCGACTACGCGCCGGCCCCGTGGTTTCAATCCTCGCGCGGCTATGCGGTCCATGCCGGCGGCCACGGCAACGGCATGCGCTTTCACTTCGGCGCCGACCGCACGACGGTCTCGGCGCGCGTCAGCGCCGGTCCGCTGCGCCTCGAGCTGCTGGCCGATCCGTCGCCGGCGGCGCGGCTGCGACGCCATCTGCGCACGACCGGCCTGCCGCCGGTGCTTCCCGAATGGGCCTATGGCTTCTGGAAGTCGCGCGACGTCTACGAGCACCAGAGCGCCGTCGAGGACGACTTCCGCGGCTGCCACGAGCACGCGATCGCGCTCGATGCGCTCGTGCTCGATTCGCCGTGGGAGACGCAGTACAACACGTGGATCCCCAACCCGCACCAGTTCCCCGACTTCGCGGGCATGGTGCGCTCCTTTCGCGCCGCCGGGGTGCGCACGGTCGTGTGGGTTGCGCCGTGGGTGAACGTCGACTCCTCCGAGGGCCAGACGCCGCCCGACCCGCAGTCGCGCGCGCTGCACCGCGCGCCCGCGTCCAACTACGACGCCGGCGCGCGCGGCGGGCACTACGTCCGCGCTGCCGGCGGCGAGCCGTTCGTCGCGCGCTGGTGGATGGGCACCGGCTCGCCCGTCGACTTCACGTCGCCGGCCGCCGAGGCATGGTGGCGCGGCCAGGCCAGGCGCGCGCTCGCGCTCGGCGTCGAGGGGATCAAGGCCGACGACGGCGAGGGCTACTACTTCCCCGATGACGTCCGCTTCGCCGACGGCAGCACCGGCGCCGACGCCGCGTGGCGCCTCGGCGGGCTGTACCGCCGCTCGATGCAGCGCGCGCTCGACGAGGTCCATCCCGGGCGCGGCGTGCTGTTCGGGCGCAGCGGCTGGACCGGGCAGCAGGCGACCGGCATGCTGTGGGGCGGCGACCAGGTGTCGGACTTCTGGTCGCTGCGCGTGCTCGTCGCCGCCTCGCTCTCCGCGGCGGCGACCGGCTTCTCGAACTGGTCGCACGACGTCGGCGGCTACCTCGGGCACCGGCTCGTCGAGCGCTGCCCGGCGGAGCTGCTCGTCCGCTGGGCGCAGCTGGGCTGCTTCACGCCGCTCATGCAGGCGCACGGGCGGATGGCGCAGGAGCCGTGGACCTACGACGAGCGGACGCTGCGCATCTACCGCGCCTATGTGCTGCTGCACGAGCGGCTCGTGCCCTACATCCGCGCGGCCGCCGCGACGGCGCAGCGCAGCGGCCTGCCGATCATCCGCCCGCTGCACCTCGTCGACCCCGCCGACGATCGCGGCTGGACGATCGCCGACGCCTACGGCTTCGGCCCGGCGCTCTGGGTGGCGCCCGTGCTCGACGAGGGCGCCCGCGCACGCGAGGTCGCGCTGCCGCGCGGCGACTGGATCGCGACATGGTCGGGCGAGCGCGTGCGCGGCGGCGGCGACGTCATCGCGCCGGCCCCGCGCGAGCTCATCCCGGTGTGGGTGCGCAGCGGCTCGATCGTCGTCACGTACCCGGCCGCGCACGTCGCAGCGGGCCTCGGCGACACGCCGGAGCGCGCGCGCCCGCTCGAGGCGACGCTGTGGGGCGAGCCGCCGCTCGGGCACGCCGCGGTACGGCTCGCCGACGGCACGCGGATCGCGTGGCGGCGCGGGCGCTGGTCGATCGACCGGCCGCGCGCCGTGGTGTTCGGCGAGCGCTGAGCGGGGAGCGGCCGCCGGGGCGCGCGTCACGCCTTTCCCACACCTTGGCAACGTGTCGGTCACAACTGTCCGCGGATCGATTGGCACGTTTCGGTCGTCCCTCGCAAGCGAGCACGATCAGGAGATCCACGGCAATGGCGATCGAAGGCAATTGGAGTCGGGGCGGTATCAGCCGGCGGACGCTCTTGGGGCGGGCCGGGATCGGCGCCGGGGCGATGGCGCTGTACGCGGCGGGGTTCTCGCAGAGCCCGGCATGGGCGAAGCCGTCGTTCATGCGCGATCCGTTCAGCCTGGGGGTGGCGTCGGGCGATCCGATGCCTGACGGCGTGGTGCTGTGGACGCGGCTGGCGCCCGACCCGCTGCAGGCCGACGGCGGCATGCCGGGCCGCAAGGTGCCCGTGCGTTACGAGGTCGCCACCGACGAGGGGTTTCGCAAGGTCGTGCGCAAGGGCAACACCTTCGCGACGCCCGAGCTCGCCCACTCGGTTCACGTGGAGGTCGACGGGCTCGATCCGGGCCGCGAGTACTTCTATCGCTTCAAGACGGGGCCCGAGGAGAGCCCCGTCGGGCGCACGCTGACCGCGCCGGCCGTCGAGGCCGACCCGGCGCTGCTGCAGTTCGCGTTCGTCTCCTGCCAGAGCTACCCGGCGGGCCACTACACGGCCTACCGCCACATCGCCGAGGAGGACCTGGCCCTTGTCGTGCACCTGGGCGACTACATCTACGAGGGCTCCGGACAGGGGACGATCGGCCGCGGCCATGTGCCGGCCGCGGAGATCTTCTCGCTGGCGGACTACCGCACGCGCTACGGGCAGTACAAGAGCGACGAGGACCTGCGCGCGGCGCACGCGCGCCACGCCTTCGTGGTCACCTGGGACGACCACGAGGTCGACAACAACTACGCCGACGAGATCCCCGAGGACGATCAGGATCCGCAGCTGTTCCTGCGCCGCCGCGCCGACGCCTACCAGGCCTACTACGAGCACCAGCCGCTGCGCCTGTCGGCCAAGCCCCAGGGGCCGGACATGCGGCTGTACCGGCGCCTGACCTACGGGCGTCTGGCGGAGTTCAACGTGCTCGACACGCGCCAGTACCGCGACGACCAGGTGCCCGACGAGGAGCGCCTCACGCCGGGGCGGACGATGACGGGCCCCGAGCAGGAGCGCTGGCTGCTCGACGGGCTGGAGGGCTCGGGTGCGCGCTGGAACGTGCTCGCCCAGCAGGTCTTCTTCGGCGAGCGCGACTTCGTAGCGGGCCCCGGCACGAACTACAGCAACGACGCGTGGGACAACTACGTCGACGCGCGCCGGCGCATCACGGGCTTTCTCGCCGAGCGCGACACCCGCAACCCGATCGTGCTCACCGGCGACGTGCACGCCAACTACGTCTGCAACATCGAGCGCGACTACGGCGAGCCCGAGTCGTCGGAGATCGTCGCCGCCGAGTTCGTCTGCACGTCGATCAGCACCGGCGGCGACGGCGTCGACCAGTCGGCGGGAGACCAGGTGGTGCTCGCCGAGAACCCGCACATCGAGTTCGTCAACCGCCGGCGCGGCTACGTGCGCTGCACGCTGGACCGCGGGCAGTGGCGCTCGGACTTTCGCGTCGTGCCGTTCGTCACCCAGCCCGGCGCGCCGGTCGTCACGCGCGCGTCGTTCGTCGTCGAGGACGGCGTGCCGGGCGCCAAGGAGGCCTGACATGCCGATCGTGAACCGCCGCTGCCTGCCCGCCGCCGCCGCGACTGCGGTCGTGGCCGCCCTGGCCGCCGTCGCACCCGCCGGGGCCGCGCCCGTGGAGGAGCCGACGCTCGTCGGCCGGGCGCTGCTGGCGCCCGACGCGTCGGCGCCGGCGCCCTTCGCCGGGGCGCCGAACACCGAGCCCGCCCCGGCGCCGGGCGCGCGCCAGCCGGTCGGCGGCTTCTCGGCGCTGCTCGACGCCGCCGGCAGGGACACCTTCTGGGCGATGCCCGACAACGGCTTCGGCTCGAAGGCCAACTCGCGGTCCTTCCTGCTGCGCGTCTACCGCGTGCGCGCCGACTTCGAGACGGCGCGCGGCGGCAGCGGCGAGGTCGAGATCCTCGACTGGATCACGCTGCGCGACCCCGACGGAAGGATCCCGTTCGAGATCGTCGAGGAGGGCACTCGGGAGCGGCTGCTCACCGGCGGCGACCTCGACCTGGAGTCGATGCGCGTCGCGCGCGACGGAACGCTCTGGTTCGGCGAGGAGTTCGGGCCCTTCCTCGTGCACACCGATGCCACCGGCAAGGTGCTCGAGGCGCCGATCGCGCTGCCGGGCGTGCGGTCGCCGGACTCGCCGCTGGGCGACGGCGAGCCGACCCTCGGCCGTTCCAACGGCTTCGAGGGCATGGCGATCTCCAAGGACGGCAGGACGCTGTATCCGGTGCTCGAAGGCCCGGTCGCCGGCGACGATCCGACGCGCAGGCGCGTCTACGCCTTCGACATCGCCAGCCGGCGCTACGTCGCGCGGCTGCCCGACCATCGGGTGTCCGATCCGAGCTTCCTGGTCTCGGACTTCACGGCGCTCGACCAGCACCGCTTCATCGCCCTGGAGCGCGACAACGGCGAGGGGGCGGCCGCCGTCCACAAGCAGGCCTTCGTCGTCGACCTGCGCGACGCGGCGCCGGATGGCACGCTGGCCAAGCGCCCGGTCGTCGACCTGCTCGACCTGCGCGACCCGGCGCTCATCTCCGAGCCGGCCCGGCCCGGCGATCTCGGCCTCGGCGATCGGTTCGCGATGCCCTACGTGACGATCGAGGCCGTGCTGCCGCTGCGCGGCCGGCGCCTGGCGATCGTCAACGACACGAACTTCGGGTCGACGGGGCGCAACCCCGAGCTGCCCGATCCCAGCGACTTCATCGTGGTCCGGGTCCCCGGGCTGCGCGGCGAATAGGAGCACACGATGCGACGCAGCCTGACCCCGGCCGCCCTGGCGGTCGTCCTCGCCCTGCCTGCCGCCGCGATCGCAGCCGGCGGCAACCCGGTGAACGGGGGCTCGAGCAACCCGCTGACGCTGGCCGTGATCGGCGACACGCCCTACGGTCCCGAGCAGATCGAGCGGTTTCCCGGCCTCGTGGCGGACGTCAACGACGACCCCAGGGTCCGCCTCGTGCTGCACCTCGGCGACGTCAAGAGCGGCAGCAGCCGCTGCAGCGACGAGCGCCTGCGGCTCTCGCGCGACCTCTACGACACGTTCGAGGACCCCTTCGTCCTGACGCCCGGCGACAACGACTGGACGGACTGCCACCGCGCCGCGGCCGGCGGCTATCTGCCGACCGAGCGCCTGCAGGCGCTGCGCGAGATCTTCTATCCCCAGCCCGGACGCACGCTGGGCGGGCGCCCGCAGCGCGTGCTCACGCAGGCCGACGAGCCCGGCTTCGAGGCGTTCGCCGAGAACCAGCTCTGGATGCGGTCCCGGGTCGTGTTCTGCGCCGTGCACGTCGTCGGCAGCAGCAACGGGCTCGCGCCATGGTTCGGCGCCGCGGAGACCGAGCAGCAGCGCTCGCTGCGCCTGCAGGAATACGAGGCCCGGCTGGCCGCCGACCTGGCGTGGCTGGACCGCACCTTCGCCACGGCTCGCCGGCAGGACGCCCGCGGGGTGCTGGTGGCCATGCAGGCCGACACCTTCGCACGCTCCGACGCGGGCTTCGTCGAGATCCTCGACCGGATCACCGAGCTGGCCGCCCGGTTCGACGGTCCGGTGCTCCTCCTGCAGGGCGACAGCCACAGCTACCTGGTCGACCGACCGCTGCCCGACGCGCCGAACCTGACGCGGATCGTCGTCGAGGGCGAGAACGCCGACGAATGGCTGCGCCTGAGCGTCGAGCCGCGCGCCGAGCAGCTGTTCTCGTGGACGCGGGAGCGGCTGTAAGGCGATGGCAACCCGCTGTCGCCCGCCCGCCCGCCCGCCCGTCACGACGCTCTCAGTCGCCCCGAGAAGGAGTCCGATATGCGATCCGTGTATGCCGTCGCCGCCTTTGCCCTCGCCGCGCTGCTCGCCCTCGTCCTCGCCGGCCTGCTCGCGCTTGCCGCCGTGGCGCCCGCCAGGCCGGCCGCGATCGACGAGCAGGTGCTGAACGTCGGCCACCGCGGCGCGTCGGGCCTCGCGCCCGAGCACAAGTTCGCCGCCTACGACCTCGCGCTGAAGCAGGGCGCCGACCACATCGAGCAGGATCTCCAGCAGGCCGGCGACGGCACGCCGGTCGTGATCCACGACGCCACCCTGGACCGGACGGCTCGCGAACCGGCGGAGGACTGCAACTTCCCGGCGCGGCTGGACGACGTGCTGGCAGGCGCGGCGGTGGGCGGCAAGCAGCCCGCCAGGCGTGCGGCCGACGCGCACGCGCACTGCGTGGCGGGCGGCTGACGCCTGCGCCGCGCGTGGTGCGGCGAACCGCTTGCCTTGGGCGCCGCCGCGCGGCCGCGCCGCCGGCTACGTGCGCTGCAGCTCGCCTGTCTGCGATGGCGTGGCGACGGTTGGAGCGTCCACCGCGAGCAGGCGCAAGAGGTTGCGGGCCAGGCCCAACGGCCCGTCGATGTCGACGCGTCCGTCGGCGAGACGCGCGATCGCGCGCCGACCGTGTCGGCTGGTGGGGTTCGGCAGGCCGGCGGCGAGCGGCGCGGCGATCAGCGCGCTGACGTCGCCGAGCCGGCCGCTGAGCTCGAGGTCGTAGGGCCGATCGCCGTCGGCGCCCTCGTCGGCGATCTCGACCTCATCGCCGCGGAAGTCGATCCGCACCGGCGAGTACCCGTCGGCGAACCGCATGCGCACGCGCCCGCGCAGAGCGGCGGCCAGATCGGGGCGGCGTTCGGCTCCGTGACGCACGAGGACATAGATGCTCACGGCGACGGAGTCGTCGGAGAGATGTCCGAGGCACACGAGCGGCGAGTCGAGGGCTTGGAGATGGTTCATGACCGTATCGGTGTTCCCGCAGATCGGCGTGCCTCTGTAAGCACGGTCACACACATCGGGACGCACGGCGCGGAGCCCGTCGGCCACCGCTCACGCGAGGCCGGCGGACGTCGCACCGTGTCGCTGCGGCGCGCCGACGGGGAGAGTGCAGCGCGCCCATCGGCATGGTGGCGCCGCGCGGGCACCGAGAGTGTGAACGTCCCGAGAACCTGCGGCGGCCCGCCACCGGTCGACGGTGGTGCCGGCACCTGTACGACCGCGTTCGCCGTCACCCACCGACACACACGATCTTCACACCGTGGGCGTCGATCTGGGGCACCGTCCCCGCCGTCAACCCAGACTGGAGGCGGTATGCAGACTCGTAGAACGTTGCTGCGGCGGGGCGCGGTCGGCGCCGGCGGCGCGCTGGCGCTGGCGCCGATCGCGAGCGCCCTCGCAAAGCCGGGAGGACAGGCGGGCTACGGACCGCTCGTCGAGGACCCGGCGGGGCTGCTCGACCTGCCGCGAGGGTTTCGCTATCGCGTCGTGCAGAGCGTCGAGGACCAGCTGTCGAACGGCGCGCCGGTGCCCGGCGACTTCGACGGCATGGTCGCGGTCGCCGGTCCGCGCCACTCCACGATCCTCGTGCGCAACCACGAGCTGCGCCCCGGAGACACCGCCACCAAGGCGCCGGTGACGGGTCGCAACCCGTATGACGCGGCGGCACCGGGCGGCACGACCGCGCTCGTCGTCGGACCGGACCGCAAGGTCGCGCGCTCGTACGTGTCGTCGTCGGGGACGCTGAACAACTGTGCCGGCGGCGGGACGCCGTGGGGCACGTGGATCACCTGCGAGGAGGAGCGCACGACCGGCCACGGCTACGTCTTCGAGGTCGACCCGGCGGAGCCGGAGAGCGACGTCTCCCGCACCCCGATCCGCGCGATGGGGTTCTTCTCGCACGAGGCGATCGACATCGACCCGCGCACCGGCATCGCCTACCTCACCGAGGATGACTTCCGCGGCTCGCAGCCGGCACCGGGGCTCGAGGTGCCGGGCACGACGCGCTCGAGCTTTCTGTATCGCTACCTGCCCGACAACCGCGGCCAGAGGCCGGGTGCGCTGCAGGACGGCGGGAAGCTGCAGGCGATGGCGATCCAGGCGCGGCCGCTGTACAACATCGATCTCGGGCGCACCGCCGAGCGCTTTCAGGTCGTCTGGGTCGACGTCCGCGCCGAGGAACCGCATGATGACGCCCTCGCCAAGGGCGCCGCGCGCTTTCAGCGCCTGGAGGGCTGCCACTTCGCCGGCGGCGCGTTCTGGTTCGACGACACGTCCGGCGGCGAGGCGCGCGTCGGCCAGGCCTTCCGGCTGATCCCCTCCGGCGACCCGAGCGGCGGCGGAACCGACACGCTCGAGCTGTTCCTGGAGGGCGACCGCAAGGAGCAGATGGACGCGCCCGACAACCTCCACGTCACGCCGTGGGGCGATGTCTGGCTGGCCGAGGACGGCGGCGACGGCAACCGCCTGATCGGGATCACGCCCGACGGCGAGTCCTACGTGTTCGCCAACAACCGGCTCAACGACAGCGAGTTCGCGGGGCCATGCTTCTCACCGGATGGCCACACGCTGTTCGTCAACATCCAGGACCCCGGCCACACGCTCGCGATCTGGGGCCCGTTTCCGCGCCGCGACGCCGGCGGGCAGCGGGCGATGGCGGGCGCGACCCCGCGGCACCGCTGGGCGCCGAAGGTCTCGGCGCAGCTGCGCGAGCAGGCGGCCAGGCAGGGGATGTCGCCCAACGAGGCTGCGGCCTACCAGCGACTCGGCATCACCCTCGCCTGAGCGCGCGCGACCCGGCGACCCGGGCGGGAGCCGACGGGGCTCCCGCCCGCACGTTCGCGGTACCCCGCCGCGCGGGCGGCGGCGCCCGCGCTGATCTGCTTGACACAGGACAACACGACAGGAGACGACGATGCCGAACATCGGACCGCTGGAGCTCATCATCGTGCTGGTTCTCGCGCTGATCATCCTCGGCCCCAAGCGGCTGCCGGATGCGGGGCGGTCGCTGGGCCGCGGGATGCGGGAGTTCAAGGACTCGCTGACCGGCGTCGACGCGCCGGAGCGTCGTCTGGCGTCCGAAGCGCACCCCGACCGGGACTGAACCGCAGACGCACAGCGCGGCGAAGCCGCCTCGCGGGCCGTCCGAGACGTGGCACGCGGCAGGTAGCGCCGGCAGCCAACGACGGACGCGCCCGCACGGGCGATCAGTGGCGGCCCCGGTGGGTGGCGTCGGTGAACTCGCGAAACAGCCCGGTGACGACGAACGCCGTCTGCTCGCCGATGTCGACGGCGTTGTCGCCGACGCGTTCGAAGGCGCGCGCGACGAGGATCATCGTCATCGCCCACTCGCGCGTGTCGACGTCGTCGCCGACGGCGACGGCGATCCTGAAGACCTCGCGGTTGAGGCGGTTGACGTCGCGGTCGCGCTCGACGAGGTCTTCCGCCATCGCGATGTCGCGATCGGCAAACGCGCGCTTGCACTGCACGACCTCTGCGCGCGCGGCGTGGCCCATCTGGACGAGCTTGGAGAGGATCTCCTTGCGCACGGGAGGCTCGTGGCCCGACAGCGGGATCAGCTTGGCCACGTTGACGCATTGATCGCCCATCCGCTCGACGTGCTTGATGAGGTGCAGCAGCGCCGCGACGAGGCGCAGGTCGCCGGCGACCGGGGCCTGCAGCGCGAGCAGCGAGAGGATGCCCTGGTGAACCTCCAGGTAGCGGCCGTCGAGCCGGTCGTCGTCGGCGATGACGAACTGCGCGAGCTCGACGTCCTGGTGCTCGAGCGCCTCGATGACGCGGTCCAGCTGTCCGCACACGAGGTCCAGGCCGCCGAGCGCGCTCTGCTCGAGTGCTTGCAGCTCGTCCTGGAAGTGCCGGCGCGTCGGCGTGTCGCTCATCACCCGACCTTGCCGGTCACGTAGGCCTCGGTGCGCTTGTCGGTCGGCGTCGTGAACACGTGCTCGGTGGCGTCGTACTCGACCATCCGGCCGGTCCGGTGGTGTTCGCGCTCGTCGAGCTCGACGGTGAAGAACGCGGTCATGTCCGAGACGCGCGCGGCCTGCTGCATGTTGTGCGTGACGATCACGATCGACATGTCGTCCTTGAGCTCGATCATCAGATCCTCGATCCGCGCGGTGGAGATCGGGTCGAGTGCCGAGCACGGCTCGTCCATCAGCAGCACGTCGGGCTCGGTCGCCAGCGCCCGCGCGATGCAGAGGCGTTGCTGCTGGCCACCGGACATGCCGAAGGCGTTGGTCTTGAGGCGATCTTTGACCTCGTCCCACAGCGCGGCGCGCGTGAGGGCGCGCTCGACGACGTCGTCGAGATTGCCCTTGCGGCCCATGACGCGCGGTCCGAAGGCGATGTTGTCGTAGATCGACTTGGGAAACGGGTTGGGCTTCTGGAAGACCATTCCGATGCGCTTGCGCACCTCGACGGCGTCGACCTCGGGGGCGTAGAGGTCCTGCTCGTGAAACAGCACGCGCCCCTCGACGGTGGCTGACGGGATCAGGTCGTTGGTGCGGTTCAGGCAGCGGATCAGCGTCGACTTGCCGCAGCCCGACGGGCCGATCAGCGCGGTGATCGTGCGGTCGTGGACGTCGAAGTCGATGTCGCGCACCGCGGGCACGCCGTTGTAGCTGACGGTGACGTTCTGGATGTCGAACATGACCGGGCGCTTGAGGATGTCGTCCTTGGAGGAGCCGTGCAGAGCTGTCACGTGCGGGACCCGGGTCGTGGTGGGGGAGGCGGTGGAGCGCACCGTCGGGCTGATGCTGTCATTCGTCGCGCGATTCATCTACCACCTCGTGGCGTATCGGTTTCTCAGCCAGATCGCGAAGGAGTTCATCAGCAGCAGCACGCCGAGCAGGACGATGATGCCGGCGGCGGCGAGGATCCGGAACTCCTCCTGCGGACGCTGCGCATAGTTGAAGATCGCCACCGGCAGCGCCGTGTAGCTGCCGGAGAAGGGGCCGTCGGGGTTGAACGTCACGAACACGGTCGCGCCGACCAGCAGCAGCGGGGCTGTCTCGCCGATCGCCCGCGACAGAGCGAGGATGACGCCGGTGACCATCCCCGGGATGGCGACGGGAAGCACCTGGCGGCGCGTCGTCTGCCAGCGCGTCGCGCCGAGCGCCAGCGCGGCCTCGCGGATCGAGCTGGGGACCGCGCGCAGCGTCTCGCGGGAGGCCAGGATGACGGTCGGCAGCACCAGCAGCGACAGCGTCAGCGAGCCGGCATAGGCGACGAAGCCGAGGTCCAGCGGTCCGCGGACGATCAGACCGAGGCCGAGGATGCCGTACACGATCGACGGCACGGCGGCGAGGTTCTGGATGTTGACCTCGATCAGCCGGTTGTACCAGCGCGTGTTGTCGGCGAACTCCTCGAGGTAGATCGCGGCGCCGATGCCGAGCGGCACGACCGTCACGATGACGCCGGCCATGATCAGCAGCGTCCCGAAGATCGCCGACTGGAAGCCGCCCTCGGCGGCAAGGCTCGAGGGCTGGTTCGCCAGCAGGTCGGTGTTCAGGCGTGGCCAGCCCTTGACCGCCGCCTGCACGATCAGCGCGATCAGCCCCGCGATCGCCAGCAGCGCCGCGCAGAAGACGACGATCTGGAAGAGCAGGCCCCTGGCCCGGTTGCCGCCGGGCTGTGAGCCGATCGCCGCGTGCGTCGCGCCGGCCGCGGCACGGGCGCTCGCATCCGCCGTCGCCGCCGCCCGGGTGATCATTCGTAGACCTCGCGGTAGCGGCGTACGAGGCGGATGCTGAGCAGGTTCATCGTCAGCGTCATCAGGAACAGCAGCGCGCCGACGGCGAACAGCGTCTTGTAGGTGATGTTGCCGAAGCCGACGTCCCCGGTCGCCGTGGTTGCGATGAATGCGGTCATCGTCTGGATGCTCTCGGACGGATCCAGCGTCAGCTTGGGCGAGTTGCCGGCCGCCATCAGCACGACCATCGTCTCGCCGATCGCCCGCGAGATGCCGAGTACGAAGGAGGCCATGATCCCCGACAGCGCCCCGGGGACCACCACGCGCGTGGCGACCTGCATGCGCGAGCCACCCAGCGCGAACGCGCCCTCGCGCAGCGCGTTCGGCACCGAGCGCATCGCGTCGTCGGAGATCGACGCCACGATCGGCACGACCATCAGCCCGAGCACCACGCCGGCTGCCCCCGCGCTGAAGATCCCCGGCGGATCGCCGAGAAAGCCCGGCCACACGTCGCGTATGAGCGGCGTGATGAACGTCAGCGCGAAGAACCCGAAGGCGACCGTCGGCACGCCGGCGAGGACCTCGAGCGTCGGCTTGACGACCTGCCGCACACGCTCGCTGGCGTACTCGGAGAGATAGACCGCGGCGCCCAGGCCCATCGGGATCCCCGTCACGATCGCCCACAGCGTCACGTTCAGCGAGCCGGCGACGATGTTGAAGACCCCGAAGCTCGGGTCGGAGAACGTCGGGGCCCATTCCTGCGCCGAGAGGAAGTCGCCGAGCGGGACCTCCTCGAAGAACTCGATCGTCGGACCGACCAGCGCGGCGACGATGCCGACGGTGACGGCGACCGAGACCAGGCCGCAGAAGCCGAGCAGGACGATGATGGCCTTCTCGCCGTAGCGCGGGCGCGCAGCCGTCAGCGCTGCGGCG
>JBKHXR010000096.1:0-28918 GCA_046565905.1 Thermoleophilia bacterium | reverse complement strand
GTCGCGCTGAACACGGTCGCCCCGGAGCGCGCGGCGGCCGAGCTGCGCGACGCGTAGGCCGCGTGCTCCTCCTCGCGCTGGCGATCGCCGCATCCGTCGCCGCCGGGATCCGGACGCAGCGCCGCGACGGCGTGCGCGCGCTCGCGCTCAGCCGCCGCCTGCTCGACGCGCTGCTGTACGGCGCGCTGCCGTTCGTCGTCTTCTTCGTCGTCGCGGACGCAGACCTCGGCGCGGGCGCCGGGGTCGGGCTGCTGCTCGCCTACGCGTCGCTCGCCGTCGTCGGGCTCGCCGCGCACGCGCTCGCGACCCGCGCCCTGCGCCTGCCGACGACGCAGGCCGCGACGGTCGTCGTCGCCGCGATCATGGGCAATACCGCCTACCTCGGGCTGCCACTGATCGCCGCCCTGCTCGGCAGCGAAGACCTCGGCCTGGCAATCACGTTCGACGCGCTCGTCAGCGGCCCGATGTTCTTCGTCGTCGCCTTCGCCGTCGCCGCGACGCTGACGACCGGCGGCCAGCCCGCGCACCTGCGCCTGCGCACGTACCTCGTCCGCAACCCGCCGCTGATCGCCGTCACCGCCGCGCTCGTCGCGCCCGACGCGCTCGCCCCGGACGTGCTCGTCGACGTCGCCCGCGTCGCGCTCGTCTGCCTCGCCCCGGTCGGCTTCTTCGTCGTCGGCGTGCAGCTCGCGGCCGAGCACACGGCGTTCCCGCCGCCGCTGACCGCGCCGGTCGCGACGATCGTCGGCCTGCGCCTGCTCGCGGCGCCCGCGCTGCTGCTCGCGCTCGCCGCCGCCTCGCCCGTCGACGTGCCCGACGCCTACCTGCTGCAGGCGGCGATGCCGGTCGGCGTCAACACGCTCGTCGTCGCGCACGCCTACGAGCTGGACCGCGGCCTCGCGGCCGCCGCGCTCGCGTGGTCGACGGCGCTCGCGCTCGCCGCCGGGCTGCTCGCCGCCACGCTGGGCTGAGGCGGCCGACGGACGATCGCGCGCGCGTGGAAGGATGGCGCGCATGGCAAGAATCGGACTCTTGACAGGCGGCGGCGACTGCCCCGGCCTCAACCCCGTCATCCGCGGAGTCGTCCGCAAGGGGATCGACCACTACGGCCACGAGATCTTCGGGTTTCGCAAGGGCTGGAGGGGCGTCCTCGAGAACGACGCGATCGAGCTGACGCGCGAGAACACGAGCGGCATCCTGCACAAGGGCGGCACGATCCTCGGCACCTCGCGGACGAACGTCTACAAGACCGAGAACGGCGAGCAGCGGGTGCTCGCGTCGCTCAAGGAGCGCGGGATCGACGTGCTGATCCCGATCGGCGGCGACGACACGCTCGGCGTGGCGCGCAGGCTCTTCGCGGCGGGCTTTCCGACCGTCGGCGTTCCCAAGACGATCGACAACGACCTCAACGCGACCGACTTCACGTTCGGCTTCCAGACCGCCGTGCAGATCGCGACGGACGCGATCGACCGCCTGCACTCGACCGCCGAGTCGCACGACCGCGTCATCGTCTGCGAGGTCATGGGCCGCGACGCCGGCTGGATCGCCACCTGGTCGGGGATGGCCGGTGGCGCCGACGTGATCCTCGTGCCCGAGCGGCCGTTCGACGTCGACGAGCTCTGCGCGCACATCCGCAATCGGCACGAGAACAGCGGCAAGACGTTCTCGATCGTCGTCGTCGCCGAGGGCGCGACGCGCTCCGACGGCGGCGCCGCCGCCACCGCAACCGACAGCGTCGACTCGTTCGGGCATGTCCGCCTCGGCGGGATCGCGTTCGAGCTCGAGAAGGAGATCCAGGAGCGCACGGGCTACGAGAGCCGCGCGACCGTGCTCGGCCACATCCAGCGCGGCGGCTCGCCGATCGCCTTCGACCGCGTCCTCGGCACCCGCTTCGGCGTCGCCGCGATCGACGCCGCCTCCAACGGCGACTTCGGCAAGATGGTCGCCCTGCACGGGACGGCGATCGAGCTCGTCGCGCTCGACGACGCGCTCAGCGCGCCCAAGCTGCTCGATCCCGAGCTGTTCGCGACCGCCGAGGTCTTCTTCGGCTAGCCGGCGCGGCCGCCGCCGATGCGAGCGCTCGTCCAGCGCACGACGCGCGCCGAGGTGCGCGTCGACGGGCAGGTCGTGTCGCGGATCGGCGCCGGCCTGCTCGTCCTGCTCGGCGTCACCCACGACGACGACGCGGCGACCGCGGTGAAGCTCGCGCGCAAGGTGCGCGCGCTGCGCGTCTTTCCCGACGCCGAGGGGCGGATGAACGAGCCGCTCGGCAGGCGCGAGGTGCTCGTCGTCAGCCAGTTCACGCTCTACGGCGAGACGCGCCGCGGCAACCGGCCGTCGTACGTCGCCGCGGCGCCGGCCGCGATCGCCGAGCCGCTGTACGAGACCTTCCGCGCCGAGCTCGGCGCCGCCGGCGGCGTCTTCGGCGCCGAGATGGAGGTCGAGCTCGTCAACGACGGACCGGTGACGCTGCTGCTGGAGGGATAGGTCGACCACCCGACGGGCCCGGGCTGCCGGCGGTCGTGAACGAGGGCGGCCCGACGGCTGTCGTCGCAAACGCGCAGGCTCCGCCCCGATCGCGCGCACGGGCCCGGTGTGCGTTCAGCTCGCCAGCGCGCACAGCGCGACGCCGGGAATCTCGTAGCCGCCGCGCACCGCGAAGCGCTCCAGCGCCCCCTTCGCCTGCGCCTTGACCGCCTCGCGCTCGGCCGGCGAGAGCGCGCGGAGGGCAGGCGCGAGACGCCCGGCCGTGTCGGCGACGACCTGCACGTACTCGTCGATGTCGGGAATCTCGAAGCGCACCTCGACCTCCTCGCTGCGCACGGTGCCGAAGCCGGCGCCTTCCAGCAGCCCCGTCGTGCGGGCTTCGCTCGCCATCCTGAAGATCCCCGGCGCCGCCGGGTCCGGCGGCGGCGGGTGGCCCCGCTCGACCAGCGCGATGACGGCCGCCGTGAAGAACGGGTTGCGCTCGGGACCGCCTCAGACCGCCAGGGCCACGCGCCCGCCGGGCCGCAGCACGCGACGCGTCTCGGCGAGCGCCAGCCCGGGGTCGGGCATCAGCATGTAGCCCAGGCGGCACAGCACGCCGTCGACGGAGTCCGCGTCGGCGACAGGTCGCTGCAGATCAGCCGGCCGTGGTCGCCGAGCAGCGCGGCAGCCGCTCGCCGAGCCGCATCGCGATCAGCGTGACCTGAAGGCCGTGCTCGAAGGGGAAGCCGATGCCCAGATCGGTCGCCAGGCAGAGCGTCCCGATCAGCTCGGCTGCGCGGACCTGCTCGCCGTGCGGTACCTCGCCCGCACCCCGCAAACGGTAGACGAGGCCGCGAGCCCGCACCCCGCCGGCAGAGCGCCCGCATAAACTGCGGCCGATGCCCGTCGAGCCCCGCCTCGTTCCGCGCTTTGCCGCCGAACCCCCGCAGGAACCACTGCCCTACGGCCGCTGGGCGGCGACGCTCGAGCGCCACTTCCTCGGTGCCTGCGACGCCGTCGATCCCGGTGAGGACGACCTCGGCGATCCCGGCGAGGTCGCGTTCTACCCCGACCGCACGTGGCACGGGCGCACGTTCGTCCCGGCGACCTCGATCACCTCCAACGGCTTCGAGCTGTTCGGCTACGTCTCGTTCCGGCCGGGCGGCGAGGACCGCGAGCCGACCGAGTTCGACGCCGTCGCCGACTACACCGCCGACACCGCCGAGGCCAATCCCGACTGGGAGCTCGACCTCTGCGACGAGGTCGTCGGCAGCTGGCGCGGCGAGGACGGCAAGGTCGCCACGATGACGCTCGTCTGGGGCCGCCCGCTCGTGTCCGGAGGCGCGGTCGTGACCGGCGAGCTCGCCGATCTGACCGTCGACCAGTGCACGCTCGTGATGGAGCGCTTCACGCTGCTGGCGCCCGACGGCTACCGCGGCGACACGCTGGACTGCAAGCTCTTCGACGCCAAGGGCACCGAGCTCGCCCGCGAATCGCTCTACGAGGACGACGACGACGAGGACGACGAGTAGCGCGCGGATGGAGCTCGAGCACGCGATCCGCACCCGGCGCACGCACAAGGCCTACGCGCGCGAGCCGCTGGACCGCGAGACGCTCGACGAGCTCTTCGACCTCGCGCGCTGGGCGCCCAACCACAAGCTGACGAACCCGTGGCGATTTCGCGTCCTCGGCCCGCGCTCGCTCGAGCGGCTGAAGGCCGCGGGCGAGGACCCGGTCGCCGCCGCCAAGCTCGAGCGCGCGCCGACGCTCGTCGCCGTCACGGCCGTGCAGTCGGGCGATCCCGTGCTCGACGAGGAGGACGTGCTCGCAACCGCCGTGGCGGCGTACGTCGTCCTGCTCGCCGCCCACGGCCGCGGCCTCGCCGGCTACTGGCGCACGCCCGGTGTGCTGCGAACCGATGCGGGCCGCGACGCGCTGCGGATACCCGGCGACGAGCGCGTGCTCGGGCTGCTGCACCTGGGCTACCCGCGCCAGGCGCCGCGCGTGCCGGATCGCGCGCCCGTGCAGGCTGTTTGCAGCTATCTGGACTGATGCGAATGGCGCAGCGCGATCCAGCTGAACGTTACTGTCCAGTTCAAGCACCCGCTGGTGCGCGGGAGTACGCTAGACGCGCCGGTTCGGGTAGAGGCACCCAACCCGCCTCCGCGTCCGCAGGCGCGGGGGCCTCTCCAGGAGGAAAGCTCTAGATGTCAAGGTCCCTCAGAGGCGTGTTGTGCCTCACGTTCGCGTGCGCGGCCATGTTCGGCCTGGCGGCATGCGGTGGCGACGACGACGACAGTGGCGCGACGACGACCGGCGGTTCAGCCGCATCGGATGCCGGCGGCAGGACGGGCGGCACGATCAAGACCGCGTACACGTCGTTTCCGGACTACCTCGATCCCGCGCTGTCGTACACGCAGGAGGGCTGGCAGTCGCTGTGGACGGTCTACACCCCGCTGCTGACCTACAAGCACGCAGAGGGCGCCGAGGGCGCGACCGTCGTGCCCGGCCTCGCGCAGGACATGCCCGACATCAGCAGCGACGGCAAGACCTACACGCTGCAGCTGCGCGAGAACCTGAAGTACTCCGACGGCACGGCCGTGAAGGCCTCGGACTTCGAGCACTCGATCAAGCGCGTGCTGAACCTCGAGTCCGGCGGCTCGTCGTTCTACCTCGGCATCGTCGGCGCCGAGAAGTACGTCGAGGACGGCCGGGCGCGGGCCGACATCCCCGGCATCGAGGCCAACGATCAGACGGGCGAGATCACGATCAACCTGACCGAGCCCGACGGCCGCTTCCCGTACATCCTGACGATGGTCTTCGCATCGCTCGTTCCCGGCGACACGCCGTTTCAGAACATGACGAAGGACCCGCCGCCCGGCGTGGGCCCCTACAAGTTTGAGAACGTGCGCGTCAACCGCGGCTACGACCTCGTCAAGGTGCCTGACTTCAACGTCGCCGAGCAGCAGGTCGGCAAGCTCGACAAGATCGAGGTCGACATCGTCAAGAACCGCCGCCGGCAGACGCAGGACACGATCCAGAACAAGATCGACTACATGAACGATCCGCCGGCGCCCGACCAGTTGCGCGACGTCCGCGCGCAGTACACCGACAAGCGCTACAAGGAGTTCGTCACCAACTCGACGTACTACTACTTCCTCAACCATCGCGTTGCTCCGTTCAACAAGGAGGAGGCGCGCCAGGCCGTCAACCTGGCGATCGACAAGCGCTCGCTCGCGCGCCTGTTCGGAGGCCTGCTCGAGCCCGGCTGCAACTTCCTGCCGCCGGGGATGCAGGGCTACGAGAAGATCGACCCGTGCCCGTGGGGCGTCCCGACGGCGGCGCCCGACGTCGCAAAGGCCAGGGCGCTGATCAGGGACGCCGGCCTCGAGGGCGACTCGGTGACCGTGTTCGGCAACGACGAGCCCGAGTCCAAGTCGCTGGCGGAGTACCTGTCCGACGTGCTCAACGACATCGGCTTCAAGGCCAGGCCGCGGATCATCGAGGCATCGGTCTACTTCACGACGATCGGCAACCAGAAGACCAAGGCGCAGGCCGGCTTCGCGAACTGGTTCCAGGACTTCCCGCACCCCGGGAACTTCTTCTTCCTGGTCAACGGCAAGTCGATCCAGGACACCAACAACCAGAACTTCGGCAACGTCGACGATCCGCAGATCAACACGATCCTCGACGAGGCCGACAACAACGCCAACATCGAAGAGGTCGCCGATGACTACGCGCGGGCCGACGAGCTGCTCGTCGAGCGCGCGCACGTCGCCCCGTACGGCCATCGCAAGCTCACCGTGTTCTACTCGGACCGGATGGACTTCGAGAACTGCACCGTGTGGCATCCCGTGTACAACCTCGACTTCACGAACCTCTGCTTGAAGTAGAGGCGTGAGACACGCGATCGACTTCGGCATGGACAGCTAGGTCTCGCGCCCGACGGATGTCGATCGCCGACTCGTCAGTTCAGCCCGACCTGTCCCCCGTCACCGACGACGGGGGACAGGCCGAGGCGCAGGGCGCCCCCGGCCTCAGCCCCTGGGCGCTCGCGGTACGCAGGCTGAGGCGCAACAAGGCAGCGCTGGTCTTCGGCGTGCTGTTCGTCGTCCTCGTCGCGCTCGCGCTCGCCGCCCCGCTGTGGGCGCAGATCGCGGACACGACGGCCGCCAGAAACCACCTGTCGGACACCGTCATCGTCGACGGCAGGTCCGAGCAGGTCGTGACCTTCGACGGCGTGCCGATCGGGCCGACGTGGCAGAGGAAGTTCTTCCTCGGCGCCGACTCCAACGGCCGCGACGTCGCGGTGCGGCTGCTCTACGGGGCGCGCAACTCGCTGTTCATCGGCATCACGGCGGCGATCATCACCGCGTTCTTGGCCGTCATCCTCGGCGCGCTGGCCGGCTACTTCCGCGGCTGGACGGACGCCGTCATCTCCCGCAGCCTGGACGTGATGTGGGCGTTTCCCGTGCTGCTGCTCGGCGTGGCGCTCGGCGTCTCGCTCGCGCTCGGCGGCCTGAAGATCGGGCCGCTGCAGATCCAGGGCGACTCGAAGTGGATCCCGACGCTGATCATCGGCGTCGTCAGCGTGGTCTACCTCGCGCGGCCGGTCCGCGGCCAGGTCCTGTCGCTGCGCGAGAAGGAGTTCGTCGAGGCCGCGCGCGCGCAGGGCGCGGGGCCCTTGCGGATCATGTTCTCCGAGCTGCTGCCCAACCTCGCCTCGACGATCCTCGTCTTCTTTCCCCTGCTCGTGGCCAACGCGATCCTGCTCGAGGCCGCGCTGTCGTTCCTCGGCGCCGGTGTGCAGCCGCCCGAGCCGTCCTGGGGGACGATGCTCTCCGACGGTGTCACGCTGCTGGCCACGGCGCCGCACCTGACGGTCGTGCCGGGCCTCATGCTCGTCCTCACCGTCCTCGCCCTCAACGTCTTCGGCGACGGCGTGCGCGATGCGCTGGACCCGCGCGCGAAGGTCCGCCTGGAGCATTCGTGACCGGCTGCGACGGCAACCGCTGATGGGCCGCTTCGTCGTCCGCCGCGTCGTCGGGATGGTCGTCGTGATGTTCGCGGTGTCGGTGCTGACGTTCCTGATCTTCAACGTCATCCCCAACGGCGACCCCGCCGACCGCATGGCCGGCAAGAACTCGACGCCCGTGCAGATCGCGGCCATCGAGCGGGAGTGGGGCTTCGACAAGCCGATCTACACGCAGTACGCCACGACGATGGAGAAGGTCTTCACCGGCGACCTGATCTCCTACGCCAACCAGACCAACGTCGTCGAGGAGATCAAGCGCGGCATCCCGCGCACGTTCGCGCTGGCGATCGGCGCGGCCCTGCTGTGGTTCGCGATCGGCACGGCGCTGGGGCTGTACACGGCGATGCGCGCCGGCCGCTTCTCGGACACGCTCGTGACCGTGCTGGCGCTGATCGGCGTGTCGATGCCGGTCTTCTGGCTCGGCGCCCTGGCGAGCTACTACCTCGGCTTCAAGCTCGGCCTGTTTCCCAACGGCGGCTACTCGGAGATCGGCGAGGCCGGGCTGTGGGAGTGGGTCAAGCACATGATCCTGCCCTGGACCGTGCTGGCGACCCTGTTCGTCGGCGTCTACTCGCGCGTCCTGCGCTCCAACGTCCTGGACACGATCAACGACGACTACGTGCGCACCGCGCGGGCGAAGGGCCTGACGGAGCGGCGCGTGATGGTCCACCACGTCCTGCGCAACTCGCTGATCCCGATCGTGACGCTCTGGGGCCTGGACTTCGGCGCCGTCCTCGGCGGGGGGGCGATCCTCACCGAGACGGTGTTCGACCTGCAGGGCGTCGGCCAGTACTTCGCCGAGTCGATCTCGCAGCTCGACGTCCCGCCGGTGCTCGCCGTGACGCTCTTCGGCGCCTTCTTCATCGTGCTGCTCAACACGCTCGTGGACATCGTCTACGCGGCGCTGGACCCGAGGATCAGGCTCTCCTGATGGCCAGCGGCTCCGAGCTGCTGCTCGACGTCCGCGAGCTCAACGTCTCCTTCGCCACGGAGGAGGGCGTCGTGCGCGCCGTCGACGACGTCTCCTTCACGCTGCACGCCGGCGAGGTGCTGGCGATCGTCGGCGAGTCGGGCTCGGGCAAGTCGGTGACGGCGATGACGCTGATGGGGCTGACGCGCTCGCCCAACGCCCGCTTCGGCGGCTCGGCGAAGCTGCGCGACCTCGATCTCGTGACGGCCGGCAACGAGCAGCTGCGCAGGGTCCGCGCCGAGCAGATCGCGATGATCTTCCAGGATCCGATGACGTCGCTGAACCCGGTGCACCGGATCGGCCGCCAGATCGTCGAGCAGATCCAGGCGCACCGCGACGTGTCCGGCGGCGAGGCGCGCGACCAGGTCGTCGCGCTGCTCGAGCGGGTCGGCATCCCCCGTGCCCGGGAGCGCTTCGGCTCCTACCCGCACGAGTTCTCCGGCGGCATGCGCCAGCGCGTGATGATCGCGATGGCGCTGTCGTGCGATCCGTCCGTGCTGATCGCCGACGAGCCGACGACGGCGCTCGACGTGACGATCCAGGCGCAGATCCTCGAGGTGCTCAAGGAGCTGCGCGAACGGACGAACGCGGGGATCATCCTCGTCACGCACGACCTCGGCGTCGTCGCCGACATCGCCGACCGGATCGCCGTGATGTACGCCGGGCGGATCGTCGAGCAGGGCACGATCGACGAGATCTTCTACGACCCCCAGCACCCCTACACCTGGGGCCTGCTGGGCTCGATCACGCGCGTCGACCGGCCGCGGCCGGTCAGGCTGCCGTCGATCCCCGGCCTGCCGCCCTCGCTGATCACGCCGCCGCAGGGCTGCCACTTCCGCCCGCGCTGCCCGCATGCGCACGAGGCGTGCCTGGCCAAGCCGGCGCTGCTGGCGCGCGCCGGCGGCAGCGAAGCCGGCCACACGGATCGCTGCGTGATGGCGCCCGAGCGCAAGCGAGAGCTGCGCCAGGCCGAAGGGCGGATCGGGCTCGTCGCCGGAGGCGCGAAGCGGTGAGCGCGACCGCCAACACCGCGCCCGCCGCCGCGGGCACGGACGGCTCGCCGCCGGTCCTGCTCGCGGCCGAGCACATCAAGCAGTACTTCCCGATCAAGAAGGGCCTGGTGATCGACCGCGTCGTCGGCAACGTGCACGCGGTCGACGACGTGACGCTGCACCTGCGCGAGGGCGAGACGCTGGGCCTCGTCGGCGAGTCCGGCTGCGGCAAGACGACGCTGTCGCGCACGATCATGCGCCTCGTCGACCCGACCGCCGGCACGATCACGTTTCGCGGCCGCGACATCACGAAGACCAGCCGCGCCAAGCTCAAGCCCGTCCGGCGCGAGATGCAGATGGTCTTCCAGGACCCGTTCGCCTCGCTGAACCCGCGCAAGCGCATCGGCCAGATCATCGGCGCGCCGCTGGCCCTGCACGGCGTCGACAAGGCGAAGATCGCCGCGCGCTCCGCCGAACTGCTGGATCGCGTCGGCCTGCAGCGCGAGCACCTCAGTCGCTTCCCGCACGAGTTCTCCGGCGGCCAGCGCCAGCGGATCGGGATCGCGCGCGCGCTCGCGCTGGAGCCCAGGCTGATCGTGCTCGACGAGCCCGTCAGCGCGCTCGACGTCTCGATCCAGGCGCAGATCGTCAACCTGCTCGACGACCTCCAGGACGACCTCGGGCTGACGTACCTCTTCGTCGCCCATGACCTGTCGGTCGTGCGGCACGTGTCCGATCGCATCGCCGTGATGTACCTCGGGCGGATCATGGAGCTCTCGCCCTCCGAGGAGCTCTACGTCAAGCCGATCCACCCCTACACGCGGGCGCTGCTGTCGGCGATCCCGATCCCCGACCCGCGCGAGAACCGCGCGCGCGAGCGCGCCGTGATCGGCGGCGAGCCGCCGTCACCCGTCGACCCGCCGTCGGGCTGCGTCTTCCACACCCGCTGCCCGCGGGCGCAGGACATCTGCGCCAGCCAGGTTCCCCGCCTGAGCGAGTACGCGCGCGGTCACCTCGCCGCCTGCCACTTCCCGCTCAACGTGACGGCCGCGGAGGCCGCCGCGTCGACGAGGTCGCCCGACAGCCCCGCGGCGGCGGCGGACACGGCGCCGCAGGTACCCTCCGAGGCGACGGCCACCGCCGCGCCCCAGTAGCTCAGTGGACAGAGCGACCGCCTCCTAAGCGGTAGGCCGCAGGTTCGACTCCTGCCTGGGGCACTGACGCGCCGACCGCTGGACCGCCCGGCGCGCGATCGCCGCCGCGGGCGGCACGCCGGCACGGGCCCGATCCGCGCTGGGCGACCTCGTCCGGGCAGCGAACGCGCCAGCTTGCGGCACAGGTGCCGGCCAGGGCCCGATCGCGAACTAGACTCGCGCCCCTGTGGCGTCGCGAGAACGTAAGCGCCGGCTCGTCACCGCGCTTCAGGTGCGCGTCTTCAACCCGCCGGTCCGCGCGCTCGCCGCGCGCGGGCTGCTGCCGGGGATCGCGCTGCTGGAGACGACCGGCCGCAAGACCGGCGAGCCGCGCCGGACGCCGGTGTCCAACGGCCTGGAGCGGGCGACGAACACGTTCTGGATCGTCGCCGAGATGGGCCGCAGGGCGGGCTACGTGCGCAACATCGAGGCCGACCCGCGCGTGCGGGTTCGCGTGCGCGGACGCTGGCGCAGCGGGACGGCGCACGTCCTCGAGGGCGACGACGCGCAAGCCCGGCTGCGCTCGATCTCGCGGCTGAACGCCTGTGGCGTGCGGGCGATGGGCGCCGACCTGCTCGTCGTGCGGGTCGACCTCGACCCGTAGCCACAGGTCGACGGCGCGCAGCGCCGCGCGGCGCCGCGCCGCTCAGCGGTCGGGGCGCTCCGGGTAGACGTCGTCGATCGTCACGAGCGCCACGTACGGCGCGCCCGCGGCCGCCGCGATCCGCTCGCCGCCGCCCGCGAGCCGGTCGAGCACGCTGACGACGCCGCAGATCTCGTGCCCGGCCTCCTGCAGCGCCTCGATCGCCGCGACCGTCGACCCGCCGGTGCTGACGACGTCCTCGACGACGAGGCAGCGGTCGTCAGGGGCCAGCAGCGGGCCTTCGATCCGGCGCGACAGGCCGTGGCTCTTGGCCTCCTTGCGCACGAAGAAGCCCTTGACGTCGGCGCCCCCGGCGAGCGCGGCGCAGGTGACGGCGTCGGCGCCCATCGTCATCCCGCCGACGGCGGTCGCCCGCCAGTCGGCGACGCGCTCGGCCAGCAGCTCGCCGAGTGCCATGAAGCCGGGACGGCGCAGGATCGCCCGCTTGGCGTCGACGTAGTACCGGGCCTTCATGCCGCTGGTCAGCGTCACGTCGCCGATCACCAGCGCGTGCTCGCGCAGCTGCTCGGCCAATCGTCCATGCGCGTTCATCGCTGGCGTACCTTAGACGCGTGCTCGAACGCATCCTGCGCCTGCTCGCGATCACCCTCAGCGCCGTCGTCGCCGCCGGCTTCATCCTGTTCGCGATCGACGACATCGACCGCGCGTCGGATGCCTCGCGCAACCGCATCATCGGCGAGTCGACCGCGACCGCTCCGACGCCGGCCGGCGAGCGTGAGCGCGAGCGCCGCAACGGCGACGCCCGCGAGGCGATCGACGACGCCAACGACGTGCTGCTGAAGCCGTTCGCCAACGTGGCGGCCGACGCCAGCAGCCGCTGGGTGCGGCGCGGCGTCCCAGCGGGGCTCGGGCTGCTCGTCTACGGGTTCCTGCTCGCCTACCTCGCGCGGTACATGAAGGGCCGCGGCTCCGCGCAGCGCCTGCTCGCTACGGGTAGACGTCGACCGGCGTCCCGATCCTGATCCAGCGAAAGAGGCTGAGCGCGTCGGGGATCGGCACGCGCAGGCAGCCGTGGCTGGCCGGATAGGTCGGCACCGAGGCGTAGCCGTGGGTCGCGTAGCCGCGGTGGAAGTAGGCCGAGTGCACCATCCCCAGCGAGTTCGTGCCGGGCGTCTTGGAGTAGACCTTGAACGAGCCCAGCACCGTCGGCGTGCTCGGCGCGCCGGATGAAACCGGGTAGATCCGCCGCACGCGCCCGCCGGAGATCAGCGCGATGACCTGGCGCGAGAGATCGGCCTCGATGTGGCGGCCGTGCCTGGGGAACCTGATCCGAAAGCCGCCCCGGCCGCGCGCGATCGCCCGCATGACGCCGGTCGATGCGCTCGTCGTGCGGGCCATCCCCGTGACCTTGCGAAACGCGAGCACCGCGCGCGCCGTGCGCGCATCGAACGATCCGCGCGCGCCGGTGACGTAGCCCAGCCGGCGCAACCGGCGCTGGAGCGCGCGGATCGAGGCGGCGCCGCTGCTGGGCAGCACGCGCCGCGGGATGACGTCGACCGAGCGCGCCTTGGCGACGAACGCGCCCATCGCCGGCGACGCCGCATGCGTCGCGGTGATCTTCAGCGTGCCCGGCCGGGCCGGCCGGTAGGACAGCAGGATCGCGCCCGCGCCGCCGGCGGCCGGCTGCAGCGCCACTCGCCGGGCGGCCCGCTTCCTGCCGGCGATGTAGAAGCGGACGGTCACCATCTCACCCGCGGCGAAGGCGCTCGAGGTGCCGCGCACGCGCACGCTCGACCCGCTGAGGACGGTCGCGCGGGCGCCGCCGACGCGCTCGAGCGACAACGTCATCCGGGGAGCGTCCGCGGGCGGCGGCGCGACGGGTGCGACGGGCGCCTCCGCGCTCGCGGCGGCGGCGGGAAGCGCGGCCGTCAGAAGGACGGCGAACGTGACGACCGGGCGACGCATCGCGCGGCACTATGCCAGGTGCAGCCGCCGGACGGCTGCACTCGCGCTCAGGCGCCGCCCGGCGCGGGCGCACCCGATCGCGGCGTGCGGCGCCCATCCCCCAGCGCCCGCGCCAGCAGCCACGCACACAGCAGCGCCGCCGCGGTCGAGCCGGCCATCATCGCCGGGATCTGCCAGTCCCAGTCGAGGTTCGCGCCCAGCGCGATCGAGTTGTTCAGCGCGTGCAGCGCGATCGCCGGGTACAGCGAGCCCGTCCACTCGTAGAGCAGGCACAGCCCGACGCCGAAGATCATCAGCGGGACGACGTACTCGGCCGGCGACGAGCCGAGGTGGATGCCGCCGAACACGATCCCGGTGATCAGCGCGGCAGGCCACGGCCCGCGCCAGTTGCGCAGCGCTCCGAAGAAGAAGCCGCGGAAGAAGAGCTCCTCGCCGAGCGGGGCGATCACGGTGACGAGCACGACGACGGCGAGGGCGTTGACGAGCGAACCCTCCGCGCCAAGCTGCTCCGGCAGATCCTGGCGCTCGTCGAGCTCGACGAGGACCGCCCACGCGGCGCTGAGGACGAAGAAGCCGATCCAGACGGCGATCAGCAGCCCGACGCTCTTCCACAACCGCGGGCGTCGCAGCCCGAAGTCCGCGGCCGCCGCGCGCGCCTGCCCCAGCGAGGCGAAGAAGAGCGCCGCGCCGGCGAGCGCGACGTTCTGCACGACGGTGAGGCCGATGTTCACGCCGGCGGCGTCCTCGGCCACGCCGGCCGTCGTCGCGACGACGAAGACCAGCAGCCCGACGACGATCGTGATCCCGAAGCCGGTCACGAAGGCCAGCCCCGACAGCCAGGGCGACCAGCTCGCCCGGCCGGCCGGGGGCGGCGGCGGATCGGCCGGGTCCGCGGGCGGCGGCGCGAGCGGACCGGTCGCCCCGGGGGGTGGGCCGGGCGGCGGCTCGGAGCGCGGCGGCGGATCGGACATCGCGGGGCAGGTTACGCGGCGAGCGCGGGGAGCCCGCCGAGCGTCGCGAGCACCGGCACGCCCGCCGGAACCCCCTGCGGCGCGCCGGCGCGTGCCACGAGCACCGCCCGCAGCCCCGCTGCGAGAGCGCCCGCGACGTCGAACTCGAGCGAGTCGCCGACGTGCAGCGCCGTCGGCCCGCCGGCCGCGCCTCCGGCGAGCCGCAGCGCGCGGCGGAAGATGCCGGGCGCAGGCTTGCGCTCCCCGGCCTCGGCCGAGCTGATCGCCCCGTCGACGAGCCGGTCGAGCCCCGTCGCTCGCAGCATGTCGTGCAGCGAGACGTCCCAGTTGGACACGACGACGAGCCGGTGGCCGGCGGCGCGCAGCTCGCGCAGCGCGCCGGGCACGTCGTCGAACGGCCGGAAGCGCAGCGCTGCGAGCAGCGCGTCGCGCAGCTCGCCCTGCGACAGCGCACCGACGTCCGCGCCGGCATCCGTGAGCGAGCGGCGCAGCACCCTCGCGCAGCGGTCGCGCAGCAGCGCCAGGGACGCGGCGTCGGCGCCGACGTCGTGGTGCATCCGGTAGTACGCGATCTCCGCGCGCAGGGCGGCGCCGGCCTGCGCCTCGCCGACCTCCACGCCGCGTGCGCGCAGCTGCTCGACGAGCCGCGCGACGGGCCGCTCGAGCTCGACGAGCGTCCCGAGCGCATCGAGCGTGATCACGCGACCCAGTGCCACGTCGCGAAGATCGCGGTGTGGATCGCCAGCGCGACGGCGAAGGCGCCGAGCACGAGCCGCTCGCGCGCGGCCCGTCCGGTCATCCAGAGCGCAAGCCAGATCGCCAGCGGAAAGAGCACCGCGACGAAGCGCGGCAGCGACATCAGCGGCTGCGGCGCGACGGGGTAGGAGAGCGGCAGCGCGAGCGCCGCGACGACGTAGGCGCCGTAGGCCGCCGGCAGCCGGCGCAGCACGCCGGCGACCGCGACGAGCGCGAGCGCGAGCCAGACGAGCAGCGCGATGTTGTGGCGCGCGACGACGAACGGGTCGCCGCCGGCGGCCTCGAAGTAGACCGGCTCGCGAGCGCCCGACAGCAGCTGGCGCGCGCCCTCGACGGCGGCGACGACACCGTCCCAGGCGCCTGCGAAGGGTCCGGCGAAGGAGCGAAACCACACCTCCTGAGCACGGAACGGCGCGAGCGCGTCGTGACCGGCGAGCGCGAGGAAACCGCAGTACGCGACCAGGCCGAGCGGCACGAGCAGCAACCACAGCGCGTCGGCACGCAGCGGGCGCATCGCGCGCAGGCTCGGCCGGCCGGCGTCCCAGAGGTAGATCATCGCCAGCGGGACGAGCAGCAGCACGCCGGCGCTGCGGGTCGTCGCGGCGAGCAGGCCGAGCGCCCCCGCCCAGGCCCAGCGCTCGCGGCGGGCGGCGTAGACAGCGCCGATCGACAGCGCCAGGAAGAGCGACTCGCTGTAGACCGCCGAGAAGAAGAACGACACCGGAAAGAGCGCGGTGACGAGAACCGCGTTGCCCGCGACGGCGCGCGAATGGTCGAGCGCGACGAGCCGGTGCAGCAGGACCAGCGCCACGCCGAGCAGCGCGGTAGACGCCAGCGCGCCGCCGATCAGCATCGACCCCGACAGCGCGCCGGCGACGCGCACGAGCAGCGGATAGAGCGGAAAGAAGGCCTCGCTCGCCGCGTCCCCGTAGCCGTCCGCCGCGATCCGGATGAACCAGACCGAGTCCCAGCGGCCAAGCGGCGCGGCGAGCGCGTCGCCGGTCGCGCCGTAGGGCGTGGTGAGCCCCGTCGGGTCGAAGTCGGCCTCGCGCCCGGAGAGCCCGAAGAGCGCGACCGCCGCCACCGCCGCCGCCCACACGAGCAGCCGCGACATCCACAGCGCCCGCCAGGCGTCGGCGACGGCGTCGTCGACCGCCACGGCGATCCGGGCCGGCAGGGCGCGCGGCAGCATTGCGGTCATCTTGGCAACCCACGGTCGCGCACGTGCAGGGGCAGGAGCACGTACCCGCGAGGGCGAAGTCGGCTCTGCCCTAGAATCCAACATCGCGCACCTGCTCCGTGCGGGTGGCGCGCCCCCTGGGATCCATGTCTGCGCGCCTCGAACGCCAGCGTCGGCGCCGCCAGCGAGGCGGAGCCGGTCGCGTCATCATCATCACCGTCTCCGTCCTGATCGCGGGGGCGATCATCGCTGGCCTCAGCGCTGTCGGCTACGTCGTCGGCATCGCCAACTCGGCGCCCGAGCTCACCTCGCTCAAGCCGCAGGACCCGGGCCGCCTGTCGCGCGTCTACGCCGCCGACGGCAAGCAGCTCGGGATCATCCAGAACGACGTGCTGCGGATCCCGATCTCGTCCAAGCGGATGCCCGCGAACGTCCGCAACGCGACCGTCGCGATCGAGGACGAGCGCTTCTACCACCACAAGGGCGTCGACTTCGAGGGGGTCATCCGCGCGGCCTTCAAGAACGCGAGCTCGGGCAAGGCGCTGCAGGGCGGATCGACGCTGACGATGCAGCTGATCCGCACGCTCTACACGGGCAACCGCGAGAAGTCCTTCGAGCGCAAGGTGCGCGAGGCCAAGCTCGCCGAGGAGCTCGAGAACGTCCACACCGGGCGCAAGGGCAAGGAGTGGATCCTCACGAAGTACCTCAACTCCGTGCCCTACGGGACCAACGGCGGCCAGCAGGCGGTCGGCATCGAGGCCGCGTCGCGGGCGTACTTCGACAAGAGCGCGTCGAAGCTGTCGCTCGCAGAGGCCGCCCTGCTGGCAGGGCTGCCGCAGGCCCCCAGCCAGTACAACCCGTTCCGCGCCGAGCCGGCGGCGATCGCGCGCCGCAACCAGGTGCTGCGCAAGATGGCCGCGCTCGGCTACATCAGCGAGAGCGAGGCCACAGAGGCGATCGCCACGCCGCTCGAGCTCAAGCCGAGCGGCTACTTCAAGGAGCGGCGCGAGAGCTTCTTCTTCGACTACGTCACCGACGAGCTGATCGAGCGCTACGGCGTCAAGCGCGTGCGCGGCGGTGGCCTGCGCGTGACGACGACGATCGACCTCGACCTGCAGAAGAAGGCCCGCAAGGCGATCGCCGACAGCCTCAGCTTCTCCGGCGCGCCGTCGTCGGCGATCGTGAGCATCGATCCGAAGAACGGGTACATCCGCGCGATGGCCTCATCGGCGAAGTACCAGAACTCGCAGTACAACCTCGCCGCCGACGGCAAGCGCCAGCCGGGCTCGGCGTTCAAGATCATGGCGCTCGTCGCGGCCGTTCGCGAGGGCATCAACCCCGCATCCAAGAGCTACGCCTCGGGCCCGATCACGCTCGGCCCGCAGTACGGCGGCGTGACGATCAACTGCTACGGCGGCAGGTGCCGCGGCGGCTCGCAGAACCTCGTCTCGGGCACGCTCGCGTCCGACAACACCGTCTACATCCGCCTCGCCCTCGACCTCGGCCCGAAGAAGGTCGTCAAGGCGGCGAAGGACCTCGGCATCACCTCCAAGCTGCAGGGCTACCCGTCCGAGACGCTCGGCGGCCTCGAGAAGTGCTGCTCGCCGCTGGAGATGGCCAACGCCTACGCGACGATCGTCAACGGCGGCTGGCGCAACACGCCCAAGGCGATCACGAAGGTCAAGTTCCCCGACGGCGAGGTCGACGACCTCTCCAAGCCCACTCGCAAGAAGGTCTTCGACGAGGCGGCGATGTACGAGGTCGTGAAGATCCTCGAGATGAACATCTCGCGGCCGGGTACCGGCGGCCGCGCGAAGACCGGCTGCCCGGTCGGCGGCAAGACGGGCACGACCGACGAGAACTCCGACGCCTGGTTCGTCGGCTTCTCGCCGCGCCTGGCGACAGCGACATGGGTCGGGTTCCCGAAGGGCCGGATCTCGATGGGTCCGCTCTTTCACGGCGCGAACGTCGACGGCGGCACGTTCCCGGCGGAGATCTGGGGCAGGTACATGAAGTCCGCCGCAGGCGGCTTCTGCGGCGGCTTCAAGAAGCCGTCGGAGCCGTTCAAGAGCAGGTCGTTCAAGGGCGAGCAGGACCGCCAGGCGCCCGTCACGCCGCAGTACAGCCCCGAGCAGCTCGCCGAGCAGGCCCGCCGGGCCCAGGAGCAGGTGCAGCGCGACCAGAGCACGATCAGGCCGGCGCCGGGCGGCACGGCGGGGGCCGGCACGGGCGGCAACGGCTACAACCCCGACGCGTACAACCCAGACGTCTACGACAACCCGCCGCCTCCGCCGCCGGTCGAGCCCGATGACCTGGGAGACGAGGGACCCGGCAACGGACAGGGCGACCCGCCGTAGCCGAGCGGCCGCGGTGCGCTACCGTTGCGGCGCAATGGCCAAGGAAGAGAAAGTCGAGTTCGAGGGCGAGGTCGTCGAGGCGCTCCCCAACGCGATGTTCCGCGTGAAGCTCGACAACGACCACATGGTGCTCGGGCATGTCGCGGGCAAGATGCGCCGGTTCCGGATCCGGATCCTGCCGGGCGACCGGGTGCGCGTCGAGCTGTCGCCCTACGACCTCGACCGCGCGCGCATCGTCTACCGCCACCGCTGACCGACGAGTTCGAACTCATCGCCGTGCTGCGCGAGCGGTTCGCCGCGCCGCCGGCGCGCGTGCTCGTGGGCAGCGGCGACGACGCCGCCGTCGTCCGCGCGCGAGCGCTGTCGGTGACCTCGACGGACGCGATGGTCGACGGCGTCCACTTCCGGCTCGGCGCCACCGCGAGCGCCGCCGACGCCGGCCACCGCGCGCTCGCCGGAGCGCTGTCGGACATCGCGGCGATGGGCGCCGATCCCGGTGAGGCCTACGTCGTCCTCGGGCTGCCGCCCGGCTTCGCGCGCGACGACGCGATCGAGCTCGCCGACGCGATGGCGGCGCTCGCGCGGCGCTGCGACGTCGCGCTCGTCGGCGGCGACGTCACCGCCGCCCCGGTGCTGACGCTCGCGGTCACCGTCGTCGGCTGGGCCGACGAGCCCGCGCAGCTCGTGCGGCGCGGCGGCGCCCGCGCCGGCGATCTCGTCGCCGTGACCGGCACGCTCGGCGCCTCGGGAGCGGGTCTTGCGATCCTCGAGGGCCGCGCCGAGGGTCCGCCCGCGCTGGCGCGGCGCCACCGGCGTCCGGAGCCACGCCTGGCGGAGGGGCGCGCGCTCGCGCGCGCCGGCGCCGGCGCGATGATCGACCTGTCCGACGGACTGGCGTCCGACGCGGCCCACGTCGCACGGGCGAGCGGCGGCGAGCTCGAGATCGACCTCGATCTGCTCCCGCTCGCCGACGGGGTCGCCGACGTCGCCCGGCAGCTCGGGGTGCCCGCGTGGGAGCTCGGCGCCGCGGCCGGCGAGGACTACGAGCTGCTGGTCTGCGTCGCGCCCGGCAACCGCAACGCGGCCGAGTCCGCCGCCGGGTTGACCTGGATCGGCCGCGTGCGCGACGGGCCGCCCGCCGTCAAGCTGCTGTCGGGCGGCGTCGCCCAGGCGGCGCGCGGCTTCCAGCACCGTCTTTGACTGACGGCGCGGCGCAGCATCGCCTCGGCGACGAGCACCGGGTCGACGACGTAGTCGGCCCGTTGTATGCGCAGCTTGATCTCGTGCATGTGCATCCCGCCGAACGTATCGAGCGCGTTGCCGCGTCGCTTGAGCGAACGGCCCGCCCAGTGCGCGATTGTCCTGAATATCCGTGCCGTCAGAGCTCGGCGGCGCCGCGCGCCTGCGAGGCGATCAGCCGGGCGAAGACGACGATCCGCTTGGCCGCGCTGTAGAGCGGATGGCACGCCGACAGGACGAGGCGGTCGAAGTCCACCCGCCTGATGACCGACACCTCCGAGGGCGCGACGATGCGCGTTCGCTCGACTGCGTACGTGAAGCGGCCGTAGGGCATCTCGACGACGACGCGATCGCCGCGCTCGAGCCGGTCGATCCGGCGAAACGGCGCCGCGTACGTGGTGCGGTGCCCCGCGATCGCCGTCGTGCCCGGCGCTCCCGGGAACGGGACGTCGTCGTAGATCCCGGGGCCCTTGCGCAGGTCGTTGCCGTCGGTGCCGTTGACGAGCACGTAGTCGGCGTCGATCCGGTCGATCAGGACGCGCCCGACCGCGTCGCCCTCGTCGGTCTCGGCGCGCAGGTTGCGCGCGAGGAACGCCATCCGCCGGCGCTCCGTCGCCAGCTGCTGCAGCGCGGCCAGATCGAGCGCGCTGGGCCTGCGCGTCTCGAGGTCCTCGAGCTCGCCGCCGAGCCGGCCCTGGGCGATCTGGGCGTAGATCGCCGACACCGGCTCCTGCCAGGTGACCGTCAGCACCGCGTCGGCGAGCATGAGCACGCCGGCGACGATCAGCACGGTGGAGAGAGCCCGCAGCGCGCCTCGCATCGGACCTCATCGTCGCAGAGCGGACTCCGTTCCGCCGAGCGAACCCGGTCCCGCGTACGTCTTCGGACCGCGCACGGTGATCGGGATCTCACCGTCGTCGGCCCGCACAGGCCCGTTCGCCGCGACGATCAGCGCGCTCGCGGCGCAGCCGGCCACGATGCTCCATCCCAGCAGCGCGAGCGGTGCGATGTGACCACCCGCCGTCAGCAGCACGAGCTGCCACGCGGCGTCGACGGCGCCCAGGCCGAGCGAGCGGGCGAGGCCGATCGCGACGGCCGCGACCGGCGCCAGGCCGAGCGCGACGATGATCAGCCGCAGCGTCCGCGCCATCCGCAGATCGGGCCCCAGGACGAACAGCCAGACATGCAGCGCCGGGATCAGCAGCGCGGCCGCATACGGGTTGGCGATCCAGATGACGATCGTCACGGCGGTGGCGAGCAGCATGATGGCCAGCTGCGCCCCGGGCTGGGTGCGGTCGGCCGCGCCGGCGCGCAGCACGCGGAGCGCGGCGGGGCGCAGCCAGGCCCAGCCGAGCGCGAACACGAGCAGCACCGCAAGCAGCGCCGGCAGCTCTGGCGGCAGCGCCTGCGCCGGCACGGGCGCGCCCGGCGCGTCGAGCAGGCCGACCGCGTCGAGCACGATCGCGAACAACGCGGTGAGCGCGAACGGCAGCGCGCCGGCGAGCGTCCAGCGCAGCCAGGCGGCGATCGGCTCGCGGCGGCGGCGCAGCGCCGCGAGAGCGTCCACCACCGTCACGAGGACGGTCAGCAGCAAGGCCCCCGTGAAGAGGGTGATCGCCCATGCCGGCACGATCTTGCGGCTCGTCAGCAGGTCGCGGCTGGAGGACTCCGCCGTGATCGCCCTGGCGGACGGCACGGCGTCCAGCGCCGTCACGGAGCGCAGCGCGGCGCGGCCGAAGGCCTCGAGGCGGTCGCGCGAGATCGGCGCGTTGGCCGGCGGCGGCATCTCGCCGCCGATCGACAGCAGGACGGCCGGCACGCCCCGCGCCAGCAGCGCCCCCTGCTCGCCGAACGTCGCCGGCATCGCGAAGCGCGCGAACTGGCTCAGCGCGCGCGGCGATCCGGCGCCGGAGCCGGTCTCCAGGCGCACGGCCTCCTGCACGGTCGCGCGCAGCCGCTGCGGCGTCGCCCCGAGGGCGTTGGACCACGGCGTGACGAGCGGCGCGCGGACGTTGCGCGACGCGAGGTCGCCCAGTACCAGCACGGCGCCGACCGGCAGCCCGCCGAGCTCGCGCGCCAGGGCGGCAGCGCCGGCGGCTCCGCCGCTGGCGCCGCTCGTCGACACGAGCGTCAGCGTATGGCGGACCGATCGCGCCGCGCCGAAGATCCGCGTGAGCTCCAGCAGCGCGGCGGTCCCCGACAGCTCGGCCTCCGCCCGCCGGCCGGCCGCGTCGCGGTGGGCGACGACGACGATCTGCTCGTCGATCGTGCCGGCGCGGCGGGCGATGACCGTCCGCAGCGTCTGCCGGCCGTCGATCGTGTCGGCCTCGTGTCGCACGGTGCGCACGCCGAAGCCGGCGCTGCGCATCTGCGACGCGACGGTGGCGGCGAGCGCGTTGTCGCCGGCCGAGCCGGGGCGCCGATCGGGGAAGCGATCCGACAGCCCCTCGCCGGGGTCGTAGGCGCGTTCGAATGCGCGGTCGCCCTGGAAGGCATCGGGCGCCAGCGGCGTGCGCAGCGGCTGCGGCCGGTTCTCGAGCGAGAACGCGAGCAGCACGAACGCAAAGAGGACGGGAACCAACGCAGCGCGGTAGATGCGCGGATCGATCATCGTCGTTGTCACACTATTGGGGATGGTGGATCGTGCTCCTCGCATCCTTCTCGTCGACGACGAGCACGCAATCCAGACGCTGCTGTCCTATCCGCTGCGCAAGGACGGCTACGACGTCGTGCAGGCGACCGACGGGCGCGCCGCGCTGGACCGGTTCTCCGAGGGCTCCTACGACCTCGTCGTGCTGGACCTCATGCTGCCAAAGCTCGACGGGCTCGAGGTCTGCCGCCGCATCCGCGCACGCAGCACCGTCCCGATCATCATGCTGACGGCGCGCGCCGAGGAGATCGACAAGGTCGTCGGCCTCGAGATCGGCGCCGACGACTACATCACCAAGCCGTTCTCGATGCGCGAGTTCCGCAGCCGGGTGAAGGCGGCGCTGCGCCGCGCCGAGATGCAGCCTCATGACGGCAACGGGCGCGACGCGTCGCCCCGACCGCTGGAGGTCGCCGGCCTGCGCATCGACTTCGACAAGCGCGCCGTGTGGGTGCGCGGCCGGCCGGCGCAGACGACGTTCGTCGAGTTCGAGATCCTCGCTGCGCTCGCGACCGCCCCCGGGCGCGTCTTCACGCGCGAGATGCTGCTGACGCGGATCTGGGGCGACGCCGCCTACCGCGACCCGCGGACGATCGACGTCCATATCCGCCACCTGCGCGAGAAGCTCGAGCTCGATCCCAAGCGTCCGGAGTACCTGTTCACGGTCCGTGGCGTGGGCTACCGCTTCCGCGACGACGACACGGCCTGATCGTGCGCTGATGCGCTGGGGCTCGCTGCGCACGCAGCTGACGATCCTCTCGTTCGCGGTCACGCTCGTCGCGATCCTGGCGGTCCTCTTCTATGTCACGCCGCAGCTGGAGTCCTCGCTGCGCGACCAGAAGATGAAGGCGCTGTCGGAGACGGCGCAGGCGTTCGCGCCGCAGATCACCCGGCTGGTGCGCAACAACGGCAGCGCCGACCAGATCAACGACCTCGTCTCGTCGGTCTCTGACCGCACCAACGCCCGCGTCACGCTGCTGCTGGTCAACGACGGGACCGAGGGCCAGCAGCTGGCGGTCTTCTCGGACTCCTACACCGACAACCGGATCACCGACCTGCGCTTCGAGGTCGCCGAGGTCGCCGCGCGCACGGGGCGCGTCGCGCTGGGATCGGAGTCCTCCTTCGAGGGGGAGCTCGGCCAGGTCGCCGTGCCGATCCGCGACGAGGGGACGGTCAGCCGCGTCGCGGTGTTCTCGGCGCCGATGGCCGACGTGCGCGGCAACGTCGCGCTCATCCGCCGCCAGATCCTGATCGCCGACGCGCTCGGCCTGTTGCTCGCGCTCGTCGTCGGCTTCGTCGTGTCGCGCAGGATCGCAAGCCGCGTGCGGGTGCTCGAACGCGGCGCCGACCAGGTTGCGTCGGGCGACTTCACCGCGGTCTTCCCGGCCGGCAAGGACGACGAGCTCGGCCAGCTCGCGCGCGCGCTGGACGACATGCAGCGCCAGCTCGCGCAGCTCGAGAGCGCCCGGCGGCGCTTCATCGCCACGGCCTCGCACGAGCTGCGAACGCCGATCTTCTCGATCGGCGGCTTCCTCGAGCTGATCGAGGACGAGGAGCTCGACGACGAGACGCGCCGCCAGTTCGTCGCGACCGTGCGCGAGCAGGTCGAGCGCCTCGGGAAGCTCGCCACCGACCTGCTCGACCTCTCGCGCCTCGAGGCCGGATCGCTGCGGCTGAACCGGGAGGAGACCGACCTCGGGGCGCTGACGCGGGCGGTGAGCGCCGAGTTCGCGCCGGCCCTGGACAAGCACGACTCCAAGCTCGAGCTGCGCCTGGACGCCGAGCGGATCGAGGCCGTCTGCGACCCTGAGCGCGTGGCGCAGGTGCTGCGGATCCTGATCGACAACGCGCTCACGCACACGCCCGCGGGGACCGACGTGGTCGTCTCCGCCGCGCGCGAGAACGGGTTGGTGCGGGTCTCGGTGAGCGACGACGGCCCGGGCATCTCGGCGGCTGCCGCCGAGCGCGTGTTCGAGCCGTTCTTCACCTCCGACGACGCCCAGGGGTCCGGCCTCGGGCTGGCGATCGCGCGCGAGCTCGCCGAGTGCATGGACGGTTCGCTGGACGTCGATCCGGCGCAGGGCCGCACGACGTTCGCGCTGGAGCTGCCGGCTTGACGCCCGCCCGGACGGCGACCCTGCTGACGGCGACCCTGCTGGCGGCCGCCGGCTGCGGCGGGCCGGGCGGCGCCGGGCGCAGCGCGACCGGCGACGCGCCCGCGACACGCGTCGAGCGGACGACGACCGTCGAGGTCGTGCGCAGCGCCGCCGGCGACGGCAGCTTCGATCCGCGCGCGATCTACGAGCGCGACGCGCCCGGCGTCGTGACGGTCTTCAGCGTGCTGCCCGGCGAGTCGGGCCTCGGCGGCGACAGCGGTCAGGGCATCGGCTCGGGCTTCGTCCTCAACGAGCGCGGCGAGATCGCGACGAACGCGCACGTCGTCACAGACGGCGAGGGCGCTGCGATCCGCAAGGCCGACGAGGTCTACGTCGCGTTCGCCGACCGCAACCAGGTGCAGGCGCGGATCGTCGGCTACGACGCCAACGCCGACGTCGCGCTGCTGAAGGTCGATCCGGCCGGCCTGCGGCTGCGTCCGCTGCGGCTCGGCAGCACGCGAGCGCTGAAGGTCGGCTCGCCGGTCGCCGCGATCGGCTCGCCATTCGGCGAGCCGCAGTCGCTGTCGGTCGGCGTCGTGTCGGCGATCGACCGCCAGATCAGGTCGCTCACCGGCTTCGACATCGCCGGCGCGATCCAGACCGACGCCGCGATCAACCGCGGCAACTCGGGCGGCCCGCTCGTCAACGGCAGGGGGGAGGTGCTCGGCATCAACTCGCAGATCCGGACGACGACGGGCGGCGGCGAGGGCGTCGGCTATGCCGTCCCGGTCGACACCGTTCGTCGCACCCTCGCCGCTCTGCGCCGGCGCGGCAAGGCCGAGTACGCGTACCTCGGCGTCGCGACCGCCGCGATCTACCCCCAGCTCGCGCGCCGCTTCGGGCTCCCGGTGACGACGGGAGCGTGGGTCCAGGAGGTCGTCGACGGCAGCCCGGCCGCGGACGCGGGGCTGCGCGAGGGAACCGCCACGCGGCGCTTCCAGGCGCGCAACGTCTCCGTCGGTGGAGACATCATCACCGCCGTGAACGGGAACAAGCTTGCTGACGAGGCGGCGCTCGGCGTCGCGCTGCTGCAGCTTGCACCCGGTCAGGAGGTCACGTTGCAGGTCTATCGCAACGGAAAGCCGCGCGACGTGCGGGTGAGGCTCGGCTCGCGTCCGGCCCAGACCGGCGTGGTCGCACGGCCCTGACGGCCGGCCGGCGCAACTAGGATCCGATCCCCGATGGCAAGCTCCGACGGCACATCGCGACCGCAGCGCCCGCTCGTGCTGGTCTCCAATCGCGGACCGGTCACGTTCGACGTCGACGGGTCGTTCACGCGCGGCACGGGCGGTCTGGTCACGGCGTTGACGGGCCTTGCGACACATCGCGACGCCGTCTGGATCGCCTCGGCGATGACCGAGGGCGACGTGCGCAAGTCGCGCGAGCGGGGCGGGCGCGCGTTCAGCGTCGACGCCCCGTCGGGCGAGTTCGAGGTCCGCCTCGTCGTGTCCGACGCCGAGGCCTACGACCGCTTCTACAACGTCGTGGCCAACCCGATGCTGTGGTTCATCCAGCACTACCTCTGGGATCTCTCCAACGCGCCGGACGTGCGCGAGAACGAGGTTCGGGCGTTCGAGGAGGGCTACAAGGTCGTCAACGACGACCTCGCGCAGGCCGTGATCGAGCAGATCGAGGGCGAGGAGGCGCCCGTCGTGATGGTGCACGACTACCACCTCTACACCCTGCCGGCGATCGTCCGCGCGGCGCGCCCCGACGTCTTCCTGCACCACTTCGTCCATATCCCGTGGACGCAGCCCGATGCGTGGCGCGTGCTGCCCAAGCGCGTCCGCGACGAGATCTATCGCGGCGTGCTCGCCAACGACATCGTCGGCTTCCACACCCGCCCGTATCGCTGGAACTTCCTGCAGTGCTGCCGCGACCTGATGGATCTCGACGTCGACTTCGAGCGCGGCATCGTGCACATCGACGACCGCGAGGTCTGGGTGCGCGCCTACCCGCTGCCGATCGACTACGAGGCCACCCGCAAGGTCGCCGCCAGCGACCGCACCCGGGAGTTCGAGGCCGAGCTCGCGCGCCGGCGGCGCGAGCACATCATCCTGCGCGTCGACCGCGCCGACCTGTCGAAGAACGTGCTGCGCGGGTTCACGGCCTTCGACCAGTTCCTCGACGAGCACCCCGAGTTCCGCGAGCGGGTCACGTTCATCGCCCAGCTCATGCCCTCGCGGATGGACGTGCCCGAGTACCAGGAGTACCTCGAGCGCATCGAGGCGCTCGTGGCGATCGTCAACCACCGCCACGGGACGCCCGACTGGATGCCGATCCAGCTCAAGCTGCGCGACGACCTCGAGGAGGCGGTCGCGGCCTACAAGCAGTACGACGCGATGATCGTCAACGCGATGTTCGACGGCATGAACCTCGTCGCCAAGGAGGGGCCGCTCGTCAACGAGCGCAACGGCGTCTCGATCCTGTCGGAGAACACCGGCGCGCACGAGGAGCTCGGCGAGTGGGCGCTCAGCGTCAACCCGTTCGACATCAAGGAGACCGCCGACATGATCCATCGCGCGCTGACGATGGGCGCCGAGGAGCGCGAGCGGCGGGCGCGCGGCCTGCGGGCGGCCGTCACCGAGCGCGATCCCGGAGACTGGGTCGACGAGCAGCTGGCCGACATGAAGGCCAAGGGCGCGGCGCTGACGTCCGAGTCGCCGCACTGAACGCCGTCAGCCGAACTCGGACCGGAACTCGGGTGCCGCCGCGGGGACGCGCGCGCCGGGCGGTGGCGGTGGCAGCGCAGCCGGCGGCACGGGACGCGGTGCTGCGGGCCGGCGCGCGGCGTGCGGGCGCCGCGCCGGGCGGGGCGGTCTGCCGGAGCGTGGCGCCGGCCGCGCCGGTCGCGGCGCGCGCGGGCGCGAGCGCCGGGGCGGTGCGGCGTGCGGGCGTCTCGCGGTCGCTGCGCGCGCCGCCGGCGGGTCGGCGCGGGGCGAGCTCGGGGCGGGTGCCGGGGCGGGCCGGGGCGCGGGCGCGGGCGGCGGCGGCTGCGGCCTGGGGGCGACCGGCACCGGGGCGGCGGGCGGCAGCGCCGGCTGCCCGGCGCGCAGGTGCGGCCACGCGACGATGATCGCCGCCAGCGCCACGAGCGCGGCGGCCCGCGCGACGTTGCCCCAGCGGACGCGCGCGAGCAGCGGCAGCGGGTCGTCGGGGTCCATGCCGTACCTAGGCGTGAGCGGGCCTCGGCTCGCCCCCGCGCGCGGCCGGACGGTGCCTGCTCGCTATCATGCGCCGCCGCATGCCTGCACACGATCCGCTCTACGACCTCATCCTGATGCTCGACAGCGCGGCGCCCGACGACCAGCGCCAGAAGGTGCTGACCGGCGTCGAGTCGACGATCGCCTCGGCCGGCGAGATCGTCAACTCCCAGGACTGGGGCGTGCGCCAGACCGCGTACGAGATCCGGCACAAGACCGACGCCGAGTACCACCTGCTGCAGTTCCACGCCACGCGCGAGGTGCTCGAGACGCTCCAGCGCACGCTGAAGATCGCCGACGGCGTCGTGCGCTTTCGCATCATCAAGCTCGCGCCGGGAACCCCGGCGCCGCCGGCGAACCGTCCCGAGCCCCGCCCCACGGGCATCGGCGAGACGGCCGCCCCCGAGGCTCCCGCGGCCGCCGCGGTGCCCGCCGACGCGATCGTCCAGTAGCGAGCGCGCGTCAGTTGCGCGCTCTCGCGCGCGGCCCTGTCACAAAAGGCCGGAAGACGCGGCGAGCGCGCCTGTGGCCTCCGATGCCCGCTCTAGACTCGCCGTCACATTCGTTCGTTCCCGAAGGAGGAGGCCGCAGATGGCCGCGACAAACATCAACCGAGTGGTCCTCACCGGCAACCTCACGTCGGATCCGGAGCTGCGCAACCTGCCCAGCGGCACGTCGGTCTGCAAGCTGCGCGTCGCCTGCAATACACGACGCAAGGGCCCGAGCGGCGACTGGGAGGACAAGCCCAACTACTTCGACGTCACCGTCTGGGGCGCGCAGGGCGAGAACTGCGCGCGCTATCTCGCCAAGGGTCGCCCCGTCGCGATCGACGGGCGCCTGGAATGGCGTGAGTGGGAGACCGAGGGCGGCGGCAAGCGCCAGGCCGTCGACATCGTCGCCGATTCGGTGCAGTTCCTCGGCGGTCGCGACGAGAGCGGCGGCGGCGGCCAGTCCAGCGGCTTCACGCCGCGCTCCGACGTTCCGGCGAACACCGACGACTTCCAGGCGGTGCCGTCCGGCGCAAGCCGTCCGGCGGCCGACGACGACATCCCGTTCTGAGCCTGGATCCGAGCTGAGCCGCGTTCGCGCCTGGGCGCGGAGGCGACAGGCTCCGGCGCTCCTCGCGTCCGACGCCCTCGAGCCCTCGCCGCGCGGTCGCGGCGGGGGCTCGTCGGATTCTC
>JBKHXR010000095.1:0-58092 GCA_046565905.1 Thermoleophilia bacterium | reverse complement strand
CGCGCCGCGGCCCACGCTGACGTCGGCGCGCGGCCGGCGGCGGCCCGCCGGTGATTCGGATACGCCTCTTCCCGCGCGCCGGATCCGACTCGCGCACAGGCTCGCGCCCCCCGCGGCCTGAAACGGGCCGCGGGCGCGGACCACGCGGGCGGGCTCAGCGCCCGCCGCGTGCCTTCTTGCGCTTGCGGATGCGTAGCCAGCGCTTGAACAACGCAACCATCTAGGCAGCCTCCAGTCGCTCTTCGAATGCCTTGAGCTGGTTCGAGATCTCGGCGGGCAGGTCGTCGCCGAACTTCGCGAGGAACTCGTGCACCTGCGGCAGCTGCGCCTTGAACGCCGCGGGGTCGACCGTCACCACCTGCTCGAGGTCCTCGGCGGAGATGTCCAGGCCCTCGACGTTCAGCTCGCCCGGCGCCGGCACGATCCCGACCGCCGTCTGCGTGCCCTGCGCGGTGCCCGCGCAGCGCGCGAAGATCCACGCCAGCACGCGCGAGTTCTCGCCGAAGCCGGGCCACAGGAAGCGGCCGGTCTCGGGGTCCTTGCGAAACCAGTTGACGTAGAACAGCTTCGGCAGCCGCGCGCCCTCGCGACGCCCGATCTCGAGCCAGTGGCGGAAGTACTCCGCCATGTTGTAGCCGCAGAACGGCAGCATCGCGAACGGGTCGAAGCGCAGCTGCCCGATCCCGCCGGCGGCCGCGGCCGTCATCTCGGAGCTCATCGTCGCGCCCATGAAGACGCCGTGCTCCCAGTCCAGCGCCTCGGTCACCAGCGGCACGACCGTCGCCCGCCGGCCGCCGAACATGATCGCGTCGATCGGCACGCCGTCGGGGTCCTCCCATTCCGGCGCGATGACCGGGTCCTGCGCGGCGGGCGCCGTGAAGCGCCCGTTGGGGTGCGCGGCGGGCGTGCCGGACTGCGGCGTCCAGTCGTTGCCACGCCAGTCGATCGCGTGCGCGGGCGGCTCTGACATCCCCTCCCACCACACGTCGCCGTCGTCGGTCAGCGCGCAGTTGGCGAAGATCGTGTTCTGCGCCACGGTCGCGATCGCGTTCGGGTTCGTGCCCGCGCCCGTCCCCGGAGCGACCCCGAAGAAGCCGGTCTCGGGGTTGATCGCGTGCAGCCGCCCGTCGTCGCCGAACTTCATCCAGGCGATGTCGTCGCCGATCGTCTCGACCGTCCAGCCCTCGAGCGTCGGGATCAGCATCGCGAGGTTCGTCTTGCCGCAGGCGCTCGGGAAGGCGCCCGTGATGACCTTGACCTCGCCCTCGGGCGACGTCAGCTTGAGGATCAGCATGTGCTCGGCCATCCAGCCCTCGTCGCGCGCCATCTTCGAGGCGATCCGCAGCGCGAAGCACTTCTTTCCCAGCAGCGCGTTGCCGCCGTAGCCGGAGCCGTAGGACCAGATCTCGCGCGTCTCCGGGAAGTGCACGATGTACTTGTTCTCGGCGTTGCAGGGCCAGGGCACGTCCTCCTCGCCCTCGGCGAGCGGGGCGCCGACCGAGTGCACGCAGGGGACGAAGTCGCCGTCCTCGCCGAGCACGTCGAGCGTCTTGGCGCCGACGCGGGTCATGATCATCATGTTCACCGCGACGCAGGCCGAGTCGGTCAGCTCGACGCCGATGTGCGCGATCGGCGAGCCGAGCGGACCCATCGAGAAGGGCAGGACGTACATCGTGCGCCCCTCCATGCAGCCGTCGAACAGGCCGCTGAGCTTGTCGCGCATCTCCCCTGGATCGGTCCAGTTGTTCGTCGGACCCGCGTCGCGCTCGGTCTGCGTGCAGATGAACGTGCGGTCCTCGACGCGCGCGACATCGCCGGGATCCGAGCGCGCCAGAAACGAGTTCGGGCGCTTGGCGTCGGCGAGCTTCGTGAAGGTCCCGGCGTCGACGAGCGACCGGGTCAGGCGGTCGTACTCCTCAGCCGATCCGTCACACCAGTGGACGTCCTTCGGCTTGGTCAGCGCCGCGACCTCGTCGACCCAATCGATGAGCTTCTGGTTCTTCGTCGGCACGGTCCTCGTCTCGCTCACGCCTCATCCTCGCCTCGTCGCATGATTGTCGCGCGCCATTGTCGCGCAACTTCGCTGTCATTGGTCGCCCGTCTGACGCCAGCGGCCGCGGCGGCGCAACTTCGGACGCCGCAAGGGGTCACAGGCACAGAGGCACGGTCCAAGGAGGACATCCATCGATGTCATCGCTTGGCTTACGTGACCACGAGGGCCGGCGGTGGCTCGCCTACCGCCTGATCTGCACAGAACCCGCCCTCGCCTCGCGAGGGCCACACAGGGGCAGGAAGCGCCGCACGCGCGGCCGCCCCCTGCCCTGTCCACCGCGCGCGATCGCGCGCGGCACTGCCGCGTCCACACGCAAATCGGAGGAAACGCATGAAGCCAACGCATCATTCGACCGAAGACCACACGTCCGCCGGCCGTCGCCTGCTGGGCCGTGCGCCGCGGACGCGCTCCGTCGTCGCCGCGACAAGCCTGCTCGTGCTGTGCGTCGCCCCGTTCGCCGCAGCGGGAACCGGGGATCCGGTTCGCGAAGGCGTGCGCAACGGCACGACGACGAAGGAGACTGAGATCATCTCCAACATCAACTCGACGACCGCCACCAAGGGCGGCTACTCCACGCGCCAGTCCAACCTGTCGGCCAGCGGCGGCGGCGCCATCTATGGCTGTCGCTCGAAGGCCGGCGGCTCCGCGGCCAAGCCGCTTCCGCAGAACCCCTGCGTGCGCGCCAACAACCTGTCCACGGGCTACGCGTTCGAGTTCAACGCGTCCAACGGCCCCGTCGTCGGCCTGATCAGCGCCGGCACCGGCGGCGACAGCAAGAAGCCGTTCGTCACCAACGCCACGGGCGTCGCGACCGGCCTGAACGCCGACCGCCTCGACAACCTCGACGCCGCGCAGATCGTGGCGGCCGCACGGACCAAGGCCGGTCTGGACGCCGACACGGTCGACGGCAAGGACTCGACGGACCTGCAGGCGCGCTACGCGCAGGTCGCGGCCGACGGCACGGCCGGCACCACCCGCGGCGTCAACACCGACGGCGTCACCAACCCGGCGGGCGACGGCACGTACGCGGTCGCGTTCGCGGGCGACGTCCGGACCTGCGCGCTGTCGACCGCGATCATCGGCGGCGCCGGCGGCGAGATCAGCGCCACCCCGGCGTTCGCCGAGGGCAGCACGGTCGTCACCGTGACGACGTTCGACTCGGCCGGCGCGGCAGCCGACCGCGCTTTCCACCTCGCCGCGCACTGCTGAGCAGGCGCACGGGTCACAGCGAAGCTGTCGAGGGGGCGCCTGCGGGCGCCCCCTCGTCGTTGCCGTCCGCTGTTGGCGCCGCTGTGTGCGGGCCGTAACACACGCGACCGGCGGCGGGGCATACGCTGCTCGCGGCAGTCGACGACGAACCGGGGCGTCGCGCCGCGACCGCCGAGGACGAATGCTCGCGCGGGGCGCTCCACGAAAGGGGAGCAACCCATGAAGCGATTCAGCACCTCCGCCGAACCGCGCGCCGCGGCGCGCCGACGCGCACGCGACGGGGCGCCGAGGACCCGGGCGGCCGTCGCCGCCGCCGGGGTACTGGTCATCTGCGGCGCCCCCTTCGCCGGCGCCGCGACCGGCGACAACCTGCGCGAAGGGGTTCGCAACGGCACGACGACGAGCGAGACGGAGATCATCGCGAACATCCGCACGACGACGGCTGCGAAGGGCGGCTTCGCGATGCGCATGTCCAACCTGTCGTCGACCGGCGGCGGCTTCATCAACGGTTGCCGCGCGTCGGCCGCCGCCACGAGCAAGCCCTGCTACCGAGCGAGCAACCTCAGCACCGGTCGCGCCTTCGAGTTCAACTCCAACAGCGGCCCGGTGGTGGGAACGATCACCTCCGGCGCACCCGGCGCCCGGCCGTTCACGACGAACGCCACCGCGGTCGCCACCGGGTTGAACGCCGACCGCGTCGACAACCTCGACGCCGCGCAGATCGTCGCCACCGCGCGCGCCAAGGCGGGCCTCGCCGCGGAGACCGCCGACAAGGCCGCCGACTCCAACACGCTGGACGGCGTCGACTCGACGGCGTTCGTGCAGAAGACCGAGCTGCTGTGGGCGCTCACCGACCTCGACGCTGCGGGCGCGTCCGTGGTCCGCTCCAACGGCGCGACGGGCGCCTCGCGGACGGGGATCGGCGACTTCGTCATCACGTTCAACCGCGACATCAGCGCCTGCGTCATCCAGGCGACGCCCGCAGACGCCACCGGCGGCGGCCCTCCCGGCCCCGGCAGCGCGCCGGCGTACACCGTGGCAGTCGACAACCAGGGCACCGACTCCGTCCAGCTGTTCACGCTCGACGAGGCGGGCGCCGCGATCGATCCGGGCAGCACCGACGGGGCGACGGTCAGCGTCATGTGCTGAACCGCCGGCCGCCGGCGGCGCGCCGCAGCTGGCTGCTGTGACGAGCCACCGCGAAGCGCCCAGCGGCGGGGCGGCCGATCGGGCCGCCCCGCCGTGCGCTCACGTGGCGTCGGAGGCCTGCACGGGCGGGCCGTGCTCGCGTCGCGGCACGAGCACGAGGCGCTTGAACTCCGCCACGAGGACGCCGTCCTGGTTGAGCACGCGGGTGTGGACGCGCACCGTCCCGCGGTCGGGCTTGGTCTTGGACTCGCGCTTCTCGAGCACCTCGGACTCGCAGAACAGCGTGTCTCCGTGGAAGACCGGCGCGGGATGCTTGAGCTCCTCGGTGGCGAGGTTGGCGATCGCCTTGCCGCTGACGTCGGAGACGCTCATGCCGAGCGCCAGCGAGTAGACCATCGGCCCGACGACGACGTTGCGCCCCTGCTGGGACTGCTTGGCGTAGACATCGTTGACGTGCAGCGGATGGTGGTTCATCGTCAGCAGGCAGAAGAGGTGGTCCTCGCTCTCCGTCACGGTCTTCGCCGGCCAGTGCTTGTAGATCGCGCCGACCTCGAACTCCTCGAGGTAGCGGCCGTACGGGTGCGCGCCGGACGCCTCGCGCTCGGCCTGGTCGGTGGTGAAGTCGTCGCTCATCGGTCTCCTTGGGTCGAGCAGCCTGCGGATCATGCCGAACGCCGGGACGGCGCGGCGCGCGGGACCCGCGCGCCCACCGCGGGACGCCGACTCGATAGTTTCCGGGGCGCCCGCCCACGCCGCCCATCGACCGGAGAGCGACACGTGAAGAACCCCAGAGCCTTCTTCAAGCCCCTGGCGATCGGCGCGCCCGAGCCGCTGCACGAGATTCCCGTGACGCCGTCGCGGATGATCCACTTCCTGGACTTCTCCAACGAGAAGATGGTCGCCAAGGCGCCCGACATCGCGCGCAAGGTCGACATCCTGCTCGGCAACCTCGAGGACGCCGTGCCCGTCGAGCGCAAGGAGGCCGCGCGCGAGGGGCTGATCACCGTCGGCCGCGAGATGGACCTCGGCGACACGGCGCTGTGGACCCGCGTCAACTCGCTCGAGTCGCCCTGGGTGCTCGACGACCTCACGCGGATCGTCGGCGAGATCGGCCACAAGCTCTCGGTCGTCATGGTTCCGAAGGTCGAGGGCGCGGAGGACATCCACTACGTCGACCGCCTGCTCGCCCAGCTCGAGGCGAAGGCCGGGATCGAGCGCCCGATCCTCATCCACGCGCTGCTCGAGACGGCGCTCGGCGTCACGAACGTCGAGGAGATCGCCTCCGCGAGCCCGCGCATGCAGGGCATGAGCTTCGGCCCCGCCGACCTCGCCGCCAGCCGCCGGATGAAGACGACCCGCGTCGGCGGCGGGCACCCCGGCTACGTCTCGCTCTCGGACCCCGATCCGGAGAACGCCGATGCGCCGCGCGTCACCGCGCAGCAGGATCTCTGGCACTACTCGATCGCGCGCATGGTCGACGCCTGCACGTCGCGCGACATGTTGCCGTTCTACGGCCCCTTCGGCGACATCAAGGACACGGCGGGCTGCGAGGCGCAGTTCCGCGCCGCGTTCCTGATGGGCTGCGTCGGCGCCTGGTCGCTGCACCCGGTCCAGATCGACATCGCCAAGAAGGTCTTCTCGCCCGAGCCCGAAGAGGTCAGGTTCGCCAAGCGCGTGATCGAGGCGATCCCCGACGGGCGCGGCGTGCACATGATCGACGGCAAGATGCAGGACGACGCGACCTGGAAGCAATGCCGCGTGATGGTCGATCTCGCCGAGATGCTCGCGCGCAAGGATCCCGAGCTGGCCGAGGCCTACGAGATGCAGGGCGCGAGGGCCTGATCCCGATAGGGTCCAGCGCTGATACGTCGGCCCTACGGCAGGTCAGGAGCAGATGCGTTTCTTCGAATACGAGGCCCGCGAGATCGTCAAGCGAGCGGGCATCCCGGTCACGGACTTCGGCTTCACGACGGACGCCGCCGAGGCGCGCACGATCGCCGAGCGGATCGGCGGCCCGACGGTCGTCAAGTCGCAGGTCCTGACCGGCGGCCGGATGAAGGCCGGCGGCGTGAAGTTCGCCGACACGCCCGAGCAGGCCGAGGCCTACGCCGCCGAGATCCTCCGGCTCGAGATCAACGGTCACATGCCGCGCGGCGTGCTCGTCGACCCCAGGGCCGACGTCAAGCAGGAGTACTACGCGGGCGTCGTCTGGGACGGCACGGCGAAGAAGCCCGTGATCCTCTTCAGCGACATGGGCGGGATCGACATCGAGCAGGTCGCAGAGCAGCACCCCGACCACGTCGGCCGGGTGCACATCTCCAACCTGATCGCGGTGTCGGACTACCAGGCGAAGGAGTGCATCGCGCAGACCGGCGTCACCGGCAAGGCGCTGCAGCGCCTGACGCCGATCGTGCGCCGGCTCGCGCAGCTGTTCGTCGACAACGACATGGTGCTCGCCGAGATCAACCCGCTGTGCGAGATGACGGACGGCACGTTCGTCGCGCTCGACGCGCACATGGACATGGAGAGCGAGGCGCGCGGGCGCCACAAGGGGCTGCTCGCGGACCTCGGCGTCGGCGACGACGAGACGCGCCTGGCCCGCGAGCCGACCGAGTTCGAGCTCGCCGGCGAGGAGGTCGACGGCTCCGACCACCGCGGCGTCGCGGGCAACGTCACCGAGTTCGACGGCAACATCGGCCTGGTGATCGGCGCGGGCGGCGGCTCGCTGACGCTCTTCGACGCCGTCCGCGCGCACGGCGGCGAGCCGGCCAACTACTGCGAGATCGGCGGCAACCCATCCGTGCAGAAGGCGTGCGGGCTGGCGAAGCTCGTGCTCACCAAGCCCGGGGTCGACAAGATCGCGGTGATGATGTCGATCGTCTCCAACACCCGCGTCGACATCGTCGCGCGCGGCGTCATCAAGGCCTGCCTCGAGCTCGGCGTCGATCCGGCCGAGAAGATCGCCATCTTCCGCATCCCCGGCGCGTGGGAGGAAGAGGGCTTCAAGATCCTCGACAAGTACGGAATCGAGTACGCCGACCGCTCGGTCTCGATGCACGAGGCCGCGCGCCGCGCCGTCGAGAAGATCTCCGGCCCCGACGTGGTGGCGCCGGCCGCCGAGGGCGCGTCATGAGCATCCTGATCGACGACACGACGACGTTCATCGTCCAGGGCATCACCGGCCGCGAGGCCGTCAACCTCACGCGCGAGTGCCTCGACTACGGCGCCGGCGCGAAGATCGTCGGCGGCGTCACGCCGGGCCGCAAGGGGCGCGACGTGCACGGCGTCCCGGTGCACGACACCGTCGCGCAGTGCGTCGAGGCGCACGGCGGCCCGATCGACGGATCCGTCGTCACCGTCCCGCCGGCGTTCACGAAGGACGCCGTCTTCGAGGCGATCGAGAACGGCATCAAGCTCATCGTCATCGTCACCGAGCGCATCCCGCGCCGCGACGTCGCGCAGATGGTCGAGCTCGCCGGCATGCGCGGTGCGCGGATCATCGGGCCCAACTGCCTGGGGATCATCGTGCCCGACGTCATCAAGATGGGCGGCATCGGCGGCCCGGCGAAGAACGCCGAGCAGGCCTACTCGCCCGGCCCGATCGGCGTCATCAGCCGCTCCGGCGGGATGACGACGGAGATGTCCTCCACGCTCACGGCGGCCGGCCTCGGCCAGTCGACCGCCGTCTCGATCGGCGGCGACGCGATCATCGGCTCGACCTACGCCGAGCTGATGCCGCTCTTCGAGGCCGACGGGCAGACGCACGGGATCGTCATCTACACCGAGCCCGGTGGACGGATGGAGGCCGAGCTCTCGCAGTGGGTGATCGACAACGACTGCCGGATGCCGATCGTCGCCTTCATGGCCGGGCGCTTCATGGACGAGATGCCGGGCATGAGCTTCGGGCATGCGGGGACGATCGTCGAGGGCAAGGAGGACACCGCCGCCGAGAAGATCGCCCGCCTCGCCGACGCCGGCATCACCGTCGCCGAGGAGATCTCCGAGATCCCGCACATCATGAAGTCCAAGCTGCCGGCGCACGTCGAGCACAAGCCGCCGCCGGGCGTCAGCGTCCCGGCGTGGACCCGAGGAGGCGCGGCATGAGAGTCGACGGCATCTTCATCGGCATCGAGGTCGACGACGACGCGCTGGCCGCCCGGCCCGAGCTCGCCGCCCACCTCGACCAGGTCTGCCCGGTCGACATCTACCGGGAGAGCGGCGACGGCAAGCTGGAGATCGTCGAGCGCAACGTCGACGAGTGCGTGCTGTGCAGGCTGTGCCTGGAGACCGCGCACCTCGACGTCGGCGAGAAGGCCGTGCGGGTGCTCAAGCTCTACGACGGCGGCGCGGCACTCGAGTAGCACCCGGGCCGGTAGCACCCGGGCCGCCGCGACGCGTCCGCGCCCGAGGCAGTGCGGCTCAGGTCAACGGCGGCGGCACGAGCGCGTCGACCGCCTTCGCGACGGACGCGTCGACCGGCACCGTCCGCTCGATGTCGACGAGCTCGAGCAGCCGCACGACGGCGGCGTCCGGCGCGACCACGAGTCGCAGCGACTGGCCGCGAGCGCCGAGCGACCGCGAGGCGCGGTGCAGCAGGTGCAGGCCGGCGCTGTCGAGGTAGTCGACGGCGCTGAGGTCGAGCACCAGCCCGCGGTCGCCGTCGGGCACGGCGGCGGCGAGCGTGCTCCCCAGCGCGGCGATGCCGGCGAGGTCGACATCGCCCTGCAGCCGCGCGACGGTCACGCCGCGCTCGCGCGAGAACGCCAGCGTGGCGAGCTCGTGGTCGTGCTCCTCGCCGGACGCGCCGACGGCTGCTGCGGCGCGCGCCGACAGCCGCCGCCGTAACTCGACGCGCGTGCCGTCGTCGCTGCGGGCGATCTCGATCCTGTCCATCAGGACGCGCATGAGCCGTAGGCCGTGGCCGCGGTCGGGCTGCGGCTCGGTCGGCCGCCACGAGCCGCGGTCGCGCACGCGCAGGACGACGTCGCGTCCGGCGAGCTGGCCGCGGACGTCGATCGCCGTCCCCGGCGCGGTGCCAGCGTGCTCGATCGCGTTCGCGCACGCCTCGCCGACCGCGATCAGCACGTCGCCGGCCTCGCTCGCGGTCGCGCCGGCCTGCGCCAGCCACGCGCGCAGGTCGCCGCGCAGCGCGCCGAGCTGTTCGGCGGCAGGCAGGATCGAGGCCGTGAACGGCTCGCTCGAGGGCACGCTGATACGCAGCGCGAGCAGCGCGATGTCGTCCTTGCGCAGCGCCTCGTCGCCCGCCATGCTCGCGATGACGTGCTCGAGCGCCGCCGGCAGCTCCCGCGGTGCCTCGGCCAGCGCGCCGCGCAGCTGCTCCAGGCGCCGGTCGATGCCGGCGTCGCGCCGTTCGACGAGGCCGTCTGTGTAGAGCAGGATCGTGTCGCCCGGGTCGAGCACGAAGCGCTCCTGCGGAATCTCAGAGCCCGCCGGCGCGGTTCCGAGCGGCGTCGAGCGTGCGCCCGTCAGGAAGCGCGAATCGCCCTCGGCTGGGACGTGCAGGACCGGCAGGTGGCCCGCGCTCACGTAGCGCACCTCGCGGGTGAACGGGTCGAGATCGAGGTAGACGAGCGTCGTGCTCATGCCGACGCGCAGGTGATCGACGAGCCGGTGCAGCTTGCCGACGACGACGGACGGTTCGAGGCCTTCGACGGCGTAGGCGCGCAGCGCCGTGCGCAGCTGACTCATCGTCGCCGCCGCCTCGATCCCGCGTCCCACGACGTCGCCGATCACGATGCCTACGCGCCCGTCGGGCAGCGGGATCGCGTCGTACCAGTCGCCGCTGACGTCGGTCTGACGCGTCCCGGGGAGGTAGCGCTCCTTCAGCTCGACGCCGTCGATCTGCGGCAGTCGCGTGAGCATGCTTCGCTGCAGCGTGTGCGCGACGCGCCGCTCGCTGAGATCCTGCAGCATCCCGATGAGGTACTGTGGCCGCCCCTCGGCATCGCGGAAGAGGCTGCCGCTCAGCTCGCACCAGATCGACTCCCCGGTGGCGTCGACGAAGCGCTTGTCGAACCGCAGGACGGGGACCTTGCCGGCGATCAGCAGGCGCATCGCGTAGCGCGTGAAGGCGACGTCGTCGGGATGCGTGATGGCAGTCGGCCCGGCGCGCACGAGCTCCTCGCGCGAGCGCCGGACGATCGTGCAGTACGCATCGTTGACCTGCACGAAGTTGCCCTCGAGGTCCAGCAGGGAGACGCCGATCGGCGCCTGCTCGAAGGTGATCCTGAAGCGCTCCTCGCTCTCGCGCAGCGCCGCCTCGGCCGCGCGCTCGCGCGTCATGTCGCGCGCGATCGTCGCATAGAAGTCGACCTCGCCTGCGTCGGTCATCCGCGCGACGATCACCTGCGACACCGGTATCTCGTGGCCGTCGCGGTGCAGGCGCGCCAGATCGCCGCGCCAAGAGCCGTCGCGGCGTGCGGCCGCCAGCGCCTCGCCGAGCACGCGCTCGCGCGCCCACGCGGGCGAGAACTCCCCGATCCGCCGCCCCGTGATGTCCTCGTCGAGCCCGATGCCCACCATCCGCCGGCCGCCGGGATTGACGTAGACGAGGTTGTTGTCGCCGTCGGCGATCGAGACCCAGTCGGAGGTCGCCTCGAGGACGGCGCGATAGCGCCGCTCGGTGGCGATCGCGCGCGTACGTTCGGCGGTGTCCTCATAGACGACGAGCAGCCGGCCGCCGAGCCGCGACGCGGAGATCTCGAAGCGCGCCGAGAACGGCGCGCGGCCGGCGAAGCGGCCTGTGAGGTCGAGCTGCGTGCGCAGCGGCGCGCCGCCCTGAAGCACGGCGACGAGCTTGTCGAACAGGTCGTCCGGGAACGAGGGCAGCGCCTCGCGCAGGCGGTGGCCGAGCAGCTGCTCGCGAGGCATGCGGGCGATCACGCTCGCGCCGCGGTTGGCGTACTCGAACACGAGGTCGACCACCGATCCGCCCTCGTCGCGGACGGGCGCGAGGACGACCGTGGCCTCGGGCAGCTCGTCCAGCGCCTGGAGCGCGCGACGCATGTGCATGCCGGTGTTCTACCGGAGGCCGTGCCGCGCGCCGCGAAGTTGCGCTCGGCCGCGCGTCACAGGCGCTGCCCGAGCTGCTCCTCGATCATCCTGTCGATGCTGTCGAGGTCGGGCACCGCGCGCAGCGTCGCCGGCTCGGGATAGGCCGTGCGCGCGAAGAACTCCGTCGGCGTCCTCGCCGCCGGGCGGCTCAGCACGGACTCGAGCGCCTCGACGACCTTGGGATCGAACTGCGTGCCCGCGCACGTGCGCAGCTCCTCGATCGCGGCCTCGGCGGTCTGCGCCTTGCGATAGGGACGCGTGGTCGTGATCGCGCTGAACGCATCGGCGACGGAGACGATGCGCGCCGCGAGCGGAACGTCCTCGCCGGCGATGCCGTCGGGGTATCCGTTGCCGTCCCAGTGCTCGTGCGAGGAGCGGACGATGGCGCCGACGTCGGTCATGCTGCCGCCGACCTTGTTGAGCATCTGCTGGCCGGCGATCGTGTGCTGGCGCATCACCGACCACTCGTCGTCGTCGAGCGGACCAGGCTTGTTGATGATCTCCTTCGGCACGGCGATCTTGCCGACGTCGTGAAGCAGCGCCCCGAACTCGACCAGCCGCCGCTCGTCCTCGTCCAGGCCGAGCTCGTCGGCGATCTCGAGCGAGAGCGCGATGACGCCGTAGCTGTGCTCGCCCGTGTAGGCGTCGTCGTCGGCGATGACCTCGCCGAGCAGGAACGCGGTTCCGCGGTAGGCGGCGCTCAGCTCGATCGCCTGGTCGATCCGTGCCGAGCGCTCGCGCGCGAAGATCCGCAGCAGCCCGGCGAGAGGCAGGACAAGCAGGAAGGCGAGCGGCGCGTCGAGCGCGACGAGCGCCGCGAGCAGTCCGACCGGCGTGAGCAGCAGGTCGACGAGGAAGACGAGGCCGGTCATCCGCAGCTGCAGGCGCGGGGTCACGCCGAGCACGAGCCGCTCACGAGCCATGCCGGTGATCGTGTCACCGGCGAATTGCGCCGTGAGCGCCAGCAGGTACAGAGGCCAGTGCTCCATGCTGGGCGTGGTCACGTTGCCGAGGACGAGGACCAGCGCGGGACCGATGGCGAACCAGGAGTTGCCGACCGCGACGAGCAGCTGGCGGCCCGGATTGTGCTCGCGGACGATGTCGTGCAGCCGTCCGAGGACGAGTCCGCCGATCACGACGAGCGGCGCCCATCCGGGGTCGACGAGGAAGACGATCGGCACGAAGACGAGCTGCAGCGGCGATACGAAGCCGGCGCCCACGTCGAACTCGACGCGGAACACGATCGCGAAGGCGACGACGAGCGCGACCACGACGAGAGGTTGCGGTGCGGCGGCGTCCGAGACCTGCGGCAGCAGCAGCGCGACCGCGAGAGCGACGGTCGCGAATACGGCCTCCACGACCATCTCGCGTCGCGCCGCGCGCTGATGACGGCGTTCGTTGCTCACGATGACGAGCCGCTCCGCGGCGCTTGTCAGATGCGGCTTCGCGGCTGCGCGAAAACGCGATGTCGCCGGCATGTGGTCGCGCAGGCTCACCCCACGACCCTATCGGCGCGAACGTGAGAAGCCTCAAACGTGCGTAGCCGGATGTCGTACGTAGTTGTCGCGCGTTTCTGGCGATGAACTACCGACGCCGAAGCTGCGGGGAAGCGCCGAGGCGGCCAGAAACCCAAAAGAAGGAGCTTGCTCGTGTCTGTCCGTCGCCAATCCCTCCGCACCGGCGCTGCAGCCCTGATCGCGCTGCTCGCATTCGCCGCGAGTACAAGCACCGCCAACGCGGGGGTCCTCGTCGCCTCGGCGCCGTCGTGTGAGGATCAGGGGCTCAACAAGACCTTCCTGCCGTGGCTCGACGTCGCGGACTACACCGAGCTCCCCGGCGGCGATTTCGAAGGCGCCATGCACGGTTGGTCCTTGTCGGATGGTGCGCAGGTCGTCAACGGCAACTCGCCGTACGCCGTCGGCGGCGACGACGACGCGAAGTCGCTCTCCCTGCGCTCCGGCAGCTCTGCGACCAGCGCGACGATGTGTGTCGGCCTGACGCATCCGACGATTCGTCTCTTCGCGAAGCGCACCAGCACAGGATTGCTGTCCTCGCTCTCGACGCTGAACGTCGACGTGCTCTTCGAGCTGGCCTCCGGTGACGTCGTCACGCTGCCGATCGGTGCGCTCCTCGGCAGCGGCAGCTGGGAGCCGACGCTCCCGCTGCTGGCCGTCGCCAACCTGCTGCCGCTGCTGCCGGGCGAGCACACGCCGATCGCCTTCCGCTTCACCGCGCAGGGCGGTGACTGGTCGATCGACGACGTGTGGGTCGATCCATACTCACGCAAGTAGCGGTGGCCGGCGGCCGGCGTGCGGCCGGCCGATCACCCTCAACCTGTCGACGGGCCGGCTCTTCAGCCGGCCCGTCGCGCTTCAGTGACGCGCCCGGCGCGTGCGCTGACGCTCTTCCTGCTTCTCCACGACGTGGACGATCAGCTTCAGGATCTGCTCGACGCCCGTCGCCTTCGCCTGGCCGTACGTGAAGGCCTCGCGCCAGTCGGCGATGTGCGCCTCCTTGGCCATCACGTTGAAGAACGCCCGCGGCATCGCGACGCGCACCCGAGCATCCTCGGCGATCCCCTTGGCGACCGTCATGTCGCCGTTGCCGGCAAGCTCGACGCGGTACAGCTGGACGTCGCCGCGGCCGCGCAGCTCGACGGCGAAGACGAGCTTCAGCGGCGCAAGCGCCGGCACGTCCTCGAGAAAGCGCTTGATCGCGATCTCGATGAGCGTCTTGGCGTCCTCGGTCTTGTCCGCGGGCGGCACGAGCGGCGAAGGGTAGTTGATGGGGCGCCACAAGCCGGGCAGGCGCGCAGACCAGGGCCGTCGCCGGCAGCGGTGCGGTGAGCGCCGCACCGGGCGTTGCGGCATCGCTGTCAGACCGGAGCGGCGCGGACGGAGTGCGACGACGCCCTCGTCGGCGACCGTGAACCCCAGCGGGACGGTGGCGCCGTTCTCGACGGTGTCGAGCACGCCCATGTCGACCGCTGGAGGAACCCGGAGAGCGCGAACAGGCGGCCGTCGTAGCCGCGTCTCGCAGTTGCGATGTTCCCCGCGTCGTCGGTCGCCGTGGCCACGAGGTCGGCGCGAGAAGCACCACGTGTCGCGCACGCTGGAGAGGCTCGCTGTCGAGAACCGCATCCAGGCCGCGGTGCTCGCCGTCCCGCTCGGCCTGATCGACGAGCAGGGCTGACCGGGCGGACGCGGCGTGCGAGCCCGAGCGCAGGCGATTGCGGTCTGGCGCAGCGCGGCAAGCTCGCGACGCGGGGCGACGACGTCGCGCTGAAGGCAGGCGTGCTCGGTCGTCGGCGCACGCAGCCGGCGACGACAGCCGACGGGCCGCCCGACCGATCGCCGTTCACGCGCGTGAACGACCGCTCAGCACCGCGATCGCCGCCGCTCGATCCTTGACGCCGAGCTTTGCCACGACAGAGGACACATGCCGGCGGACCGTCACCTCGCTGATCGACAGCTGCGCGGCGATCTGGCTGGTCCGCAGCCCCTCGGTCATGAGCTCGAGCACCTCGAGCTCGCGGTCGGTGATCGACGGCCCACCCGGCGTCGTCGGCGCAGCGCGTCCGCGCTCGCGCGTGCGCAGGGACTCCAGCAGCCGGTAGGTCAGCCGCCGCGAGAGCGCCGCCTCGCCCGCGAGCACGCCGCGGATCGTCGCCGGAATCCGCGTCGGGTCGAGGTCCTTGCGCACGTAGCCGACGGCTCCGGCGCGGATCGACTGCAGCAGCGACCTGGGCTCCTCGGCCTCGGTGAGCATGATCAGCTTCGTCTCCGGCAGCCTGCGGTGGATCGCGTCGACGGCCAGGACGCCGCCTCCGTGCAGCCCCTCGTCGATCAGGCACACGTGCGGTCGCTCGGCAGCCGCGCACTCCGCCGCAGAGCGGGCATCCAGCGGCTCGCCGCAGATCTCGATGCCGGCGGCCTCCAGGGCGATCCTGATCCCGGCGCGCGTCGGCGCGTCGGGCTCGGCGAGCAGCACGCGCACGATCTCGTTCACGTCAGCGCCACGACGATCTCCGTCCCCTCCCCCGGTGTCGACCGCACGCGCAGGCGCACGCCAATCTGCTCGGCGCGCTCGCGCATCCCGCTGATGCCGTGGCGCCCGCTGTGCTGCTCCACCGACGCCAGATCGAAGCCGCTGCCGTCGTCGACGATCCGCACGCGCGACTCCGGCTGCTCGAAGAGCTCGAGGCGGATCTGCTGCGCCCTGCCATGACGCGCGGCGTTCGTCACCGCCTGACCGACGATCCGCAGCAGCGCCTCGCGTGCGGGCGCCGCGGGCTCGAGGCCGGCGACGGCGTGCGAGTCGAGCCGTGTCCCCCAGCGCACGGCCGCCTCGTCGGCGACCCGCGGCCGTCGTGGATCTCGCGCGCCGGCCGCCGGCGCTCGTGCGGCACTGCCGACCGCTCCGGGGCGCGTTGCGCGACGGCAGGACGGCGCACGGCGCGCGCCGCGACGAACGCGCCGGCGGCGAACGCCGCCGCCGTCTCGACGGCGACGTCCATCGACGGGCCGCGGTACGCGAGGCTGACGACCGCCGTGACGCTGACGATCAGCGTGAACGCGGCCGCGCCGACGACGAGCCCGGCCAGCGACGATCGCGGACGCATCCGCCATTACTACCCGAAAACCAGTGCCGCCCGGGATGGGCCTAGGAGAGCGGCTTCATCGGGCCGCCGCGAACGCGCTCGGGCCGGTAGTCGACCTTCTCGCAGTTGCGAAACCTGTAGCCGCGACGCCGTGAGCGTGCGACGTGGTAGATGTCGCGGCCGGGACCGCAGTCGACGAAGCCGCGGCCGTAGTGCACCGAGATCACGTCGTTCCCCGCGCCGGCGTAGATCGTGTTGTGGCCATGCGAGCCGTAGATGAAGTCCGTCCCGTTGCCGCCGTGGATGCGATCTCGCTGGGACCGCGGCTGGGCTCTTGGATCCCAGTCACCCCAGAGGATGTCGCTGCCGTCGCCACCGCGCAGCGTGTCGGAGCGGTGATGTCCGAGCAACTCGTCCGAACGGCTCGTGCCGGCGTATGTCACCGCTCGACTCCTGGCCTTCTTGAACACGCCGTTCACCGTCGGCCAGTACCGGTGGTCGGCACAGTCGCTGCAGCCCCCGCCCGGCGCGTGGCTCGCATCGGCCACCACCGCGAGCGACAGGGTCGCCGTCAGCGCCGCTGCGAGGACCCGGCGGCGGCGCATCGCGTTCGTCATCGCTAGATCCTGTGGCGCGCGAGCAGCTTGCGCCCGATGACCATCTTCTGGATCTCCGACGTTCCCTCGCCGATCAGCAACAGCGGCGCGTCGCGGTACAGGCGCTCGATCTCGTACTCCTTGGAGTAGCCGTAGCCGCCGTGGATGCGGAAGCACTCCTCGACGCAGAAGCGCCCGGCCTCCGACGCGAAGAGCTTCGCCATGCCGGCCTCGAGCTCGGAGCTCTCCCCCGCATCCTTCAGCCGCGCCGCCTTGCGCGTCAGCAGGCGCGCGGCCTCGATCTGCGTCGCCATGTCGGCGAGCTTGAACTGGATCGCCTGGTGCTGGGCGATCGGCTTGCCGAACGCGCGGCGCTCCTGCGAGTAGCGCAGCGCCAGCTCGAGCGCGCGCTGGGCGATCCCGACGCCTCGCGCCGCGACGTTCGCGCGGCCGACCTCGAGCGCGTCCATCATCTGCTGAAAGCCGCGGTTGAGGCCGGCGGCCTCGCCGCCGAGGACGTTCTCGGCCGGGCACTTGTAGCCGTCGAAGACCAGCTCGGTCGACTCGACGCCCTTGTAGCCCATCTTCTTCAGCGGCGGCGGCACGACGAAGCCCGCGTACTCGCCGGTGTTCTCCGACACGCCCGGCTCCTTCTCGGCGATGAAGCACGTCATGCCCTTGTAGGGCGGATCGGCCTTGGGGTCGGTGCGCACGAGCACGAAGACGATCTGCGATCGCAGGCCGTTGGTGACCCACATCTTCTGGCCGTTGAGCTCGTAGCGGCCGTCGTCGAGCTTCTTCGCGGTCGCCTTGAGCGCCTGCACGTCGGAGCCCATCTCCGGCTCCGAGAGGCTGAAGGCGGCGCGGCATTCGCCGGTCGCCATCTGCGGGAGGTACTTCTGCTTCTGCTCCTCGGTGCCGTACTTCATGAGCAGGTAGGAGCCGATGAAGTGCGTGTTGATGATCCCCGAGATCGAGATCCAGCCGCGCGAGAGCTCCTCGACGATCATGCAGTAGGTCGTCAGGTCCAGCCCCATCCCGCCGTACTCCTCGGGGATCGTGACCCCGAACAGCCCGAGCTCCTTCATCTGGTCGACGATGTCCTGCGGAAACTCGTCCTCATGGTCGAAGTGCTCGGCGTTGGGCAGGATCTGCTCGTCGGCGAACTGGCGGACCATCGCGATGATGTCCCTCTGCTCGTCGGTGTACTCGCTGTACGCGGGGGCTACGGCCATGGCGTGACGTTCTCCCAGGGTCAGGATCTCGCGGTTGACTCGCGAGTCAGCTTACCCGTGTGGAGGATGCCCGCGCGAGCCGTGCGAGACTGCCCGGCGCATGGGCAACTTCGCCGTCGACGTCGTGGAGCGCGCGCCGGCCGGGCGCCTGGCGATCGTCGAGCTCGCAGGCGACGGGGCGCGTCGCGAGTGGTCGTTCGGCGAGGTCGCGGCAAGCGCCCGCGCGCTGGCCGCGGCGCTGCACCACGAGCACGCCGTGCGGCGGGGCGAGACCGTGCTCACGCTGGTCGGAAACCGCCCCGCCTGGGTGGCGGCGATGGTCGCCTGCTTTCGCCAGGGCTACGTCGCGCTGCCCTGCAACGAGCAGCTGCGAGCCAAGGACCTCGCGCTGCGGCTCGCCGTCTGCCGCCCCGCCGCCGTCGTCTGCGATGCGCGCAACGAGGCGGTGCTGGCGGCATCGGGCTGGGACGGGCCGACGGTCTGGACGGCGACGGGCGGCGGCTGGGCGCCCGGCGCGCGCGCCGATCCCCCGCCGCCGGCGCAGCTCGCGCCGCTCGATCCGTGCCTGATCACGTTCACCAGCGGCACCGCCGGCGAGCCGAAGGCGGCGGTGCACGGCCAGCGCTACCTCGGCGGGCAGCGCGTCCAGGCCGAGCACTGGCTCGCACCGCGAACGGGCGACCTCGTGTGGTGCACCGCCGCCAGCGGCTGGAGCAAGTCGGCGCGCAACGCGTTCATCGCTCCCTGGATCCGCGGCGCCGCGGCACTGCTGCACGACGCGCGCTTCGATCCGGCAGAGCGCCTCGACGTGCTCGAGCGCGAAGGCGTCAACGTGCTCTGCATGGCGCCGACGGAGTACCGGGTCATCGCCAAGCGCGCGGCGTTGCGGCCGATCGCGTCGCTGCGGGGCCTCGTCGCCGCCGGCGAGGCGCTCAACCCGGAGGTTCTGCGCGCCTGGCAGGCGGCAACCGGCCTGCAGATCCGCGACGGCTACGGCCAGACCGAGACCGGCCAGCTGACCGGCATGCCGCCGGGGACGGACGTCCGGCCGGGGTCGATGGGACTCGCTCTGCCGGGCATCGGGCTGACCGTCGACGGCGGCGAGCTCGTCGTCGACCCCGCGACGGTGCCGACGTTCTTCCTGCGCTACCTCGACGCCGATCGCGACCGCGACCGCGCGACCGGCGGGCCGTGGCGCACGGGCGACCGCGTGACGCAGGACGAGCACGGCTTCTTGTTCTTCGAGGGCCGTACCGACGACGTCATCATCTCGGCCGGCTACCGGATCGGGCCCTTCGAGGTCGAGTCGGCGCTCGTCGCCCACGACGCGGTCGCCGAGGCCGCCGTCGTCGCCGCGCCCGACGAGGAGCGCGGGTCGATCGTCCGCGCCGTCGTCGTGCTCCGCGACGGGTTCGCACCGTCCGCGGAGCTGGCGCAGGCGCTGCAGGACCACGTCAAGGATCAGACGGCGCCCTACAAGTACCCCCGCCGGATCGACTTCGCGCAGGGGCTGCCGAAGACCGCCAGCGGGAAGGTCAGGCGCGCGCTGCTGCGCGAGCAGCGCTGACGCGAGGCCGCGGCATCACTCCGGCTGGGCGGGCAGCGCGACGATCGCGTCGATCTCGACCTTGGCGCCCGCGGGCAGCGCGGCGACGCCGATCGCGACGCGCGCCGGCGGATCGGCCGCAAAGAACGAGCCATAGGCCTCGTTGACCTCGGCGAACGCGCTCAGGTCGGTCATGTAGACGGTGCAGCGCACCGCGTCGGCGAGGCCGGCGCCCGCCGCGGCGCAGACGGCCTGGAGGTTCTCGAGGCAGCGGGCCGCCTGCTCGGCGGGTGTCTCGCCGGCCAGCTCGCCCGTCTCGGGGTCCAGCGCGATCTGGCCCGAGCAGAACAGCAGCCCGCCGACGCGGACGGCGTGGCTGTAGGGACCGATCGCGGCGGGGGCGCCGATCGCCGTGACGGGCTCGCGATGCTGGGACACGTGACTGGCTCCTCGTCTCGGGTCGGATGGCAGCCAGACGGTAGCTGTCCCGCCGCGCCGGCGCCGATGCGCGGACGGCGCTCTGCGAAGGGGCCCGGGCCCGTGCCGTCGTCGGATCGCGGTACTTGCGCGGCTTCCGCCGGCGCCGTGGCGGGTAGCCGCTGAACCGATGGCCAACGCGCTCGCCGGCGAGACCTCGCCCTACCTCCTGCAGCATCGGCACAACCCGGTCGACTGGCATCCCTGGGGCGAGCAGGCGCTCGCCCGCGCGCGCGAGCTCGACCGCCCCCTGCTCGTCTCGATCGGCTACTCGGCATGCCACTGGTGCCACGTCATGGAGCGCGAGTGCTTCGAGAACGAGGAGATCGCCGCGCAGATGAACGAGCACTTCGTCTGCGTGAAGGTCGATCGCGAGGAGCGCCCCGACGTCGACGCGCTGTACATGGAGGCCTGCCAGTTGATGAACGGCTCCGGCGGGTGGCCGCTGAACGTCTTCGCAACTCCCGAGCAGGTCCCGTTCTACGCAGGGACGTACTTTCCGCCGCAGCCGCGTCAGGGGATGCCGAGCTGGCCGACGGTGCTCGAGGCCGTCGCCAAGGCCTGGGACACCCAGCGCGACGAGATCCGCGCGCACAGCAGCGAGCTGGCGGCACGGCTCGCCGGGGCCGCCGGGCTGACGGCTGCCGACGGGCCGCTGCGCGCGCAGATCCTCGACGATGCCGTCGCACAGGCGCGCTCGCTCTTCGACACGACGAACGGCGGCTGGGGCGGGGCGCCGAAGTTCCCGGCCTCGTCGACGATCGAGTTCCTCCTGCGCCGCGGCGAGCAGACGATGACGACCTACACGCTGCGCTCGATGGCCTCGGGCGGCATCAACGACCAGATCGGCGGCGGCTTCGCGCGCTACAGCGTCGACAGCAACTGGACCGTTCCGCACTTCGAGAAGATGCTCTACGACAACGCGCTGCTCGCGCGCGCCTACCTGCACGGCTGGCTGGTCAGCGGCGCCGAGCAGGACGGAGATCCGATCCTGCGGCGGACCGCAGAGGAGACGCTGGACTGGGCGCTGCGCGAGATGACCGGCCCGGAGGGCGCGTTCTACAGCGCCCTCGATGCCGACTCCGAGGGCGTCGAGGGCAGGTTCTACGTCTGGAGCATCGACGAGCTGCGCGACGTGCTCGGCGACGACGCCGACGAGGCGATCGCCTGGTTCGGCGCGACGCAGAGCGGCAACTTCGAGGGCGCCAACATCCTCGAGTCGCGCGGGCCCGAGCCGGCGCCGGAGCTACGCGAGCGCATCCGCGCCGCGCTGCTCGCGCGGCGCGCAGAGCGGGTCCGGCCGGGCCTCGACGACAAGCGCCTGACGGCGTGGAACGCGCTGATGATCGGCGCGCTGGCCGAGGCCGGCGCGGTGCTCGAGCGCGACGACTACCTCGCCGCCGCGCGCCGCGCCGCCGCGTTCGTGCTCGACGAGATGCGCGACGAGGACGGCCGCCTGCTGCGCACCTACAACGCCGGCGAGGCGAAGCTCAACGCCTACCTCGAGGATCACGCCTTCCTCGTCGAGGCGCTGCTGACGCTGTACGAGGCGACGTTCGAGCGGCGCTGGTTCCATGCCGCGCGCGAGCTCGCCGACACGATGATCGAGCGCTTCGCAGATCACGACGGAGCGGGCTTCTTTCAGACCTCCAGCGACCACGAGCAGCTCGTCGCGCGGCGCAAGGAGATCGACGACTCGCCGATCCCGTCGGGCCAGTCGAGCGCGGCGTACGGACTGCTGCGGCTGGCCGCACTGACCGGCGACGCGCGCTACGAGGAGGCCGCGCTCGGCGTGCTGCGGCTGTTCGCCGACCTGCTGGCGCGATCGCCCCTGGCCTTCGGCCACCTGCTGCAGGCGCTGGACTTCCATCTCGCGCCGACGCAGGAGGTCGCGCTCGTCGGTGCCGACACGAGCGCGCTCGCGCGCGTCGTGCGGGCGCGCCTGCGCCCCCACCTCGTGCTCGCCGGCGGCGATGGCGCCGACGACGCCGGCGTGCCGCTGCTCGAGGGTCGCGCCCCGCTCGACGGCCGCCCCGCGGCCTATGTCTGCGAGAACTTCAGCTGCCGGACCCCGGTGGACGATCCGGCAGAGCTCGCCGAGCTGCTGGAGTCGACGCCCTGATCCGTCGCTCGTGGCGCCGTCGTTGCTCTTGCGAGCGGCGCATGAGGTCGCCTGCGAACACGCGATGGCGAGGTCCCGGTCCGGCGAGCAGCGGGGGGCACGACGGTGCTCGACCGGCTCGAGCAGGCGTGGCCATGTTCGCCGCCCGGCGTGCAGCGTCCCCGCCTGCTCGAGCACCTCGAGGCCGCGCAGATCGGTGGGCTCGCCCTCGAGGCCGGCGGCGACGTCAGGAGACCTTCCTGATACTAGTCAGCCCATGTCCTCGATACTCGCCCTCGCCGCCAAGCGCCGGATCAAGTGGATCATCGTCGGGATCTGGGTCGCAGCGATCGTCGGATCGTTTGCCGCGCAGCTCCCCGCCAAGTTCTCCGACGCCGAGCAGAACGAGTCGAGCTCCTTCCTGCCCGGAGACGCGGAGTCGACGAAGGCCCTGGAGGTCAGCGAGCGGCTGCAGGGCGGCGAGATCGTGCCGATCGTCGTCGTCTACCGGCGCGAGGGCGGGCTCACGGCGGCCGATCGCGCGCGGATCGCCGCGGACGTCCGCGAGCTCAACCGGCAGGACTATCGTGCGACCTCGGACTTCGAGCAGACGGCACGGTCGGCCGACGGCGACGCGGCGATCGTGCAGGCGGCGATCACCAGCGACGGCGAGGCGCCCACGATCCTCGACCCCGTCGAGGACGTCCGCGAGCGGGTGAGCGATCCCGGCGGCGGGCTGGAGGTGAAGACGACCGGGCCGGCGGGCTTCTCCGCCGACGCGATCAAGGTCTTCGAGGGCATCGACGGCGTGCTGGTCGGAGCCGCGTTCCTGCTCGTGCTGATCCTGCTGATCGTCATCTACCGCAGCCCGATCTTCTTTCTCATCCCGCTGATCGCCGTCGGCTTCGCCGAGATCGCGACGCGGGCGATCGGCTACGGGCTGACCGAGGCGGGCGTGACCGTCAACGGCCAGTCCTCGGCGATCCTCTCGGTGCTCGTGCTGGGCGCCGGGACCGACTACGCGCTGCTGCTCGTCGCGCGCTACCGCGAGGAGCTGCTGCGCCACACCAACCGCCATGAGGCGATGACGCTCGCGCTGCGCACGGCCGGCCCGGCGATCCTCGCATCCGGCATGACGGTGATCGCGGCCCTGCTCTGCCTGACGCTCGCCGAGGTCAACGGCACGTCCGGGCTGGGCCCGGTCGGCGCGCTGGGCATCGCCGTCGCGATGGTCTCGATGCTGACGCTGCTGCCCGCGCTCCTGCTCGTCTTCGGACGTCGCGCGTTCTGGCCGTTCATCCCGCGCTACCACGAGGGCGACGGCACATCCGGCGAGACGAGCGGCGCCTGGCGACGGATCGGCGACCGCATCGCGCTGCGTCCCCGGCGCGTCTGGATCGGCGTGGTCGCCGTGCTGGCCGTGATGGCGATCGGCGTGGCGAACTTCGACGACGGGCTGACGCAGGGCAACCAGTTCCGCGACGACGTCGAGGCGGTCGAGGGCCAGGAGCTGCTCTCGCAGTCGTTCCCCAGCGGCGCCAACGCGCCGACGGAGATCATCGTGCGCGACGCGTCGCAGATCGCCGACGTGCGCCGCGCCGTGGCGGGCGCCGAGGGCGTGGCCTCCGTCACACCGCCGGTCGCCCGCGGCGACGAGGGCATCCTGCTCAACGCCGTGCTCGAGCCCGAGCCGTTCTCGACCGAGGCATTCGCGCTGATCGACGACATCCGTGCGACGGCAAAGCAGGCGGGCGGGCCGCAGACGCTCGTCGGCGGCGCGACGGCGATCGAAAGCGATCTGCGTGAGGCCGCCGCCCGCGACACCCGACTGATCGTGCCTGTAGCGCTCGCCGTCGTCTTCCTGATCCTCGTGCTGCTGCTGCGCGCGCTGGTCGCCCCGCTCATGCTGATCGGCACGGTGATCCTGTCCTTCCTCGCCGCGCTCGGCGTCGGAGCGGTCGTCTTCGACGTCCTGTTCGGCTTCCCGGGCAGCGACCCCTCGCTCCCGCTGTTCGCCTTCATCTTCCTCGTCGCGCTGGGGATCGACTACAACATCTTCCTGATGGCGCGCGTGCGCGAGGAGACGATGCGCCACGGCACCGGCGAGGGAATGCTGCGCGGCCTGGCCGTCACCGGTGGCGTCATCACGTCGGCGGGCATCGTGCTGGCCGGCGTCTTCTCCGTCCTCGGCGTGCTGCCGCTGGTCTTCCTGACGCAGATCGGGTTCGTCGTCGCCTTCGGCGTGCTGCTCGACACGTTCGTCGTCCGCTCGGTGCTCGTCCCGGCGCTCACGCTCGACATCGGCCCGCGGGTCTGGTTGCCGTCGCGGCTGGCCGCGGAGGCGCCGGCGAAGCCCTAGGAATCCCGGCTCAGCCGGCCGCGTCGAGCTCCCGCAGCTCGGGCTCGTCGAGCTCGAGGTCGGCGGCGGCGAGGTTCTCCTCCAGATGCTCGAGCGAGCCGGTTCCCGGGATCGGCAGCATCACCGGGGACCGCGCCAGCAGCCACGCGAGCGCGACCTGGCCCGGTGTCGCGTCGTGCGCCCGGGCGATCTCGGCGACGACGCCGCCGGACTCGGCGAGGCTGCCGGCGGCCAGCGGAAACCAGGGCAGGAAGCCGAGGCCGTCGCGCTCGCAGACGTCGAGCACGTCCTGCGAGCGGCGGTCGGTGAGGTTGAAGCGGTTCTGCACGGAGACGACGTCGACGATCGAGCGAGCCTCGTCGAGCTGCTCCACGGTCACGTTCGAGACGCCGACATGGCGGATCTTGCCCTCGTCCTGGAGGTCCTTGAGCGCGCCGACCGACTCGGCGTAGGGGACGGCGCGATCGGGCGAGTGCAGCTGGTAGAGGTCGATCCGCTCGACGCGCAGGCGCCGCAGCGACCCCTCGCACGCCGCCTTGAGGTGCTCGGGGCGGCCGTTGCGCGGCCACTGGCCCGGGCCGGTGCGCTGGAGGCCGCCCTTCGTCGCGATCGTCAGCGCGCCGGGGTACGGATGCAGCGCCTCGGCGATCAGCTCCTCGCTGACGTGCGGCCCGTAGCTGTCGGCGGTGTCGATCAGGTCGACGCCGAGCTCGACGGCGCGCCGCAGGACGGCCCTGGCCGCGTCGCGGTCGCGCGGGGGTCCCCAGATGCCCTCGCCCGTGATCCGCATCGCGCCGAAGCCGAGGCGGTGAACCTCGATGTCACCGCCGAGGTCGAGCGTCGCCGGCTGGTACATGTCAAGGGCTCCTTCGGCTCGCAGGATTGCGCCACGGCGACCGTGCTGCCCGCCGGAAGCTCACTTCATCGCCGCCTCTGCCGGCTCGCGGCCGGCGTCACAGCACCGGCAGGTACCGGTCGAGCTCCCACTGGCTGACCTGCACGCGGTAGTCCTCCCACTCGCGGCGCTTGATCTCCACGTAGCGGTTGAACATGTGCTCGCCCAGCGCGCGCAGCACGAGCTCGGACTCAGCCGTCAGCTCGATCGCCTCGCCGAGCGTCTCCGGCAGCTGCTCGATGCCGAGGCGGCGGCGGTCGTCGGGCGACAGGTGGTAGAGGTTCTTCTCCATCGGCTCGGGCAGCTCATAGCCCTTCTCGACGCCTTCGAGGCCGGCGTGCAGCAGCGCGGCGAACGTGAGGTAGGGGTTGCAGGCGGGGTCGGGGCAGCGCAGCTCCATCCGAGTCGAGGCCTCCTTGCCCGGGTGGTAGAGCGGCACGCGCACGAGGGCCGAGCGGTTGCGCCGGCTCCACGCGACGTAGACGGGCGCCTCGAAGCCGGGGACGAGGCGCTTGTAGGAGTTCACCCACTGGGCGAAGATCGAGGAGATCTCACGGGCGTGCTTGAGCTGCCCCGCGATGAACGCCTTGCCGATATCCGACAGGAAGTACGGGTCGTCGGCATCGAAGAACGCGTTCCTGCCGTCGCGAAACAGGCTCATGTGGGTGTGCATGCCAGAGCCGTTCTCACCGAACAGCGGCTTGGGCATGAACGTCGCGTGCCAGCCGTACTTCATCGCGTATTCCTTGACCGTGATGCGGTACGTCATGCAGTCGTCGGCCATCTTCATCGCATCCGCGTAGCGCATGTCGATCTCGTGCTGACTCGGTCCGACCTCGTGGTGGGTGTACTCCACGTGGATGCCGAGCTGCTCGAGCGCGAGCACCGTCTCGCGCCGTACGTCCGAGCCCGCGTCGAGCGTCGTCAGGTCGAAGTAGCCGCCGTTGTCGAGCACCTCGGTGCCCTGCGAGTCCTTGAAGAGGAAGTACTCCAGCTCCGGACCGACGTTGAAGGTGTCGAAGCCGAGTGAGCCGGCACGGTTCAGCGCGCGGCGCAGCACGTGGCGCGGGTCGCCCTCGTAGGGCGTGCGCTCGGGCGTCAGGACGTCGCAGAACAGGCGTCCGACGCCCTGCTCCTCGGGCCGCCACGGCAGGATCGCGAACGTCGCCGGATCCGGCAGGGCGAGCATGTCGGACTCCTCGATCGCGTTGAACCCCGTGATCGAGGAGCCGTCGAAGCCCATCCCGTTCTCGAACGCGTCGTCGAGCTCGTCGCGGTTGATCGAGAACGACTTCAGTCGCCCCAGGATGTCGGTGAACCACAGCCGGATGAAGCGGATGTCGCGCTCTGCGACGATCGCCTTGACGTCGTCGGGCGTCTTGGGGCGGTCGTCTTCGCTCATGCGCTGGAGCCTAGTCCAGCGGCTGCGCGCTCGGTTTGTTGCGGGCCTGTTACGTCAGCCAGCGCCGTGCCCAGCGCTCGAGCTCGTGCACGGCGGGCGCAAGCTCGCGGCCCATCTCGGTCAGCTCGTACTCGACGCGCACCGGGCGGCCGGGATGCACGGTGCGGCGCACGACGCCGTGGCGCTCGAGCTCCTTCATGCGCTCGGAGAGCAGGCGGTCGGAGAGCTCGGGAACCGCCTCCGCGATCTCACCGAAGCGCATCGCCCTGCGGCGGATCAGGACGCTGACGATCGCGCCCGTCCAGCGGCGCCCGATCATCTCGATCGCCTGGTGGTACTTCGGACAGCAGGGAGGCCGGCCCTCCCTCGTCGCGACGATGGTCCGCTTCGCCTGGCCGCTGCTGCTGCGCGGCGCCGGCTGCGGACCGTCCTCGGCGGGTCGCATCCGCTACGCGGCTCGCAGCGTCCGAGTGTCTTCGACGGAGCCGTCCACGGGCACGTCCCCCGCGACGTTGACCATCGCCGTGAAGCGCTCGAGCGCGACGTAGGCGATCGCCTCGAGGATCTGCTCGTCGCTCCAGCCGTGCTCGCGAGCCTCCTCGTGCAGATGCATCGGCGGGCGGCCCGGGCGCTCGACGACGGCCTTCAGGTACGCCAGCAACGCCGCGGCGCGCGCGTCCTTCGACTTGAACTTACGGGCGAGGGCCACCTCGTCGAGCGGGAGACCGGCCTGGCGCGCTGTGCGGCTGTGCAGCGCGATCCCGGGCTGGGAGCCGTGGTGCTCGGCGACGGCAAGGGAGATGCGCTCGAGCGTCGGCACGTCGAGGTCGCCGCGGCGCAACTCGGAGCGAAAGCGCGCGTAGCCGCGCAGGGCGGCCGGCGAACCGGCGAGCGCGCCGAGGAAGTTCGGCAGCTGACCGCCGGTGGCGAGGGCGCCGCGCAGGACCGGCACCGAGCCCTCCGGCGCGGTGAGGTCGTCGTGGATCTGAAACCTGCTCATCGGTGTCTTCATGGGGGGGCCTTCTGGCGGGATGGCGATGGATCAGCATCCGTGCTGGTGATCGATTGGAAGCTGCTTACTTGTCGTAAGTGTAGGCCGCGGTCCGTTTCTGCACAAGACCGACCTGCCGTGTTCTACGCATGACCCCTAAGCGTCGGCTCACGCGGATGTGTGGATGTTGCGAAGAGTCCCCCACAGGCCGGGAGGTCAATCGGCTCTTCGCGGCCGCCGGCCCATCAGCGCGCCGCGACGCGCGGCCGCTCCGACGTGCCGGACGACCGGCGGAAGGGTTCCTAGTGCGCGAAGGCGGACGCGTCCGCGGTGCCGACGGCGACGAGGATCAGGACGATCCCCATCAGCAGCGCCCACATCGCGACCCGGTCCGGGCGCGCGCCGACGCGCTCGATCGGACGGCGCGGCGGGCGACGACGTTCGATCTCGACGGTCCGCGGGATCACGGGCGCCGCGACCGTACGGCCGCGGATCTCGACCGTGCGGCGGGCGGGGATCGCGGCTGCCTTCTGATGCGCGCCGCGGCGAGCTGCGGCGGCCGGGCGAGTGGCCTCCGCGTCGGCGTGCCGGCGGTCGCGCGAAGCATGCCGCGCGACGTCGTCGGCGTCGTCGGCGCGCCGGCGCGCCTCGTCGGTACGCGCGTAGGCGTCCTGCAGGTGTTCGACGTCGGCCCACCATGCGCGGGCCTCGATGTGTGCCATGCGGTTTGGGCCTCTTTCCTTGGAGTGCCTACGGGGTTAGCTGACGGGCTCGCGCTGAAAGAGCTGCGCTACGCCGGCGGCTGCCGGCGATTCGCCCCCGTGTGTGGTTCCCCCGCTCCCAGGACCCTGCGGACCCCGGGACTCGGCGATCTGACGGCGGCATCGTAGCAGCGATCGATTTCCCTGCATATATGCAGTGTTATGGAGACTGCGGACGGAAAGCGCGCAGTTTGCGGCCTCGACCGGCTGCGAGTGTCAGTCGGCTGACGCCGCGTTGCGTGATGCGCGCCGCGCCGCGAGCCGGCGGCGCTAGCGGCCGGCGACTTCGGCGATGTACTGCGCGACGTGCCTGGCGTCCTCGCCCTCGAGCAGCTGGGCGGGCATCTGGCCCTGGCCGCGCGCGCGGCCCTGCTCGATCGCGTCGATCGTCAGCGCCTCGGTCGGTGCGAGGACGTCGAGGTCGGGGCCGACGCGTCCCACCGCGTTGGCGTCGTCGAGCGCATGGCAGTTGGCGCAGCGCTGGTTGAACATCTCGCGCCCCTCCTGCAGATCCGCGCTGAGCGTCGTTCCGCCCGGTCCGGCGGACGCCTGGTCGCTGAGCACGACGACCGCCGGAACGACGAGCCCGAACAGCGCGATGGCGCCTGCGAGGGCGAACTCGGCAGCGCGCATCGGCCGGCCCCGCCCGCGCTCGAGCGTGTCGCGCACGCCCCGCGGACCGCCGCGCATCGCCACGAGGACGACGCCGAGGCCCAGCGCGATGAAGAACGACATGAAGATCATTGCTGCCATGCGGCGGGCAATCTACCCGACAGCGAGGCCGAGCCGCCTCACGCTGCGGCAGCCGGCGGCGCAGGGGCGTGCCCGCACGGCCGTGCGCCGGTTCGGCGCGGGTCTCATCGCCGCCGTCCCGCCCCGAAGTTCATGACCGGGGGAGCGACCGCACGGAAGTCGTCGGTCCCGGTCGCGGCGACCTCCTCTGCGGCGCGCCGCATCTCGGCCTGGCGCGCGAGCTCGATCGCGTCCAGCAGCGAGAGGTCCTTGGCCTGCGCCGCCACGCGATCGCCGGCCTCCAGGCGGGTGAGGCGCTGCGCGACGATGTTGATCGCGCCGCCCGCCGACGCATGGCGCTCCAGGCGCCCCTCGACGACGACGAGCGGCTCCGTACGCACGACGAGCCGGTCGCGCTCGTAGATCTGCGGCGAGACGACGACGTTGACCGTCCCGAACTCGTCCTCGAGCAGCAGGAACGTGATGCCGTTCGCCGTCCCCGGCCGCTGGCGCGCGACGACGAGGCCGCCGACGCGCACGCGCTCGCCGTGGCGGAGGCGCTCGAGCGCGCCGACGTCGGCCGCCCCGCCCGCGTGCAGCCGGGCGCGCAGCAGCCCGAGCGGATGCGTCGACGCCGTCAGTCCGGTGGTCGCGTAGTCGGCGACCATCTCGTCCCACTCCGACAGCGGCCGCAGCTTCGGCGGCGAGGGCAGGTCGAGCGCGAGCGCGAGCTGCGTCCCCTCGCCCCCGCGGACGCCGACGCCGACACCGGGCGCCGTCACGCCGAGCTGCCACAGCGCGACGCGCCGGTCGCCGCCCGCCAGCGCGTCGCAGGCGCCCGACCAGGCGAGCTTCTCGAGCGCCGCGCGCCCCGCCCCGGCGCGCGAGGCGAGATCCTCGAGCGAGCCGAACAGCCCGCCCTCGTGACGCGCCGCGACAAGCGCCGCGACCTCGTCTGTGCGAACGCCGAGCACGTAGCCCAGGCCGACCTGCACCGCGCCGTCACGCGTCACCGTGCAGCCGACCTCGCTTGTGTTGACATCGGGCGCGACGACCTCGATCCCGCGCCGCTGCGCCTCGTGGACGAGCGCGTCGGGTGGGTAGAAGCCCATCGGCTGCTCGTCGAGCAGCGCGCAGAGGAACTCCGGCCCGTAGTGCACGCGCAGCCACGTCGACTGGTAGGCGAGCAGGCCGAAGGCGGCGCCGTGGGCCTTCGGGAAGCCGAAGCCCGAGAAGCCCGAGACCATCGTGAAGACCTCCTCGGCGAGCTCGGCGGTGACGTCGGGATGCGTCGCCGTCGCGCCCTCGACGAAGCGGCGGTGGTGAGCCTCGATCGCCTCCGCCGAGCGCTTGCGGCTCATCGCCCGCCGCAGGCCCTCGGCCTCGCCCACGCTGAAGCCCGCGAACGCCTGCGCGACCTCGAGCACCTGGTCCTGGAAGATGATCGTCCCGAGCGTGTCGCGCAGCGGCGGCTCGAGCGACGGGTGCAGGTACGGGATCTCGTAGGCGGGGTCGGCGCGCAGCCGCTGGCGGCGCTCGATGTACGGGTTGACGGCGCCGCCGACGATCGGCCCCGGGCGCACGATCGCGACCTGGATCGTGATGTCGTCGAGGTTCTCCGGCCGCGTGCGCCGCAGCGAGCCCATCTGCGCGCGCGACTCGATCTGGAAGACGCCCGTCGTGTCGGCGTTCTGGATGCACTCATACGTCGCGGGGTCGTCGTACGCGATCCGGCTGAGATCGATCCGCTCGCCGCGGCGCTGCGCGATCTGCTCGACGCAGCGCTCCACCGCGGAGAGCATCCCGAGCCCGAGCAGGTCGATCTTCAGAAAGCCCGCGTCGGCGCACGAGTCCTTGTCCCACTGCGCGAGCTGGCGACCCTCCATCGCGGCGGGCACGAGCGGCACGCAGTCGACGAGCGGCCGCGTCGCGACGATCATCCCGCCCGAGTGCTGGGACAGGTGGCGCGGCAGGCCGTAGGCCTCGTAGGCGAGCTTGACGAGCCACTGCCAGCGCCCGGTCCGCCGGCCCGGGCCGAGCGCGACGTCGATGTCGCGGTCGACCTCGAACGACGACCAGCCCTCGCTGCCGCGCGCGACGCGCTCGATCTCCCCCGGCGGCAGCCCGAGCGCCTTGCCGAGCTCGCGGATCGCGCCGCGCGCGCGGTACGTCGGAAACGCCGCGACCAGCGCCGATCGCTCGCGTCCGTAGCGCTCGTGCACGCGCGGGATGAGCTTCTCGCGGATGTCGCGCGGGAAGTCGAGGTCGATGTCCGGCAGCGCCGTGAGCTCCTCGTTGAGAAAGCGCCCGAGCAGCAGCTTGTTGGCGATCGGGTCGACGTGGCTGAGGCCGGTCAGGTGGCAGACGATCGACGAGACGCTCGAGCCGCGCCCGCGGCCGGGCGGCAGCAGCGCGCGCGGGTTGGGCCCCGCCCCTGGCGCCCAACCGGCCCCGCGCACCTCGGCGGCGACCTCGCGCGCGAGCTCGAGCAGGTCGCGATGCAGCAGGAAGAAGCCGGCGAGGCCGAGCTCGTCGATGACGCGCAGCTCCTCCTCCAGGCGCGCCCTGGCCTCTTCGTGATGCGGGCTGCCGCGCGGGTAGCGCTCGCCGAAGCGCGCCTGGCAGACCTCCGCGAGCGCACGGCCGGCGCTCGCGTCCTCGGCGCCCGGATAGCGGTAGCCCAGGTCGCTGGTCAGATCGAAGGTCAGCGTCTCGGCGAGTCGCTCCGACTCGGCGACGGCCTCGGGATGGTCGGCGAAGCGCGCGGCCATCGCCTGCGGGCTGGTCAGCACGTGCGCGTGGTTGCCGCGCCGCAGCGGCTCGGAGGCGTCGAGCGTCGTGTGCTCGCCGATCGCGACGAACGCGTCCTGCAGGTAGGCGCGCTCGGGCGCGTGGGCATGGACGTTGCCGGTCGCGACGGTCGCGACGCCGAGCCGGTCGGCGAGCCCCGCGAGACCGCGGTTGAGCGCGCGGTCGTGGCGCGCGAGCGGACGCTGCAGCTCGACGCGAAAGGCGTCGCGCCCGAAGGCGCGCAGCAGGCGGCGCATCGTCGGCTCGTCGCGGATCCCGTTGCGCGCGCAGCCGCTGAGGCAGACGAGCCCGCGATGGTGCGCCTCGACGTGCTCGAGCGAGACGGCCGGCTGCGAGCGGTCGCGCCGGGGCCCGTCGCGCGTATCGGCGTGGGCGCGCGTCAGCAGATGGCAGAGGCTGCGCCAGCCGGTCGCGTCGCGCACGAGCAGCGTCAGGTGACGCCCGTCGGCCAGCGTGACCTCCGCGCCGTGGATCGCCCGCAGCCCGAGCGACTTGGCCGCCTGGGCGAACTCCATCGAGCCCGACAGGGAGTCGTGGTCGGTGAGCGCGAGGCTCGCATGGCCGCGCTTGACCGCAGCCGCCACGAGCTCCTCGGGCTGCGAGGCGCCGTCGAGAAACGAGTACGCGGAGTGGCAGTGCAGCTCGGTGTACGGCATGCGAACGCATGTTCGCACACGCCGAGGATGCCTGAGGCGGGCGGACGCGCTGCACAGCACGCGTCTCACGCCAGACAATCCAATCGCTTCTCCCACAACCCGCCCGGCGGGCGCGCCGACGCCGACAGCAGCCGTGCCTCCTCGATCGTGTGTTCGTACTCGCCGGCGGCCTGGACGACCTGCCCGATGCCGGCCGACACGCCGCTGGAGGTGCTGCTCGTCCGGTACGTGCGCAGGTCGAGGCGCGCACGGTCGCGGACCGCCTCGCCGAGCGCGCGGATCGCGCGCCCGCCACCGCGATCCTCGCGGAAGCTCCTCCACGCCGCGACGACCAGCGGATCGCGCAGGTCCAGGCGGGCGTCGAACTCGAAGCGACGCCCGCGGCCGTCCACCGACAGGGCCGAAGCACGACCGCCGAGGACGCGCGACAGGCTGGGCGGCAGCGCCGCGCCCGCCGCGAGCGTGCCCGACGCCGTCAGCGCCAGCTCGGTCGCTCGCCGGCGACGGTCCAGCGTGACCGCGAGCGTGACCGCTCGCTCCGCCGTCGCCACGGGTCCGCCGAGGGCGATCGTGACCGCGCCCCACCCCGAGCCGCCGGCGCTCACGCCGAGCGTGACGTCGTCGGTGCGCAGATCGCGGCGCCCGCCGACGACCGCGCCGCTGAGCGCCCGCAGCGAGGCTCCGGCAACCGGGTTGCCGGCGCCGAGCGTCGCCAGGCCGCGCACGCCGCCCTCGAAGAAGACCTCGCGCGCCTGCGCCGGCGGATCGGCGCCGTCGCCGATCGCGCGCATGAACGCCGCCGCCTCGCGCTCGTCGCGGGCGACGAAGACCCTGCCCGAGGCGCGCACGCCCTGTGCGCCGACGCGCGCCTCGTCCGTCAGGCCGACGTCGCGGCCGCGCACCCTCACGGTCGCACGCCCGCCGACGGCGCCCTCGACGCCGAGCGCGCCGCTGCGCGCGACGGTGAGTCGCACGGTCCCGTCGGACATCTCCTCGCGCAACACGTAGCGGTCGCGGTCGACGCGCACGACGACGAGGCTGACGGCGAAGTGGTGCATGTCGCGCGTGCTCGCGACCGCGCACGGCCGCGGGGCCAGGTCGCGGCACATGCCGCCGCCGACGACGCACAGCGCGTGGCGCAGCTGCCCGGCGACGGCGTTGACGATGCCGGACGCGGCGCCGGTCGAGAAGCCCAGCGCCGCCGTCAGCAGGACGGCCAGGACGGCGATCAGCGCGACATAGTCGACGGTCGCCTGGCCACGCGAGCAGCGCATGGCGGCCACGCTGCCGGGTCGCGCGTGACGGATCTACACGCGTCTGTCGAGAAACAGGTCCGGCTTCGTGCCGGAGATCGCGCGAGGACCCTGTCGCGACAAGCTGCTAGCCGGCCAGCAGGGCGCCGGCGACCGCGGCGATCACGCCGGCGACGAGCGCGCGGTCGCACCAGCCCGCGCGCAGCGCCTCGGGCGCGACGGGGGGCGGCGGCGCCTCGCGGAACCGCCGCGCCTCGACGGCGACCCAGCGCAGGACCGCGGCGGCGAGCGCGCGCGGCCGCCGCGAGACGTGGCGGACGTCCTCGACGAGCGCGCGGCCCGACGCGCCGAGCGCGCCGCCGGCGCCGAGCCGGTCGAGGATCTGCGCCGCCTCGTCCATCGCCGGGACGCGGTGGGCGAAGCGCAGCGAGCGCCGCGCGACCTCGCGCACGCCGGTCTCGCCGGCGGCCGCGCGCAGCCACGTCGCGACGAGCACGAGCAGGGCGGCACGGATCGTTCGCTGCAGCGTCACGTCCAGGCCGCTGCCGCCGACGACGTTGAAGGTGAGCGCGCCGGCGGCGAGCAGCGCGGCCAGAGCGAGCCCGGAGCGCACCGGCATGGGGTCGGGTCGCGCGGTCGCCCACGCGATCGCGAGCCATGCGCCGACGGCGGCGAGCACCACCCAGGCGGTCGACGCGATCAGCACGCAGAACGCGAGCACCGCGGCGAACGCGACGGCGCGCGGGTCATAGCGCGGCCGGGGCCGCGGCGCGACGACCAGCGCCGGCTGCTGCGCTCGGCGCGGCTCGCCGCGCTCGCCGCGCTCGGCCCGATCGGCCCGATCGGCCCGATCGGCGCCCTCCCCGCGCTCGCCGCGCTCGCCGCGCTCGCCGCGCTCGGCCGGTTCCGCGCCCTTTGAGATCACCCCGCGCTCGCCGCCCGCCGCCACGGCGTCCTGCGCCGGCCACTCCCGCAGCGCCGCGCGGTAGACGAGCACCTGCACGACGCTGGCGAACACCGTCCAGGCGAGCAGCCCGAGGGCCGTCGCGCCGAGCGCGGCGACGGTCCCCGCAGGCAGCCCGGGGATGTATCCGGCGATCGCGTCATAGGTCGCCGCGTACGCCTCCACGCCGCCGACGATCCAGATGTAGAAGAGCGTGAAGATGAACTGGTCGCTGGCGCGGATCGCCACGCAGGCGGCGATCTGCGCGGCGAGCCGCCCGCCGCGCGCGTACAGGCGGCCGAGCAGCGGCGCCGACGCCGCCTGGGTCAGCGGGATGCTGACGCGCGAGGGGCCGAGGACGGCGATCGACTGCAGCATCGCGGCGATGCTCGCCCCGTAGCCGATCCGGGCCCCGGCCACCTGCGCGGCGCGCGCGAGCGCGACGCCGCCGGCCAGCGCGACGGCGTAACCGCCCGTCGGGACGACGCGCGAGGTGAGGAAGGAGGCAGTCGCGACGTGGGCCAGACCGGCCTGCGCGGCGGCGTCCGGAGCGAGGTCGGCGGCGCGCATGGCGCAGAGTGTGGCTCAGCGCTGGCGGTACCACCCCCGTTCGCCGGCGACGAGGTCGCGAAAGACCACGACGTTGCGCCCGCAGGCGGTGACGACCTCCCAGTAGCGCCGCCGCAGCGGACGCTCGGTCCACCAGCGGTCCTCGACCAGCCAGGTCTCGCGGACGGCGTCGACCCCGCGGCCGTCGACCTGCAGTGGCCTGCCGGTGGCGTCGGCCCGCACGACGGCCGGCAGCGGCTCGGCGATCCTCCGCGGACCGCTCACGGCGGCGCCGGTCCGCCGCAGGACGGACGGCCGGAAGCGCAGTCAAACGGCGTCAGCACGACGCGCCGCTCGGGCACGCGCGAGTCGGGGTCTATCTCCAGGACGCGCAGCGCCGCGTCCGGACCGGCGACGGCGCGTGCCTGGCGAACGGCCTCGCGCAGGCGCTCGTCGCGGCGCGCGGCGCCGTCGTCGAACAGCGCACGGGCATCCGCGTTGGGTGGTCCGAAGCGCTCGACCATGAGCTCGAGCACCTCCGCGGGCGCGGGCAGCAGCGCCAGCCGCCCGCCGAGCGCGAGGCGCATCCGCTGCGCGTCGGCGAGCGCCTCGCGGAAGACGACGCGCTCGCGCCACGTGCCGCCCTCGACGAGCCGCGCCGAGAGCACGACGCAACGCAGCGTGCGCCCGCGCCGCTCGCGACGCGCGAGCAGGCGGTCGATCAGCAGGCCCAGCGCGCGCCCGAGCTGCTCGCCCGAACCGGCCTCGGGCAGCTCGAGCGCCTCGCGCAGCAACTCGCCCGGCGACCGTGGCCGCAGCGGCGTGTCCTGGCCGCGCGCGAGGTCGTGGGCGAGCAGGCCGGGCCGCCCGAAGCGATCGGCGACCGCGCTGCGCGGCAGCGCGGCCAGATCGCCGAGCGTCGCGATCCCGAGCCGCTCGAACGGCTCGACGAGCGCCGCGGTCTGCTCTCGCCGGCGCAGCAGCTCGACGGGGTGCGGGGCCAGATCTGCCGCCCCGGCGACCCGGCCCGGTCGCCGGACGCGCGCGCCGGACGCGGCCACCAACGCGCAGAACCGCGTCGGCCCCTGCCCGATCCGCGGCCCGGCCAGCACCCGTCGCAGGCGTTCGGAGCCATGCTGTGCGAGGTAGCCGTCGGCGAGCATCTTCACCACCCGGCCGGCATGCAGGCGCTCCAGCCCGCGCGCGTCGAAGCATGCCTCGCCCGGGCGCAGCGACTCGACCGCGGCGCCGAGGTTCTCCAGCCGCGTGATCGCCCGCTCCCACGCCTCGGCGACGCCCATCGGGTCCGGCGGCACGAGCGCCAGGCGCGGACACCGCGACAGCGCCTCCGCCATCCGCATCCCCGCGTGGATCCCGAACGCCTCGGCGGCGTGCGACACCGCGCCGACGAACAGCTCGCGGCCGGGCTCGGGGGCGAGCGCCGCCGGCTCGCCGAGCAGGCCCGCACGGCCGCCCGCGGCGACGGCGAGCTCGAATCGCTCGAGCAGGACGCAGACGATCGTCATACGAACGCATGTTCGCATCGATCGCGGCCCTGCGCAAGCGCCCTTGGCGGGGCGGGAGCGCGCTCGTAAGCTGAACCTGAATGCGGGCGCACACGATGTTCGATACGCGTACGAAGGCCCGCTCGCTGGCATTTCTCTACGGCGCCGGCGCCCTGATCTGCGTGCTGACCGTGCTGCTGCCGCACGTCGCCACGCTCGAGGACGGCTCGGTTCTCGTGCTCGCCGCTCTGTCGCTCGCGATGGCGCTCGTCTTCCTGCGCTTCGCCGGTCAGGTCTCCGACGGCGTCGTCCATCTCGCGCTCGCGGCCGTGACGGTGATGCTCAGCCTCGTCATCCACTACACGCACGACACGACCCTCTACGCGCTGATCTACACGTGGCCGGCGCTCTACGCCTTCTACTTCTTCTCGACGCCCGCCGCGCTCGGCCACCTCGCGTTCATCGGCGCCGCCTACGCGACGGTCCTGCGCATCGACGCGACGTCGGACGCGACGATCCGCCTGGTCCTCGTACTGGGAACGCCGCTCGTCGTCGGGCTGCTGATCTCGCGCCTGCTCGGCGTCGTGCGGGCGACGCTCGATCGCAGCGCGCGCCAGGAGCGGGCGCTGCGCTCCAGCGAGCGGCGAACGCGGCTGATCGTCGACAGCGCGCGCGACGGCTTCATCTCGACGGACGCGCAGGGACGCGTGCTCGACATCAACGCCGCCGCGGAGCGCCTGCTCGGACGCCCGCGCAGCGAGGCGCTGGGACGCCCGTTCCAGGAGCTCGGGATCCCGCGCGAGGCGCAGGCGAAGTTCATCCAGCGCCGGCGCGACCTGCTCAAGGCGGCGCGCGAGGGCGGCACGCGCCACCTCGAGCTGCGCGTGACGATCGAGCGGCCCGACGGGACGAAGCTGCGTGGCGAGACGATGATCTGGGTCGTCGAGCGCGACGGCGAGCCGATGTTCAACGCGCGGTTGACCGACATCGGCGACCGGCTGCTGCAGGAGCGGCGGCGCGAACGGCTCGTGCGCTCGGAGGCCGCGCGCGCGGAGGCCGAGCGGGCGGCGCTGACGATCGGCCGCCTGCAGGCCGTCGCCGATGCCGCGCTCACGCAGCGCGATCTGGAGGCGCTCAAGCCGGAGATCCTCGCGCGCACGCGTGAGGTGCTCGACGCGGAGGCCGCGGCGCTGTTGATCATCGAGCCTGACGGCGACCTCTCGCTGCTGAGCTCCGATCCCGTCGGCGTCGAGAACCGGACGGGACGAATCGCCGCCCACGCCGGGATCGCCGGCCGCGTCCTGGCCACGAGGAGGCCGGTGCTCGTGCATGACCCGCCGGCGGCGGACCTCGCCGACGCGTCGATCCTGCAGGCGGGCATCTCGTCGATCCTCGGCCTGCCGCTGATCGCGCACGACAGGGTCATCGGCGTCATCGAGGTCGGCGTGCGCGCGCCCCGCCGTCTCGGCGCGGCGGACATCGACCTGCTGCGGTTGACCGCCGACCGCGTGGCGCTCGCGATCGAGCACGTGCGCGCCTACGGCCGCGAGCACCACATCGCCGAGACGCTGCAGCACACCCTGCTGCCGCAGGAGCTGCCCTCGCTGCCGGGCGTCGCGCTCGCCGCCCGCTACCTGCCGGCGGCGTCGGAGGCCGAGGTCGGCGGCGACTGGTACGACGCGATGGGGCTGACCGGCGGCCGCGTGCTGCTCGTCATGGGCGACGTGTCGGGCAAGGGCCTGGCCGCCGCCTCGATGGTCGGCGCACTGCGCAGCGCGATCCGCGCCTATGCACTCGAGGGCCACGGTCCGGCGCAGATCGCCGAGCGGCTGAACACCTTCGTGCTCGGCGAGCCGTCGCGCGAGCACATGGCGACGCTCGTGCTCGCCGTCTTCGACCCTGTCGAGGCCGAGTTCTCCTACGTCAACGCCGGGCACCCGCCACCGCTCACGTTGAGCGCCGACGGCATGCCGCGCTACATCGACGGCGCGCGCTCGGTCCCGCTCGGCGTGCTGCCGTTCCCGGGCTATGCGGAGGAGACCGTGACGCTCGAGTCCGGTGGTGCCGTCGTGCTCTACACCGACGGGCTCGTCGAGCGGCGCGCGGAGAACATCGACCTCGGCCTCGATCGCCTGTCCGAGGCGGCCGCCGACGGGGAGCTCGAGGCCGAGGCGCTGTGCGATCGGCTCCTGCGCGCCGCACTGCCGACGGGCGCGACCGGCGACGACGTCGCGCTGCTGACGCTCTGCCACGTGCCGCTGGGCGCGCGCCTGGCGCTGGATCTGCCGAGCGAGCCCAGCGCCCTGAGCTCGCTACGGGCCCTGCTTCGGCGCTGGCTCGCCCAGGCCGAGGCGTCCGACGTCGACACGCACGCGATCGTGATGGCGTGCAGCGAGGCATGCACGAACGCGATCGAGCACGCCGGCGCTGCGCCCGACGAGACGATCGCCTTCGAGGCGGTGCTGCGCGACGGCGAGGTCGACGTCATCGTGAGCGACCGCGGCCGCTGGCGCGAGGAACGCCCGCCGGGCGACCAGGGCCGCGGCCTGGAGCTGATCGACGCGCTGATGGACGACGTCCGGCTGCAGACCACGGCCGAGGGGACCACCGTGCGACTGCGGCGGCGCCTGAGCGAGCGCGTCGGCGCATGAACGCCGAGGGCGCGAGCCTGACGAGCGCGCAGCACGGCGACCATGTGATCATCAGCGTCAGCGGCGAGCTCGACGTCTTCAACGCTGCCCGCGTCGTGTCGCTGATCGAGCAGGCGGTCCCGACGCACGCCCACGGCGCGGTGCTCGACCTCAGCGCCGTCGAGTTCCTCGACTCGACGGCGATCCGCAAGCTGTTCGCGCTGACGGGCCGGCTCGGCGAGCGGCGCCAGCGCATCCGCGTCGTGACGCCCGCCGGCAGCATCGTGCTGCGGACGCTCGAGCTCGTCGAGTTCGAGCGCGCGGCGCCGATGCACGAATCGCTGGAGGAGGCGCTGGCGCAGTTGCCATGACCGCCGCCGCCCGCCACTCGCGGCAATAGAAAAGCCCCGCCGGGGCGGGGCTTTTCCGTAGCAGGCCGATAAGCCGGATTCTGTCGTGAGCAGCCATCCATCTGACGCGGCCGACCTGGACCTTGGCGGGCAGCCTGCAAGCGGTCCTGCTTGGCCTTGCATCGGGTGGGGTTTGCCTGGCCGCCGTGTCGCCACGGCGCCGGTGCGCTCTTACCGCACCTTTTCACCCTTGCCTGTGCGCGCTGCACGTGCGAGCGCGCCATCGGCGGTGTGTTTCTGTGGCACTTTCCCGCGGGTTTCCCCGGGTCGGGTTCCCGACCACCCTGCCCTGTGATGTCCGGACTTTCCTCGAAGGGCGAGCCTCCGCGGCTGCTTGGCCTGCCCCCCAAGCCTAGTGGCTCGCGGATCGAACCTCCAGGGCCGGCCGGATCGCAGCGCGCCGTCGAAGCGCACGCGTAGATAGGGTCCTCGGCATGGGAGACGTCCTCGGCCGGAGGATCGTGGCGGCAGTCATCGACGTCGCGCTCGTCGGCATCCTGCTCGTCGTCATCGCGAAGGTCCTCGGAGACGAGGAGGCCCGTGAGTACTCGCTGTGGGCCGAGACGCAGGGCGCTCCGCGGGCGCTCTTCTTTCTGCTCACCTTCGCGTACTTCTTCGGCACCGAGCTCGTCTGGGCGCAGACGCTCGGCAAGCGCGTCATGAAGCTGCGCGTGGTGTGCGACAACGGCAGTCGGGCGGGCGCCGGGCCGGTGGCGATCCGCAACCTCGTGCGCGCCGTCGACTGGCTGCCGAGCCTCTACGTCGTCGGCGTCGTCACGCTGTTCGCGACTGGCGACCGGCGCCTGCGGCTCGGCGATCTGGCCGCGAAGACCAAGGTCGTCGCCGACGACGGGCGGCCGCCGGAAGCCCCGCAGCCACCGGAGCGCCCAGGCGACGAGGACGTCCTCGCGCAGATCATGCGCTGAGCGGCGCGCGGCGCAGGCCGCCGCCGCGGATCGGCCTCAGGTCAGCTCGGTCCGGCAGGCGCGACAGCGGCCCCCGACCGCCGACGGCCCGGATCCGTAGCGGGGCGCCATCGCCCCATCGCAGATCGGGCACGTCGCGGTGCGGTGCGCGATGAGGTCCTCCCAGGCGCCGGAGAGGATGTCCTCCAGCGTCGGCCCCTCGCGCGGGGTCGGTTGTGGCATCTGCAGCGCTCCGCGCTCCAGATCGACGGTCGCCATCACTGCACGCTCCTGAACAGCCCGACGACGCGGCCGAGCACGCGCACGTCACGCGAGCGGATCGGCTCCATCGCCGTGTTCTCGGGCTGCAGCCGGATGTGGTCTGCCTCGCGGAAGTAGCGCTTGACCGTCGCCTCCTCGCCCAGCAGCGCGACGACGATCTCGCCGTTCTCGGCGGTGTCCTGCGGGCGCACGACGACGTAGTCGTCGGGCAGGATGCCGGCGTCGATCATCGACTCGCCCCGCACGCGGAGGACGTACTCGCCCTCCTCGCCGCCCGCGAGCGACGGGACGTCGACGTACTCCTCGATGTTCTCCTCGGCGAGCACCGGCGACCCGGCCGCGACGTGGCCGACGAGCGGCAGTCCGTCGGGCCGCACGATTGACCTGACCTGCTCGACCGCGCGGTCGAGCAGCTCGATGGCGCGCGGCTTGGACGGGTCGCGGCGCAGCAGTCCGAGCTTCTCTAGGTTCGCCAGGTGCGCGTGCACGGTCGACGACGACGCCAGCCCGACGGCCTTGCCGATGTCGCGAACCGTCGGCGGATAGCCGTACTTCGCCGTATGGCGCTTGATGAAGTCGAAGATCTCCTGCTGGCGCTTCGTCAGATCGAGGTCCATGGCGCAGGCTCCTTGGCGGACGAGGTGTGACGGCGATCGGCTGGGGCGAACATCTGTTCGTACAAGCTAGAGGGCCGACCGGACGGAAGTCAAGCGCGGGCCTATACTTGGCAACCCCTGCGCCGGTGGCGGAATTGGTAGACGCGCAAGGTTGAGGGCCTTGTGGGGGGATTCCCCCGTGGAGGTTCGAGTCCTCTTCGGCGCATGAACGGAAGCCCCGCAAATTGCGGGGCTTCCGCCGTTTGGGAGGGATCTCCGGCTGGCGGCACGCGAGCGGGCGTGACACCATCGTGACAACAGTTGATGGTGTCACGAGCGCAGATCCCTGTGGGGGTGGGCGCTGAAATCCGTCCGACAAGGTCTCGTCATGGCCCGCGAATATCCCGGCGTCTACGCCTACTCGACAGCGCAGGGAACGCGCTACCGCTACAACTTCCGCGACTCCGACGGCAGGCAGTCGTGCAAGCGCGGCTTCCTCTCCGCGCAGGCGGCCAGCGTCGACAAGGCGGGTCGTACGGTGCAGGCCGCTGCGGGCACGCTGCACCTCAGCACCGCACGGTTCGGGGACTACTTCGAGTCCTGGCTGGCGGGCCACCGACCGTTTATCGACCCCGGCACTTGGAACGACTACCGCACCCACGGGATCAAGCGACTGGTTCCCGAGTTCGGCGCCAAGCGCCTCGATGAGATCGCCACCGCCGATGTGCGCGAGTGGCTTGCCAAGCTCTCGCAGGCCGGCCGCTACAAGCCCAAGACGCTCAACAACGCGCTCGGCGTGCTCGTCGTCTGCCTCAACCAGGCATGCGACGACCGGCTTCTGCAGACCAACCCCGCGGCGCGCGTCAAGCGCCTGCCGCTCGGCCACCGCGAGCGCGAGTACCTGCGCATCCACGAGATCGACCTGTACCTCTCGTGCTGTTCGACGGCGTACCGCCCGCTGGCCGAGCTGCTGATCAGCTGCGGCCTGCGGATCTCCGAAGCCCTCGGGCTCATCTGGGAGGACATCGACCTCTCCAACGGCACGATCACGGTCAACCGCCAGGCCAAGGGCGCCCGGGGGCAGACCGGCGCGACGAAGAGCCGGCGGGCGCGCTCGGTCGAGGCGGGGCCCGACCTCCTGCGTACGCTGGCCGAGCTCAAGGCTCGCCAGGGCGAGCATCACGGCGACCTGCGGCGCCGGCCGGTGTTCATGATGCCGGTGCGTCGCGGCAAGGCGCAGGCCGGACGCTGGCCGTCTGCGGGGGCCCCCTCGGTGATCGATCGCAACACCGTGACGCGTGACTGGCACAAGGCCGCCCTGCAGGATGCCGGGCTGCGCGACATGCCGCTGCACGCGCTGCGCCACACCGCCGCCGCCACGTGGCTGTACTGCGGCCAACCGCTGATCTACGTGCAGCGCGCCCTTGGGCACGCGTCGATCACGACGACCGAGAGCTTCTACGGCCACCTCGAGCAGTCGCTGCTGAGGACTGCCGCGCGCGACACGGAGGCCGCCGTCAGATCAGCTGGTCGCGGCGTGGCTCATCGTTGAGGTATCGCGTGGCGCTCGGGCGACGCGCCTGCTCCTCGAAGCGGTTGATCGCCGAGGGTGAGAAGCGCAGCGGGCCCCTCGGGCCGCCCAGACGCAGGTGCGGGATCCTGCCCTCCTCCGCGGCACGGTAGACCCAGCTGCGCGAAACGCCCACCGCTCTGCGATCTGCACCGGCTTCAGCAGATCCTCGCTCACGACTCTCCTTTCTGACGCCACGTCCCTGTCGGCGCCGACCAGCGGATGACTCCCGACGAATCTGCGCAAACTGCGCGTTTGCAGGCGCGACGTTCGCTCTGACGTCACGGCGACGAGGAAGCTAGGTGCGCTGATCCGAACGATGTGGTGCGGATCACTGGCTCTCCGGCCGCGTCGGAGGCGTCGAGGTCGACGGTCGCCACGATCGCGAAGTCGCGGTTGGCGTCGGGGTCCTCGACGACCTGACGCACCCTCCAGACACGGACACCCGGGTCGATATCCGGAGGGTTCCGGTCGATCATCAGCAGCTGCGGCGACCGTCCGTCCGGCCCGGCCTCCATCGAGTCGTACTCGTCCCAGTAGGCGCCCAGCGCGGTCTCCCAGGCAGCGGCGGTCGCGGGGGTCCTCGCGGTCGACGAGGCGTTCGGCGGACTGCACGATCGTCACGTGCGCGCCGAAGCGCGCAAAGAACTGGGCGAGCTCGACCCCCACTGGGCCGCCGCCGAGGATCAGGAGGGTGTCGGGGATCTCCTGGACGGTCGTCGCCTCGCGGTTTGTCCAGTAGCCGAGCTCCTCGAGGCCGTCGATCGGCGGGATCATCGCGTCGCTGCCGGTAGCGATCACGATCCGCTCGGTCTCAAGGACGCGGCCGTCGACCTCTACGCGGCCGGCGCCGCAGATGCGTCCGGCTGCCTTGATGACCGTGACGCCCTGCTGCTCGTAGCTGTCGACCTGTGCGCCGTCGTCGAGGTCGCGAATCATGTAGTCGCGGTACTTGGCGACCTCGGCCCAGCGCTGCTGGGGTTCCTGCACGCCGGCGGCGCGCCTGGCCTGAGCCCGCGTCTCGGGTGGGCGCAGCAGCGTCTTTGAGGGGATGCACGCCCAATAGGCGCATTCGCCGCCGATCAGCTCGCGCTCGACGAGCGCGACGCGCAGGCCCTGGTCGGCCAGCCGCGAGACGGCGACCTCGCCGGCCGGTCCGCCGCCAAGCACGACGGCGTCAAAGCGCTCGCTCATCAGTCGTCTTCGCCAGCGCCAAGCAGCAGACCGAGAGCGACGCCGTAGACGGCGTGCGCGGCGATGCCGCGCGCGTGCGCCTGCCACGGCCACTCGGCCGGCGCTGGCGTCAGCCCGAGCAGCGTGTTCATGGCCTCGTCGACGACGAGTTCCATCGCGGTCGCCACGCCGAGCGCGGCCTTCAGTGGGCTGAGCCCGGTGCGCTTGAGCACCAGCGCGGCGGGCCCGCCGGCGGCACCGAAGGCGTAGTGCGCGAGCATCCCGAGCTGCTGCGCGCGCTCGTCGTCGAGCTGCGTGTCGGCGAGCGCGGCGGTCTTGCGCACAAGCGTGGTGGTCGGCATCTCGCTGCGCAGCTGCTCTTCACGTTCTCGCGACTGCGCGTCTTGGCGGTTGTACAGCCACGTTGATGCGTGCTCCATGAACAGCGTGGCGCCCAGTCCGGCCAGGGCGCTTCCGATCAGCTTCCGCATGCAGTGCCTCCTGTCAGGCCGCGCAGTACGACAGCTTGCTGGGATCGCGGTGAAAGGACTGCGCGGCGAGGTACAGGCCTCGCCGAGCGTCAGATAGGGGTTCCAGCCGTCGGCGAGCTGCTCGACGGTCATTGCGGTCTGGATTGCGATGCTGGCGGCGAGGATGACGTCGCCGGCGCCGTCGCCGACGATGTGCGCGCCGATGATGCGGCCGCCTTCGCGCTCGGCGACGAGCTTGACCAGGCCGCGCGTGTTGCGGCTGACGATCGCGCGCGGGACATGCTCGAGCTCGAGCACCCGGCACTCGCAGTCGATGCCCAGCCGCTGGGCGTCGGCTTCGCTGAGACCCGCGGCGGCGATCGTCGGGTTGATGAAGGTGATCCGCGGCAGCGCCGTGTAGGCGATGCGCCGGCCCGCGCGCTCAAACGCGTTCTCGACGACGAGACCGCCGTGCTTGGCGGCGACGTACACGAACTGCGGGTGGCCGGTGACGTCACCGGCCGCCCACACGCGCGGGTTGCTCGTGCGCAGCTCGGCGTCGACTGTGACTTCACCGCGCGCGCCGAGCTCGACGCCGATCTCCTGCAGGCCCAGCCGGTCGGTCCGGGGCGAGCGGCCCGTGGCCAGCAGCAGCTGGCGGGCGCGGAACTCTTGGCCGGCCGCGAGCACGACGACGTCGTTGCCGTCGCGGCGCACCTCGTCGGGCGTGATGTCCTCGTGTACCGCGATGGCCTCGGCCTCAAATGCGTCGCGCACGACGGCGGCGACCTCGGGCTCCTCGCCGCGCGCCAGTTGCGAGCGCACGAGCATCGTCACGCGCGTGCCGAGATGCGCGAACAGCTGTGCCTGCTCCATCGCCACGTAGCCGCCGCCGATCACCAGCAGTGACCCCGGCAGCGACGTGAGCTCCATCGCCGTCGTCGACGTCAGATACCCGCTGACGTCTAGGCCGGCGATGGCGGGCACGTGCGGCTCGGCGCCGCTGGCGACGAGGTAGTGCGCCGCCTCGACGCGCCGGCCGTCAACCTCGAGCGCCGGGCCGGCGACAAACCGCGCGTCGCCGTCAAGCAGCTCAAAGCCGTACTCGTCGGCCAGATCGAGGTACTTGCTCTGGCGCAGCTCGCCGACCAGGTCGTCCTTCGCGGTAACGAGCGCGCCCATGTCTACCGGGCCGGCGTCGGTGCTGATGCCAGCAAAGCGACCGTCGCTGGCGCGGCGACGTGACTCGGCCGCGGCCAGCAGCGCCTTGGAGGGAATGCACCCGACGTTGACGCACGTTCCGCCGACGACGCCGCGCTCGACCATCAGCACGCGCAGGTCGCGCCGTCGCGCAGCGATCGCCGCCGCGAACGCGGCGCCACCGGAGCCGACAATCGCGAGGTCATAGTCATAGCGGGCCGCGTCGATCGCGTCATCGCGCTCTGCCTCGATGATGCGCTGCACGCGATAGCTGGTGTCATCGAGCGCGCGAACAAGCTCGGCGTTCGCCACGCCATCGGCGTCGACGGTGGCGCGGCCCAGCTGCCAGTCCACGCGCACGTCGCGCGCACCCGCGTCTGTCAGCGCCTGCTCGACATGCTGCGCGCACGCCGCGCACGTCATGCCGGCGATCTGCAGCTCAACGCTCATCAGTAACCACCCGCCCGTGACCTGCATCGCAGTCAGCCGTTGCGCGCCGCCGGCGCATCACCACGACGACGGCGATCAGCAGCGTCGCGGCGAGCACGCCGCCAAGCACCCCGACGACCGTCCCGACCGCTAGGCCACCGAGCGCGGCCAGCACGAGCAGATGGCCGCCGCAGCAGACCACCATCACCAGGCCACCAACCCCGAGCGCTGCTCCGCTTCCGTGCGCCCTCGGCTTCTCGACCATCAGCAGCTCCCGTCCTCGTTGACGCGCTCGCAAGAAGCGACATGCTCGGCGTTGTCGGCGAGAACCGCGCGGGCGAGCCCCAACAGCTCAAGCGCGCGCTCGTCGGCGACGCGATAAAAGACGTTCGGGTGCCGGCGCTCACGCGCCACGAAGCCGCACCAGCGCAGACACGCCAGGTGATTGGACACCTTCGGCTGAGGCTGCCCCAAGCGCCGCACGAGCTCGCCGACAGTCAGCTCGCCATGCTCGTCAAGCAGCTCCAAGACCCGCACCCGCGTCGCGTCCGCCAGCACCTTGAAGTACTTCGCGACAAGATCAGCCTCGGCCGGCTGCTCGGGCAGCACAAACGGCATCCCCAACGACGGACGCGACACAATGACCACCTTATCACCCCAGCCTGATAACCCAAACCACGAATCCCTTGGGCGTCCGCCGTTGATCTCGGAAGCTCAATGGCCATGACGAGCGGCGAGATCAGTCGTTCGATCGCGCTCTTCGTCGTCGCCGCCATCGCGAGATCGGCGGCGCCTGGCTCATCTGGCAAGCAGTCCGAGAGGGCCGAGGCTGGGCACTCGCCCTACTCGGGGGCCTCGCGCTCTTCCTCTACGGCTTCGTCGCGACGTTCCAGCCCGACCCGCACTTCGGGCGGATCCTTGCCGCCTATGGCGGCATATTCGTCGCCGGATCGCTCGCGTGGGGCGTCGCCTTCGACGGCTTCCGTCCGGACCGCTACGACATCGTTGGCGCCCTCATCTGCCTGATCGGCGTCGCGGTGATCATGTACGCCCCGCGCCCTGCCGAGTGAACGGTGCGAGTCGGCTCCCGTCATCACGCCGCGCGATCGCAGCTCGAGGACCGACGAGCCGCCGTCGCAACAACGACCGATTCTGAGACGCGCCGCGCTGACCGCGCTTCAAAGCTGGCGAGGCGTTCAGAACCCGTGTCGACAATCAACGTCTCAATTGCGAGCCGATGGAGGGTTGTGAGACGGTAAGCGTCGTGGGCGCGCTGCTGGGCTATGCGAGGGTCTCGACCGGCGAGCAGGAGCTCGGTCTGCAGCACGACGCGCTGAGCGCCGCGGGCTGCGTGCGGATCTTCAGCGACACCGCCAGCGGCGCGTTGGACGACCGGCCCGAGCTTGAACGGGTGCTCGATCACCTGCGCGAGGGCGACACGCTGGTTATCTGGCGCTTGGATCGCCTCGGCCGGTCGCTGCGCCACCTGATCGATACGGTCGCGATGCTCGCCGAGCGCGATGTCGGGTTTGTGTCGCTGCAGGAGAGCATCGACACGACCACGCCCGGCGGCCGGTTGATGTTTCACGTCTTCGCCGCGCTGGCGGAGTTTGAGCGGGACTTGATCCGCGAGCGCACGAACGCCGGCCTTGCGGCTGCTCGGGCGCGCGGGCGCAAGGGCGGCCGTCCGTCGGTGATGACGCCGGACAAGTTGGCGATCGCGCGCGACATGTACGCGTCGGGCGAGCACACCGTCGCGGCGAACGCGGCGGCTGTCGGCGTCAGCCGCGCGAGCGTGTAGCGACACCTCGCTCCGCGCGACCATTCGTCAGCGGCCGACGACGCCGCGGCCGCCTGAAGACTCGCGCCATGGTCGCGCTGAGCGAGCTCTCCGAGCAGCAGCGCGGCCTGGCTCAGCGGCGCTTTGAGGTGTTGCGGCCGCACATCGAGGACGGCGTCGCGTTGGCGCGGCAGCAGCGGCCGCGATCCCGGCGCGCACGGCGCGACATTGGCTGCGATCGTGGCAGTACGAACGCGCGCGTCGAACTCGGCCGCTACAGCACGACCGCCGACGGCGAGCGCGTCGTCTACGGGCAGCGCGTGCTCGGTGTCGTGCGCCTCGTCGACGTCGCCGCCGATGACCACGGCCGGCGCTATCTGATCGAGCGCGAGCTCATTGCGATGGCCGAGGTCGAAGCGATCGTCGCTGACTACCTGCAGCAGGCTGCCATCTGGGACGTCATCCCGGCGGCGGGACCGTGCTGTTTGCTAGCAGACACCATCGAGCGGGCGCGATGACCGACCGGTACGCGGACGCGGTCGACCGCGTCGAGCTCAGCAAGAGCGATCTTGCGATCGCGACGCTCGTCGGGCGTTAATCGAACGCCGCGAACACGACCAGACGCCATGCGTTCATGACCTGCTCGCGGCGGCCGGCGAGCACGGTGACGGCGCGCTTGACGAGCTGCGCACGCTCATGGCTTTTTGTGAGGCGATGCGTGCAAGCGACGAGCGCGCTCGCTGACGGGCCGACCCGCCAGCGGGGCGGGCCCCAACCCAACAGGAGGGCCAGATGGCCACCACCACTCCCGACGTCGGGCGCCCGATCGCGCTCGATCTCATCCGCGTGCCGGAGAACGTGCGGGCGCTCGACGAGGCGCACGTCCAAGCGCTCGCCGGCAGCATCGAGCTGCAGGGGATGCTAGTCCCGGTCGTCGTGCGCGAGCACGCCGACGGCTTTGAGCTTGTCGCGGGCTTCCACCGCGTCGCCGCGGCCAAGTCGCTGGGCATTACGGAGGTGCCGGTCGTCGTCCCCGACGCGCGCAGCGGACAAGCGGACAGAGCGATCGAGAACATCACCTCATGCCGACGTCGGCATGAAGTGATTTATGCCGACCGCGTGGTCATTCCAATGTCCGAGTTGAACTGCCCACGGTTCGTTGTCGGCCTGGTGGCGAGGTCGGCATAAGAACCCGGACAGATCCAGGCAGTCAGGCTCAGGCAGACGGCCGGCCTGATGGCGCTGCGGCTCGACTCCGAAGCGAGCGCGCCGTCACCACTCGACGACACGCGCTTGCGTTCCGTCCCAGGCGGCGACGCGCCGGCTACCCGCTCGTGCAGTTGGGCACGCGTCGCGTCCTGCGTGCCGGCGGGCGTGGACGGCCCAGCCAAGCACGAGGTCGCCGAGGACGATCGGGATGTGGCTATCCACGGGTGCGGGCGTCGACTCGGGCGCGTGTGCTGCCAGCGCCGGGCGCGCAGCGAGAGTTCGGCGTGCCGCGCCGACACGACTCCGATACGTCGATCGCCACGGCGGAACTGGCCCGCGCCGCCGCCCTCAACCTCATGATCCGGGTCACTCGGAAGACCGCAGGCGTCCGGCGAGTGCGGCGCGGGAGCGGATGCCGAGCTTGCGGTAGATGCGGGTGAGGTGCGCTTCGACGGTGTGGACGCTCATGTGCAGGGCGGCGGCGATCTCTTTGTTTGCGAGACCCTCGGCCGCGAGGGCTGCGAGCCGTGCCTCGCTCGTGGTGAGCTCGCTCGAGGCCGGGCGGCGGCCGCTGATCCGCGCCAGCTCGTCGCGGGCGCGGGCGGCCCACAGCGCCGCGCCGAGGCTGTCAAATGCGCGGCTCGCCTCCTCCAAGGCCTCGCGGGCTGCGCGCTTTTCTCGCGCTCGCCGTCGCACCGATCCGAGTGCGAGCAGCGTCCGGGCGTGCTCAAAGGGGCAGCGCATGCGGGCGTGCTCGGCGAGCGCGCGGTCGAGCGCCTCGCGCGCGCCGTCGAGGTTGCCGGCGGCCTCGCAGAGCAGTCCGCGGCTGCGTGCTGCTGTAGCGAGCGCCCACGGGCTCGTCGAGCGCTCTGCCAGGTTCTCGTAGCGCTCGAGCCACATCCGGGCCTCGTCGAGATCGCCGACGCCGATGATCGCCTCGATCGCGTTCGCCCATGCGAAGTCGGTCGGCTCCTGCCACCCGTTGGTGCGCAGCCAGCCGGGCAGCGCGCGCAGTTCGCGATCCGCCTCCACGGTGTCGCCGCACGACAGCGCGAGGAACCCGAGAACGGTTCGGCTCTGAACCCCGAACAGGGAGTCGGAGAGCGCCTCGGCGATGGCCAGGGACGCGGTGGCGCCGGCGCGGGCCTCGTCGATGCGGCCGAGGTGGGCGTCGAGGAGCGCGCGAGCGTAGAGCGCGATCGCGCGGTACTGCTGGTCCGGGAGTTGGTCGGCGAGTTCGAGTGCCGCCGTCGCGAGTTCGTCCGCCTCGGCCCAGCTCCCAATGAACCACTCGACTTGGAAGCGATGAAACAGCACGTGCGCGCGCGTGCCTTCGTCCCCGGCGGCCTGTGCCCGGTTCTCGGCGTCCGCCAGCAGCGGGCGGGCGGCGTCGAAGTCGGAGAGGCACATGAGGCGGCGGGCGTGGGTGACGGTCGGGCTCTCGTGGAACTCCAGTCGGTGGCCGAGGCCGCGCTCGATCGCGACGCCGCGCTCGAGGAGGCCGGGCGTGACCTCGAGCGTCCATGTCTCCGCCATCGCGACGCGTGCGATCGCGCGCGCGAGGAGATCGTCGTCGCCTGCGCGCTCGGCGTGCGCGAGCGCCGCGCGGGCGTGCGCGAGTGCGTCGCGGACGCGACCCTCGAGCAGGCGCACCCAGCTCAGGTAGGCCAGGATCTCCGCGGCGCGCCGGTGATCGTCGCCCGCCTCAGCGAGCGCGCTCTCGCACCAGCGAGCCAGTGTCGGCAGGTTGGCGCGCCGCACGCGGGCGAGCGCGAACAGCACGTCGGCACGCTGCTCTCCTGGCGGCGCCTCGGCCATCAGCTCATCGAGGATCGCGCGAGCGCGGTCGCGGTCGCCGGCCAGGCGATGCGCCTCGGCGGCCGCGAGCCGCCGCCGGCGCCGGGCGGGCGGATCGCCGGGTAGCGTCAGGGCCGCGGCGATCTCGCTGAGCTCCGCAGCGGCGGCGGGTGCCCCGCGACCCAGCGCGTAGGGCGCCGCCGCGTCGAGCGCCGTGGCGACGGTGGCGTCGGGCCCTTCGGCGGCGAGCGCCAGGTGGCGCGCCCTCTCCTCCGTGTCGGTCACCACCGCGGCGAGGCGGGCATGCGCTTCGCGGCGGCGCCACGGAGTCGCATCCCCGTAGCAGACAGACGCCAGCAGTGGGTGAGCGAAGCGGACGCGCTGGTCGTCGAGTTCCACGACTCCCGCCCGGGCGGCGCCCTCTAGGCAGTCCAGGACCTCTTGTCGCTCGCCGCGCGCGGCAGCCAGGGCTCCGAGCGTCGGCCGCGCCAGCGCGGCGGCGAGCAGCAGCACCTCGCGGCTGGCGGGCGCCAGCCGTCCGAGGCGCTCGCTCACCACCTGTCGGAGGCCGCCGGGGATCGGCAGCGGCCGACCGGGCGCGGGCGGCGCGAGCGCGAGCTCCCGGCCGATCTCCAGCGCGAAGAAGGGGTTGCCCGCGGTCATGTCGGAAAGCTGCGCCAGCTGCGGCGGCGAGAGCTCTAGCCGCAGGCGCTGCTTGACGATCTGAAACAGCGCCGCGGGCGCGAGCGGCCCAACCAAGAGCCGCTCGGCGGCGTCGGACACGAGCCCGCGATCGAGCTCGCGCGCCTCTCCGCGGACGGTGAGCAGCGCACCGACGCGCTCGTCCCCTAGCCGCCGGAGCGCGAACAGGAGCGTCCCGGCCGACGGCTGATCGAGCCACTGGAAGTCATCGATAGCGACGAGGACCGGCGCGTCGGCGGCGAGCGTCTTAAGGACGTCGAGGAGCGCGAGCCCGATTGCGCGCGGCTCCGCAATGCTGTCGTCACCGCATCCCTCGATCAGGAGCGCCGTCCCAAGCGCGCGCCGGCGCAGCTCGCCGAGGGACGGCAGCACCTCGTCGGCGACGGGTCCCAGCAGCTCGGCGACCCCGGCGAAGGAGAGGACGGCTTCGGCCTCGACCGCGCGATGCGAGAGGACGCGGACGCCGCGTGCCCGAGCGCGCTCGAGTCCCGCCCGCCACAGCGCAGTCTTCCCGATCCCAGCGTCCCCGGAGAGCACCAGCATCGACGGGCTCGCAGACGCGCGATCGAGGAAGTCCTCGATCGACCGCATCTCGTGCTCGCGCCCGCTGAGCTGGCCGGCCATGGTACCGACGCCATTCTCCCGCGCACCGGTCGTCAAAGTGCAGGGGTTTCCAGCTTTCCCTCGCGCCGGCTCGGGCGTAGGTTCGCGGCCATGACCACGATCGATTCCGTAGCGGCGCTGAACCAGGCGCTCTCCGGTGTGCTCGTGACGCCGGCCGACCCCGGCTACGACGCGGCGCGCACGATCCACAACGGCCTCATCGACAAGCGCCCCGCGCTGATCGCCCGCTGCGTGACGACCGCCGACGTGGTCGACGCCGTTAACGCCGCCCGGGAGGCCGGCCTGGAGATCTCGGTGCGCGGCGGCGGGCACAACGTCGCCGGCAAGGCGGTGACCGAGGGCGGGCTGATGATCGACCTCTCGCTGATGAAGGGCATCCACGTCGATCCCACATGCCGCACGGTGCGCGCCCAGGCGGGTGTTACGGTGCGCGAGCTCGACCGCGCGAACGCCGTGTTCGGCCTCGCCACGCCCAGCGGGGTGGTCTCGAGCACGGGCATCGCCGGGCTCACGCTCGGCGGCGGCTTGGCCTGGCTGATGGGCCGCTACGGCATGGCGATCGACAACCTGCTCTCCGCCGAGGTCGTGCTCGCGACGGGGGACGTGGTGACCGCGAGCGAAGACGGCGACGCCGACCTGTTCTGGGCGATCCGCGGAGGCGGCGGCAACTTCGGCGTCGTCACGTCCTTCAAGTTCCGCGCCCACCCGATCGCGACCGTCCTCAGCGGCCCCATCCTGCACACGCTGGACGCAGCGCCGGAGCTGCTGGCCTTCTACCGCGACTTCTCCGCACGCGCGCCCGACGAGCTCGGCACCCAGGCGGCGTTCCTGCACGCGCCCGACGGCTCGGGCGCGAAGCTCTGCGCGGTGGCGATCTGCCACTGCGGGGAGGACCCCGACCGGGCCGAGGCAGACCTCCGCCCGCTGCGAGAGATCGGATCCCCGGCCGCCGACCTGATCGAGCGCGTTCCCTACCCGGTCGCGAACACCGGCGTTGACTGGCTGTTCGAGCGGGGCACGCTCGGGTACTGGAAGTCCGCGTTCTTCTCGGAGCTCTCCGACGCGGCGATCGCCGTGCTCGCCGACGCGTTCGAGCGGGCACCGAGCGACAAGTGCGCGCTCGTGATCGAGGGGTTCGGCGGCGAGGCCACTCGCGTCGATCCGACCTCCACCGCCTACCCACACCGCGAACCGGGACACAACCTGCTCCTCATCTCGCAATGGACCGACCCGGCCGACAGCGACGCCGGCATCGCCTGGGCGCGCACCACGTTCGACGCGCTCGCGCCGCACATGGCCGAGCGCTCCTACACGAACTACCTGCCGGCTGACGACCACGACCGGGTCCGCCAGGCGTTCGGGATCAACTACGAGCGGCTCGTCGAGCTCAAACGGCGCTACGACCCCGACAACTTGTTCCACCTCAACCAGAACATCGACCCGGCCCCAAGCAGGTGACATGTCCCAGCCACTCGTATACCTCGACACCTCCGAGGTGCGCGGCGGAGCGCTCGAGGAGCTAAGGGTCGCGATACGCGAGCTGGCCGAGTTCGTCGAGGAGAACGAGCCACAGCTCGTCTCATACGACGCCTACTTCAGCGAGGACCGAACGCAGATGAGCGTCATTCACGTACACGCCGACCCGGCGTCGCTGGACGACCACATGGAAGTGGCCGGGCCGCGCTTCGCAAGGTTGGCCGACCTCGTCACGCTGCGATCGATCCACATCTACGGCGAGCCGAGCGAGAAGGCAGTCGGCCAGTTGCGCGACAAGGTACGCCTCCTTGGAAACGGAGAGGTGACCGTGCACGCACCGCACGCCGGGTTCGGGAGGTTTGCCCTGCCCGAGCGGCCCGCGCCCTCAATCGGTTGACGCCGAACCGCAGAGCAGCGCACAGGCGGGCGCCGCAGGCCTGCCTTCCGCGCGGAGCGGGTGCCCAAGCTCAACCGTCAAGATGCCCGACGCGACAGCAAAGGAGGTCTGTCGACAGGCGGGTGGGCGGATGCCTCTGAGCACGGCGGCGACGGCGATGCCAGCGACGAGCACACGCTCGCAATCGCAGGCGGAGCAGCAGCGATCGGGCGGCGACCGGTCGTTGCTGGTCCTCCGTATCTATGACGCGAGATCGCCGTCGCCGGCGACACGTACGCGGTGCGGGCTGGCAAGGCGTGAGGCGGCTGTGCGGCGCTTCTGCGCCGCGCGGCTGGCTGGCGCGAACGCGCTCCAGGTGAACCAGTGGCCGAATCCGCGTTGCAGTGTCCGCGGGCCGTTCATCGTCAGCTGGCCGGCGCGCATCGCCCCGCCCAGCTCGGCCCGCCCGAGGTAGACGCGGTAGAGCGTGCTGGTGTCGACGATGACCTCGAGGTCGACGTCGAAACCGGGATGCTGGAGGCAGACCGAGACCTCGGAGGGCTCGAGGACCATCCAGTAGCGCCGCTTGGGGGCGCGAAAATCGAACTGCACCACGGTTCGGTTGGGTGGGAGCCGCTGACGATCGACGTGGCGGGCCATCCACACGATCAACAGAGAGGGATCGAGCTCCTCGGAGCGCGGCTCGGTGAACGACCAAGTCGCCCCCCACTCGCCGATCGCCTGCACGACCGGCTGCAGGTCACGGCCGCCGGGCGTAAGGCGATATTCGAGCGTGCGGCCTTTGGGGCCCGTCCTGCGCTCGATGACCTCAGCCCTCTCGAGCGCGCGCATGCGGTCGGTGAGGACCGAACGAGAGATCCCTGGGAGGCCACGCTGGAGCTCGTTGAAGCCGCTCGCGCCGCCAAGCATCTCGCGCACGATCAGAAGCGTCCAACGGTCGCCGAGGATCTCGGTGGCATGAGCGACCGGGCAGTACTGGTCGTAGCTGAACATGCGCGCCCGCCATGCTAACCGCGGGTACGAACGCGGTCGCCAACAGGTCTGTTATTCGAACCGGTTGGTACGAAAGTAGTACTAGTCAGTCCGGGCCGCCGAGCCTACGTTGGGCTCATCGAACACACCGGGAGGATGAGATGAGCGCCACCCAGACACCACACGCGGCGGCCCTGGAGACGACCGCGGTCGACGAGCTCAGCGGATCGTTCCGCGGAGAGCTGCTGCTGCCGACCAACCCCGGCTACGACACCGCCCGCAGGATCTGGAACGGCGCGATCGACCGCCACCCGGCCTGCATCGCCCGCTGCACGGGCGTGGCCGACGTGGCCGCGGCGGTGCGCTTCGCCCGCGCCCGCGACCTGGAGATCGCCGTACGAGGCGGCGGCCACAACGTCGCCGGCACCGCGGTATGCGACGACGGAATCGTCATCGACCTCTCGACGATGCGAGCCGTGTGGGTCGACCCCGCCGGCCGCACCGCCTGGGTGCAGGGTGGCGCTCTATGGGGCGACGTCGACCACGAGACACAGGCCCACGGTCTGGCCACCACCGGCGGCATCATCGGCCACACCGGCGTCGCCGGGCTCACGCTGGGCGGCGGCATCGGCTTCCTCATGCGCAAGCACGGGCTCGCCGTCGACAACCTCGTGGAGGCCGAGGTGGTCACCGCCGACGCCAGCATCGTCCGGGCATCCGCCGACGAGCATCCCGATCTGTTCTGGGCGCTGCGAGGCGGAGGCGGGAACTTCGGCGTCGTCACCTCGTTCCGGTTTGCTCTGCACCCCGTCGGCCCGACTGTGATCGCCGGGCCCGTCTTCTGGGCGGCCGACGACACCACCGACGTGCTGCGCTTCTACCGCGACTTCGCCGCCGAAGCGCCCGACGAGCTCGGCACCGTCGTCAGGCTCGGCACCATCCCCCCGCTGCCCGTCATCCCCGAGGAACTGCACTACCAACCGGCGATCGCCGTCATCTGCTGCTACGCGGGCGCCGTGGAAGACGGCGAGCGTGCGGCGCGCGACCTCCGCGGCTTCGGGACACCGCTCGTCGACCTGCTCGCACCCTCGCCGTACGCCGCCTTCCAGGGCGCCGTCGACGACACCGTCCCCCACGGCTGGCACTACTACTGGAAGGCCACGAACCTCGCCGGCCTGACCGACGAGGTCATCGACATCGTCGCCGCGCACGCGTACGACGCCACGTCCCCGAGGTCGTACGCGGCGATGTTCCACATGGGTGGCGCAGTAGCCCGAGCCCCTCGAAAGGCCACGGCCTACCCGGGACGCGATGTCGAGCACAACATCATCATCGACGCGGCCTGGCTCCCCGAACAGGACGACACCGTCGGCGCCGCGGAGACCGCGTGGGCACGAGCGTTCCTCGACGCCCTGCAGCCCCACCGTGCGGGCGTCTACGTGAACTTCCTCGACGCCGACGATGACACAAGCCGCGTCCTCGAGGCCTACGGCGACGACACCTACCGGCGGCTCGCCGAAGTCAAAGCCAAGTACGACCCCGAGAACGCCTTCCACCACAACAAGAACATCCAGCCCGGCTGACGCCCGCGCCGGGCCGACCGGCCCAAAGGCGCCTTCGGCTCAGTACCGCGCGATCTCAGCGAAGCGGGTGTCTCGCCGGGCCCCGCGGACACCCGCAACTCGCCATGAGCAGGGCCGCCGCGGCGCCTGCTTCGCCCGCGCGAGTAGCGGTCGTCGTCGTCGCTGATTGAGACGAAACGCGGACGCGTCGCTGGCCGATGGCGCGCTCGCTTCAAGCGCGGGGCGGTAGCGCGGGCGGGCTATAGGCCCTCGAGGAAGGCGAGCAGAGTGTCGGGTGCCCGGTAGCGGCCGGGGCGGCCCTCGGGAGGCGTGATCCGGTCGAGGGTGCGCTGCTTGAGCTCGAGGTCGGCGTGCAGGTAGATGTGCGTGGTCCGTTCCTGTTCGTGGCCGAGCCACAGCGCGATCGTGGAGGTGTCGACGCCGGCGGTCAGCAGGTTCATCGCCGCGGTGTGACGCAGGGTGTGCATCGTGATCCGCTTGGATCGCAGCGCTGGGCACGCCTGCTGCGCGGTGTCGACGTGTTGGGCGAGGCGCCGCTCGATCGCGTCGCGGATGAGCCTGCCGCCGTCGCGCGAGGGAAACAGCGCGCTTCCTGGCTGGTCGGTGGTTTCGCGCAGCCAGGCGCGGAGCACCGCGACGGTCTGCTTGGTCAGCGGCGCGACGCGCTCTTTCCTGCCTTTGCCGAGTGTCCGGACGTGCGCGCCGGTGCCGAGCTGCGTGGCGGCGCGGGTGAGGCCGAGCAGCTCGGAGATTCGCAGCCCGGTCTGGACGGCAGTGAGCAGCAGCGCGTGGTCGCGCCGGCCGGCCCATGTCGATCGGTTCGGGGCGTCGAGCAGCGCTTGCGTCTCGACCGGGGTGAGGAACGTGACGGTGCGCTTCTGGGTGCGTTTGCGTGGGATCGCGAGCACGCGTTGGGTCAGGGCGGCGTGCTCGGGGTGGCGCAGCGCGCAGTAGTGAAAGAACGAGTGGATCGCGGCGAGCCGGATGTTG
>JBKHXR010000094.1:0-18755 GCA_046565905.1 Thermoleophilia bacterium | reverse complement strand
TGCCGGTGATCGCGGGCAAGGCGCGCCTCGTCGTGCGCAAGGCACAGGGGGGCTGATCGATGGCTGACGCAGCACTCTGGATCACGGTCCTCGTCCTGATCGGATCGGCCGTGCTACTCGTGGCGTGCCTGAAGCGCGTTCTCGTGGCCGCGACCAGCATCCCGCCGAAGATCGATGCGATCGCCGGTGTCGCCGCGGCCGCGTCCAAGGATCTGGACGCGGTGGCGAACCTGCTCACCACGCAGGGATACATCAAGTCCATCCGGGCCTCCGTGCTCGACTACGGGGGCTCGCTGGACGCTGCCCTTCCGGATTACTAGGGGGCTTCTGTGGAGATTCAAGTAGCACTCATCCTGCTCCTGGCCGCCGTGATCATCGCCGCGGCCGCGATCTACCTCCTGGCGACGATCATGCAGCTGTTCAAGATCAACTCCGGGTTGAGCGTGGTGCTCCCGCTCGTCGGGCAGATCGTCCAGAAGACGGCACCGGTCAACCCGGTCGTCGACGACATCAACGCGAACCTCGTCGTGACACGCGACGCGCTCGAGAACCTGATGCTGAAGAAGGCCGGTCCGGACTCGGCGGGTCTCGTCGAGTCGCTGTTCCCGGGCGAGGGCGCGAAGTTCCTGCGTCGCGTCGGGCGCACGGGCAAGGTCGTCAACGTCGGCACCGTGTACACGCGCGGCGTGGGCATCCTCGCGGGCCTGGGTCGTGGCGCGCCGATCGGCGTCGCGCACGCCAAGGGCGCTGCCGTCCGCGATCCGAAGTACTCGACCACCGAGGTCGCGAAGCTCTACCCGGCGCCGCCGGATCGTCGTGATCCGAAGCGGACGATCCCGAAGTCGCCGACGATCGGCAAGGATCCGGTGCACTCTCCGTACGAGAGCGCGCTGACGCCGGGCACGCGTACGCGTGACGCGCAGGGGCGCAAGATCGAGCCGCCCCCGCCGCCGGCGCCGACGGGCAAGATCGACGTCGCGCCGCCACCGGTGGAGGAGAAGCCGGCCGCACCGACGCAGTCAGAACCGCCGAGCACCCCGGGCCGCCTGTCGGCCAAGGGCGCTCGGCCCTGGGAGCGCTGACAACTGACAAAGAGTCCGGCTTCGGCCGGGCTCTTTTTTCAGGCTGGGGGACCGTGAACCGAAAATGGCTGGTCGGGGGCGTCGCGGCGTTCCTTGCGATCGCCGCCATCCTCGCGCTCGTCATCGGCGGCGTCGTCGGCCGCAGCATCGTGCCGTCCACGACGGAGCCCGCTGCGCCCGCCGTCGAGCCTCCGCCGCCGCAGGGCACGACTCGCTTCAAGGACACGCTCACGGACATCTCGATCGCGTATCCCGCGGCCTGGCAGCGGCGGCTCGCTCGCGATCAGGAGGTGCGCATGATCGCCTCCTCCCCCGACGCCTCGGCGGCGGTGAGCATCAGCGTTCGCAAGTCCGAGCTCGAGACCGTCACGGCGCAGACGCTGCCGCTCGTTCGTCCGCTGACCGACGACCTGCTGCGTGCGGACACGCGCATCGAGACCGTCCCCGAACCGGTGCCGGTGACGGTGGACGGCCTGCCGGGCTACCGCTACACGTACACCTATCGGCGCGAGCAAGGTGGCCAGGGAGCCCACATCCACTACTTCCTCTTCAAGCAGGAACGCGTCATCCAGATGGTCTTCCAGGCGGTCCCCGCCGCGAAGCTCGACGAGCTGCAGCCGACGTTCGACGCGATCGCCGCCAGCTTCGACAAGGGCGCCTGACCCGCTGCGATCGGTGCCCGCCGGCGCGCCGTGCGGCCACCTGCCGGCCTGCGCCACGCGAGCCGCCGCCGGTTCACGCGGCGTTCACCGAGTCGACCACCCGCTGACACTCCGCCGATCTAGCGTGCGCGGCGCAGTCAACGGACAAACCTGAAAGGGGTGGCTCGTGGCCACAGCCTCTGAGCAGCATGATGCGATGTACCGGCAGATCGGAGGAGAGTCGGGCTTGAAGACGGTCGTCGACCACTTCTACGAGCGGCTCTGGGCCGATCCCGAGCTCAAGCCGTACTTCGCGGGGATCGACGGCGAGCAGCTCAAGCGCCACCAGGCGATGTTCCTGACGTTCGTGCTCGGTGGCGGCGCCAGCGAGTGGGCCGGCGTCTCGCTCGGCTCCGCACACTCCGAGCTGAAGATCACCGACGACGCCTTCTCCAAGGTCGCGTGGCATCTCACGATGACGCTTGACGAGCTCGACATCAACCGCTCGCTGAGCATGATCATCAACGGGTTCGTCGAGGGCGTCCGCGGCCAGGTGGTCACCGCCTGAGGCGCGGGCCGCTGTGCCGGCGGCGGCATCGCGCGGCCCGACGGTCACCGCCTGAGGCGCGGGCCGCTGCGCCCGGCCGCGGCACCGCCTCGGTGCCGCCGTGGGCAGCGACGCAGGACCGGCACGCGACCCTCGGCTGCGCGTGCCGGTCGTGCTGGAGGTGTGTGCGGCGGTGCGCCTACGAGGTCCGCAGGCCGCTGCGCCTGGCCGCCGCCTCGGACTGTCCGACCGAGATCAGGCCGGCCGTCAGGGCGGTGACACCGGTCACGATGTGCACCAGGTTCTCGCCGTCGCCCGCGCCGTTCATCGCGATGATCGTCAGGTTGTCGGGGGCGGTGACACCGATGACGAACGCCACGATGTAGAAGAGCCCGACGCCCATCAGCGCGCCCTCGTTCGTCGGCGTGGAGAAGCGCGTCATCACGATCAGGAACGCCCCGATCAGGATGTGGACGAGATTGTGCATCGGGTTGATGCTCGCAAAGCCGAACAGCAGCGTCTCGCCCGTGTCGCGGAGGAAGCCGTCGAAGCCGGTTATGAAGAACCCGACGATGCCGACGCCGACGTACGACGCGCCGATCAGCAGCGATGCCCCTGCCGCGAGGCTCTTGTTAGGCATGTGTCCCTGCACCTCCCATGTTGGTGAGCTGGCGTCCTGCATGGGGGATGCGCCGCCGGCGCGCCACGTCGGCGCGCGGACAGCCCCCCTGTACCAGGCCCCTACGGAGCGGGCGGTGAGACGGATCAGCCGCCGATCTGGGACATCGTGCGGGTCGGCTGGACGAAGCCCGGGTCGTTGACGTGGTGCTTGAGCTCCTTCTTCCAGACGGCGTCGCGGATCGTCTGGCGCATCTCGTCGTCGGACGCCCCGTCACGCAGCGGAGTGCGCAGGTCGTACTCGTGCATGCTGAACAGGCAGGTGCGCAGCTTGCCCTCCGCGGTGACGCGGATCCGGTCGCAGTCGCCGCAGAACGGCTCCGACACCGGGTTGATGAAGCCGATCTTCCCGTGGCCGTCCGCGAAGCGGTAGACGCGTGCGGTGGCGCTGGGCTCGCGCGGCTCCGCCTCGAGCGGGTAGACGGCGTCGATCGCGGCGCGGACCTCCTCACCGCTCAGCACCTTGCTGCGGTCCCAGGCGTGGTCGGCGTCCAGCGGCATGAACTCGATGAAGCGCACCTCGTAGGGGTGCGAGCGCGCGAACTCCGCCATCGGCAGGATCTCGGTCTCGGTGAAGCCGCGCATGCCGACCGCGTTGATCTTGATCGGGTGGGCCTCGGGGAAGCTCGCGAGCACCTCCAGGCCGCGCAGCACGCGCGGCAGCGCATCGCGCCGGGTCATCTCGAAGAAGCGGTCGCGCTGCAGCGAGTCGACGGAGACGTTGAAGCGGTTGATGCCCGCGGCGACGAGCGCCGCGGCATCGCGCTCGAGCAGGAAGCCGTTCGTCGTCACGCTGAGGTCGCGCACGCCGGGAACGGCGGCGAGCAGCGCGGCCAGGCGCGGGAACTCGCGGCGCACGAGCGGCTCGCCGCCGGTCAGGCGCACGTCGTGGACGCCCATCGAGGCCAGCAGGGTCACGATCCGCTCGATCTCCTCGAAGCTCAGGACCTCGTCGCGCTCCAGCCAGGGCAGCCCCTCGGCCGGCATGCAGTACTGGCAGCGGAAGTTGCAGCGGTCCGTGACGGAGATCCGCACATCGCGGATCAGTCGCTGGTGTCCGTCGCGAAGCGGACCGATCCGATCAACCTTGCTGCTCATCTCGCCTCCAAGTACCCGATCGCCCACCGGATTTCGTCAGCAGCTCAACGCGCTCGATCACGACGCCGCGCTCGATGCCCTTGACCATGTCGTAGACGCACAGCGCCCCTGCGGCGCATCCGACCATTGCCTCCATCTCTACCCCCGTTCGAGCGTATACGCGCGCCGTTGTCGTCACGATGACCGTTCCCGCCTCGGCGTCGACCTCGATGCCGACGTCGATGCCGTTCAGCGGCAGCGTGTGGCAAAGCGGGATCCATTCGTCGGTCCGCTTGGCGGCCTGGATCGCCGCCAGCCGCGCCGTGCCGATGACGTCGCCCTTGGGCGCGTCGCCGGCCAGGACGGCGGCCGCGGTCTTCGGCGTCATGCGCACCACCGCGCGGGCTGTGGCCACGCGCTCGGTCTCCGGCTTGGCGCCCACGTCGACCATGCGGGCTCTCCCGTCGGCGTCGAGATGGGTCAGAAGTTCGCTGCTCATGCGGTCTCGTCGGCGTGCATTTCACGCACCTCCCCTGTCCTGGGACCGTAGCGCAGTGCCGGCGCGGGCCCATATCACGACGTGCCGTCGGGCGGCGCTGGGCCACGTCTGCGAGCGGCCCCGCGCCAGGCGATCGGCGGGAGGGGCGATTGCTACGTTAGGACTGCGGCGATAACCCGAGGGAGCAAAGCAAGAGGAGAGCGATCCATGCCCGAGATGGCCGAGGTTCCCGAGAAGAGCGACAGCACCGAAACGCTGGTCTGCCTCTTCCCCGGTTGTGAGAATCCGGCGGTTCCGCCGCCCAACAAGACCGACAACCCCAAGCGCCAGGGGCCGCCGCCGCGGTTCTGCGAGCGCGAGGACCACAACGCGGCCTCGGCCCACCAGGAGCGCCAGCGCCTCGAGAGGGAGGCCGCGGCCGACTGACGGTGCCGGCATCCGGCGCGCTAGCTCCATCGCGTGCCCATGTGAACGAAGCGCTCCGCGGGGACGCCGCCGCCGCGGGCGAGCATCGCGCGCGTCGCCTCCGGCATCGTGATGAAGCGCCTCAGCGCCTCGGCGGCGGTCGTCCGCAGCTCCGGACGCAGCGTGCTCACGTACCACAGGCCGGAGATCGGCGTGCCGCGTACGTCGAGCTCGACGAGTGCCCCCCGCTCCAGCTCGTCGCGCACCGTGTGTGCGATCGCGAGCGTGACACCGCGGCCCGACGCCACCTGGGCGAGCGCCGCGGCGAAGTTCGGATAGGTGCGCGTGCGCCGCGGCGCGATCGACTGGCGCGCGAGGAAGGCGCCGGTGTCGGTCGAGCGGTCGTTCTCGAACGGCCCCAGCAGCCAGGGCGTGCTGACGAGCGCGGCGGGCGCCAGCGCCTTGGACGCCGCCAGCGTGTGCCCCGGCGCGGCGACGACGATCAGCCCGTAGCGCAGAAACGGCTCGGACATCATCGCCGGCACGTCGTGGCGTTCGGTCACCGGCGGGCCCAGGGTGATGTCGGCGGCGCGGTTGGCGAGCAGGCCGGCGTGCTCCTCGCGCCGCGCGACGTGCAGCTCGACGTCGATCTCCGGATGGCGATGCCCGAAGACGCTGAGCAGCGGGCCGGCGGCGAACTCGGCGAACGGCGGCGTCGCCGCGACGCGCAGGGTCGTCTTCTCCGTCTCGCCGGCCCGCACGACGCGGCGCGTCTCCTCGGCAAGGTCGAGGATCTCGCTCGCGGCACTCGCCAGCCGCCGCCCACCCGGCGTCAGCTCGATCAGCCCGCCGGAGCGGATGTACAGCTTGTCGCCGAGCTCCCGGCGCAGCGCGCCGACGGCGCCGGACACCGCCGGCTCGGAGACCTCGAGGGCATGCGCTGCCGCCTTCACGGACCCCAGCCGCGCGACCGTCACGAACGAGCGAAGCTGCGAGAGAGTCAATTAAGCGATCGGTTCATCCAGGTTGCATATGCGATCGTACCGTGCATAGGATCGCCACCGGACCACTTTCGGAGGAGAGGAGCGTCACACCTTGGCAATGCAGACCCCAGCGCCCTGCGACTACTCGCGGGCAACGAGCGTCGACGACGCCATAGCGCAGCTTCAGGCGCTAGGCGGCAATGCTCGAATCCTGGCGGGCGGATACAGCCTCATCCCGATGATGAAGCTGCGCCTCGCCAACCCCGGTCACGTGATCGACATCAACCCGCTCGAGCCGGAGCTCAGCTACATCCGCCAGGAGGGCAACGAGATCCGCATCGGCGCGCTGACGAGGCACGTGATGATGCTCGAGTCCGATCTGCTTGCCCAGGTGTTCCCCGACATCTTCCGCGAGGCGGAGGCCGTCCTCGCCGACCCGGTCGTCCGCAACCGCGGCACGATGGGCGGCTCGCTGTGCCAGTCCGATCCCGCCGAGGACCTCTCCGGCGTCGTCGTGGCGCTCAAGGGCAGGGCGGTCCTGCGCGGCCCCGGCGGCTCGGAGCGCGTCGTCGAGATGGACGAGTTCCACATCGGTCCGTACATGACGGCCGTCCAGCCGACGGAGATCATGACCGAGGTCCGCTTCGACATCACGCCGGGGTTCGGCGGCGCGCACGAGAAGGTGGAGCGCCGCGCCGGTGACTTCGCGATCGTGGCGGCATCGGCTGCGCTGAGCATCCAGGGCGGCACGATCCAGTCGGCCGGCATCGCGTGCAGCGCGGTGGGCCCGACGACGATGCACATCAAGCGTGCGGAGGAAGCGCTCGTCGGCAAGGCGCCGTCCGAGCAGCTCTTCCAGCAGGCCGGCCAGATCGCCTCGGCGGACGTCTCGCCCAACAGCGACGGCCGCGGGCCCGCTGACTACAAGCGCGCCGTGGCCGGCGTGCTGACACAACGCGCCCTCAGCCGTGCAGCGGCCACGGCCCTGCGCAGCTAACGGAGGAACCAGATGCTCGTATCCATCACCATCAACGGCCAAGTGTACTCGCACGACGTCGAGCCGCGCCTGCTGTTGGTCCACTTCATCCGCGAGTACGCGGAGCTGCACGGCACCCACTGGGGCTGTGACACCTCCAACTGCGGGATCTGCATCGTCCTCATGGACGACCCGCACAGCTCGCAGCCGCCCTATCCCGTCAAGTCGTGCACGATGCTCGCCGCCATGGCGCAGGGCTACGAGATCACGACGGTCGAGGGCATGTCCAAGCCGGACGGCACGCTCGATCCGATCCAGATGGGCTTCCACGAGATGCACGCCCTGCAGTGCGGGTTCTGCACCCCGGGAATGATGTCGACGGGACGCTGGCTGATCGAAAGACATCCGAACCCAACGCAGATGACCGATCACGAGATCCGCGACGGAATCTCCGGCAACCTGTGCCGCTGCACGGGCTACGACAACATCATCAAGGCGATTCGGTGGGCAGCCGCCTACATCGAGGAGCACCCCGAGTCGGCTAGGACAGCGAGGTAACCCGCATGGCAACTGTTGAGACAGGACCAGGACGGCATCCCGATTGGTATGCCCACGCGACCGGCGACAAGTTCGGCAAGATCGCCGACGCGCCGATCGGCTTCGGCCACATGAAGCGCAAGGAGGACGCGCGCTTCATCCGTGGCCTGGGCGACTACATGGACGACGTCCGGCTTCCGGGCATGCTGCACGGCGCGATCCTGCGCTCGCCGTACGCCCACGCGAGGATCAACTCGATCGACACGTCGGCTGCGCTCGCGCATCCGAAGGTCGCCGCGGTGATCATCGCCAAGGACCTCGAGACGCTCGGTCTGGCGTGGATGCCGACCATCTCCTACGACACGCAGGCCGTGCTCGCAGGCGACAAGGTCCGCTTCCATCTGCAGGAGGTCGCGTTCGTCATCGCGACCGACGCCTACGCCGCGCAGGACGCGCTGCAGCTGATCGACGTCGACTACGACGTGCTGCCGGCGATCGTCAACTGCCGCAAGGCGCTCGACCCCGACGCGCCGCTGATCCGCGACGACAAGGTCGGTCAGACCGACAACCTCGCCAGCCCCCTCTGGGAGGCCGGTGACAAGGCCACGTGCGATCGAGTGTTCGCCGAGGCCGACGTCGTCGCCAAGCGGACGATCCTCGACCCGCGCAGCCACCCGTGCCCGATGGAGACGTGCGGCATGGTCGCCGACATGAACCCGGCGACCGGTCAGCTGAACATCTACAACGGCAACCAGGCGCCGCACGCGCACCGCACGGTGTACGCGCAGGTGGCGGGCCTGCCCGAGCAGAACATCCGCATCCTCTGCAACGACATCGGCGGCGGCTTCGGCAACAAGGTGCCGGTCTACCCCGGCTACGTCTGCGCGATCGCAGGATCGATCGTCGCCGGCGCGCCCGTGAAGTGGATCGAGGACCGCTCGGAGAACCTCGCCTCGACCGGCTTTGCTCGCGACTACCTGATGTACAGCGAGATGTGCTCGAAGAACGGCAAGATCACGGGGCTGCGCGTCGACACGATCGCCGACCACGGCGCGTTCGACTCGACCGCGCAGGCGACGAAGTTCCCGGCCGGCTTCTTCCACATCGTCACGGGGTCCTACGACCTCGACGGCGCGCACTGCCAGGTCAAGGCCGTCTACACGAACAAGGCGCCGGGCGGCGTCGCCTACCGCTGCTCCTTCCGCATCACCGAGGCCGTCTATCTCGTCGAGCGGATGGTCGACGCGCTGGCGATGGAGATGAACGTCGACCCGGTCGAGCTGCGGATGCGCAGCTTCATCCGCTCCGACCAGTTCCCCTACGAGACGGCGACCGGCTGGGTCTACGACTCGGGCGACTACCACAAGGCCATGAAGCTCGCGATGGAGATCGCGGACTACGAGGGCCTGCGCCGCGAGCAGCAGGAGAAGCTCGCGAAGGGCGAGATGATGGGCATCGGCGTCTCGTTCTTCACCGAGGGCGTCGGCGCCGGCCCGCGTCGCCACATGGACATCCTCGGCCTGGCGATGAACGACGGCGCCGAGCTGCGCGTCCATCCGTCCGGCAAGGCCGTCGTCTCGCTTTCGGCGCAGACGCAGGGCCAGGGGCATGAGACGACGTTCGCGCAGATCGTCGCCGAGGAGCTCGGCATCAGCCCGAACGAGATCATGGTCCGCCACGGCGACACGGACAAGACGCCGTACGGCCTGGGCACCTACGGAAGCCGGTCGACCCCGGTCTCCGGCGGCGCCGTCGCCGTCGTGTCGCGCAAGGTGCGCGACAAGGCTCGCCAGTTCGCGGCGCTCATGCTCGAGACCCGGGCAGAGGACCTGGCCTGGGAGAAGGGCCGCTGGTTCGTGCGAGGCGACCCGGAGCGTGGCGCCACGATCGAGTCGATCGCGGAGTACGCCTACAGCGCCACCAACCTGCCCGAAGGGCTCGAGGGCGGCCTGGACGCCAACGCCGTGTACGACCCGCCGAACCTGACGTACCCCTTCGGGGCGTACATCTCGGTCGTCGACGTCGACCCCGGCACCGGCAAGGTCCACATGCGTCGCTTCATCGCAGTCGATGACTGCGGCGTGCGGATCAACCCGATGGTTGTCGAGGGCCAGATCCACGGCGGTCTCGTCGAGGGCATCGGCCAGGCGCTGATGGAGATCATCTCGTTCGACGAGCAGGGCAACTGCCTGAACGCGTCGTTCATGGACTACCTCCTGCCGACGGCGCTCGAGTGCCCGGAGCACGGGTTCGAGCTGGGCGAGACGGTCACGCCCTGCCCGCACCACCCGATCGGCGCCAAGGGCGTCGGCGAGAGCCCCTGCGTCGGGTCGCCGCCGTGCATCGCCAACGCCGTCGTCGACGCGCTCTACCACGCCAAGGGGATCAAGCACATGGACATCCCGTGCTTCCCCGCCCGCGTGTGGGCCGCGATGAACGGGAACGCGCAGCCCCCGCAGTGAGAAGCGACGCGCTTGCGCGGCGAGCCGAGGAGCTCGCCGCGCAGGGCGCGGCCTTCGCGACCGCGACCGTCGTCCGCGCACAGCGCCCGACGAGCGCGCACGCCGGAGATGTCGCGCTCATCACCAGCGACGGCACGATCGAGGGCTTCGTCGGCGGCATCTGCGCCGAGCACAGCGTGCGGCTGTTCGCCTGGACGGCGATGAAGTCCGGCAAGCCGCTGCTGCTGCGCATCCTCCCCGAGGTGACGGAGGACATGACCGTCGGAGCGGAGGAGGACGGAGCGGTGACGGTCGAGAACACCTGCCTGTCGGGCGGCGCGATCGAGATCTTCCTCGAGCCGACGCTGCCCACCCCGCGCGTGAACATCGTCGGCTCCAAGCCGATCGCCGCGGCGATCGAGCGGCTGGGCCCGGAGTTCGACCTCGACATCGCAGCTGTCGGCGACAGCCCCGCGGAGATCCGCGAGGGCGATCTCGCCCTGGTCGTGGCCGCACACGGCAAGGGCGAGCTCGAGGCGATCCGCGCCGCGCTGGACGCCGACCTTCCCTACATCGGCCTTGTCGCCAGCCCCAAGCGCGGAGCCGCGCTGATCGAGGAGCTGCGCGAAGCCGGCGTTCCCGACGACCAGCTCGAGCGCGTCGACTATCCGGCGGGATTGGACATCGGCGCGCAGACGCCGCCCGAGGTCGCGCTGTCGATCATCGCCCGGCTGATCCAGACGCGCTACGGCGGCGGCTACACGCCACCCCTGCGCGCGCCCAGCGAGCAGGAGCCGCCCCAGTTCGCCACCGACCCGATCTGCGGGATGACGGTCACGATGGCTCCCGACACGCCCCATCTCGAGCACGACGGCGAGACGACCTGGTTCTGTCGCGAGGCCTGCAAGGCGGAGTACGCGGCTACGCTGGAAGGAAGTCCACAGGACGCGACGAAGGCCGCCGCTCCGGCGACCGCCGTCGACCCGATCTGCGGAATGACCGTGCTCGCAACCGCCGACACACCACATCTCGAACACGACGGCCAGACCGTCTACTTCTGCTGCGACGGCTGCAGGGCGAAGTACCGGCAGGAGCAAGCGGATGCCGTCGCCGCGGGCTGAGACCTTCATCACCGGGCTCGTGCTCGGGGCGGGCGGCTCCAGTCGCCTCGGCCGGCCCAAGCAGCTGCTGCCCTACGGCGAGCGCACGCTCCTGGACCACACCGTCCAGGTCGCGCGCCGGTCGGGCTTCGACCAGATCGTCGTGCCGATCGGCGGCGCCGCGGACGAGGTCCGCGAACGCGTCGACCTGTCGGGGGCCGACGTCGTCGTCAACTACGACTACGGCGATGGCTGCTCGTCGTCGATCGCGGCGGCGCTGGAGACGGTCGATCCGCGCTGCGAGGTTCTCGTCCTGATGCTCGGCGATCAACCGGGCGTCACGCCGCAGATCGTCCGGGCGCTCGTCGACGGGCGTGGCGACGCGCCGCTCGCCGTTTGCCGGTACGACGACGGGCGGGGGCATCCGCTCGCCTTCGATCGCCGGGTCTTTTCCCAGCTCGCCGATCTGCACGGCGACAAAGGTGTATGGCGCCTGCTCGAGCAGCGCGCCGACGAGGTCGTCGAGGTACGTATCGCGGGCAACGTGCCGCTCGACGTGGACACGCCCGAGGACTATCAGGCCGTGCTCGCGGAGGCCGGCTTTACGGAGGTGACGGCATGAGCCGGCTGAAGCGCAGCGAAGAGCTCGAGGAGGAGATGCGCCGGTTGATCCCGAGCGTCGACAAGCTCGGGCAGATGTTGGGCGAGGTCGACTACCTCGCCGACGAGGGACTTGCGACCTCCGCGTACCTGGCGCTGCGCCTGCCGCAGCCGCTGCTGCTGGAGGGTGAGGCGGGCGTCGGCAAGACGGAGCTCGCCAAGGCCCTGGCACAGGTCATGGAGACGCCGCTGATCCGCCTGCAGTGCTACGAGGGCATCGACGCCTCCGAAGCGCTGTACGAGTGGAACTATCCGCGCCAGCTGCTGAGCATCCGGATCGCCGACGCCAAGGGCGAGGACCTCGCGGAGGAGAGCCTGTTCGGCCCCGACTACCTCATCCGCCGCCCGCTGCTGCGAGCGCTGGAGCACAAGGGCCCGCGTCCCGCGGTGCTGCTGATCGACGAGCTCGATCGCGCCGACGACGACTTAGAGGCCTTCCTGCTGGAGCTGCTCGCCGAGGCGACCGTGACGATCCCGGAGATCGGCACGATCGAGGCGACGCATCCGCCCGTCGTGATCATGACCTCCAACCGCACGCGCGACCTGCACGATGCGGTCAAGCGCCGCTGCCTGTACCAGTGGATCGACTACCCCGACGCCAAGCGCGAGGTCGACATCGTCCGCCGCCGCGTGAAGGGCGCCTCCGCGACGCTTGCCGTCCAGGTCGCCGACGCCGTCTCGCGGATGCGCGAGTCGGACATCCAGAAGCCGCCGGGCATCGCCGAGGCGATCGACTGGGTCGCGGCGCTGGACCTGCTCGGCGTCGAGCACCTCGACGTCGCGACCGCCGACAGGACGCTCGGGTCGGTGCTGAAGTACAGCGAGGACCAGGAGGTCATCCGCGCGGCCGGCCTGGACCAACTGGTCGAGGAGCGCTAGTCACGATGGCCGAGAACGACAACGGCGCGGTTCCCAACTTCGCCGTCGTCGACTTCGACGTCGACCTGCCGGGGCTCGCGAGCGCGTTCAGCCAGCGCCTGCACGAGGCGGGCGTGCCCGTGACCCCTTCGCAGACCGAGCAGTACACGCGCGCCCTCAGGCTGACCAAGCCGGTCTCGCGGCGGCGGCTGTACTGCACGACGCGGGCGATCTTCGTGACCGGCTTTCAGCAGGTGCCGGCATTCGACCGCGTCTTCGCGCAGGTCTTCGGCGGCAAGAAGAAGTCCGGCAGGCCCGACGACTTCGACGTCGAGATGGACGACACGCCGGTCGACCAGGTCGACAGCGAGACGCCCGAGGACCTGGACGACCAGAACATCCTGGAGCGCGAGGGCGGCCAGGACGCGATGAGCATGAACGCCGGCGAGGGCGACAGCGACGACGAGCAGGACGACACCGAGGAAGAGAAGCTCGTGCCGCTGCAGGAGGCCAGCCAGGAGGAGGCGCTGGCGCAGAAGAACTTCCAGGCGCTCAACGCCGAGGAGCTCGCGCTGCTCTACAGGCTCATGGTCCGCCTGCAGCTGGCGACGCCCGACCGCACGACGCGCCGCAAGAAGCGCGGTCGCCGCGGCGAGCACGTGGACATGCGGCGCACGCTGCGCAAGAGCCTGCACACGGGCGGTGACCCGATCGTGCTCGCGCGCAAGCGCCGGCGCGTGCATCCGCGCAGGCTCGTGCTGCTGTGCGACATCTCCGGGTCGATGGAGCCCTACGCGCGCGCCTACCTGCAGTTCCTGCACGCCGCCCGCGCGACCGGCCCCTACGCCGAGGCGTTCGTCTTCGCGACGCGGCTGACGCGGCTGACGCGCCAGCTTGCCGGCCGCAACCCGCAGCGGGCGATTCGGCGCGCGACCGAGGCCGCGCCGGACTGGTCCAGCGGCACCCGGATCGGCGACGCGCTGAAGGAGTTCAACGACCGCTACGGGCGCCGCGGCATGGCGCGCGGCTCGGTGATCGTGATCCTGTCCGACGGCTGGGAGCGCGGCGATCCCGCGCTCGTCGGGCGCGAGATGCAGCGCCTCGCACGGCTTGCGTACCGGATCGTCTGGGTCAACCCGCGCGTCGCCGCCAAGGGCTTCTCGCCGAAGGCCGGAGGGCTGGTCGCCGCACTCCCGCACTGCGACGCGCTCGTCAGCGGCCACACGCTGAAGTCGCTCGAGGAGGTCGCCGACGCGATCGCCGCCGAGCGCGACTACGACCCGCTGCTCGCGAGCTGGCGCGTCCCGGCGCTGGACGACGAGCCGGAGGAGGAGACGTGGGGCGTCGCCGGAACGACCGAGCGCCACGTCGCCATGCCGAGCGGATACGGCCCGTACAAGGGCAACACGTCGCCGGGCTCCAACTCCGGCATATGAGCTTTACCAGCACATCCGGAGGCGCCGAAGGGACGGGCGCGGTGCCATCGGAACTGTCATACTGGCGCCCGCTTCATCGGCGGCCGTTCGCGGTCGCACGATCCTGGGAGGGACCGTGATTTTGCAGGTATCGGCACTACTGAGGGGAGCTGTCCATGGCTAGCGTCTACCGCGCGGTCTATCTGCGCGTTCATCCGACGGGGAAGTGCACGCTCAGCCTGAGCTGCGATGGCGGCGGACAGGAATCGCAGCTCGCCGCGGTCGTCGGTGACGAGCTCGGCATGCCTTCGGGCGACGTCAAGGTCGTGCCGCAGGACCTCGACCGCTTCGGCGGCGGGCACGGCTACGTCACGCAGTCGAGCCCCGGTCTGCAGGACGCGACGCGCAAGACGTGCGCCAAGATCAAGGACAAGGCGCGCTACCTCGCCGGCGGCATGCTCGGCACCTCCCCGCAGTCGCTGTCGTGGAACGGCGACAACTTCGGCGGCAAGCGCATCGAGGAGATCGCGCTGTACGCCCACGGCGGCGCGATCGAGCTTCCGCTCGGCCCCGACGGCCGTCAGCTCGAGGGCTCGCTCGACGCGCAGACGACGTTCCGCAACTGACGAACTTCTCGTCGACAGCGCCTGCTCCACACCGGCCTGCTCTGCAGGCCGGTGTGCGTCAAGGCGTCAGTCGCGCTTCCACGAACGGCGGCGCGATCGCAGGCTGGCCATGATCGCCGCGTAGGTGGCTCCGGCCACGGGAACCGCCATCACGACGGCTTCCTCGATCGGGATCCCAGCGATGTGCGCGACGATCATGGGCACCTGTGCATCGTAGCTACCCGGCGCGTCCGCTCGGGCTCACGCGAGCTTGCCCTCGACGACGACCTTCACCTCGTCGTTGACCTTCAGGGCGCCGAAGAGCGCGGAGTAGGGCTTGATCCCCCAGTCGGTCTGCTTGATGTCTGCGCTGCCGGTCACGGTGCCGCCGCTCTCGCTGACGTCGAAGGTGATCGGCTTGGACTTGCCGCCCAGCTCCAGATCGCCGCTGACCTTCAGGCCATCCCCCGCCGCCTCGACCGTCGAGGACGTGAACCTGATGTCCTTCTTCTTGAGGACGTCCTTGTCGATCGTCTTGTGGATGTCCTCCTTGTCGTCGTCCTTGAGTGCCTGCATCCCGCCCTTGCCCTCGCGCACCTTCAGCGAGGTCGGGTCGGCGCTCAGCGCGAGGCGCGGGCTGTCGCCCACCTCGAGCGTCGCCTCCCACGAGCTGACGTCGATGACGAGGTCGTGTCCTGCCTTGGCCGCAGCGCCGCTGCGGGTCGTCTCCACATGCAGAGACGCGTTGTCCGGTCCGAACTTGTATGTACCTGCCTGAATAGCCATCGGCGGATTCTATGAATACAGGCATTTCTTCGGCGGCTGCCTCCCGGCGCCCTCCGCGGGCGGACGGATCGGGTTGGGACCTGAAATACTGGCCCGCTGCTCAGCGCCAGTGCTGCCCCCGGCGGCGGCCGTAGAGTGAGAAGCAGCTTCAGGACGAACAAGCCGTCATCACCTGATCGAAGGAGGAGCCCACCATGCCCACATTGAACGAGTCGTTTCCGGTCTCGAATCCGGACACGGCGTGGAACACCATCAGCGACCTCAACAAGCTGGTGCCGTGTGTGCCCGGTGCGAAGGTGCTGTCAGCCGACAGCCCGCAGTCGGTGAAGGCCGAGATCGAGGTCAAGATGGGGTCGATGGGCATGAAGTTCGTCGGCCCGGTCACGATCGAGTCGGCTGACCCCGGCAGCAGGACGGTCAAGATCAAGGCCAAGACGAAGGAGGCCGGCGGGCAGAGCGCGGCCAACGGCGACGTCACGATCTCGATCAGCGGTGGCACCGGCACGGTGAACGCCGTTGCCAACGTGAACGGAAAGGCCGCGTCGATGGGCGAGGGCACGGTCGTGGCCGTCCTCACCCAGCTGGTCAAGCAGTTCGCGGCGCGGATCTAGGAGCCCGTCCTGGACCGCGGCTCGCCACCCTGCCGGCCGGGCGCGCTCGCGAGCGTTCCCGGCCGCCACCGTGGCCGACCTCGACGGCCTGCGGCGCCAACTTGCCGCGGCCGCTCCGAGTCGCCCTCGCGCGCGCGGGTAAGGTGTCGGCTGTGCCTGTCGCACACGTCCGCAGCGGTCGCTCGACCGCCTTCGGACGCCGAGAGACCGTGGAAGGGAGCGACGCGATGAAGGACGTAATCGAGGACGTCGATCGTTGGGTCGGGGAAGGGGCGCAGGTGGCGATCGCCACGATCACCGGCACCCGCCGCTCGGCGCCGCGCCCGCCGGGCGCCAAGATGGCGATCAACGACCGAGGCGAGGTCTCCGGGATGGTCTCCGGCGGGTGTGTCGAGGGCGCCGTCATCGAGGTCGCCGACACCATCCTCAACAGCGGTGGCGAGCCGCAGCTGCTGACGTTCGGCATCGCCGACGAGGAGGCATGGGACGTCGGGCTGCCCTGCGGCGGCGAGATCGACGTCTGGGTGGAGCGGTTCGAGCCGTGAGCGTTCACGAGCAGTTCGCGCAGATCGCACGCGAGGACGGGCGCGCGGCGCTCGTCACGGCCGTCCAGGGCCCGCACAAGGGCGGGAAGCTGCTGGTGCGCCCCGACGGGACGTCCGAGGGAACGCTCGGCGATCCCGAGCTCGACGCGCAGGGCAAGGCCGCCGCCGAGGATCTCATGTGGGCGGAGCGCTCCGAGCTGCGGGGCGATCTGTTCATCGACGTCATCAACCCCGATCCACGGATCGTGATCTTCGGTGCTGTGGAGTACGCCCAGCACCTGTCGGCGCTTGCCCGCGTATGCGGCTGGCGCCCGTACGTCGTCGATCCGCGGGCGCGCTTCGCGACGCCGGAGCGCTTTCCCGACGCCCTCGGCGTCGTCGCGGCCTGGCCGGAGGAGGCCTTCGAGCAGCTCGGCGCGCCCGACAAGGCGACGTACATCGTGATCCTCACGCACGACCCCAAGCTCGACGACGCGACGCTGCTGATCGCGCTGCGCTCCGACGTCGCCTACATCGGCGCGATGGGGTCCAAGCGCGCGCAGGCCGACCGCCGTGAGCGGCTGCTCGCCGCCGGTGTCCCCGAGGCCGACCAGACCCGCATCAGCGCCCCGGTCGGACTGGATCTCGGGGCCACGAACGCACGCGAGACGGCGCTCTCGATCATGGCCGAGCTCGCCGCGGTTCGCCACGGCCGGGCCGGCGGGCGTCTCTCGCACTCCAAGGGCGGTGGCCGCATCCACGCCAGCGCCGACGCCAGGTAGCCGACGACCGGCACAGCACCGCGTGCCCCGGTCTGCGGAGCACGCGGATCAGCGGTGGCAGGTGGTCCTACTTGCTGAAGAGCTTGTCGAGCAGCCCTGAGCTGGTGAGCAGGTTGCCGCCCTGCTCGAGCAGCCCGCTGGCCTGATCGAGCATCGCCTTGCGCCCCGCCTCGTCGGCGGTCACGTAGGCGACGCCGGCGGCCACGACCCCGAGCTTGGCCAGCGCCAGCATCGGCCGGCGATGGCCGACGAGACCGAGCAGCTGAGCATTCGTGGCGGCGAGCGAGTACATCGCCGGTGCAAGCTGGGCGTCGAGCTTCCTGTTGCGCATTCGCGTTCCTTTCAAGGCTGGTGTCCGTCGTCCCAGGCCGACCGCCCGGAGGGGCATCCCGACGGCCGCTCCGACCCCGCCTGCACCGGCGACGAAACCAGCCACCGCGGCCACGGAGGTCAGCGCATCCTCTCGCACCGTGACCGTCGCCGGCTTCTGCGCTGCCGCCGGGATCGGGTTGAGGGCGGGGACGGTGCCGGTCCCGCCGCTCGTATCGCCGATCGCGCTGTCATCGGTCATCTGTCCACCGCGGCGGCCGAGACCGAGACTGTCTCCTTGCGCGCGTGTCTATGACAGCGCGCGTGCCTGTCGCTAGCGGACAACCCACCTCACCACCCGGGCGCCGACGAAGCCGGCGGCGATGGCGACGGGAACCTTGAGCGCGGGGTCCAGGCCGTCGTACCTGGACTTCAGCTCGGCGAGCATCTCGCCGACGTCGAGCTGGCTCGGATCGATCGCGGTCACCTGGTCGAGGATCTCGAAGAGGTCGAAGGATCCGAGCTGTCCGGCGAGGGCCCCGGCCTTCTCACCGATGTCGTTCACAGGCACGCCGAGTGCCCCCAGCTTGTCCAGCGCCTGCTCAATGGGATCCTGCGTCACCGATCGGCCTCTTGACACGCGGTCTCATCCTCCCTTTCCGGTCTGGCGAAGATGGCTGGTCCCGACCGCTCGTTGGTACCACGCGCGCGCAGCCGGGCGCAAGGTGATCCGAACATCTAGTGCGGACCTCGTGGGCGTGGTACGACTGATCCCGCTCGTGAGCGAACGTGTCGCAATCCAGCGCGATCCGGAGGGTTGACGTCGTATGTGCCTGGCGATTCCCGGACAGATCCTCGAGGTGGTCGACGAGAGCAACCGCCTCGCGAAGGTTGACGTGGCGGGGGTGCAGCGCAACGTCAACATCGGCTTGCTCGATGACGACGGCGACGGCGTGGGCCCGGGCGACTGGGTGCTCATCCACGTGGGCTTCGCGATGTCCAAGGTCGACGAGGCGGAGGCGCTCGAGACGCGGCGCATGCTCGAGAGCATGGGCGCCGACTATGAGCAGGAGCTCGAGGACCTGAAGGCGAGCATCATCGAATGAGGCGCCTGCTCGTGCATGCTGGTACGGCGATCGCGCGGCTTGGTGAGGAGGCGTTGGGATGAAGTACGTGGATGAGTTTCGCGATCCTGTGTTGGGGGAGGTGCTGGCGGGCGAGATCTTGGGTCTTGTCGAG
>JBKHXR010000093.1:0-36832 GCA_046565905.1 Thermoleophilia bacterium | reverse complement strand
CTCCATCCGCATGTCGAGGCCGTCCTCGCGGTAGCGATCGACCGTCGACAGGAAGAGGTCCTCGAACTTGGGGATCTCGCGGCCATGGACGAACGGGATGCCGCACGGCGAGTACGCGATGTCCGTGAACTCCGTGAACACCGTCACCTTGAGGTCGGGGTTCAGGCGTTTGGTGATGGTGGCGGCTGCCGTTCCGGCGCCGCCACCGCCGATGACGATCACGCGCTCCATGAAGGTTCCTCTCGGTCGTGAGTGATCAGGTCTGCAAGCTCCTCGCGGCGACGGTGCAGCCGCCACGTCCCGCCCTCGCGCGCGACGACCGCCGGCCGCAGGTCGCCGAACTGCGTCGACTGGACCTGCTGGTAGGCGCCGACCTCGCGCGCGATCAGCACGTCGCCGCGGGCCAGCTCGCCGAGCTGCGCGGCGGGCGCGACGACGTCGATGTTCAGGCACAGCGGGCCGGCGACGAGCGCCGGCGTCGCGCCGCCGCGCGGCGCCAGCGCCTCCAGGCGCGGCCACGCCCACAGCGTGCCCGGCAGCAGGTCGGTGCCGGCGTCGATGACGGCGCACGTCGTGCCGTCGGCGAGGGTCTTCACGGCGACGACGGTGCAGGCGAGGTCGACGGCGTCGGCGACGAGCGCGCGCCCCGGCTCGAGCAGCAGGCGGCCGTCGAATCCGGCGGCGCGCAGCGCTTCGGCGACCGCCGCGGCGTGGGCGCCGACGGCCGGTGCCGCGGGGAAGCCGCCGCCGAGGTCGATCGTCGCGACGCCGAGCTGCGCGGCCAGCCGCGCCAGCGTCGTCGCGGCATCCGCGTGGACGGCGGGCGGCTTTCCCCAGGCGACGCGGACGTTCGCGGCGAGCGTGCCGCCCGGCGCGGCCGTGAAGTCGGTCGAGACGAGGTGGACGGACAGGACCTCCAGCGCCAGCCCCAGCTCGCGCGCGCGCCGCCCCGCGGCGGCGATCTGCGCGGGCGCGATCCCGAAGCGGCTGGGATGTCCCTCCGGTCCGGCCAGCCCGACACGCAGCCCTGCACGCGTCACGCCCGCGAGCGCGAGACGATCGAGCTCCGCGGCGCTGTCGGCGATCACGAGCGCGCCGTCGGCGGCGCAGCGCTGCAGCAGCGCGTCGGGCTTGGCCGGCCCGTTGACGGTGATGCGTGCGCCGTCCACGCCCACGACGTCGCGCGCGAGCGCATACTCCGCGGCGCAGACGACCTCGGCGCCGGCGTCGTCGTCGGCGAAGGCGCGCAGAAACGCCGTCGTGCGGTTGGTCTTGTAGGAGTAGGAGACGTCGACCCCCTCCCCGTCCGGCCAGACCGCCGCCCATGCCGCGCGGAAACCGGCGAGCCGCTCGCGCGCCCGGTCGACGTCGGCGAGCCACAACGGCGAGCCGTGCTCGGCGATCAGCGCGGCGACGCTCACGGGCCGTCCCGCACGGTCGCCGCCAGCTCGATCGCCCGCGGCGTGCCCTTGCTGTCCAGCAGCGTCGCGACCTGCTCGCGCCAGCGCCCGGACGCCGCCTCGGCGATCGCGTCGGGCAGCATCGCGCGCAGGTGCTCCATCGCCCAGGGGTCGGGCCGCGAGAGGTTGAGGCGTAGCGTCGTCGCCGCCCCCGTCGACCCCATCCCGTCGCCGGGGTAGACCGCGACGCGACGCGCGAACAGCGCGACCATCAGCTCCTGCGCCGTGGTGCCGGAGCCCGACGTGTCCAGCGCGCACGACAGCCCGCGCACCGGCGAGGCGGTCAGCTCGATGCCGTCGACGGCGGCGATCGTGTCGTTCAGGTGGGCGAGGTTGCGGCGCACGATCCGCTGCGCGTGCGGCAGGTAGTCGGGGTCCTCGAGCGCCGCCAGCGCGCCATGCTGCGCGACGAGGCTCGTGTTCAGGCGCGTCAGCGCGGCCTTCAGCCGCAGGCAGCTGCGCATCAGCCGCGACGGCCCCGCGAGAAAGCCGATCCTCGCGCCCGCCATGCCGAAGCAGTGCGAGACCGAGAACGTGGCGACGGCGTTCTCCGTCAGCGCCAGCCCGGGCAGCGACGTGAACGGGACGTCGGGATCGATGACGAGCGGTGCGTGCGTGACGTCGTGGATCAGCAGCAGCTCGTGCTCGTCGGCCAGCCGCGCCAGCGCGGCCAGCTCGCCGGCCGTCTGCACGGTGCCATACGGGTTGACCGGGTCGACGACGACGATCGCGCGCGTGCGCGGGGTGATCGCCGCTGCGACGACGTCGGGATCGAGCCGATAGCCGCTGCTCGCGTCGATCGGCACGGTGACGGGCACGGCGCCCGTCGCGATCACCGCCGACGGCACGTGGAAGTAGCCCGGATCGGACAGGATCACCTCGTCGCCGGGCCCGGCGACCGCCATCAGCGAGAGCGCGATCCCGGCCTGCGCGCCCTCGGTCCCGACGACCTCGAACGCGTCGTCGCGCGGTCGGCCGAGGATCTGCGCGGCGGCATCGCGCAGGGGCTCGACGAGATCGGGGCTGTACTGGTTGAGATGCTCGGCCGTGACCGCGTCGCGCATCGCCTCGACGGCATGCGGCGGCGGCCCGGCAAAGCAGGTCAGCCAGCCCAGGTCCGCCCAGGTCGCGGGGTCCAGCCGCGTCGTGCCGCCCGGGTACAGGTCCGCCGGGTCGAGGCCGACGATCGCGATCGCGTCGCGGTAGGTGAGGTAGTTCCACATCGCGTGGTGCGAGCGCTCGAGCGCGCGCAGGCGCTCGGAGGCCAGGTGCGGCGTGCTGCCGGGATCGGCGCCCCAGGTGAGAACCGACGAGCTCATGCCGCCGCCTGCAGGCCGGGGACGTGGCGGGCGAAGCGCATGACGCGGTAGATGGCGTGGCGGTCGGAGGTCACGGAGGCAACCTCATACCCGGCGGCGCGGGCATACCCGATGATCTGCTCAGCCGGACGCAGGCGCCAGACGCAGCGCTCGCCCGCGGCATTGCGCCACACCCGCGCGATGTACTCGATCTCGGGGTTGGCGACCTGGACGTTGCAGACGATCTGGTCCGGCGCGATGGTCTCGGCCAGGTCGGTGAAGTGGCGCTCGATGACGGCGTCGTCGTGGTAGATGCCGTAGAGACCGAGCTCGCAGACTACGTCGGGGCGCGGGCGCAGAGCGGCCAGCGCAGAGCGATCGAAGGCGCTCGCCTCGCGGGTGGTGACGCGATCCTGCACGCCGAGCTCGCGCGCCGCGGCGGCCGCCTGCTCGAGCGCGGCGCCGTCGACGTCGCAGAGCACCGCGGTGGCCTGCCGGTGCCGCGTGAGCGCGTGCAGCAGGTACGGGCTCGGGCCGGCGGCGAGGTCGGCGACGATCGCGCGCTCGCCGGCGACCTCGATCGCCTCGACCACCGCCGTCTCGGCGAGCCCGCGGATGTCGCGAAACGCCTGGCAGGTCGCGCGGTCCAGCAGCCGGCGGTCCAGCCGCCGTCCCAGCGGCGTCCGCCCGACGGCGCGGTCGGCGTAGACGTGCGCCATGAACGGGCCCGAGTCGAATCCGTGGCGGTGGCCGATCCGCGTGCCCTCGGACATGCACGCTCCGGCGCGCGAGGCCAGCCTGAGCGCGGCGAAGCGCCACGCGCGCGGCGAGCTGCGCGGCAGCTCGGCGCGCAGCGCCTCGAAGCGGCGTGCGGCCAGTTCAGCCGGCACAGACGCCGGCTTCGGCGAGCTCGCGGCGAGATCAGCCGGCATAGAGCCCCGTCTCGACGAGCTCGCGGCGGCGGTAGAGCTCGTGGGCCTCGTAGGAGGCGCTGTGCGGCCGCGACATGAGCGCCGCGAGGCGGGCGCGCGCGAGCTCGTTGTCGGCGGCGACGAGGGCGATCGTCGCGGCGTCCTCGCCGCTGGCGCTCGCCGCGTAGGCGTCGAGCAGCTGGCCGAAATGGTCCAGCGAGCCGGCCGCGTAGGCGACGAGCTCGTCGAAGTCGTCGATCAGCTCGATGCGCTCGTAGATCGCCGCGCCCTCGGGGGGCGCGACGTAGGCGTCGGGATCGATGCCGTGGGCGATCGCACGGGCGCGGAAGAGGTTCATGTGGCGCGCGTTGGCGGCGACGACCTCGGCGAGCAGCTGCTTGGCATCGGGGTCGTCGGTCAGGGGAATGCGGACCGCGAACAGGTCGACCCAGCGCCGCATCCCGTAGGCGTGACGTGCGAAGACCTTGCCGATCCGATCCGGATCGTCGCCGAGGACCTCGAGCAGCTCGTCGCGGTTAGCCAGCATCGGACGGATCGGACGGATCGGTGGGCGGGGCGTCGAGGACGACGGGCACGTACGTGACGTCGAGGTCGGAGGCGAGCATGTTGGAGACCCAGCAGAACGGCTTCGCCCGCTCGACCAGCGCGGCCAGGTCGTGCTGACCCGGGAACGCCGCGACCTCGACGCGCAGGCGCGAGTAGCGCAGCTCCCTGCCGACGCGCTCGGCGTCGACGGTCACGCGCAGCCCCGGAAGCTCGATGTCGCGCTTGCGGGCCACGTGGGCCACCGCCAGGCAGAAGCAGCTGGCGAGCCCGGCGAAGAACAGCTCGGTCGGCATCATGCCCTGGTCGGCGCCGCCGTAGGCCACGGGCTCGTCGGCGACGAGCTCGTGGTCGCGAGCGCTCACCACGGCCGACAGGGCGCCGGCCCAGCGTGCCTCGACGTGTCGCGGCTCGGACATCAGATCGCTCCGATCTGCTCGGCTTCGAACGAGCGGTAGGCAGCCTCGTGCGCGGCGGCGGCCGTGTCCCAGCCGTACGCGTCGACGACATCGCGGCCACCGGCGACGAGCCGCTCGCGCAGCGCCCGATCGCGCGCCAGCCGCGCCAGGCAGCGACCGAGCGCCGCGCCGTCACCGGCCGGGAAGAGCAACGCGTTCTCGCCGTCGGCGAGGAATGTCCGGAAGACGTCGATCTGCGAGGCGACGACCGGCAGCCCGGCCGCGAGCGCCTCGAGCGCGACGAGCCCGAAGCCCTCCTTCGTCGACGGGAACGCGAAGACGTCGGCGGCGCGGTAGTGGCGCTCGAGCTGCGCCGGGGTGACCGTGCCGACCTGGCGCACGTGCTCGCTGACACCGAGCTCGCGGGCGCGCGTGCAGAAGCGGTCGATCTCGTCGCGGTAGTCGAACAGCGTCGCACCGCCGACGATGAGCAGCAGCGGGTCGCGCTCGGGCGCCTCGGCGCGCAGGTCGGCGAAGCCCTCGAGCAGCGTCAGCGACCCCTTGCGCGGCTCGATGCCGCCGACGGTCAGCACCGTGAGGCGGTCTCCGAGCCCGAGCGCGTCGCGATCGGCAGCGCGCTCGGCGGGGTCGCGCGGCGCGCGGAAGCGCTCGCGGTCGACGCCGTTTCGCACGAGCCGGGCCTGGACGGCGAACTCGTCGGCGAGGCGGTCGATCCACGGATGCGACACGCAGAGCACGAGGTCGGGCGCGAGGATCGAGCGGTCCTGGCACTCGATCAGCGACGGTGAGATGAAGTCGTCGACGTGATGGACGGTACGCACGACGTGCTCGATGACGCCCTCGTCGCGCAGGTCGAGCGCCGCGTTGGCCGACAGGCAGTCCTGCGCATGGACGATGTCGAAGCCGCCGCCGGCCAGCAGCGGCCGCAGGCCTTCGCGATAGGCGTCGAGCATCGCGAGGATGCGCTCGTCGAAGGGCCCCTCGCCCGGGACGTGCTCGATGAGGTGCGTCTCGACCGGGGTCCTGCGGAAGAAGCGCTCACCGGGTTGCGCGAGCGCGACGACGCGCAGCCCGTGCCCCCGTCCGGCGAGCGCCTCGGCGACCGCGAGCGCGTGCTCGACACCGCCGCGCGGCTTGACGGAGTAGGTGAGCATCGCGATCCTCACGCCGGGCCCCCGTCGACGATCGCGCGCAGCGCAAGCCGGGCCGCGGCGGCATTGGACGGCGCGACGATCGCCCCCGCGTCGCGCAGGATCTGCGTCTGGCGGCCGGCATCCTGCGGATCGCCCGGCGTCCCGCAGACGCGGGCGAGCACGACGGCGTGCTCGGCCACGCGCGCGATCGCGTCGGCGAGGCCCGATGCGGGATCGACGTGACCGCCGTGGCCGAGCACGACGTCGAGCAGCACGCAGCCGACGGCGTCGTCCGCGGCCGCCTCCGCGAGGAACCCGAGCCGCACGTCGAGATCGACCATCGGATGGGGACGGCCCTGCGTGTACTCCTCCTCGCCGAGGTCGAGCACGGCGTGGCCGCCGTCGCGCTCGTCGGGGCCGTGGCCGACGTTGCCCGCGAGCGGCCCGAGCTGGCGCTCGAGCAGCGTGACGGCCTCGTGCGCCAGCGACCCGCCGGAGAACAGGCCCAGCAGGCGGCGCCCGCGGGCGCGCTCGCCGGCGGCGTCGACGGCGGCCTCGAGCTCGGCGACGTCCTCGACGCGGGTGCCGGCGGCCGAGACCGCCGCGCCCTCGAGCGTGTCGTGGATCTCGAACGGCGCCTCGCCGCCCTCCCAGCCGACGAAGGCGGCGACCACGCGCTTGCCGTCGGGCAGGTCACCCGCAAGTGACGCGACGACCTCGGGCGCGGGGGGCTTGGACACGAGCAGGAGCGTCTCGGTCGCGTCGTCGGCGGCCAGCATCCGCATCGCCTGCCGGAACATGATCCCGCCGACGTCGGCCGACAGGTCGCGCCCGCCGACGCCGACGATCTGCGACACGCCGACGCCGGCCGCATCGAGCAGGCACGCCGACTCCTGGGCCCCGGTACCGGCGGCGGCGACGATGCCGACCGGGCCCGTCGTGACGACGTTCGCGAAGCCGAGGCCGACGTTGCCGAGCATCGCGGTCCCGCAGCCCGGTCCCATCACGAGCAGGCCGAGCGCCTCGCCGCGGCGCTTGAGGGCGATCTCGTCGTCCAGCGAGACATGGTCTGAGAACAGGAACACGTGCATGCCGGCGCTCAGCGCGCGATGCGCCTCGAGGGTTGCGTACTCGCCCGCGACGGAGATGATCGCGACGTTCGCGTCGGCGAGCTGCCGGCGCGCGGAGACGAGCGACCGCGGCGGCACGCGCTCGGCGGCCGTCCCCGACGCGGCGTCCTGGCCTCCGCTGGAGAGCTCCTCCTCGGCCTGCGCGAGCGTCGCGGCCGCGACGTCGTCGCTGTCGGCCTGCACGGCGACGATCAGATCCGAGGGGCCCGCCTGGGCGTCGACGCCACGCGCGGCGAGGACCTCGAGGTTCGCCGCGGTGCCCATCCCCATCTCGCAGCCGCTGACCCCGTCGCGCTCGCGCAGGCCGCGGGCGATGCCCATCAGCTTGACGCTGTCGGCATAGCGGTTGGCGATCACCTTGACGTGCCAGCTCACAGCAGCACGGCCTCGGGCTCGGCCTGGATCCATGTGCCGTCCTCGCCGTGGATCGCAGACAGCAGGGAGTCCGCGTCGGTGATGATCGCGGCGTGGCCGCCGCCCGTGACGAAGCGCTCGGCGGACTCGATCTTCGGTCCCATGCTGCCGGCCGGGAACTCGCCGGCGTCCAGCCGGCGGCGCGTCTCGCGGACGCCCATCTGCCACAGCGGGCGCTCCCAGCGCGTGCCGAAGTCCTCGACGACGCGCGGCACCGCGGTCAGCAGCACGAGGATGTCGAAGCCGAGTGCGATCCCGAGCTCCGCCGAGCAGCGGTCCTTGTCGATCACCGCCGCCATGCCCGAGAGCGCGCCGCCGCGCGTGCTGACGGGGATGCCCCCGCCGCCGCCGGCGATCACGATGGCGCCGCTCTCGGCGAGCACCCGGATGGCATCCAGCTCGAGGATCTCGACGGGCCGCGGGCTCGCCACCATGCAGCGCCAGCCGCGACCGGAGTCCTCGCCGACGACCCAGCCGCGCTCGCGCGACAGCCGCCGCGCCTCCTCCTCGGTGTAGAACGGGCCGACCGGCTTCGTCGGGTGCTCGAACGCCGGATCGTCGTCGGCGACGCGGACGCGGGTGAGGATCGTCGCGGTCTGCGCCTCGCGATCGATCTCGCCGATGCTGGTCTGCAGCAGGTATCCGAGCTCGCCCTGCGTCATCGCGCCGAGCGCGTGCAGCGGCAGCGCGGGCACCTGCGGCTCGCCCATCGCGTGCTGGAGCATCAGCGTTCCGACCTGCGGCCCGTTGCCGTGTGTCAGCACGATCTGGTGGCCCTCGCGGCGCAGCGCCACGACGGCTTCCGCGACCGGCCGCGCGCTGTCGAGCTGATCGGCCCAGGTGCCGCGCTGATTCTCCTTCAGGAGGGCGTTTCCGCCGACGGCGATGACGATGCGCATCAGAGATCCCTCGCTTCAGTCGACTGCCCTGACCATGAACCAGAGCGCTCGGGCCGGGTGTTCGGACGGGTTTTCCCAGGTGTGCGGCCGATCGGTCCGGAAGTGGATCGAGTCGCCGGGCTCCAGGTGCATCGCCTCGCCGTCGACCGTGAAGCAGATCGTGCCCTCGAGCAGGTAGACGAGCTCCTCGCCGGGATGGCGCATCGGGTCGGGCCCGCTGGACGCCAGCGGCTCGACGACGGCCTCTGCGCCCGCGAGGCGGTACCGGCCGTAGCGGCCGGACACGTTGTCGAGCGAGATTCCCCGCTTGGAGGTGTACAGCCGCGCGCGCTCGTCGCCGCGGACGACGATCGCCGCCGGCGCCGCGACGTCCTCGTCGATGAAGAAGCTCACGTTCGTGCCCAGCGCGGCGGCGATCTTCATCAGCGTCGCGATCGTCGGCGTCATGCCGCTCTTCTCGATCTTGTGCACCGAGGCCGTCGATACGCCGGCCCGCCGCGCCAGCTCGGCGAGCGACCAGCCGCGCTCGGCGCGCGCCATCGCGAGCTTGGCACCGAGCGCCGAGACGGTTCGCTCGATGTCCGGAAGGGTAAGAGGTGTGACCCTGCGTTCGGCGTCAGGCACGATGTGTCGCATAGTACACATCCGCTCGCTTGCTGCAACACGTGCGTAACGCGGCCGAAACATTGGAGCTTCTGGCCGGATTCCGCGGTTCCCGCTTGACGCGCGGCACGCGTCGCGCTAGGAATGCGTACACAATCCGATAAGGGCTCCGGGAGACGGAACCCGGCCGGCGACGAGCCGGCTCTACCGAGGAGGGACGCATGGCCGAGAACCTCACCGACGCCGGGACCGAGCTGTTCAACACCGAGGAGAAGCTCTTCGAGGACATCCAGGCCGAGCCTGGGCAGTCGGCGTACACGTTCATGCACACAGTGCCGTACGAGGGCTCTGTCGGCCTCGTGAACCTGCTCACCACGACGCGCGTCCTGCGCAAGGGGTTCCAGACGAACCTCATCCTGTACGGGCCCGGCATCCTGATGGCCTCCGGCACCCGCGGCTTCCCGAAGGTCGGCGACGAGGCGTTCCCCGGCCACATGGCGATCAACAACCAGATCGGCAAGTTCATGGAGGAAGGCGGCAACGTCTACGCGTGTCGCTTCGCCGCCGGCGCGCTCTACGGCTTTCCGGAGGACAACTTCATGCCGGGCGTCAAGCCGTTCCACCCGCTCGACGTGCTCGACGCCGCCCTGACGGCGTGGCGCGACAAGGCGTTCCAGCTGAACACCTGGACCGTCTAGGGCCGTGCTCGTGCTGGACCGGAACGCGGCGGTGGCAGCCTGGCGGCGAGCGGAGGGGCACATCTACCCCTCCGTCATGCTCAACGCCTCGCTGTATCAGGAATACGTGGCGGTCATCAAGGGCATCGCCGAAGAGCTCGGCGACGTCCGCAGCGAGGACGACCTCGTGCTCGCCTGGCACGAGCGCCGCGACCTCGCCGACGAGGTGATCGCGCGTACCGCTCCGTCCATGGGCCAGCTGATGAACCGCGAGGGCCTGCGCGATGCCGCGTTCTGCCACCGCCATCGAGAGATCACGCGCGAGCAGGGCAAGGAGCTCGCCGCGCGCAGGCTCGAGGAGGCCAAGCGCACCGGAGCCGAGTGGGTCACGTTGTTCGACGACGTGACACCGCTCGGCCTCCAGCGCCTGGAGATGCACGTGCGCAGCGGCCGTGCGCTCCATGTCAGCGCCGACCTGCCGCTCGACGGCACGCGGCCCACCTGGGAGTTCGAGGTCGTGCAACTCGACCCCGAGGACGGGGCGTGGCTGCTGGACCGGCCGCCCCTCGTGAAGACCGAGAGATTCGACCGTCAAGACGAATGGGAGGCGCGCGTCCAGCAGGCTCGATCCTCCTTCGGAGGTGACCAGTAGTGCCGACCCACCCCAAGAAGATCATCGACGCCCACTGCCACATCGGCGAGATCCCGCCGTGGAAGTACTACGACCTCGAGCATCCCGTGAAGCCGACGGTCTACGACTTCCCGGACACGAAGTCGTTCCTCAAGGGTCACATGGAGGAGTTCAAGGTCGAGCGCGCGCTCGTGATGTCCAACTACGGCGTCCCGATCCACGAGCTGTCCTTCGACCTCAACGACGTGGTGATGGACGCCGCGACCTCGACCGACCGCATCCTCGCGGCGATCTGGGTCTCGTTCCTACCGCGCAACGCCGAGCTGACGCGCAAGGCGCTGAAGCTCGCTTCGGAGTCGCGCGTCGTCGCGCTGAAGACGACGTTCCTGCTCGGCGGCAACCCCGATCCCAACAGCTGGGACGAGGAGACCACCGCGCTCGCCGACGAGATCTTCGACGTCTGCGAGCGCCATGACCTGATGTTCCACTTCCACACGAGCCCGGGCGGCAACTCGGACTTCAACAACTTCGTCCCGCTGGTCGAGAAGTACGGCAAGCGCTGCAAGATCTACCTCGTCCACATGGGCGGCGGCGTCTCGGGCCACATCAAGCTCGTCCCGAAGTTCCTCGACTGGGTGCAGCAGGGCTACAAGGTGTACACCGACACGTCCTGGGCGGTCGGTTTCGGGGCGCGCTTCCTGTTGACGGAGATCGAGCGCACCGGCGTCGGCGGGGACCGCGTCTTCTTCGGCTCCGACGAGCCATGGTCGGACTTCGACTCGGAGTACTGGAAGCTCAACGGCGTGCGTGGGATCTCGCAGGAGCTCAAGGACAACATCTTCTGGCGAAACTTCGAGAACGTGTACGACGGCCGTGGCTGAGCAGCGCGTCACCGACCCGCCGCTGTCGCTCGACGACCGCCGGCTGCTCGTCGAGCTGCAGTCCTTCGGCGTCCGCGTCGTCGGCGGCGACGGGACGCTCGGGCGCCGCGGCGGCGCGGGCCCGTCCGACGCGCTGTTCATGTACGTCCGCGGGCTGCCGCTGACCGTGCCTCAGCACGCCGACTACGTCGGCGGCTCCCCGTACACGCTGCGCCTCGACGGCGCGAAGCCGTCGCTGTTTCGCGAGGACGAGCTCGTCGGCGTCGTCGGGCTTCCGCGGCGGCCGCGGATCTACGACATGCAGACCGCGGACGGCATCCCGTACTGGAAGATCGCGCTGCTGCACCTCGACTCGATCGCCTCCACCGTCGTGCAGAAGTGCATCTACTGGGGAACGCACGAGCAGTGCGGCTTCTGCGGCATCGAGCTCACCCGCGGCGAGCAGACGATCCCGGTCAAGACCCCGGCGCAGCTCGCCGAGGTCTGCAGCGCCGCGCACGAGCTCGACGGCGCGGTCGACGCGACGCTGACGACCGGCTCGATCAACCGCCGCGATCGCGGCGCGCTGTACATCTCGCGCTGCGCGGCGGCGATCAAGGACGCGTGCGGGATGCCCGTCCAGGTGCAGTTCGAGCCGCCCGACGAGCTGTCGGTGATCGACGAGGTCCACCGCGCGGGCGTCGACGCCGTCGGCATCCACATCGAGACCTTCGACCCCGACGTGCTGGCGCGCGTCGCCGCGGGCAAGGCGCAGTGCGGCGTCGAGGGCTACTTCCGCACGTGGGAGAAGGCCGTCGAGGTCTTCGGACGCGGGCGCGTCACGACGTACGTGATCCTCGGGATGGGCGAGCGCCCGGAGCTGATCGAGGAGGGCTGTCGCCGCGCGATCGAGCTGGGTGTCTACCCGTTCGTCGTGCCGATCCGGCCCGTGCCCGGCACGCTGCTGGCGGACACGCCGACGCCGGATCCCGACTACGTCGCCGGCATCTATCGCAGCGTCTCGGCGATGCTCGCCGAGTCCGGGCTCGACCACGCGGAGGCCGCCGCCGGCTGCGCGCGCTGCCAGGCCTGCTCCGGGCTTTCGGCCTGGGAGCGGGTCTTCGAGAAGGAGGCCAACGGTGGCCACTTCCAGCTCGGCACCGTCCACGCTTCCTGACGGCGGCCGGCAGCTCGCGCCCGTCTGCGCGGTGGTGCGTCGGGACGCCGAGCTGGCGGGGCACTTCGCGATCAGGCGTGCGGTGTTCGTCGACGCACAGCAGCTGTTCGCAGGCGACGACCGCGACGATCGCGACGACGACGACGCGACGTTGCACGCGGTCGCGCTGAGCGGGCGCGACGTCGTCGGCGCGGTGCGCCTGTACCCGCTCGGCGGCGACGGGCTCTGGAAGGGCGACCGCCTCGCGGTCCTCCCCGCCAGGCGCGCCCTGCAGGTCGGCGCGATGCTCGTCCGCTTCGCCGTGCAGACGGCCGGCGACCTCGGCGGCCGGCGGATGGTGGCGCAGGTGCAGGTCCCGAACGTGCCGTTCTTCGAGCGGCTCGGCTGGCATGCCGACGGCGCGCCCGCCCCGATGTTCGGAGTCGAGCACCAGCCGATGGCGATCGCCCTCAGCCGCCGCCCAGCCCGGTGAGCGGCGCGATGTCGAAGTCCCAGACGGTTGCGCTGGCCGCGCCCGACGCCAGCTCGAGCGCGCGCGAGCCCGTGAACTCGCCGCACGGCGCGCACGCCAGCCCGCGCCGGGTGAACGCCTCGCACGCCGCCTCCGCGTGCTGCGGCGCCGCCGCGAGCAGGAACCCGAAGCTCGGGAAGCTGCGCAGCCAGCGCTCGACGGCGACGCCGTCGGGGCGCGGCAGCCGATCGACCTCGAGCACCGCGCCGCAGCCTGCGGCCTCGAGCAGTTGCAGCAGCGACCCTGCGGCGCCGGGCATCGAGATGTCGCGCGCGGCGTGGCACAGTCCCGCCTCGGCGACCTCGACGAGCGCGTCGCCATCCGTGCGCAGCTGCTCCGGGGCGCGATCGCGCAGCGACGTGAAGAAGTCGTTCTCGTCGTCCATGTACCGGCCCTCGAGGCAGAACGCCGCCAGCAGGACGTCGCCCGGCCGCGCGGCCGCGGCGCGCAACGGCCGGCGCGCCACTCCGGTGCACGTCGCCGACAGCGACGCCGCGGCGCCGATCGTCAGATGGCCGCCGACCACCTCGACGCCGAGCAGCTCCGCCGCCCAGGCGAGACCCTCGAGCACGAGCTCGGCGTGGTGCTCGTCGGGGCTGACGAGCATGTCGAGGATCGCGAGCGGACGGCCGCCCATCGCCCGCACGTCGGAGACGTTCGTCACGACGGCGGAGGCGCCGGCCGCGCGCGGCTGCGCCGCCACGAACGACGGCAGGATCGCCTCGCCGCAGAGCACGATCCACTCGTCGCCGTGGGCGACGAGCGCGCCGTCGTCGCCGTCGCCGACGGGTCCGAGCCGCCGCACGAGCTTCAGATCGCGCTTGGCATGCAGGGCCGGCAGGTTGCGGACGCCGGCCGCGAGCGCTTGCGCATCTGACATCGGCGCGACCCTAGCGACTCGCTCTGACCGTAGTCGTCCGCGCCAGGAGCGTGTCGTCAACGACAGGCGCCCGGGCGGGCGAATCCAACATCGACCAGCCGGGCTCGGAGGTTCAACGTGACGCTTGATCAGGCGGTGCTGCACAGGGTGGAGGTCGTCAACGTCGGGCTCGCCGCGTTCGGCCAGGCGATCCGCGACCAGGACACCGCGGTCGTCGACGTCGACTGGCGCCCGCCGGCGGGGGGCGACCCGGACGCCGTGGCGGCGCTCGAGCGGCTGTGGGGCGTGCACGCCGCGACGGTGGCGCAGGCCAACGAGCGCGTCGTCGAGCGGATCGAGGCGTGCGCTCCACGCGCGCTGACGGTGGCGACGGCGCGTGACGTACTGCCGGTGCTCGGCGACGGCCGCACGCTGATCCACTCGGGACCGCCGATCGAGCCCGACCGGCTCGCCGATCCCCAGCGGCGGGCGCTCGTGGCTGCAGCGATCTTCGAGGGCTGGGCGGATGACCGCGACACGGCCCGCGCGATGATCGAGGCGGGCGACATCGCGCTGGCGTCGGGCAACGAGAACGACCACGTCGGCGCGATGACCGGTGTCTGCTCGCCGTCGATGCCGGTCTGGGTCGTCGAGGACGAGAGCTCGGGGGCGCGCGCCTTCTCGACGTTCAACGAGGGCGCCGGCAAGACGCTGTGGTTCGGCACCGACGCCGACGAGGCGATCGAACGGCTGCGCTTCTTCCGTGACGACCTCGGTCCGCTGATGGCGCGCCTGCTCGAACGCGAGGGGCCGATCGAGATCTTCAAGCTGGCGGCGCAGGGCCTGCATCAGGGCGACGAGCTGCACATGCGCAGCCAGGCGACCGGCAACCTGCTGATCCGCGACCTGCTGCCGGGCTTCGCCGCGCTCGGCGGCGAGCGGGCCGCCCGCTTCCTGTCGACGAACTGGCACTTCTTCCTCAGCCTCACGATGTGCGCCTCCAAGTGCGCGCTGCTGGCGGGGTCGGGCGTGCCCGGCTCGACCGTGGTGTCGCTGATCTCGCGCAACGGCACCGACATGGGGCTGCAGCTGGCGTCGATGCCGGGCCGCTGGTTTCTCGCGCCCTCCCCGCCCGTGAAGGATGCGCTGCTGCGCGAGGGCTACGCGGAGTCCGATGCCGCCAAGGACATCGGCGACTCGGCGGTGATCGAGTGCGTCGGGCTGGGCGGCATGGCCGTCGGCGCCGCCCCGGCCGTCGCGGCGTTCTTCGGCGGCGACGCCGCCGACGCGATCGCGCGCACGAAGCGCATGCGCGAGATCTGCGTCGGGCGGTCGTCGCGCTTCACGATCCCGGCGATGGACTCGGCGCCGACGCCGGTGGGAATCGATGCCCGCCTGGTCTGCGAGCTGGGGATCGCGCCGCAGATCACGACCGGGGTCCTGCACGCGACCGACGGCGTGGGCCAGATCGGCGCCGGCATCGCGCACCAGCCGACGGAGCCGTTTCGCGACGCGACGATCGCGCTCGCCGAGCGCCTCGACTGCGAGCGCGCCGCCTGAGCCTCGATGGCTGAGTTGGCGATCGCCGCCGCCGGCCGCCGCACCCGCGCGCTCGCCGTCGGTTCCGGCGCGCGCCGCGCCCTGCGCGACGGCGTCCGCGGGAGCGTCGAGCTCGCCTTCGGCCCGGGCGGCTACCTGCGCCTCGCGGAGCACCACGTCCTGCTTGCTCCCGCGCGGTCGCCGCTCGGCCCGCTGTCGGTCCTCGTCGCCGGCCTGGCGCGCGGCGACCTCGTGCCCGGCGAGCCGGCCGGCGTCACGCAGGCGACGCTGACCGTCGGCGCCCTGCAGATCGATCTCGCCGGTGCGGTGGGGCCGCCGCCGCCGCCGCGGACGGGCGCCCCCGACGCCGGCGCCTCGTCGGCGCTCGCGGCGGCGCTCGCGGCCGTCGCGCCGGCGCCGGACACGCTCGCTGCCGGGCTGGCCGCGCTGGCGGCGGGGAACGTCGCGAGCGCCGTCGCGCAGCTTGCCGGCCGCGGCGACGGGCTGACGCCGGCGGGCGACGACGCGCTCGCCGGATACGCCGCGTGGCGCTGGGCGCGCGGCGCCGCCGTCGCGCTGCCCGCCGAGCGCTGCGCGCCGCTCGGCCGCGAGTACCTGCGCTGCGCCGAGCGCGGTGAGCTGCCGCAGCCCGCGGCGCGCGTCCTGGACGCGATCAGGGCAGGCGACCGACGCGCCGCCGCGCGCCGCGCGGCCGCGCTGGCCGACTGGGGCGCGAGCTCCGGCGCAGCGCTGCTGTGGGGCATCGCCGCCGGGGTCGCCGAACAGGGACAGGCGCGCTGACGCCTTCGCCGCCGCCGCGGGCAGCGCGGCAACGGCGACGTCAGGCCGGTGGCGCCGCCAGCAGCGAGCGACCGCTCATCTCCGGCGGCCGCGGGATGCCGAGCAGCGCGAGCGCCGTCGGCGCGACGTCGGCGAGGATCCCGGGCGCGGGATCGAGCCCGATGCCGTCGCGCGTGACGATCAGCGGAACCGGGTTGAGCGAGTGCGCGGTGTTGGGCGAGCCGTCGGGCTCGAGCATGTGGTCGGCGTTGCCGTGGTCGGCGGTCACGATGCAGACGCCGCCCGTCGAGTGGACGGCCTCGACGATCCGGCCGAGGCATGCGTCGACGGTCTCGATCGCCTCGACCGCGGCCGGGATGACGCCTGTGTGCCCGACCATGTCGGGATTGGCGAAGTTGATGATCGCGAAGAGGTAGTCCTCGTCGTGCCACGCCCGCACGAACGCCTCGGTCGCGGCGGGCGCGCTCATCGCCGGCTTGTGGTCGTAGGTGGGCACGTCGCGCGGCGACGGCACGAGCTCGCGTCGCTCGCCCTCCTCGGGACGCTCCTCCCCGCCGCCGAAGAAGTAGGTGACGTGCGGGTACTTCTCGGTTTCCGCGACGTGCAGCTGAAGCCCGCCGCGCGCCGCGATGACGCGCGGCAGCGTGACGGTCGGCCGGGGCGGGCTAAAGGCGACCGCGCGGCGGTCGGCGTGGTCGCCGCCGTACTCGGTCAGCGTCGTGTAGCGCGCGACCGGCGGGGCGCCGCGGCGGTCGATCCGCGCGCAGCTCGGGTCGGCGAGCGCGCAGGAGAGCTCGCGCATCCGGTCGGGCCGGAAGTTGAATGCGATCACCGAGTCGCCGGGCCGGATGACGCCCTCGCCGCCGACGCGCGTCGCCGTGATGAACTCGTCGGTCTCGCCGCGGTCGTACGCGGTCAGCACCGCCGCCCGGCCGGTCTGCGCCTCGTGCTCGGCGATGCCGTGCACGAGCAGGTCGTACGCGGCCTGCACGCGCTCCCAGCGGCCGTCGCGATCCATCGCGAAGTAGCGGCCGATGACGCTGCCGACGCGACCGACGCCGGCCTCCGCACACCACCGCTCGAGCGTCCCGATGAACTGCGCACCGGCCGTCGGCAGGGTGTCGCGCCCGTCGGTGAAGGCGTGGATCACGAGGTCCGCGACGCCCGCCTGGGCGGCCATCTGCACGAGCCCGCGGACGTGCTCGATGCTCGAGTGCACGCCGCCGTCGGAGACCAGGCCGAGCAGGTGGACGCGCGGCGCGTCCTGCAGCGCCGCGAGCAGCACCTCGTTGCCGCCGAACGCCTCCAGGCCGGCGGCCTCGTCGATCAGCGTGAGGTCCTGCTTGACGACGGCGCCGGCGCCGAGGTTCAGATGCCCCACCTCGGAGTTGCCCATCTGGCCGTCGGGCAGCCCGACGGCGGGGCCGCAGGCGGTCAGCGTCGTGTGCGGGTAGCGCTCCCAGAGGGCGTCGAAGACCGGCGTCCGGGCCAGCGAGACGGCGTTGCCGGGACCGCCGGGGGCGAGTCCCCAGCCGTCGAGGACGACGAGGCAGACCGACGACGGCCCGCCCACCCCGCTCACCGAGCGGCGTCGGCCGCGAGCTGCACCGCGGCCTCGACGATGCGGGCGAAGCTCTCGGGGTCCAGCGAGGCGCCGCCGACGAGGGCGCCGTCGACGTCGGGCAGCGCCAGCAGCTGCGGGGCGGTGTCGGGCGTGACCGATCCGCCGTAGAGCACTCGCGCTCGCCCGGCCGCGCCCGGCGCCTTGTCCTTGATCAGCGCGCGCACGAAGGCGATCGCGTCCTGCGCCTGCTCGGGCGTGGCGACCTTGCCCGTGCCGATCGCCCAGATCGGCTCGTAGGCGACCGTGGCCTCGGCGATCTGCTCGCAGCTCAGCCGCTCGAGGCCCTCCTGCACCTGATGGCGCAGCTTGCGCTCGGTGTCACCGCGCTCGCGCTCGGCCTCGGTCTCGCCGACGCAGAGGATCGGCTTCAGGCCCGCGTCGAACGCCGCCACCATCTTCTGCGACAGGGCCTTGTCGGTCTCGTTGAAGTACTGCCGGCGCTCGGAGTGGCCGAGCACCACGCCGTGCACGTCGATCTCGGTCAGCATCGCCGCCGTGATCTCGCCGGTGAAGGCTCCGCTCGCCGCCTCGTGCATGTTCTGCGCGAAGACCTCGACGCGCGAGCCGCGGGTGGAGTCGACCATCGCCTGCAGGTCCGTGTACGGGACGCAGATCGCCACGTCGACGCCGTCGGCGCTGTACACCCGCGGCAGCAGCGCCTGGATGTAGTCCTCGGCCTCGGCGACGGTCTTGTTCATCTTCCAGTTGCCGGCGATGAAGGGCGTGCGATCCATCGGCGTCCTAGGCCCTCAGCGCCTCGACGCCGGGCAGCGGGGTTCCCTCGATGAGCTTCAGCGCGGCGCCGCCGCCGGTCGACAGATGCGTGACGCTGTGGGCGAGCCCGAACTCGGCCATCGCCGCGGCCGAGTCGCCGCCGCCGACCACGGTCGTCGCCTCGGTCTGCGCCATCGCCTGGGCGATCGCCAGCGAGCCGGCCGCGAACGACTTGTACTCGAAGGCGCCGATCGGCCCGTTCCAGAAGATCGTCCGGGCCTTGCGGATCTCGGCCACGTACTCCGTGCGCGTCTTGGACCCGATGTCGAGCTGCATCCAGCCGTCGGGCACGTCGACGCCGGGCAGGATCCGCACCTCCGCATCGCCGCTGAAGCTGTCGGCGACGACGAGGTCGACCGGCAGGCGCAGCTTGCCGTTGGGGTAGCCGTCCTTCTCGAGCGCCTCGCGGGCGGGCTCCAGCCCCGCCTCCTCGCACAGCCCGTCGCCGATGTCGTGGCCGAGCACCTTGAGAAACGGCGTCGCCATCGCGCCGCCGACGAGGACGACGTCGGCGACGTCGAGGAACCTGTCCATCACGGCGATCTTGTCGGTGACCTTCGCTCCGCCCATGATCGCCAGGAACGGGCGGTCGGCGTGGTTCATGATCAGCCGGATCGTGTCGACCTCGCTCTGGAACAGCAGGCCGGCCGCGGAGTGCTCGACGAGCGGGATGATCCCGGCCGTCGACGCGTGCTCGCGGTGCGACGTCCCGAACGCGTCGTTGACGTAGTAGCTGGCGAGCGACGCGAGCCGCTTGGCGAGCTCTGGGTCGTTCTTCGTCTCGCCCGGCTCGTAGCGGATGTTCTCGAGCATGACGACGTCGCCGTCGGGGACGTTCTCGAGGTCCGGCGCCAGCGGCACGTCGACGTGCAGCAGCTCCGACGTGTGCTCGGCGACCGGCGCGAGCGAGAGCTCGGGCTCGCGGTCCGCGGGGCGCCCGAGGTGCGAGACGAGCAGCAGCCTGGCGCCGCGGTCGCGCAGTGCCTCGAGCGTCGGCATCGCGCGCCGCATCCGAGTGTCGTCGCCGACCTTGCCGTCGACGATCGGCACGTTGAAGTCGACCCGAACGAGGACGCGCTGGCCGTCGATGTCGCCGAGGCTGTCGATCGTCCGCACGTCAGCGGTCCGTCCTGTGGTCCGTTGCAGTACGGCCCACGGCTACAGGACCTTCTGGAGGACGTCGACGCAGCGGTTGGAGTAGCCCCATTCGTTGTCGTACCAGGAGACGACCTTGACGAGGGTCCCGCCCATGACCGACGTCAGGCCGCCGTCGACGATCGACGAGTGCGGGTTGCCGACGATGTCGCTGGAGACGATCGGGTCCTCGGTGTACTGCAGGATCCCCTCGAGCTCCGCGCCTGCGGCCTCGGCGAACGCGCCGTTGACCTCCTCGACGGTCGTCTCGCGCGTGGACACGAAGGTCAGGTCGACGACGGACCCCGTCGGGACGGGGGCGCGCACGGCGAAGCCGTGGAGCCTGCCGTTGAGCTCGGGCAGCACGAGGCCGACGGCCTTCGCGGCGCCGGTCGACGTCGGCACGAGGTTCATCGCGGCGGCACGCGCGCGACGCAGGTCCTTGTGCGGGCCGTCCTGCAGGTTCTGGTCGGCCGTGTAGGCGTGGATCGTCGTCATCAGCCCGTGCTCGATGCCGACCGCCTCGTGAGCGACCTTGGCGAACGGCGCGAGGCAGTTCGTCGTGCAAGAGGCGTTGGAGATGACGTCGTGCGACCCGGAGTCGTACTTGTCGAAGTTCACGCCGAGGACGACGGTGACGTCGGGCTCGGAGGCGGGCGCGGAGATGATGACCTTCTTCGCGCCGGCGTCGAGGTGCTTCGCCGCGGCGTCGCGCTTGGTGAAGAAGCCGGTCGACTCGAGGACGACGTCCACGCCCAGATCTCCCCAGCCGAGGTCGGCGGGGTCGCGCTCGGCCTTGACGAGGATCTTCCTGCCGTCGACGACGAGGCCGTCGTCGACGAGCTCGATCACTCCGGGGTACGGACCGAGGATCGAGTCGTAGCGCAGCAGGTGCGCCAGCGTCGCGTTGTCGGTCAGGTCGTTGACGGCGACCCACTCGATGTCTGCCTGAGCCGCCTGAGCGGCGCGGAAGACGTTGCGGCCGGTACGGCCGAAGCCGTTGATTCCTACACGTACGGGCATGCGTTGGTGGCTGTCCTTCCTAGGGTTCTCACGACGAGGCCAGAGCGAGGCCCCCCCGCCCCAGACCGGGGGCGCAACCCTATCGGTAACACGCGGGAGGTTCGCTCTCGCGCCGACCGCGGCGCCCGCGCGAGCCACGACCGCCATCGCGGCTCGCGGCGGCCGACGCGAGCCGCCGGCGCGATGCGGCGTGACGGCAGCGTGGCGCGGACCGCACTACGGTGGGGCGCATGCCGAGCATCCGCAACGTCGGCGCGACCGCGTCGCTGAACCACGACGGCCCCGACGATCCCGACTTCGCGAAGGTCGACCTGCGCCTCTTCGCGCTCACCGACGGCGGCGAGCAGGTCGACGATCCGCGGCCCGCGTCGACGAGCGTGCGCTGCGAGCGCGCCAAGCTCGCGGCGCTCGAGCTGTCGGTGCAGATGTCGCTGCGCCTGCGCCAGGCGCCGACGGGCGCACGCCTGGACGCCTGGCAGCGGATCTGCGACGAGCTCGCCGCGCGCGGCGTCGAGACCGACCCCGAGACGCTGCACGGGTCGGCCTTCCGGCTCGTCCCCGACGAGGAGCTGCGGGCGGCGCAGCAGGCCGTCTGGCCGGCGTAGCGCCGCGCCCGGCGCGGCGCTACGCCGTCGTTGACGGGGGCGTCAGCAGGCTCGCGCCGATCGCCCCGCCGAGGTCGCCGAGCGCGGCGACGACGACGGGCGGCGGCCGGTCGTCGAAGAACAGGTGCGCCATCATCGCCTCGGCGATCCGGTCGGCGTAGGCCTGACCGAGGCGCACGCCGAGTCCGCCGCCGAGGATGACGACCTCGACGTCGAGGACGTTGTCGCACGAGGCGACGCCCGCGCCGAGCATCGCGACGGCGCGGTCGACGAGCTTCGTCGCCAGCGGATCCTCGCGCTCGAGCGCCGCCGCCCAGATGCCGCTCGTCAGCCGCTCGCGGCCGCGCTTGCGGGCGATCTTGAACAGCTCCGTCGGCTCGCCCCCGGCGTGCAGCTCGCGCGCGCGGGCCTCGAGCGCCCTGCGCCCGGCGTAGGCCTCCATGCAGCCGCGCCGGCCGCACGGGCAGAGCGCGCCGCCGACCTTCACGCAGACGTGGCCGATCTCGCCGGCGCCGCCGCGTCCGACCCAGGGCCGCCCGCCGAGCACGATGCCGCCGCCGACGCCGGTGCCCCAGAACACGCCCAGCATCGACTCGTGGCCGCGGCCGGCGCCCAGCGCCGCCTCGGCCTCCGTCGCCACCTGCACGTCGTTGCCGAGCGCGACCGGGGTTCCCAGCCGCTTGCGCAGCTGCTTGGCGATCGCGAACGTGCCGGCCCATCCGGGCAGGTTCTTCGCGCTGGAGACGGTGCCCGCGGCCGCGTCGACGGTGCCGGGCGAGCCGACGCCGACGTGCGCGAGCTGCGCGCTCTCGACGCCCGCGGCCGCCGCCGCCTCGCGCATCGCGAGCGCCATCGCGTCGGCGACGCCGGCGGGGTCGCCGGCGGTCGGCGTCGGCCGGCGCGCCTGCCCGAGCACGCCGTGCTCGCCGTCGACCACGACGGCCTGGATCTTCGTGCCGCCCAGGTCGATCCCGCCGCGCAGCTCGCGGCGGGTCGAGTCGCTGCCAGGCTCGCGCTGCATCCCGTTGACCCTAATACTCGCCGGACACGCGTCGCATGTGGCGGATAGCATCGCCGGCAGATGCCGTACTTCCTGAAGATCGACGGGATCCCCGGCGACAGCACCGACGCCAAGCACAAGGGCGAGATCGAGGTCGAGTCGTTCTCCTTCGGCGTCGTGCAGACCGCGGCGCCGGGCGCCGGCGGCGGCGCCGGCGGCGGCGCCGGCAGGGCGGCCTTCGACGATCTCGAGATCGTCACGCCGTTCAGCCGTGCCGGCCCGCGCCTGCTCGATGCCTGCGCGACCGGCCGGCACCTGCCGTCGGCGGTCCTGACGGGACGCCGCAGCGGCGGCAAGGAGCAGTTCGACTACATGACGCTGACGCTTTCGGACGTCCTCGTCAGCGCATACCGCTCGGTCGTCGCCGGCGCCGAGGCCGTGATGCCGACCGACCGGTTCTCGCTGGCGTACGCGAAGCTGCAGATCGAGCACAAGGGGCAGTCGCCGACCGGGGCGGCGGCCGGCTCGACCATCACCGGCTTCGACCTGGCGCGCAACCAGAAGCTCTGACCTCGACGGCGATGGCGGACGCGTCCCCATACGACGCGGTGCCGTACCCCGGCCGCGCGTTCGTCCAGACGCATCCCGACCGGCTCGCGACGCTGGCGGCGCTGTTCGGCATCGACGCGCCGCCGCCGGGCGACTGCGACGTGCTCGAGCTTGGCTGCGGTGCCGGCGGCAACCTGCTGCCGATGGCGGTCGCGCTGCCGGGATCGCGGTTCGTCGGCATCGACAGCTCGCGCCACGCCATCCGGCGCGCGCAGGCGCTCAGCGACGAGCTCGGCCTGACGAACGTCTCCTTCGAGCAGGTCGCGATCGAGGACCACGTGCCCGCCGGCGGCGTCGACTACGTCATCGCCCATGGCGTCTTCTCGTGGGTGCCCGCAGAGGTCCGCGAGCGGCTGCTCGCCCTCTGCGCCTCGTCGCTGTCACCACACGGCGTCGCCTACGTCAGCTACAACGCGCTGCCGGGCGGCCATCCGCGGCGCGCGCTGCGCGAGATGCTGGCCTACCACGTCGACGCGATCGAGCGGCCCGAGGATCGCATGACGGCCGCACGCGGGTTCCTGCGGCTGCTGGGCGCGGCGGCCGAGGCCGACGGCGACCTGGCCAGGACGCTCGGCCCCGAGGCGCGCCGGCTCTCCGAGCAGGTCGACGCGCTGTTGTTCCACGACACGCTGGCCGAGGTGAACCACCCCCTCTACTTTCACGAGTTCGTCGCGCAGGCCGGCGCGCACGGCCTGCGGTACCTCACCGAGGCGGAGTTCTCCGAGACGCAGATCGGAGCCCTGCCCGAGCAGCTGCAGGGCGCGCTGCTGACGATCTCCGACCCCGTGCGCCGCGAGCAGTACCTCGACTTCCTCAAAGAGCGGATGTTCCGTCAGACGCTGCTCGTGCACGAGACGACCGAGCTTGTCCGCACGCCGCAGCCGCAGCGCCTGGCGGCGCTCGCGGTCTCCGGTCCGCTGCGCTGGGGCGTTGCCGAGGACACGGGTCGCACGACGTTCACCGGCCCCGGCGGCGCGCATCTGACGACCGATCACCCGCTCGTGACCGCGGTGCTGCAGAAGATCGGCGACGCGTGGCCCGCCGCTCCCTGGATCGCCGATCTCGCGCGCTCCGAGCAGGAGCTGCCGGCGATCTGCGACGCGCTGCTGCGCTGCTTCGCCGCGAACCTCGTACGGCTCCACGTCCACCCCCCGCGGCTGAGCACCACGGTCGGCGAGAGGCCGCGCGTGAGCGCGCTCGCGCGGCTCGAGGCCGCGCGCGGCGAGATGCTGACGACGGCGCGCCACACGGCGATCCGGCTCGACGACGAGCTCGGCCAGCGGCTGGTCATGCTGCTCGACGGCACGCGAGATCGAGCGGCGCTCCTCGACGCGCTCGAGAGCGACGCGCAGATTAGCCGCGATGAGCTCGCCGCGGGACTGGAGCAGAGCCTCCGCCGCCTCGCCGGCGCCGGGCTGCTCCTGGCCGACGCCTGAACGGTTCCGACGCCTGCACGGTTCGCCACTCGCGCGCGCGGGTACGTGATCGCCGTACGTTCCGAATGACGCAAGGAGGCCGCATGCGCACCGCCGTGCCGACCACCGCAAGGACCATCGAGGCAGGGATGCTGCTCATCGGCCTGGGCGCGATCCTGCTGCTGATCAGCCTCTTTCTCGAGTGGTATCAGCCCGGCGCCGAGGCGTGGGACGTCTTCGAGGTCTGGGATCTCGTGCTCTCGCTGCTGGCGATCGGCGCGCTCGTGGCGGTCGCCGGCCGGCTCGGCTTCGGCCCGCCGCGACCCGCGACATGGCTGATCGCTCCCGCCGTCGCGGCGCTCGTGATCGTGCTCTACGCGCTGATCGACCCGCCGCCGCTGACCTCCGCGCTACCCGACGGCGACCCCGGGACCGGTCTGTGGATCGCGCTCGCCGCGTCGATCCTGATGGCCGCCGGCGCGCTGCTGTCCGTGGCGCGGATCTCGGTCGCGATCACGGCCGCGGGCTCGGGCGACGCGCAGGCGTCGCCGGCGGCGCCACATCCGCAGCGCTCCGATCCGGCGCCCGCCGATGCCTCACAGGGCAGCGGTCGCTTCGTGCGCGGGGACGCGGCACACGAGCCGGTCGGGCCCGGCGGCGCCGGCACGGCGAGCGAGCCGACGGAGCCGACGCGGCGCCTGTAGCCCCGCGGTCCCCGGTCAGCGCGCGCCGGCGACGAGCTCCAGGCGCAACCCGTCGGGGTCGAGCAGATAGGCCGCGTAGTACATCGGCCCGTACTGCGGCCGCATTCCCGGCGCGCCGTCGTCGCTGCCGCCGTTCGCCAGGCCCGCCTCGTAGCCGCCGTTGACCGCGGCGCGGCCGGCGGCCGCGAGCGCGACATGGCCGTAGCCGGGCCCGGGCGTGCGGTCGCGGGCGACGATCCAGAACTGCTCGTGGTCGCGGCCGTAGGCGATCGCGCGGTCGCTCTCGAACGTGCGCCGCGCGCCGAGGGCATGGAAGACCGCGTCGTAGAACCGCGCCGAGCGCGCGAGGTCGGAGACCTCGAAGGCGATGTGGACGATCATCGCGAGCGGTCTGGCGGCGCGTCGACCGCAACCGACGTCCGGCATTGGCGAGCTGTCATCGCGTGGAGCGTCCCACGTCGCGGTGGGCGACCTGCACCTCGACGTCGTCGCGCGTGCGCAGGCGCTCGGCGAGAGCCTCGGCGATCGCGACCGAGCGGTGGCGTCCGCCGGTGCAGCCGATCGCGATCGAGAGGTGCGCCTTGCCCTCGGCGATGTACTCGGGGATCAGGAAGTCCAGCAGCGGCGCGAGCCGCTCGTAGAACGCGTCGAGCTTGCCGCCACGCGACACGTAGTCGACGACCTGCGGGTCAAAGCCCGTCAGCGGCCGCAGGTCGGACTCCCAGTGCGGGTTGGGCAGGAAGCGCATGTCCAGGACGATGTCGCTGTCGCGCGGCAGCCCGTGCTTGTGGCCGAACGACGTCAGCGTGACGGCGAGCTTCGAGCGTGCCTGGCGCGGCAGGAACTCGTCGGCGATCCGGCGGCGCAGCGTCGCGGCCGTGATCCCGCTCGTGTCGAGCACGAGGTCGGCACGCTCGCGGATCGTCTGAAGGGCGTCCCGCTCGGCGGCGATCCCCTGCGCGACCGACCCGGTCGGACTCAGCGGGTGGCGCCGGCGGGTCTCCTTGTAGCGCCCCAGCAGCGTGTCCTCGTCGGCGTCGAGGAACAGCACGCGATGCGCGACCCCGCGCTCGCCGAGGGCATCGAGCTCGCTGCCGAGCGTCTCGAACAGACCGCGCGCGCGGACGTCGGAGACGACCGCCGCCCGCCGCACCTTCGACCCCTCGTGGACGAACACGTCGACGAGACCGCTGATCATCTCCGGCGGCAGGTTGTCGACGCAGAAGTAGCCGTCGTCCTCGAAGACGTTCATCGCCGTCGACTTGCCCGCGCCCGAGAAGCCGGTGATGACGACGAGATCCTCGAGGCTCGTCGTGGCTGGCGCCTCGTCTGCGACGGTCACGTCCGCAACTATGCCGGGCCGCTCGGTCATCCGGATCAGCCGCTCGTCCTGTTGAGGTAGGCGTACAGGTCGCGCGCCGTCTTGGCGGGCAGGCCGGGGACCGCCTCGAGCTCGTCGCGCGACGCACCGAGCATCGCCTCCGGCGAGCCGAAGTGCTTCAGCAGCGCGCGCTTGCGCTGCGGGCCGACGCCCGGCAGGCCGTCGAGGACCGACTCCGTCATCTGCCGGTCGCGGCGCTGGCGGTGGTGCGTTATCGCGAAGCGATGCGCCTCGTCGCGCAGCCGTTGCAGCAGCTGAAGCGCGGGCGTGTCGTGCGCCAGGCGCAGCGGCTCGCGTCGCCCCGGGAGGAAGACCTCCTCGAGCTGCTTGGCGAGCGAGACGACCGCCACGCCGCGCTCGCGGAAGCCCTGCAGCGCGCGCACGCCCGCCGAGAGCTGGCCGGGGCCGCCGTCGATGACGACGAGCGACGGCAGCGTCGCGAAGGACTCGTTGCGCTTGGGGTCGTTGGGGCTGAGGTCCTGCTCGATCTCCCAGCGCGCCAGGCGCCGGCCGAGGACCTCCTCCAGCGCCGCGAAGTCGTCCGGCACGCCCTCCGTCGTCGACCGCACGTTGAAGCGCCGGTAGTCGCCCTTCTTCGGCGCCCCGCCCTCGAAGACGACCATCGACGCCGTCGTGTTCGTGCCCATCAGGTTGGAGATGTCGAAGCACTCGATCCGCAGCGGCAGGGCGTCGAGGCCGAGCGCCGCCTGCAGGCCGTCGAGCGCCTCGACGCGCTGCTGGCGGCGGCGCTCGTCCTTCAGGCGCTCCTGGTCGAGCGCCAGCGCCGCGTTGCGCTCGGCGAGCTCGAGGATCCGCCGCTTGTCGCCGCGCTCGGGCACGCGCACCTCGACGCGCGCGCAGCGCAGCTCGCTCAGCACCTCGCCGAGGACGTCGAGCTCGGCGACCTCGCGCTGGACGAGCACCTGCGGCGGGACCGACATCGCGTCGCCGTAGTACTGCAGCAGGAACTCCTCGGCGACCTCGCCGACCGAGTACTGCGCCTCGTTGGAGAGGTAGAACGACTGGCGGTCGGAGAGGACGCCGTCGCGCACCTGGAAGACCTGCGCGTTGGCGTCGCTGCCGTCGACGGCGACGGCCACCGCGTCGAGCGTGCCGACCGCCTCGTTGGCGACGCGCTGGCGCTCCAGCAGCGAGCGCACGGCCTTGAGGCGGTTGCGCTCCAGCGCCGCCTGCTCGAACTCCTGCGCGGCGGCTGCGTCCTTCATGCGCTGCTCGAGGTCGCGCTCGATCTGCCGGTAGCGGCCGCTGAGGAAGTCGACGACGCCGTCGATCGCCGCGCGGTACTCCTCCCTGGACTGGTAGCCGACGCAGGGCGCGCCGCAGCGCTTGATGTAGAAGTCCAGGCACGGCGAGCCGCTGCGCCGGCCGGGGTCGACGCCGTTGCAGGAGCGGAAGGCGAAGACCTTCTGCAGCAGGTCCAGCGTGCCGCGGACCTTCTTCGCGTTGGAGTAGGGGCCGAAGTAGGCGCGGTCGCGGCGGTGACGCTCACGGGTGAAGTACACGCGCGGAAACTCCTCGTCCATCGAGATCGCGAGAAACGGATAGGACTTGTCGTCGCGCAGCCGGATGTTGAAGCGCGGCTTGTACTGCTTGATGAACTGGTTCTCCGTGAGCAGCGCCTCGGCCTCGGAGGCGACGAGCAGGAAGTCGATCTGGTGGGCGAGGTCGACCATCTCGACGGCGCCGCGGGTTACGCGATTGGAGAAGTGACCGGCGACGCGCTTGCGGATCGACTTCGCCTTGCCGACGTAGATGACCTTGCCGCCGGCGTCTCGGAAGAGGTAGACGCCCGGCCCGTCGGGCAGGCTGCGGCGCTCGTCGCGCAGGCGGGTCGAGGCTGTCGATCGGGTCGTGGCGGCCACCGTCCGAGGATAGATCGGGCTCGCGCCGGCTCCGGCGCGCGGGCGGCTGCGCGCCCATCTTTGCCGCACGCCCGGGACGCCGCGCGGCCGGCCTCGGAGGAGGCGCTGTCGCGGCCGTGCCCAGGCGGATACCGGACTCCATCGCCGGTCGCAGTGGGTAGCATGGCCGCCAGCCGATTCGGTCTGGGGCCCCAGCTCAACGTTGCCGGAGAGGTTGTGCTCATCTCGGAGTACCGCCGGGCCCCTCTGTGAGCTCGCCGTGGCACCGGGTTTCGTCCCCTCATTTGCATCTTGGGAGCAGCCCCGATGGCAGACAGCGAGCCCGTCGCGAACGAGCACGGCGTCCTGAGCGCGATCTCCAACGAGATGGTGCGCATCTACAAGGACCAGTTCGGACGCGGCCCAACGAAGACGCGGACGCAGTGGGCCGGCGGCGACGTCCTCGTCGTCACGCTCGAGCAGACGTTCACGCCGGCCGAGCGCAAGCTCTGCGAGCTGGGTGAGCACGCCCGCCTGCGCGAGCTGCGCCTGCTGTTCCAGTACGCCGAGACCAGGGTCTTCTGCGAGCCGATCGAGCGGCTCACGGGCCGCACCGTGCGGGCCTTCATCAGCGGCATCGACACCTACTCCGATCTCGCCAGCGAGATGTTCGTGCTGCACCCGGCGGGCTATGAGGGGCCGTCGCGCAGCTTGGTCGACACGCGCTGACGGATCGCTCGCCTCGAGGTGACCGCCCGCGGTCGCCCGGCGGCGCATGCTGCCGGCCGACGTCGTCCCGGAAGGCCTCAGCCGCGCTCGATCCACGCGCGCAGGACCGCGGCCGTGCGCGGCAGGTCGTAGAGCGTGGCGATCTCCTCGAGCAGACGCGACGCGGATCGTGCGGCGGGGCCGCCGAGCGCCTGCAGCGCGGCCAGCGCGAGCTGCGACTCGCGTGCGCTGAGGCCGCGCGCCTGCCGGCAGAGCAGCGCGTGCCAGCGCACGATCGCCCGCTCGAAGAGCTCCGGCTCGCTGTCGCGCAGCACGAGGCAGACCGCGAGCGAGTCCTCGAGCGACAGCTGCGGAAGCTCGGCGGCGGCGGCGCGGACGAGCGCCCCGTTGCCTGTCGCGAGGCAGCGCTTGAAGCGAGCGTAGGGCGAGCCCTGAGCGGTCATGGGAACGCATGTTCGCACGGCATGCGTGCGCAGGGGCGGCTGCGCCTGCGCACCGCACGCGGGCGCGGGAGCGGCTGCGCCTGCGACCGGGGCCGCCGCCCGGACGAGCGCTGCGGTCCAGGTCGACGTGCGGCAGAGCCGGGGGCGCTTGCGGCCGGCCGCCGGCCGCAGTCCTCGCGCGAGCCTCGCCGGCGCCCGATCGTTGCCCGAACACCACGCGTCGCTATACTTGCGCTAGCAACAAAGCGCCCTCCCGCTCGCAAAGGACCTCCCATGTACCTCGACGGCATCCACCACATCACCGCGATCACCGGCGATGCGCCGCGCAACGTCGACTTCTACACGCGAGTGCTCGGTCTGCGGATGACGGCCAAGACCGTCAACCAGGACGATCCCAGCGTCTACCACCTCTTCTATGGCGACGAGAACGCGCAGCCCGGCGCCGACCTGACGTTCTTCGAGTACCCGGGCGCCGTGCCCGGCCGCCCGGGCGCGGGCATGGTGCACCGGATCGTCTGGCGCGTCGCCTCCGCTGAGGCGATCGACTTCTGGGCCGCGCGGCTCGGCGACGACGGCGTCGAGACCGAGCGGCTCGACGACGGCAGCCTGCTGTTCGCCGACCCCGAGGGCCTCGCCCACGAGCTCGTCGTCGACGACAGCGGCGACGAGCCGCTGATCGCCGAGCACCCTGAGATCCCCGCCGTCCTCGCGCTGCAGGGCTTCGAGGGCGTGCGCGCCTACAGCGCCCGTCCGGAGGGCAGCGCGATCGTGCTCGAGAAGCTGATGGGCGCCGAGCGCCGCGAGGCCGAGGCCGGCACGTTCGAGCTGCGCGGCGAGCGCCGCGGCGGCTGGATCGCGTGGGACGCCGCGCCCGACGCGCCCGGCCGCCAGAGCGCCGGGACGGTGCACCACATCGCGTGGGCCACGACGGACGCCGACATGCAGGCCTGGATCGACCGCGTGACGAGCGCCGGGATCCCGAACTCCGGCTACGTCGACCGCCACTACTTCCACTCGCTGTACTTCCGCGAGCCCGGCGGCGTGCTCTATGAGCTGGCGACGCGCGAGCCCGGCTTCACCGTCGACGGCCCCGTCGAGGAGCTCGGCACGAAGCTCATCCTGCCGCCGTTCCTCGAGCCGCGCCGCGAGCAGATCGCGGCCCGCCTCACCCCGCTGCCCGACCCGCGGGCGGGCTGGAAGCCGACCGGGGCAGCACGGCCGTAGAAGCCGGCGCCGACCGCGGTGACCGCGCGTCCGCGGCGGCCGGCCGCAGGTCAGCGCTTTCCTCTGCCGCTCGACCGAAGGTCCGCCGAGGGCGCCGTCAGCGCACAAGCCGCACCTCCAGCCCGCCCCCGGCCAGCGCCTCGCCGGTCCCGCCGAGGAGACCGAGGATGCGAGCCACGTATCCGCGCGTCTCTGGGTACGGCGGGACGCAGCCGCATCCGGCGACGGGCGCAGGGCCGGCGTTGTAGGCGGCGAGCGCGAGCGGCACCGAGCCGAACCGGCGCAGCAGGTCGCGGAGCAGGTGTGCCTGGGCGTCGATCGAGGCAGCCGCGTCGAACGGGTCGCGCAGCCCGATCGCGGCGGCGGTGCCTGGCATGAACTGCGCGATCCCGCGCGCACCGGCCGGCGAGCGCGCGAACGGATTGAAGTTCGACTCCACCATGATCTGCGCCGCCAGCAGCGCGGCCGAGACGTTCCAGCGCTGCGCCGCGCGCGCGATCGGCGCGGCGAAGCGCGCCGGCACGAAGGACGGAATCGCCCCGGTCCTCTCACCGTCGCCGCCGGCCGCGCGCGTGCCGAAGCCGACCGACGAGCTTCCGGCGTTGAGCGTGAAGCCGTAGTGCCAGGGCTCCCAACCTAAATCAGCCTTTCCGTCACACGGCATTCCGCTGCCCCCAATCACGGTCCGGGTGACGGTGTGAGCATCGCCTTGCAACAGGCCCATGAGGGCCACGTAACGACCCAGGAGGTCGATGATGAGCACCGCAGCCGATCCCACGCCTGACGCCGCAGTAGCCGATCCCGACGCCGCAGAGCCGGCAGCTGCGCCCACGCCGCCAGACGGCGCGAAGGACGATGCCAGCGGCAACGCTGAGGCGGCGAAGTGGCGGCGGCAGCTGCGCGCCGAGGAAGCCAAGACGGCGACGTTGAGCGCCCGGTTGGATGCGCGCGACCGCGAGCACGTCGAGCGCCTGGCGGCCGAGCGCTTCACGGACCCGAGCGACGTGTGGCACGCGACGTCGCTGGACGCGATGCGCGCTGAGGACGGCACGATCGACCTGCAGAGGGCCGAGGCGGAGCTCGCGCGCGTCCGAAAGGAGCACCCCAACTGGGTCGTGCCGCCGCCCGACGTCCACCAGGGAGCCCGCGAGCCCGCCGCGCAGCCGCCGAGCTTCGGCGCGATGCTCAAGCGCGGAGGCCGCGACTGAGCGCAGGCGTAGTCTCTGGGGTGGGCACCGCGAGCCAGTAGGCCGGTGTTCACCCCCGAGCAGCGCCCCGTAGCACCGCATCGCGCCCAGGCGGCGCACACGTCGCCCAGCACATCGCGTCGTGTCTCCCGCCTGAAACGAAGGAGACGGCGCTATGACAGCGCTCGGCCTGAATGTGACGTGGGGCCAGACCGACTGGTCCGACCTGATCCTCGAACGACTCCGCACGCAGTCCGCCGTGCTGCGCGCCGGGGCGCGCTACATCCCAATGACCGGCGCGTTGATCGTTGTGCCGCGGCTGCTCGACGACGGCGAGGCCTCGTGGGTCGACGAGCTGGAGGAGATTCCCTCCGACGCGCCGGACGCCGACACGGTGACGCTGCTGGCCAAGAAGCTGGCGAACGTCGTGTCGCTGTCGAACGAGGCAATCGCCGACGCGCCGGTTTCGGAGCTTGATGCGGTCGGCAACGCCCTCGCCCGCAGCGTGGCGGTGGCGATCGACAACCGCCTGTTCAGCACGGCCGTTGCGAGCGCGACGGCACCGGCTGGCCTGCTGCCGTCTATGTCGGCTGCGGTCGGCGCTGTGAGCTTCGACTCGATCATCACCGCGATCGGCGCGATCGAGGCTGTCGGCGGGACGGCGTCCGTCGGTCGCCAACCCGACCGACGTCACGACGCTGCGGCTGGTCAAGACCGTCGCCGGCTCGAACCAGCCGGTCTTGCAGCCCGACCTGCGGCTGGCTGGCGCTGAGTCCGTCAGCGGGGCGCGGATCATCTCGACGCCCGCGCTGCCGGTCGGCACCTTCGTGGTCGCAGACCCGCGGCAGATCATCGTCGGCGTCCGCAAGGCCATCGAGGTCGCGTTCTCGGCCCACAGCAAGTTCACTGCCGACGCCGTCGTCGCGAGGGTCACGGCGAGAACGGCGTTCGCACTCAACGATGCCCGCGGCGTGATCAAGGTCGCGGCGGCGTAAGTCGTGGCGTGGCGCACCGTCGTCGTCCAGATGTGGACCGGCCCGCGCGTGATCGCGCGGGCCGGCCCCACGGCTGGCCTGACCGACGCCCAGATCACCGATCGGCTGCGCGGTCTGAACATCACGATCCCGGCGACACCCGCGGGGCGTCTGGCGCGTCTGGAGGGCTACCCAACCGATCCCGACCTGCGCGCCCTGGAGCGGCGTCTACACGGCCGACAACGGCGGTGTCCGGCCGACTGCCCGCGTGCTCGAAAGCCTTGCCCTCAGCGGGCGCGGTGCGGCTGGGTCGGTGCCGCGATGATCGACCTGGAGCCGCTGCTCTGCATCGTGTGCGTTCGCCGAGAGGACCCGATGAGCGACGAGGCTGACGGCTGGGTCCTGGTGCCGCGGAGCGTCGACCAGGGTGACGAGCACGACGACTCGCAGTGGAAGTGCCCGGCGTGCGTCAGTGCGTCCGAGGAGTTCTTCGCCGACCCGATCCACGACGTCTAGATGGCGGCCAAGACCGCACGCTGACGATGCGGGCGCAGGGCGCCCGCTGGCCTGAACCAGGCACAACGGCCATAGACTCGTCGTCAACGATGTATCGCCGGAAGCGTCATGACAATGCACACGTCGCCGCGACCGATGACTGCCTGCGGCGGGTCGCTGCGCGATGGAAGGCCGACGTCGATGTGAAGCAGCGCGTTGCTGACGTCCTCGACATCGATGCACTCGGCCTCGACGGCAGCGATCGTTGGTACGCACTGTCGGCACATTTCGACTTCGTCGTCTGGCGTAACAACGAGCCGCAGTTCGCGGTCGAATTCGACGAGCGTCATCACTTCACGGACCCAGCGCAGATGGTTAAGGACGAACGCAAGAATGCGATTTGTCGGAAGGCGATGTTTCCGATCTTGCGCATCGAGGACACGGCGCTGAAGCGGATTGGGGACACATCCATGATCGAGTGGCTGGCAGGCCTTTGGTTCGTCTACCACGACCTGTGGCTACCAGCGCGTGCGGAGTGGGATGAAGCAGAGGGTTACGACCCCGCGGACTGGGACGATGATCTACTCGCTGAGGTGCGCCGCCACGAGGACTTCAGCTACACCGAGTTCATGTCGTCGCAGAAAGGTGTCGGCATCCCCGAGTTCCAGACGCCCGGCCCGTTCGATCCGTTTGCCGAGGCGCGTCACGCGGTGACTCTCCACGGCTTCTCGATCGATTTGCCCGCAACCACTCCGTCGTGGTATCGGCGATTCATGCCGGCGGCGGCCTTCCACGAGAAGGACCCGCATGGCCGCGAGGTCGGCTATGTGGCGGTGCCTGTCGGCGCGTCGGGTCTCATCGTCGGCAAGGGCCGCTGCTGGAATCCTGGCTTCATGTTCACCGGCGATGCCTCGCTGGGGATTCGCGTGGCGACGGACATTGCGCTCCAGCAGGCGGCAGATTTCCTCCAGCTCTACGAGCGCGGCGGTTATCCGCTGGTGACCTGGGCCGAAGCCGAGCGCCGGTTGGCCACACTCAATGAGAGCTTGCTCACGATCGCCACCCTCGATCAAGGCGATCACCGGGACCTGACCTTCAGGATGTTGCGCAAGATGGGGATGCCTCCAGATGCCGCGCGGCGGGCCATGCTCTCGCTGGAATGGGACGAAGATGGTCGAGTCATGGATGACGATGACTGGTAGCACTCACGGCCTGCCCCTCGGCAACAGCGCCGCGTAAGTTGCCTGCATCGCGAGGACACCTCCTCCTATGACGCGTATGCTCCGCGCCCCCTCACACGCCCACTCTGCGGCCCACAGGACGGCCACAGTGAAACCACCGCTCCCCTGCATCGAACGCCTAGCTGACGGCGTCGGCTGCGCAGACTACGCCGAGCCCGGCACCAGCCGATGCGCCGACCACGCACATCTCGGACCCAAGACCCGCAGCCGGGGCACAACCGCCGCGTGGGCGCGCGCGCGGAAGGCAGCGCTCGAACGTGACGGCTGGCGCTGCACGGTGTGCGGCCTGACGCAGGACCAGGCGAAGGCGGAGGGCCGAGGGCTGGAGGTTCACCACGTCAACGCGAGCCACGCTCGCGCCGGCCGCAGCCTCGACCGCGACGAGCACCCACTCGAAGAACTCGTGACGGTGTGCCACGAACATCACCGCCAAACGATGCGACGCAAGACACGCCCGACCTGGGCCGACCGCCGGCGCGAACTCGATGCACGCGCACAAGCCCGACGAGAAGCCGGGGGCCATAAACTCGCCGTCGTGGTGGATGCCGACGTTGCTGACGCAGGTGAAGGCCAGGAGGTCCGCGCGCATGTCGAAAGGCAGGTGCGGGCCGAGGTGGGCGACCAGGTTGAGGCGTGCGAGCGTCTTGCCGAGTTCGTCACCAGTCGCTGCTCACCGTGGCCTGGGCGCGAACTCGACGAGAAACGCGCGGACCCGATCATCGCAGCGGAGTTTGCGAGGGCCAGGAAGTCGTACGCGGCTGTTCTCCACCTAGTGCTCGGGGGCTTCGGCCCCCAGGCGGCGATGCTCAACCGCGCATTGTTCGAGGGAACGGCGGTAGCCCACTGGGCGCACGCCAATCCTCAGCGCGCGTGGGAGCTATTCCGGAAGCACGAGCGTCACAACGAGTTGCTGTGGGGCGACGTCCTGACGGGCGTGGGTTGGGTCGAGCCTGACGAGATGGACGCCGGCACCAAGGAGGAGCGTGCCGAGTTGGACGATCTGTTCGGCACGTACGGACATCGGGTGTGGACGGGGCACAAGAACCTTCGCGAGGTCGTGAAGGAGATCGAGCACCTCTGGCCCGAGGGTGGGGCTCGCGAGGATTTGTGGGCTTACTTCCGCGTGAGCCACCGCGACAACAACCAGCACCTTCACAGCAGCGTGACCGCGCTGATGGGCGGCACGCGGACCGAGGGGAACGCCGTCGCCTTCGACTCCGTCCCATCCTCCGCGCACCTCGACCGCGCACTGATCGGCGGACTCTGGTGCTACTCGCAGACGGTGACTCTGATCTGGGACCACTTCGAGCTAGACGGGCGTCACGAACTCGACGCGCTCATGGCCGAGCTGAAGATGCCTTTCATCACGGTTGATCCCGCGCTTGCGAAGCAGGTCGGTCGCAACGGGCCGTGCCCCTGTGGCAGCGGCCGCAAGTACAAACGATGCCACGGTGCGTGACCCCCATCACCCCCTGCGGCCGGCCATCACCTTCACAACCCACCCATCTGCACCCCGCCGCGTTATTGGCGGAAAACTGAGAACGGTCTCAGCGATGTGTAGGAAGAAGGACGGGCCACGCTGCCCGGCGCGCGGACTAGAACCAGGCCTGCGCTGCGGCTCCCACCAGAAGGGCGAGCCCCAAGAGCGCGCCGATGGCAAGCATCCACCCGAGCAGCCCCAGCAAGAGGGTGAGCGGGACAATGAGCCAGCCAGGCAGGTTCATGTAGCGACCCTACGCTCATTCGGCCGGACGGGCGACCACGGGCTCGGTGGCGGTCTTGCGGGCTCGAAGCGCGGCAGAGAGTACGGTCGCGATCGTGACTGGCCAGCTACCGCCGGCAAAGCTGCGGGAAGCCATCGCGGAGACGATGTGGTCGTACGTCAGCGCATACGACCTGAAGCACGCGTGCGACGCGCTGGGGATGCCGCCCGGTAGCTCCGACCTCAACCCGATGGACAGCAAGAGGCGCTACGTCCGTGACCGGCTCATGACCCTGCCCGGTGCCGAACTGGCTGAGATGGCGCGGCTGGTCGCCGAGGAGCACGGTGATTCGGAGCTTGCGTCGCTCGTCGGCCCGCGGGGCGTCCACGGCGTCGACGGCGAGCTGAAGAACCTGATCTTCGCGGCGCACGGCGCAAAGCCGCGGATCGTTCTGCGCGATGCGATCAACAACGTCATCGAGATAGTGGAGCACGCCGACAAGTGCCTGGTCTACGACCGACCGCTCGACGCCGGCGGCTTGTCGTGGGGCGACCTGACAGCATGGTGGGCCGAAACGTCGCCTGCCGCGGGACCTGACGCTGCCCGGTCGCTGTTTACGCGCCTTCAGGCCTCGGTCACGAGTCCCGTCGAGCTGGTGCTGTTCAGGGAGTACGCGACCCGCTACGGCGGGGCCGGCGGCGACGCGGTGCCCGCGCTGCTGCCGCAGATATACCTGCACTACGACCCGTACACCGCGCGCGAACTCGCCTCGAGCGAGGGGCAGGTTCTGAAGCGCCAGCGCATGGACTTCCTGATGCT
>JBKHXR010000092.1:0-11228 GCA_046565905.1 Thermoleophilia bacterium | reverse complement strand
GTCGTCTCGCTGTCGCCGGCGCCCCTCTTCGCCGCGGAGCTGCGCCGCGGATCGCTCGCGGACCTGACCCTGGTGGCGCCGGACGAGGGCGCGATCGAACGCTGCCGGGCCGTCGCCGACGCCTCCGGTCTGACCGCGCCGGTCGCACATCTGCGCAAGCAGCGAACGACGGAGAACGTCGTCCACGCAGAACTGGTCGGCGACGTCGGGCCGCGCGCGCTGATCGTCGACGACATCCTCGATACCGGCGGCACGCTGCTGTCCGCATGCGCGCAGCTGCGCCGCGCCGGCGTGGAGGAGATCTCGATCATGGCCACGCACGGCACGCTCAGCGGCGAGCGCTGGCGGGAGCTGCCCGCCGCCGGGGCCCGGCGGATCCAGCTCACCGACACCATCCCCGACGTACGCGCCAAAGCCGGCGACGGGGTCGACGTGTTGAGCGTCACGCCGCTGCTGATCGACGCACTGCGAGCACAGGCGCGCCCGCGGTCCTGACGAGATGAGCAAGGGTGAGCGAAGGGCGCATGAGCGCGCCCGCGGAAGGGGCGAGCAGCGTGCGCTGTACGCGCTCGTGCGGGCGCTGCTGAGCCCGCTGCGAGCGTGGTTTCGCCTTCGTGTCCGCGGCGCCGGGCACATTCCCGCGACCGGGCCGGCGATCGTCGCGCCCAACCACAAGAGCTTCATGGACGCGTTCCTGATCGGGCTGTCCACGCGCCGGCACGTGCGCTACATGGCCAAGGTGGAGATCTTCAGAGGTCCGTTGGCGTGGCTGCTCCCGCGCCTGGGCGCGTTTCCCGTGCGGCGCGGTGAGGCCGATGCGGAGAGCCTGCAGACGGCGCGCGCGATCCTCGCCGCGGGCGGGCTCGTCGTCGTGTTTCCCGAGGGAACGCGCGTCGACGAGCCCGACGCGCTGGGCTCTCCGCACCACGGAGCGGGCCGGTTGGCGCTCGAGACCGGCGCACCGATCGTCCCGACCGCGATCGTCGGCACGCACCGTCTCTGGCTCGGGCCGATCCCCAAGCCGCGCCGCGTGCGTATCGCCTTCCACGAACCCGTCGAGGTCGCTGATCTCGGCGACGCGGGCGACACGCCGGCCGAGCTCATCGACCGCCGCGTGTGGCCGGCCGTGCAGGAGGAGTACGGCCGCCTGCAGGCGATGCCCGGCCTGATCGCGGCCGCGCTGACCGCGCTCGGTGTCGGCGGCCTCGTCGCGCGCCGCCGCCGCGCGACTGCCGCCACCCCGCGCCTCCTGGGGTTCGTCGAGCCGCGCAGGCTGCGACGGCGGGGCAAGTCGCGCAGATCGCCGCTCGAGCGGCTGCGCGACGGGCGCTGACGAGCGCTCCCCGCGCGCGGAAGCATCGGGCGGGACCTCCTCGGTCCGAACGCGCGGAGCAGCGAGTCAGGGAGACTCTCGGCGCCGGCTGATGCCACGGTCCGACCGCCATCCGTTCCTCGATCATCCGGGGCCGATCGCCTTCGCCCACCGTGGGGGCCGCGCCGTGGCGCCGGAGAACACGCTGCCGGCGTTCGAGTCCGCGATCGAGCTCGGGTATCGCTATCTGGAGACGGACGTCCATCTGACGCGAGACGGCGTCCTCGTCGTCTTTCACGATCCGCGGCTGGACCGCATCACCGATCGCACGGGCGCGATCGCGGAGCTCGGCATCGCCGACGTCCAGGCCGCCGACGCCGGGCATGCGTTCTCTCCTGACGGTGGCATCACGTTCCCCTTTCGCGGTCGCGGCGTCACCGTCCCGCGGCTGGAGGAGCTGCTCGCGCGCTGGCCGCAGGCGCGCGTCAACATCGACCCGAAGTCAGATCGCTGCGTGGTCCCGCTCGCCGACCTGATCGAGCGCCACTGCGCGTGGGGGCGCGTCTGCATCGGCTCGTTCTCCGATCGCCGCCTGCGCCGAATCCGCGCGCTCGGCCGGGGCCGAGCATGCACGTCGATGGGCCCCAACGCCGTGCGCCTGGCGCGCACGATGACGACGACCGGATGGATGCCGCGGCAGGCCGCGGACTGCCTGCAGGTGCCGATCCGCAGCGGCCGCATCCGGATCGTGACCGCCCGGCTGGTCGCCGCCGCGCATCGCGCGCGCCTGCCGGTCCACGTCTGGACGGTCAACGACGAGGCCACGATGCACGAGCTGCTCGAGCTCGGCGCCGACGGCATCATGAGCGATGAGCTGGACCTCCTGCGCGGCGTCTTCGACAGCCGCGGGCTCGTGCTGTGAGGAACGACCACCGGCGGGCAGCCTCGCGCCCGCATGCGCGCTGCCGATGTCGAGGCCGCCCCTGCGGCGCATGGGGACACCCCGCCAGCGCGCCGCGCCTGTCGTCGGGCGCGCCGAGCGATCTGGAGTCACGGCACTACGTCGGGGTCCGGGTGGAGACCCAGATTCGCCAGTCGGCGTCATCGCGCTGCAGCCAGGCGACGGTGACCCGGCCCGTGGCGGGATCGAACGCCGCCCGCGGATCGAGCGGGACGCACAGCGCGGGCGTCGGGCACGAGACGGGCAGGGTCTCCGCGGGTCTGAAGCCGCTGCCCGCGGTGCGGATCGCCGCGCCGATCCGTGAGCGCAGCGAGAAGTCGCTGGTCTCGACGTCCCAGACGATCGCAAGACGCTGTTGCCCGCCGACGGCAAGGTCTGTCGGCCGAACCGCGTCGGCGACGATCATGGTCCGCGCGACGGCGTTGCCGTTGTCGAGTTGCGCGATCTTCGCGGCGGGGGCGCCGGTGCTCGGGTTCCTGCCGTGCCAGGCGACGAAGCCCCGGTCGGCGGAGTCGAAGATCGGCTCGATGTGCTGCTCGGCCTGCGAGAACGGCGCGCCGTGAGCGCTGTAGCGGTCCAGCGGGCGGTGCTTCCAGCCACGGGCGGTTGTCTGCACCGCGGCGTCGAACGCGAGAGCAGAGGGGCTGCCCTCGCGGTAGTCGAGCGTCGCCCAGGCGAGCAGAAAGCGTCCGTTGCGGTCGACCGCCGCCTTCACCGTGGCCGGCCGGCGCGCGGCGCGCGCGACCCTCAGCACTGGTCCCCACGGTGCGTTCGCGCGCCGCACGCGCGCCTCGATCCGGCCAGCGCGATACCAGGCGACGATCCGCTGCCGGCGCGCATTGATCGCAACGGCCGGCGAGGTCGCGTCCTGCGGGGAGATCGTGCGCGTGGCGCGCAGCGGTCTGTGCGCCCGACGTTCGCTGATCCGGACGACGGACGTCCGTCCGTCGGTTCGCGCCCACGCGGCGAGCGCGTCACCGGCCGCGTTGACGGCCAGCGTTGGGGGGCTCAGCGAGCGTGGCGCGCGGCGGCCGATGATCGCACCGGCGTCGAGCCGCTCGAGGGGCCCGAACGTGCCGTCCGAGCGCCCGAATGCGGCGACCATCCGGTAGCGCAGCGAACTGCCCGAGCCTCCGCGCCGCGGCGCGACGAGCAGCGCACGCGAGCGCCCGTACAGCGCGACGGCGGGACCGCCGTGCAGATACCCCAGACGGCTGGCAAGGCGAGGGCCGGCGCGCCACTCCGACTGGCCGGCGGGCTTGACGGCGGTGCCGTAGAACGCGCCCGGGTGCCCGCTCCAGACCAGCAGGCCGTCGCCACCTCGGCCGTAGGCGAGCAGGTGGATGTTCGCCGTCTGCGCGCCGGAGACAACCTGCGGCGCGGACCACTCGGCGCCGACTTGCGTCGGCGCGGCCAGCGCGAGCGCCACAAGCAGGACGAGTGCTGCGCCGCCGCGGGTTGGGCTCGGGTCGATGGCCAGCCCCGCGGAGCGCACGCTACACCGCGGTCGCCTGCGGGCCCACGGGGCGCACGTCCCATGCCTCGAACTGCGAGCTGTGCAGGGCCGTGACATCGAGCGTCGCGCAGTCCTCGATCCAGAAGAATCCGCGCTGGGGACCGGCGGCGAGCAGACGAAAGAGCCGGGTCCCATCGGTGAGATAGCGGCCCGGGACGTGGGCGTGGGCGTCTGCTCGCGCGACGCCGGCGGGGATCTGCGCTGTGACTGACATCACGTCCTCCTATCGGTGTCTGAGTGTCTGCGCCGACGCTAGGGGTCCACGGGCGAGCGGCCATCCGCAGTGGCCCGCGGGTGTGTGCGCCTTTGCGCGGTGCGCGACCGGTAGTCCGCCGCAGTGCCGGCGACGGATGACGGCGCGCCTCGACGATCCCGTAGAGCAGCAACTGCCCCGGCGATCGGATCGAGCTCGACACGGTCGTGCTCTCGATCGCGCGGATCTCGGCCGCCCGGCCCCGTGGGGCCGGGCCGCCGGCGATCCTGCGTCATTTCGCAAGCTCCGCCTTGCGCTTCTTGATCTCGGCGGAGAGCTCGGACAGCGCGTCGCTCGACTGCTGCGCGTGGATGGCGCGGCGGGCGAGCTCGCGGCGCATGTCCTCGGTCGTGTTCTCGATCGTCTTCTGCCAGTCCGCGGCCTCGTCCTCGGCGCGCCTGCGGAAGTCGCTCGCGAGCTCCTTCATGCGGTCGATCGTGCCATCGAGCGTGGACTTCATGTCCTTGCCGGCATGCGTTCTGGCCTGATCGATGTCCGCGATCGCCCTCTGCAGGTACTCGAGGGTGGTCGCGCCGTCGGCGGGCTTCGCCGCGCTGTCTCGCGCCGGACGCCTGGCCGGCGCCTTCGTCGTGGCTGTCGCCATCAGATGCTGCTCCTTGGTTGGGGGCGTGGTGATCGCGCCGAACGGGCGATCTTGTGGGGGAAGCTGATCTCGGCTGCCGACGCCGGCCGCTCTGCGCGCATCGGGCATCAGCTCGACAGCGTCGCGGCGCGCAGGCGGCGCTCGAGGTCGGAGACGGAAACGACCCCGACGGGCCGGTCGGCGGTGTCGACGACGATCGCGCGCCCGACACGGGCGAAGGCGGGGCGCGACAGCAGCGCGTCGACCGCGAGCGCGCCGTCGACGAGCAGCTCGGGATCGCGGGACGCGACCTGTCTGGCGGCGACGCCGACGCGCGCCGCGGGGGTCACGCCGCGAACCTCGTCGAGGGTCAGGATCCCGACCGCGCGGCCATCCTCGTCGATGATCGGAAAGGCGCCGAACAGAAGGTCCTCGAACTCGCGCGCGGCGGCGTCCAGAGCCAACCCGGCGGGAAGGCTGACCGGCGGCGCCGACATGATCTCGGCCACCGTCGTCGCGGCGAAGGCCTCGTGCCGCCGTGCCTCGGAAGCCTCGGCGCCGGAGGCGATGACGAGAAAGCCGCCGACGATCGCGAGCCACAGCCCGCTCGCGAGCCCCTGCAGCGCGAGGCCCGCGCCGAGCGCGATCAGCACGATGCCGAAGGTCCGCCCGCCGCGCGCCGCGATCGCGGTCGCTCTGGCGTAGTCGCCAGAGCGCTGCCACAGCAGCGCGCGCAACACGCGTCCGCCGTCGAGCGGAAACGCGGGCAGCAGGTTGAACGCGAGGATCGCCGCGTTGACGAAGACGCCATATTCGACGAGGGCGCGCAGCCAGTCGGCCGCGCCGGCACCGAGCGCGAGCCGCAGTGCGCCGGCCGCCACGAGCAGCAGCGCGGTCACAGCCGGCCCGGCGAGCGCGAACGCCAGCTCGTCGTGCGCTCGCCGCGGCGTGCCGCGGATGCGGGCCACGCCGCCGAGCAGCCAGAGGTCGATCTCGTCGACCTGCACGCCGCCGCGCCGCGCGACGATCGCGTGGCCGAGCTCGTGCAGCACGATCCCACCGAACAGGGCGAGCGCGCTGAGCAGCCCGAGGGCGTACGCGGCGCCGGCACCGAGCGCGGGATCCTCGACGGGGTAGTAGTCGTGCCCGAGCGAGTACGTGATCAGCGCGACGACGAGCAGCCACAGCGGCTGGATCCCGATCGGGATGCCCGCCAGGCGGCCGATGCGAAGCGTCGATCCCATGGCGAGACGCTACGTACCGCCAGCGGCGCCGAGCATGAGCTGGGTGAGGTCGTCGGAGCCGATCGGGATCCCGGCGATGTCGAGCGCTGCGCGCTCCTCGACGCGTCCCTGCTCGATCGGCAGCCGTGGGCGCGTGCCCTCGAGTGCCTCGCGCACGATCAGCCCGGGCCGCAGCAGCGCATGCATCGTCGGCACAGGGGGACGCCACGAGAAGGTGGCGACCGCGCCGTCGCGCGTGCCGCGGACGCTCTCGCGCGGTCCGAGCGCACCCTCGACCGCGATGCGGTCCGTGCGTCCGGAGGCCGGATCGACCGTGGGCATCACGTCGGCGCGAGCGCGGCGGCGTCGTTGACGCCGAGCTGCTCGATCTGCCCGGCGATGCGGTCGCGCAGGCGGCTGTCGCCGGCGTACCGGACGTCCTGGCGCATGAGCCGCGAGAACGCGCGGAGCTGGACCTCGGTTGCATCGAAAGCATGCATGCACGGACGATTCCTCGCAGACGGGGTGACCGTCGGTCACGCTATGCGCGCGCCGTTGCCGCGGTAACCGCACCCATCCGTCGTCGCGCTCAGTACTTATCCGCGATCCCGGGCCGAGCACGCAGCGCGATCCGCAGAAGCCCGCAGGACGAACCGTGCGGGGTGCTGATGACAGCCACGCACCGCGCTGCGTAGCGTCGGCGGGCGTCGGCAGCACGCGTCGCAAACCGACGGCTGGACGGTCGCCGGGAGTCCGGTCGCAACGTCAACCAGGAGGCCCGCAATGGTCCCCGAGTACATCGTCGGCTATGACGGATCAGCAGCGTCGCGGGCAGCGCTCGAGTTCACGCGGGTGCTCGCCCGCGGCACGGGCGCCGAGGTCGTCGTCGCCTACGTCTACGCGACGCTTGCGTCGATCTACGTCTCGCCGTACGGAGCCGCGGCGCCCTCGGCGCTGTACGCCGAGGCCGCGGACGCCGGCCGCGCCGCCGCCGAGCGGTTGCTCGACGGTGTGCCAGCGGGGATCGAGCGGCGGGCGCTTGCGTCCGGTTCGGTGCCCTCCGAGCTGCATGCGCTGGCGCGCGGCGACAAGGCGGCGCTGCTGGCGGTCGGTGCGACGCACCGCGGCGGGCTCGGCCGGCTCGTTCCGGGCAGCATCGGCGAGCGGCTCCTGCACGGTTCGCCCTGCGCGGTGCTGGTCGTCCCGCCGGCCGACCGCGCGCTGCGCATCGAGACGATCGCCGTCGCCTATGACGGTCGCGGCGAAGCACGCCGGGCGCTTCGGATCGCCGCCGCACTGGCCGGCCGGACCGGCGCATCGCTGCGGCTCATCGGCGCCGTCGATCCCTGGCCCGCCGACATCGAGCGACCGCACGGCATCGACGAGCTGAACGAGTCCTTCGGCGAGCACGTCGAGAAGGCGCTCGCGCGCGCGGCGGCGCCGCTGCGCAGGCGGGGCCTGATCGTGGAGACCCAGTCGGTGCACGCCGCCGCCGGCCCCGGCCTCGTGCAGAGCTGCCGGGAGGGAGTCGATCTGCTCGTGACGGGCTCGCGCGGGTATGGGCCGCTGCGGACCGTCCTGCTCGGCGGCGCGTCGCGCCACATCGTCGACCACGCGCCGTGTCCCGTCCTGGTCATCCCGCGCGGTGCCGCGACGGCATTCGTGGCGGGGGATCCCGCGGCGGTCGCCGTCCCATGAGCAGGGGCGCGCGATCGTGATCTCCTACGTGCTGGCGAACCTGCGCCGGCGTCGCGGACGAACCTGGCTGACAGCCACGGGGGTCGCCGCCGGTGTCGCCACGATCGTCGCCCTCCTCGCCCTGACCGCCGGCCTGGACCGCAGCGCGGCGAGCCTGCTGCACATCGGCAACGCCCGCTTCGGGCTCTTTCAGAAGGCGTCGGTCGACCTGACGGCGTCGGCGATCCCCCAGGAGCTCGTGCCGCGCGTGCGCCGCCATCCCGGCGTGCTGGACGCGTCGCCGATCCAGGTCGTCGTCGGCGCGCTGCGCTCGGAGCCGAGCATGCTCGTGTTCGGCGTCGAGCGGGGCGGCTTCGTCGAGCAGCGGCTCGTGCTGACGCGCGGGCGCCGTGCGCGCGGCGGCGAGGTGCTCGTGGGCGACGCGGCCGCGCGCGAGCTCGGCTTGGCGCCGGGCGACGCGCTGGCGCTCGGTGGCAGCAGCGTCCGCGTCGCGGGGATCTACCACACCGGCGTGGCCTATCAGGACTTCGGCGCCGCGCTCGAGCTCTCGGCGGCGCAGCGCCTGGCGGGGCGCCGGCGCGAGGTGACGACGCTGGCGATCCTCGTCGACGCCGGCGTCAAGACATCGACGCTCGCGGCAAGCCTGGCCCGCGCCTTTCCCGGGCTGACGGCGATCACCGAGCCCAGCGAGGTCGCCCGCGCCGACACGAACAGCCGCCTGATCGGCAAGGCGACCGCCGTGATCGCCGTCCTCGCGCTCGTCATCGGCGGCCTTGCGGTGACGAACACGATGCTGATGGCGGTGCTCGAGCGCCAGCGTGAGATGGGGCTGCTGGCGGCTGTCGGCTGGCACCGGCGGCGGATCTGGCTGCTCGTCGTCGGCGAGAGCGTCGCGCTCTGCCTGCTCGGCGGCGCGATCGGCGTGCTGCTCGGCATCGCCGGCAGCGACGCGCTCGTGCGGGCGCTCGACGCCGCGGGCTTCGTGACGCCCGTCCACACGCTCGGCGACCTCGGCAGCGCGCTCGGCGTCGGTCTCGCGATCGGCCTCGCGGGCGCGCTCTACCCCGCCTGGCGCGCGACGCGCCTGTCGCCCGCCGACGGCCTGCGCCGCGAATAGCGCCTCATGCGACGGATGCGAGGCGGCCGCCGCCTGCGCCGCGAACAGCGCCTCATGCGGCGGACGCCACGCGGCCGCCGCGCAGCCGCACGACGCGGTCGACCAGCGCCGCGTCGCGCTCGTCGTGGCTGACCATCAAGATCGTCATGCCGTAGCGATCGCGCAGCGACCGCAGCAGGTCCAGGACACGCTCGCGCGAGCGTGCGTCCAACGACCCCGTCGGCTCGTCGGCGAGCAGCAGCGGCGGCCGATTGACAAGCGCGCGCGCGACGGCGACGAGCTGGCGCTCGCCGCCCGACAGCTGCGAGGGCATCGCCTGCGGCGGGCGCGCGAGGCCGACCTCCTCGAGCATCCGCCGCGCCTGCGCCTGGCGCGGGCGGCGCCCGACGCCCGCGCCGATCAGCGGCACCTCGACGTTCATCTGCGCCGAGAGCATCGGCAGCAGGTGATGCAGCTGAAATACGAAGCCGACCGTGCGCCGGCGAAACAGCGCCAGATCAGACGTCGCCGCCAGGTCCTGACCGTCAACGAGCACACGGCCGGCATCGGGCCGGTCGAGCGCACCGAGGACGTTCAGCAGCGTGCTCTTGCCGGAGCCGGATGGGCCGGCGAGCAGCACGAACTCGCCGGGCTCGACACGCAGGTCGATGTCGACGAGGGCGCGCACGGAGCCCGGATAGGTACGCGACACCCGCTCCACGACGACCTCGGCGCCGGCCCTCTGCCGAACTCCGCTCAGCGTGGCCGCCGGGCTGCTCATCGAAAGCCGGCCCTGCGTCCGGACCACCGCCGGGCGGGCGTCGAGAGGCGGTCGATCGTCGGCTCGGCCATGTCCTCAGCGCGAGACGCGAAAGCTTCTGATCGCCTTGACGCGGCACTCGCGGCGGCAGGCCAGCAGCACCCAGCGGCCAGGGGCCGTCTTGGACGCGATCCTGAGGTGGCGGCGAAACGTCCCGGCGCTCGTCGTCCGCGCCCGCCCGACCCGGTCGGCCTCGCTGCGGGGCGGGCCGATCAGCAGATCGACGATGACGTTGCGGGGCCAGTTGCGACCGGTCACGGTGATGCGCTCGCCGCGCTGCACGAGCGAGGGAGCGATGCTGACCGAAGGGCGCGGCGCGGCGCTGGGAGCAGCTTGCGGGCGGACGCCGGCGGCCGCGACGAGGCAGGCCGCAAGGATGCCGCTGAACGCGAGCAGGCGAGCGAGCATGACGCGAGCCTACGAGCCCGAGCTGCGGGTTTCATCAGCAGAATCCCACGCTGTGCGGCGCGGACAGACTACGGACGGAGGGTCGGGCGGCGGTGACGCCGGCTGCGCGGCCTGCTCGACGGTCAGGCGATCGCGCAGGACCTGCGGCATGGCGCGCAGCGCGTGGCCAGCGGCGTGCAGATCGTCCGATTCGGGCTCGCCCGCGACGTCGGCTGGCCCCGGTGCTCGGGTCGACGCAGCGAAAGCCGCTGTTCGGCGGCGACGTTCCGGCCAGCGAGCTGCGTAGTTCTCCCGGGCCTGCCACGTACCGACCCCCGATTCGCGACCGCCGCTGGTCGCATAGCGTCGTGCCGCCAATGGACGAGTCGGCATCGTGATCGAGGCGATCTGAGATGGCGCGAGCGCGCCAGCGACGTAAACGCGCGATCGCCGGCCCTGCGTCGCATGGGCAGCCCGACGGGCGGATCGCGGTGTTCGCGCCGTCGCCGCTGCTCACCGTGACGATCGAGCCTGGAACCGATCGGCCGGAGGTGCACCTGCACGCCGGGGGACAGGGCTTCTGGGTCGCTCGCCTGGCCGCCACGCTGGGCGCCGACGTGGTGCTCTGCTGCGCGCTGGGTGGCGAGCCGGGCCGCGTTCTGCGAGGAGTGATCGAAGCCGAGCCGCTCACCCTGCGAGCCGCGGACGCCCGGACCCCGAACGGCGTGTACGTGCACGACCGCCGTAGCGGCCGGCGCGTCGAGGTCGTCAGCGTCGACAGCAGGCCGCTCACCCGTCACGCATCGGATGAGCTGTACGGAATCGCGCTCGGCGCCGGTCTGGATGCCGACCTCACGCTCGTGACAGGCTGCCGGCCCAACGACCTCGTCGAAGCCGACCTCTACCGCCGGCTGGTCAGCGATCTGCGCGCAAACGGCAAGATCGTCATCGCCGACGTGACCGGCTCGCCGCTGCGAGCAACGCTGCAGGCCGGTGTCGACCTGCTCCGGGTCAGCGCGGAGGAACTGGTCCTGGAGCAGTACGCAGCCGGCGACGCGCTGCCGGATATCGTCGCCGGCGTGCGTCGGCTGCACGCGGCCGGAGCACGTCAGGTTCTGGTCTCGCGCGCGGCGGCCCCGGCCGTCCTGATCGCGGGCGGGCATCATCCGCACGAACTCGAGCTCGCCGGCCCGCGGTTCGAGGCGACGGATGAGCGCGGGACGGGAGACTCGATGTTCGCCGCCACGGGTGTCGGGCTCGCTCGCGGCCTCGGGATGATCGATGCGCTGCGCCTGGGAATGGCAGCCGGCGCGATGAACGCCACACGCCACGGACTCGGAACGGGAACGCGTGAGGAGATCGAACGGCTCGCGGCGCAC
>JBKHXR010000091.1:0-15869 GCA_046565905.1 Thermoleophilia bacterium | reverse complement strand
CGTCGCCTGCAGGTAGACATCCTGCGCCGTATAGCCGTCATACGGATTGATCAGCTGCGGATCGCCGAACGTGCCCGGCAGCGTCAACCTCGCACCCTCAGCCCAGATCACCGGAAACGACAGGTTGTTACCCGCCTCCTCCTCACCACCGCTACCGGCCGGCGGCGCGCTCAGCGCCACCGCACCGACGCCAACCGAAAGTGCCACTACTACGACACCGAGCACGACCACGGCCCTTCGCCGCACCCGCGACAGGCGCGCCTTCAATATGGAATGTGTGACCGCTTCATGGCCTTACCTCGTGTTACACCGATATTTCCGTAATCGGTGCGTCGATGTGGACTTGGTGAACACAAAGCTACGCGCGGGCCGATCGCTTCCCATCGGGGCAAGGGACGATCGCCCCTAGGTACAACGCCGCGAACCGCCGGGGTGGAAATCACGGTCGTGACCGGCAAGCGCCGCGCGGTCGTCGCGTAGTGCGGGTCTCCCGGCGACCCGCGCCTCGCCGACGACGCCGATCCGCCCGGGCCGCCGCGAACCCGGTGGCGGCGGACGAGCAGGTAGACCGACCGCGCCGCCCGCGCGCCGCCCGCCGCAGCCCGCATCCGTACTCTGCCGCGACGGCTGCGGCGGGCTACGGATGCGTCGTCGCCGGCGCGACGCGACGCTGGCGAGATGTCAAGAACTCACCATCCAAGCATCGTCGAACGCAGCGCTGAAGCTGCCCACATCTGGTACCGCGACGTCGCGCGCGAGTTGCAGACCGATGATCTGCACTACGCCGGACGCGTGCTGCGTACCGTGCTGCACGCGCTGCGCGACCGGCTGACGGTCGCCGAGGGAGCGCAGCTTGCAGCGCAACTGCCGACCCTGATCCGCGGCATCTACTACGAGCAGTGGAGGCCGGGCGCCGCCGCTCGCCACCTCGCGCACGACGTCGACGGCTTCCTCGACGAGGTCGCCGACGCCGGGCGGCTGGCAGGACGAACGGAGGCATCGCACGCCGTCAGCGCCGTCAGTCGCGTGCTGAACGACCACGTCTCCGAGGGCGAGATGTACGACGTGCTCGCGATCCTGCCGGAGAAGCTGCGGACCCTGTTCGCCGCCTGAGCTGGACGGAGCGCTGCGCCGTCGCCGAGCGGCGGCGCAGCGCGTGCGCCGAAGGTCCGACGGACTCAGACCCTGACGGCAGTGCCGAGGCGCGGTCGCGGCTCAGAGGTCCGGCGATGCGACGCCGCCGGACCTGCGCCCTGCGTGCCGCCCGGCCGTCCACGCGCGATCGCCCGGCGGTAGACGGCCTCGTAGTCCCTGGCGACGATGCCGGCGTCGTAGCGCCGGCGTGCGCTCTGGCGGCAGGCGCGCGGGTCGATCGACGCGAGGCGGGTCGTCGCCTGCGCCATGTCCCGCTCGTCGGCGACGAGCATCCCGTTGAGGCCGTCGATTACGATCTCGCGCGCTGCTCCCTCGCGAAACGAGATCACGGGAGTGCCGCAGGCATGGGCCTCGATCATCACCATGCCGAACGGCTCGGCCCAGCGGATCGGCATCAGCAGCGCCGCCGCACGCGCGAAGAGCTGCTGCTTGGCACGGCCGGCCACCGGCCCGAAGTAGCGGACGCGGTCGCCGTCGACGTGCGGCTCGACGAACGTGCGGAAGAACGTCTCCTGCCCCTTTTGCACCGGACCGGCGAGCACGAGACGGCGTCCGGCGATCTGCGCCGCCTCGATCGCGCGGTGGGGCCCCTTGACGGGGTCCATGCGGCCGACCCACAGCAGGTAGTCGTCCTTGTCCGCGCAGAAGGGCCAGCGGTCGACCACGACCGGGTTGGGCACGACCGCCGCCACGCGCACGGCCAACGGCGCGGATTGGGCCTGCGAGCGGCTGATGGCGACGATCTGTGCCTTGTGGGCGTGGCGCTCGTAGAACCGCGCGATGTCCGTCGTCAGCGCCGTGTGCAGCGTGTGGACGACCGGGGCTGCCGCCCGCGCTGCCATCGATAGGGCACAGAAGCCGGAATGGTCGTGGATGACGTCGAACGGCTCGCCGCCGGCGGCGGCCTCGTCGATCGCATCGAAGGCGCTTGCGACGTGGTCGCTTTCGAACAGCGCCGAGCCGATCGAGCGCGGTTGCGCGGATTCCAGCAGCGGGCGAACCCGGGCAGGAGACGACGAGCCGGGCGCGGCGAACAGCGTCACGTCATGGCCGCGCACGACGAGCTGCTCGCTGAGCAGCTCGACGACGGACTCGATCCCGCCGTAGCCGGGCGGCGGCACCGTGATCCAGGGCGGCGCCAGCATCGCGACGCGCAGCGGACGCGGCTCGTCGCCGATCAGGTCAAGCAGGCTGACGTGCTCGCCGAGCATCACCCGAGAGGCTATGGCCGCGGGCGCCGATGCGAATCCGGGATCACCCGTCCGGCGCAGCGGAGAAGTACTGACCGCCGGCTGCGCGTCGAGCCGGAGCCGCGGGTGAGACGCTCCCAGCGGACGAGGCCGCGCGGCGTGGATGTCGAAGAGCTTCACCGCGCACCGCGCCCTCCCGGCAAATCGGGGATGCACCTCGGCGCGGGCGCGGAGAAGTACCGATTGTCGAGGACGGCGCAGGTCGTAACGTGAGCGTTCAGATGCCCCCCGCGAAAGACTCCACTGCGAAGGCTGCTGCGATGGCGCCGGACCCGGACGTCATGGCAGCCACCCACGAGCTCGTCGGCGCGCCGTCGGTCCCGGCCGAGGCGCAGGAGGAACTGCTCGCCCTCAAGTCCGGGGCGATCTTCCTGTGCACGAGGCCGGACGGCGACATCTCGCCCAACCCGGTCTCGGGCGAGGGTCTGTACGCGCAGGACACGCGGCATCTGTCAGAGATGCGGCTGGCCCTCGGCGGGCATCGCAGCGTGCTGCTGTCGTCGGCGATGGAATCCGGGCACCTGGCCGTCGTCAACGCGACGAACCCGGCCTTGCGCGGCGGCGACGGCGCGGTGGTGCCGCAGGAGACGCTCAACATCAGGCGCTCCGTGCTCGTCGCAGACCGCCTCTATCACCGCATCGCCGTGCGGAGCTTCCACCCACAGCCGATCAGCATCACGATCGAGCTGTCGCTTGCCGCCGACTTCGCCGACGTCTTCGAGGTGCGGCGCGTCGGGCGTGACACCGCCGGCCGGATCATCGCGCCGGCCCGCGACGGCGAGGGGCTGCGCTTCGCCTACGTCGCCGCCGACGGCGAGCGGCGCGAGACGCTGGTTGCGCTCAGCCCGGCGCCGACGCGCGTGGCGTTCGACGCCGTGCGGGCCCGCGTGCAGTGGGATCTGCAGATCGCCGCCCGTGACGCGGTCACGCTGCTGATCTGCGTGGAGCCCGTCCACGGCGAGCGCCGCGCGGCCGCCGCGCCGCTGGAGCGCGCCACCGCCGCGCTGGATGCTGCGCATCGCGAGTGGGTCGCCGGCTGCGCGCAGGTCACGACCGACAACGAGCTGTTTGACCGCTTCATCGACGCGTCCGTGCGAGACCTGCACGCGCTGATGATGCCGCTCGGCGACAGCGAGCTTCCGGCCGCCGGCATCCCGTGGTACGTCGCTCCGTTCGGCCGCGACTCCCTGCTGACGGCCGCCGAGGCGCTGATGTTCAAGCCCGATGTCGCGCGCGGGACGCTGCGCGCGCTGGCGGCGCTGCAGGCGACCGGCGACGAGCCGTGGCGCGACGCCGAGCCGGGCAAGATCCTGCACGAGCTGCGCAGCGGCGAGCTTGCCCGCACCGGCCACGTGCCGCACACGCCCTACTACGGCACGGTCGACGCGACGCCGCTGTTCCTGATGCTCGCCGGCCGCTACTTTCGCTGGACGCTGGACCTCGAGACGATGGCGCAGCTGCGCCCCGCGCTGGACGCCGCGCTGACCTGGATCGACGAGTGGGGCGACCGCGACGGTGACGGCTTCGTCGAGTACGAGTGCCGCTCGCCGGCAGGATTGGTCAACCAGGGATGGAAGGATTCCGAGGACTCCGTGGTCCACGCCGACGGCTCGCTCGCGGAGGGCTCGATCGCGCTGGTCGAGGTCCAGGGATACGTCTACGAGGCGAAGCTGCGGATCGCCGACGTCTACGACGCGCTGGGCGACCACCGGCGCGCCGGCGAGCTGCGCGCCCAGGCCGGCGCGCTGCGCACCGCCTTCAACGACGCGTTCTGGAACCCCGAGGAGCAGTACTTCGCGCTCGCGCTCGACGGCCGCAAGCAGCAGGTGCGTGGCGTCACGTCCAACCCCGCGCACTGCCTGTACTGCGGCATCATCGACGAGCAGAAGGCACGTGCGGTCGCCGACCGCCTGATGGCGTCGGACATGTTCACGGGGTGGGGCATCCGCACGCTCTCCAGCCGCTCGCCCGCCTACAACCCGATGAGCTACCACAACGGATCGGTCTGGCCGCACGACAACGCGATCGCCGCCGCCGGCCTGAAGCGCTACGGCTTCGATGCCGCCGCCGCGCGGGTCGCCACCGGACTGTTCGGCGTGGCCTCCAACGCGCGCGACTTCCGGCTGCCGGAGCTGTTCTGCGGCTTCGCGCGCAGCGAATCGAGATCGATCGTCTCCTATCCGGTCGCCTGCATCCCGCAGGCCTGGGCCGCGACGGCGCCGTTGCTGCTACTGCAGGCGCTGCTGGGAATCTCCGCCCACGCACCCGACAACCGGCTCGACGTCGACCGTCCGATCCTGCCCGGCTGGCTGCGAAGCGTCGACGTGCGCGGCATCCGCGTCGGCGGCTCACGGGTCAGCCTCTCGTTTCACACGACCGGCTCCGGCACGACCGGCTTCTCCGTCCTCGAGCAGGACGGCGACGTGCGTGTGACGATGTCGGCATGAGCACGGCGGCCCCGCGACCGGGCGATTCGTCGCCGCCGCCGGGGCTCGATCGTCGCGTGGAGGCGATCGTCTGCCGCTGGGATCGTGAGGCTGCCGCACGCTGGACGGATCCGGTCGCCGTGCGGCGGCTCGCCGCGCAGGCATGCGAGCTCGCGGTCGAGGTCGCGATCCTCGGCGACGCCCGGCTCGGCGAGCTCGTGAGGTGGCTCGGGCCGTGCTGGTCGAGCAGCGCGTGCCCGCCGCTCGTCGCAGACAGCAGCGCGCAGCTCGAGCGCGAGCTCTGGTGCGCGGGGATCGCTCCCGAGCAGGTCGCCGTCGTGACCACGGACGCGCTCCCTGCGGTCCTCGCCGATCAGGTCGATCGCCGCCGCCGCGGCGAGCCGCCACGGTTTGCCGGCGATCCTGCCTGGACGCTCACGATCGACGGCATCGACCCACGGCTGGAGCGCGTCCACGAGTCGCTGCTGACGCTCGCCGACGGGCGCCTGGGAACGCGGGGCAGCGTGCTGACGGGCAGCGCGCAGGACATGCCGAGCGTGCTGCTCGCCGGAATCTACGCCGGCAGCGGGGCCGAGAGCCACCTGCTCGCAGGACCGCCGTGGAACCACCTCGCGCTGCGCGAGGCGCCACCGCTTGCGCCGCAGCGCATCCTGGATCTGCACAACGGCACGCTGTCACAGCAGCTGACCGGCGAGAACGTCCGCTTCGACGCGGTCGCGCTCTCGTCGCTGGCGAGACCCGCGACCGCGGTGCTGCGCGTCCACGGTTGCGGCTCGCCGCCACCGCTGCGAGAGGACCCGGGGACGCCGCCGCACGACGCCGCCGCCGCCGCGGACCCGGACGGCTGCAGGACGCTGCGCGTGACCGATCCGCCGGCGTCGATCGTCGCGGCGCTGCACGAGGACGTGCGTGCCGTCGACGCCGGGGAGCCCGCGCGCGCGTGGACGCTGGACCGGATCGCCTGCTATGCGGGCAGCAACGACGGCGAGCCCGACGAGCGCGCGGCGCGCGGGCGGCTGCGCGCCGCGCGCGCGCTGGGCTTCGAGCGTCTGTTCGGCGAGCACCGCCGCGCGTGGGCGGCGCGCTGGGAGGATGCAGACATCGCGATCGCCGGCGACGACGACCTTCGGCTCGGCGTGCGGCTCGCGCTCTTTCACCTGATGGCATCGGTCGCCGACAGCGGCGAGGCGGCCGTCGGCGCGCGCGGCCTCACGGGGCCCGCCTACCGTGGTCACGTCTTCTGGGACACCGACGTGTACGTGCTGCCGTTTCACGCCGCGACGCATCCGCGCGCCGCGCGCGCGATGCTCGAGTACCGGCTGGCACGCCTGCCCGCCGCGCTGCGGGCCGCGCGCGAGCAGGGCCGAGCGGGGGCACGCTTTGCCTGGGAGTCGGCGGCAACGGGAGACGACGTCACGCCGCGCGCGATGCGCGACCGCCGCGGACGCTTCGTGGCCGTCCGCACCGGCGACCTCGAGGAGCACATCGTCGCCGATGTCGCCTGGGCCGCCTGCCACTACGCCGACTGGACCGGCGACCGCGCCTTCGCAACCGGACCGGGCCGCACCCTGCTCGTACAGGCGGCGCGCTGGTGGGCCGCGCGGATCGACGTCGACCGTGACGGCGCCCACATCCGCGGCGTCATCGGCCCGGACGAGTACCACGCGGACGTCGACGACGACGCATACACGAACGTCATGGCGCGCTGGACGCTGCGCCGCGCCGCCGCCGCGGCCTCCACGGTCCTCGACGAGGCGGAGCGACAGCGCTGGCTGCAGCTCGCCGACATGCTCGTCGACAACCACGATCGCGCCAGCGGCGTCTACGAGCAGTTCGCCGGGTTCGCGGGCCTCGAGCCGCTGGTCATCGCCGACATCGCGCCGCAGCGACCGGTCGCCGCCGACCTGCTCCTCGGCGCAGCGCGCACGCGAGCCGCGCAGATCGTCAAGCAGCCCGACGTGCTGATGCTGCACTACCTCGTCCCCGCAGAGGTAGCGCCCGGCTCGCTCGCCGCGAACCTCGGCTTCTACGAGCCGCGGACGGCGCACGGCAGCTCGCTCTCGCCGGGCGTCCACGCGGCGCTGATGGCACGCGCCGGCAGGCTCGCCGACGCGCTCGAGCTCCTGCGGCTGACCGCCCGCATCGACCTCGACGACATCGGCCAGACGACCGGCGGCGGACTGCACCTGGCTGCGATGGGCAGCGTCTGGGGCGCGATCGCCTTCGGCTTCGCCGGCCTGCGCGCCGACGGCGACCGTCTGCTGGTCGATCCGCGGCCCATGCCCGGGCTCGACGCGTTCGAGCTGCGCGTGCGGTTTCGCGGCAGCCGCGTGCGCCTGCGCGTCACCGCCGACGATGCCGCGATCAGCGCCGAACCGCCGGTCGCCGTCGTGACGGCGGACGGCGACAGCTTCCAGGTCGCCAGCGCGCCACAGCGGTTGGGCGTCCCGGCGATGACGGCCGGGGAGATGCCATGAAGCGCGTGCTGACGGCCGTCGACGCGAGCGCATGCTCCCCGGCGGTTCTGAACACCGCCCGGGCGATCGGCGATCTGTTCGGCGGGGCGCGCGTCGATGCGCTGCACGTGCGCGAGAACGGCGGCGACGCGGCCGCGCGCGCTGCCCGCGACGCCGGACTCGAGCTGCGCGAGATGACGGGAGAGCCGATCGAGACGATCGCCGCGGCAGCCGGCGACGCCGATGTCGTCGCGGTCGTGCTCGGGGCACGCGGAGGGCATGCCGGCCCGCGACCGGCGGGGCACACGGCGCTCGAGCTGATCACCCGCGTCGGCAAGCCCGTCGTCGTCGTGCCTCCCGACGCGCGCACCGCAGCGATCGGGCGCATCCTCACCCCGCTGGAGGGCAGCGAGGCCAGCTCGGCGGCGATCGCGGAGACGCTCGCGCTCGCCGCAAGCCGCGATCTCTGCATCGTCGTGCTGCACGTCCACGCACCGGAGTCGGTCCCCCCCTTCGAGGACCAGGCCCATCACGAGGCGCCGGCCTGGGAGCGGGAGTTCGCCGCCCGCTTCGTCTCCCTGCCGCGGACCTGCGTCGAGATCGTCGAGCGCGTCGGCAGCGCCGGCGACTGCGTCCTTGCGGAGGCGGCCGACGGCGGCGCCGACCTGATCGTGCTCGGCTGGAGCCAGGACCTGTCGCCGGGGCACGCCGCCGTCGTCCGAGAGGCGCTGGCGCACAGCACCGTGCCGGTGCTGCTGGTCGCGGCTGCGGCCGATGCCGCCCCGGACCGCCCGCCCCGGTCCTGAGGCGGGGCGCCCCGGCGCGGCCTTGCTGCCGGCGCGCCCTCAGGCGGCCGTCGGCGTGATCTGAACCGGCTGCTTGGCCGACTCCTGCGGAAGCGGGATCGTCACCTCGAGCACCCCGTCGTGCGTCTTGGCCGCGATCTTCTCGGCATCGACGCCCGGAGGCAGCGCCATCGAGCGCATGAACGAGCCGAAGTGGCGTTCGCGCCGGACGAAGTCCTTGTCCTTCTCCTCCGTGCGCTCCTCGTGCTCGCCGGCGACCGTGAGGATGTCGTCCTTGACCTCGATCCTGACCTCCTCGGGCTTTATGCCCGGGATATCGGCGCGCATCACGAGCTTGTCGCCGTCGCGGATCACGTCGATCGCCGGCGTCCACTCGCGGTGCCGGCCGTCGGCAAGGTCTCCCAGCATCCGATCAACGCGCGAACGCAGGTCCGCAAACTCGGTGAACGGGTCCCAGCGGGTCAGCGTTCCGGGCATCGGGAACCTCCTCTATTCGATCTGCATGGCGACAGCGACGCTACGCCGCCGAGATGCGCACGACGTCCGCAGGTGACCCGGGCCCTGGTCCGTAGAAATCCGCGCGACGAGCCGCTCGTAGGCGGGCGTCGCCCGGACGTCGTCGTCGATCCGCTGACCGATCAGCGCCGAATCGCGCTGCCCCGCCCGTAGTTTGCCGTGGCGGATGTGGTGGACACGGCGGATGTACGGGCGCCGACGTCGACCGCAGACTCTGGTTAAACCGCAGCGCCCCGGAGGATCAGCGATGAAGATCGAGTACGTGCACGCCTCGAAGTACGGCAACGGCGCCATCGTCGCGGCGGAGTTCGAGCGCCAGATGGCCGCCAGAGGTGCCCTCGTCGACGTCCACCACATCAGGGAAGTGGCCCCGACCGAGCTGCCGGCGGCTGACCTGTACGTGTTCAGCTCGCCCGGGCGCATGGGCAGGCCGCTCGGTGCGGCGCGGCGCTTCCTGAAGAAGCTGAGCCTGCCGCCAGGCACGAGGTACGCGATCCTGAGCACCGAGATGGCGCCCAAGCCCGACCGCAGCAGCGGACGCATGCCGACCGAGGAGGAGCTCGCCAGGTGGCAGCGCGTGATCCCGGTCATGAACGAGATCCTCGAGCAGAAGGGCCTCGTCAAGGTCGCCGAGGACAAGGTCCTGGTGACCGGACTCAAAGGACCGCTGCAGGACGGATGGCACTCGCAGGTCGAAGGCTTCGTGAGCCGGCTCTGCGCCGCGGTCGCCGATCCTGCCGAAGGACGTGGCGGCGCACGGGCGGCCGCGCGCTCGGAGGAGCGTCGCGTGAAAGCCGCGAGCACGCAACGATGAGCTCGCGAGCGTCGTGGTTGTCGCGGATCGGCCTACGCGTGCCCCGGGTCGCCGAGCCGGCTGGGCGGCTGGCGATGCACGGCGTTGCCGGTGATGCGAGCCCGGTCGCCGGCGGCCCCGCCGCCGGACCGGGCGGGCCGGCGCGCGGGCGGATGACGTTTGCCGGGATCGGCGCGGCCATCCTCGGTGCGGCGCCGCACGTGCTGCATCACGTCGGCCCGCTCGCCGGTGCGGCGCTGCTGGCGGGCGCGTCCGGCCGGGTGCTGTTCGGGGTGCTCGGGTTCGCGGCGGCGATGCCGATGTTGCGCCGGATGCATCGGCGCACCGGCTCGTGGCGGATTCCCGCCGGTGCGCTCGGCGTGATGGCGGCCGTGTTCGGGCTGTCGTCGTTCGTGCTGGGCCCGGCGATCGCGGGCGGCAGCGACAGCGACAGCGATCGTGCCAAGGACGTCCCGACGACCACGCGATCGACGCCGAGCGGTCATGACGGTCATCATTGAGCAGGGCACCGGTATGGCCGAGCGGCATAGGAGGACCGCATGAGCACGACAGTCGCCGGGCCCGCGACGGTCGTCCTGCACGTCGGCGGGCTGCACTACGCGACGCAGCAGAGCGTCGTGTCGGCGGTGCTCGCGCGCCGCCCCGGCGTCGTCTCCGTCGATGTCAACCCGGTCGCGCAGACCGCGACCGTGAGCTTCGATCCGCAACGCACGTCCGTCGCCGAGCTGCGCCGCTGGGTGCAGGAGTGCGGCTACCACTGCGCGGGCCAGTCGGTTCCCGGGCACGTGTGCGACCCGCTGGTGTCGCCCGATCACGGCCCGCACGACGAGGCCGCCGCCGAGCGCGCCGACGACGCGCACGGCCACGGGCATGGCGGCCACGCCGGCATGTCGATGGCGGCGATGGTCCGCGACATGCGCAACCGCTTCCTCGTCGCGCTCGTCTTCACGATCCCGATCGTGCTGTGGTCGATGGTCGGCAGCGAGCTGCTCGGCAGGGAGCTCGCGACGCCGTTCGCGATCGACCGCGACGTGTGGCTGCTGGTGCTGAGCGTGCCGGTCGTGGTGTACGCGTCGTCGATCTTCTTCTCCGGGGCGCTTGCCGCCTTGCGCGCGCGGACGCTGGACATGATGGTGCTCGTCGCGGTCGCGATCGGCGTCGGCTGGGTGTACTCGATCGCGGCGACGTTCTTGATCGAGGGCGACGTCTTCTACGAGGCGGCGCGATGCTGGCGACGTTCGTGCTGCTCGGCCACTGGTTCGAGATGCGCGCACGCGGCGGGGCGAACGACGCGATCCGCGCGCTGCTGGATCTCGCACCCCCCAAGGCGGTCGTCCTGCGCGACGGCGAGCCCGTCGAGCTGTCGACCGCGGAGGTCGTCGTCGGCGACACGCTGCTGATCCGGCCCGGCGCGAAGGTGCCCGTCGATGCCGTCGTGCGCGACGGCGACAGCGAAGTCGACGAATCGACGGTCACCGGCGAGAGCCTGCCCGTCCACAAGCAGGCGGGCGACGGGCTGATCGGCGCGACGATCAACCGCAACGGCACGCTGCGCGCGCAGGCGACCGCGGTCGGATCGGACACGGCGCTGGCGCAGATCGTCAAGCTCGTGCAGGAGGCCCAGAACTCCAAGGCCCCCGGGCAGCGGCTCGCCGACCGCGCCGCGTTCTGGCTCGTCCTCGTCGCGCTGATCGGCGGCGGGCTGACGTTCGCGGTCTGGTACTTCGTCGTCGGGCGCGACGTGCAGGAGGCGCTGCTGTTCGCGATCACCGTCGTCGTGATCACCTGCCCCGACGCGCTCGGCCTCGCCACGCCGACTGCGATCATGGTCGGCTCCGGGCTGGGCGCCCAACGCGGGATCCTCTTCAAGCACGCGCTCGGACTCGAGCAGGCCGCGGCGCTGGACACGGTCGTGCTCGACAAGACCGGGACGCTGACCCGCGGCGAGCCGGAGGTCGTGCAGGTCGCGACCGCGGACGGGATCGACGAGGACGAGCTGCTCGCGCTGGTCGCCGCCGCCGAGCGCGAGAGCGAGCACCCGCTCGCCCAGGCCGTCGTCGACGCCGCCCGGGCGCGCTCGCTGCGGCTTCCCGCGGCGACCTCGTTCGAGGCCGTGCCCGGCCACGGCGCGCTTGCCGTCGTCGACGGCCGCCGGCTGACGATCGGCAACCAGCGCCTGCTCGACCGCGAGCAGATCGGCCTTGACGGGCTCGGCGCGCGCGCGGCCGAGCTCGCCGGCGCCGGCCGCACGACGGTGCAGGTCGCGATCGACGGCGAGATCGCCGGCCTGATCGCGATCGCCGACGCCCCGCGCGACACCGCCGCCGAGGCGATCGCGGCGCTCAAGCAGCTCGGCGTGCGCCCGGTCATGCTCTCCGGCGACAGCCTGCAGACCGCGCAGCGGATCGCCGCGCTGGTCGGCATCGACGAGGTCATCGCCGAGGTGCTGCCCGCCGACAAGGCGGCCAAGGTCGCCGAGCTGCAGGCGCAGGGGCGGACCGTCGCGATGGTCGGCGACGGCGTCAACGACGCGCCCGCCCTGGCGCAGGCCGACGTCGGGATCGCGATCGGCGCCGGCACCGACGTCGCCGTCGAGACGGCCGACGTCGTCCTCATGCGCTCCGACCCGCTCGACGTCGCGACCGCGATCGCGATCAGCCGCGGGACGGTGCGCAAGATGCGCCAGAACCTCGCCTGGGCCGTCGGCTACAACGCGCTCGCGCTGCCGATCGCCGCCGGCGTCTTCGCGCCGCTGGGGCTCGTCCTGCGCCCCGAGGTCGGCGCGATCTCGATGTCGGGGTCGAGCGTCATCGTCGCGCTCAACGCCGTCGCGCTGAAGCGCCTGCGGCTACCCGGCAGCCGCGGCGAGGACTGACGGCGAGACCGCCGGGGCGGCCCTCGCACGGGGGGTGCCGGCCAAGCCGCAGCGCGCCGTGGCCCGATCGCGCCGCTCAGGCGGAGTCGGGCGGTCCCTGCGGCGACGGTTGCTCACGCCGGCTCGCAGCCTCGTCGCCGCGCAGCGCTGCCAGCCGGCGCTCGTACTCCTCGACGGAGATCTCGCCCGCGGCGAGGCGATGGTGCAGCACGTCGAGGGGCGACTCGCGATGAGGCGCCTGCTGGCGGGCGCCGGCGCCGTCGCGCACGAGCCACACGATCAGCGCGATGACTCCGCCCCAGAAGACGATCATGCCAAGCCACATCACGATGCCCCAGCCATCGCCGTGATGACCGTCGCCCCACTGGGCGAGAGGGGGCACGAGGACCGTCGCGAGCAGTGCAAGCGTCATCTGCGTCCCTCCAGAGCGCGCCGGCGGCGCTGGTAGTCGTCGTCGTCGATCTCGCCGCGCGCGTAGCGTCCGGCGAGCAGCTCCAGCGGCCCGTCGGCTGTAGGAGCTCGGCGCAGCGCGCGGACCAGCGCCACGGTGCCGGCGACGAGCGTGGCACCCAGCAGCGCCGCGACGATGATCGCGGCCGTGTCCCAGTCGTCGCCGTCGGCGACCGGGTAGCCGGATGGCATGCCGCGCCAGCCGCCGCGACCGTCCATCATCGGCCCGGCTCCCGCGGCGCCGATCGCACTGAGCATGCCCATCATCGATCCCATCCCGCCGGGTAGCTCGCCGGCACCGCAGCCGGCGAAGCGCTCGCCCATGCCGACGTGCGCACGCTCCAGCCCGCGCTCGCCGAGCATGCCCCTCATCGCTTCGTCCATCCGCTCGTGCGCGTCCGCCGAGCCGGCCATGCGCTCCATGACGAACTCGCCGATGTCCGCGAACTCCGCGTCGCCGAGCTCGCCGCACCGGACGCTTCCGTCTTCGACGTCGCGCAGGGTCCTCTCCCCGGCAGCCACGCCACCATGAGACGTCTGCGCAGCCGACGGCGCGGCCGCGACCAGCGCCGCGACACTGATGATCGCGAGCACCGCGCTCGCTCGGAGCGTCCGGTCTACAGCCACGCTTCGTATCGTAGCCGAGGCTGTCGCCGGTTCGCGCGCTCCTCGAGGGGCGGCGGCGAGGCGACGCCGGACTCGCGAGCCGCGGTCGACGGCGCACGCAGGCGCGACGCGGCACGAGGTACGTCGCCTCGCAGCACTCCGCCAGCGCGTTGAAGCCTGGGACCTGACGGCGTGGTCCAGCGACCGCGTCCGAGTGGATTCGAACTCGGACGTTGGCTTCGCCGGGGGCTAGTCAGCCCACCAGTCACGCTGGCCCTCGACGTCCTCGCGCGGATCCCGGCCGAGATTGGGCGCGCCGAAGACGAGGATCTCAAGTCCCTGCGGCCCGCCCTCGTAGCCTCGCCAGGTGCCGGGCGGTACGCGTACCACGTCCCACTCCCCGATCTCGACGATCTCGTCGTCGAGCTTCATCCGCCCACTCCCGCGCACGACCACGTACACCTCCTCCTGCTCCCTGTGCGTGTGGCCGTAGGGAAAGCGATAGCCGGGCGGGATGCGCTGGTAGCCAAGGCCGGACCGCTCGAGCTCGAGTTCCTTGCCTGCCAGGCGGAACTCGAGCTCCGGCGTGCCGTCGAAGTTGGACCCGAGATCCTCCAGATCCCGCTTGAGGTTCCTGAGCGTGAACGGCACGGCGGCGATCCTACCCTCCAGATTCGCCGCGCGGCCATACATGTCGTAGGACTCGATCGAGTCCAGGACCACAGCCGGCGCCGTCGGCCCTGCGGCCGTCGGCGTGGCGGTCGGCCCGCACCGCGGCAGATGCATCCGGGCGATCGGCTATCGCGCGCCACGGCGGCTGCCGTTGCCGTCGCGGACGCGTCCCAGCAGCTCGCTGTCAGCGCGTGCGACGAGGTCGCCGGCGGTGTCCGTGGCCGTCAGCTCGGCGAGGCCGACACGGATCTCACCGCCCTCGGGAGAGCGGGCCAGCGCCGCGGCGACCTGCTCGATGCGTCGGTGAGCCTCGGGAAGTCCCGTGCCCGAGAGCACGCAGAGAAACTCGTCGCCGCCGAGCCGGATGATCAGGTCATACGCGCGCAGATGCGCCCTGACGTGCGCCACGACCCTTCTGAGCAGCTCGTCGCCGGCCACGTGGCCGAGCGTGTCGTTGACGCTCTTGAGGCCGACGACGTCGATGAATGCCACCACCAGCGAGCCGTCTGCGCGTCGCGCGCGTTCCACCTCGCGGTTGAGATCCTGCATGCCGGCCGCACGCGTGCGCGCACCGGTCAGCGCATCGGTCTCGGCGAGGACGAGCTGCTGCGCCAGCAGATGGCGATCGGCGAGCGCCTCCAGCCTGTCGCGCGCCGCGTGCTCGCGATCGGCCGCCGCCGCCTGACGGTCGGCGGCGCACAGCGCGACCACCTGCGTCGCGCGCGCGAACAGCTCCCCCGCGATCAGGAGCGCTTGTACGGCGGAGAGGCCGCCGTCCTCGCCCGCTGCCTGCGCGAGGTCCGTGACGATGGCCTCCTCGCGGGCGGTCGCGAGCAGGTCACGCCGGACGGCCTGCTCGTCGCGCTCGCGCGCGGCCCGGTCACGGTCGTCGGCCGCGTCGAGGCGCGCCCGCAGATCCGTGCCGTGACGGACCTGGCAACGGTCGCCGGCTCCCGTCGCGCTCGCCGTCTCACACGGTGCGCGGGCGACGGTGAGAAGCCGGCGCGTCTTGCGATGGTCGTTGGCCGCGTCGCCGCGTCCGTCGTCGCGTCGGCTGGGCAACGCCGATCACGCCCCCCGCCGGATCAGACGCGGAAGCCGCGAATCCGCCGGCATTCGAGGAGACGGTATGGAGTCCGCCATACATCCTCCTTGGAGGAGGTCGATCACGAACGAGCCAGTCCGATTCCGGGCGAACCCGACCGCACCCATCGCTTCCAGATCGGCGCCGACGCCATCGCTGCCGGACACGCCGACGCCGAGATCGAGGCTACATGCAAGCGACACCTTGCACAACTCTCTACGATTGCCGACACCTCTCGTCGGGGTCTTTGTGGCCGCTCTCTACCTTTCGCGGGGCAGTGTCCATCCACAGAGAGCTGGCCCGGACAGGATGATCCATGCCCGCATCGCAGGGCCCGCTCCATGGAGGCGAGCTCAACGCCGCCGTCACCAGCGCACTCGTCGGCATCCACAGCCAGTACCTCGGCCGCGGACCAGGGAGCGCTTCCACGTTCTATCAGGACAATGTCCTTGTGTCGCTGATGTACGAAGTCATGACGCCCGCCGAGCGCACGCTCGCCAGCGGCCCCCGCGCCGACTCGGTCATCCAGATGCGGCACCACTTCCAGGAGGCGATGCAGACGGACTACACCGAGGCGGTCGAGCGCCTCACCGGCAAGCGCGTCACCGCGTTCATCAGCGGCAACCACCTCGACCCCGACATCGCCGCCGAGGTCTTCATCCTCGACAGCCCGATCGCAGCCGACGGATCTCCGGCGGGCCAGCGCGGGGGCTAGCCGGCGCCCGACCTGCCGAGGCA
>JBKHXR010000090.1:0-19094 GCA_046565905.1 Thermoleophilia bacterium | reverse complement strand
TGCACCATGAAGGTGACCTCCTGTTGCAGGACGCGACCGCCGGAATCGGTCGCTTTTCCCTGCTCAGGAGGTCATTCTTTATCCCAGCTCGGACAGAACCGGCCTACCCGATCGGTGGATCAGGGCTAACGCATAGCGTTGCCGGAGCGCCCACGCTGCATCGCCGATAGAGCACCAAAGCCCCTGCAAAACCGCGTATTCTGAGCTAGCGGTCCACGGACTGCCCGGCGTCGGCGCATGCCCCAGTGGGCGCAGAGGCGACGCGGCGACTAACGCTTAGCGTTGTCCGACGCGAACTTGTGGTCCGGAACCCCATTACCACGGGTGCGAAGCACCCAGTGGCCAGGCTGGACGGGGCGTGGCGCCTGTTCGGCAGAGGGAGTTCACGGATGCAGTCGCCGCTTGCCACTGCCCGACGAGCTCGCATGTCCGCTGCTGCGTCTTCATCGGATGGACGACTACGAGCGCTCACACTGCCGAGAATCGGCGTTCCCGGCCATGCGGCTTGGGACGCGGAGCGACGCTTGGCACGGTCGAGGAGACGCCGCCCCGTTTGTTTGCGCCGGCAGAACTGCCAGCCCGATCGTCGGCGCTCGCGTCGGTACCGCTTATCTTATGTCTGTCGACACGCCAGAAGCGCGCGGCGTAGTAACGCGATCCGCCAGCAGGACCGCCCTGCCACCGCTCGCGACGTCGCCCATCACGCCGCATCTCCGCGCCATCCGCCATCGCGGCCCCGACTCGAGTCGCCGCCGCCGGTCCTTAACCACGAAAACGGACAGTTGTAGAAGCAACCTCCGGCCACTGGGCGCAGACGCAGGGTCTGGCGAGCGCCAGACCCTGCTCCGCTCGGCTACGCACGAGCGCGCGCTGACAGCCCCGCCTCGCCAAGAAATCGCGACGGCCCCGCGGTCAGCGAGCCGAAACGCTCGTCGCTCAAGGTGAGCACCAGTCGGTCCCGCGCACGCGTCGCCGCGACGTAGAACAGACGGCGCTCCTCCTCGATGGAGAGCTCATCGCTGTCGTCGATCGCATGGCCGGACGGCAACCGGCGCTCCTCGCAAGCGAGCACGTAGACCTCGCAGGCCTCGGTCCCCTTCGCCGCATGGATCGTCGACACCGTCAGCCGGTCGTCCTGCTCGGCGGTGAGCCCGTCGAATCGCTCGGCGCGCGTGCCGTCCAGAAACCCGGCGAGCGTTCCCGTCGCGCCGTGCTCGCGCTCGTAGCTGTGCGCCGCACGGCACAGCGACCGCAGATCCTCGAGCACGCGCGTCGTGTCGCGCAGGACCGCGACGTCGGTCGCCTGATCGAGCAGCGCCTGATACGCCGCGACCGGGCCATCAGTGAAGGTGACTGCTCCCACCACGGCCCTCGCGACCGACCCTCCCCCATCCAGCTCGTCACGCACGGCACGCAGCTCGCGACCGAACAACCCGAGCGCGACCTTCGCGGCGCTGCCACGGATCGGCATCTGCTCGGCACGCACGCACGCGTCGATGAGATCGACGCCCACATCTCGGGCATAGCTGATCACCGCCCGCTGACCGGCCACGCCGCAGCCACGCGACGGCGCCGCAACGCTGGCCTTGCGGAACTGCTCGCGATCGGTCGGCGCCCCGACCGCGCGGCGAAACGCGCGCGCGTCATGCGGGTTGCAGACGAGCGCGACGTGTGCCAGCGCATCCTGGACCTCGACGCGTTCCCACAGCGAGCGCGCGCCGATCACACGATGCGCGATCCCGGCACCGGTAAGCGCCTGCTGCAGCGGGTGGGTCCAGCGCAGCGAGCGGCTCAGCACGAGGATTTCCCGCGGGTCCGTGCCCGCGACGATCGACGCCGCGATGCGCTTTGTCACCCAGGCCGCCTCGGCGTGCTCCGTGGCGAACCGGGCAACCCGGACGGCGCCACCATGTGGCCGCTCGGCGACGAGCGCCTTGGGTTCGCGGCGCGTGTTCGTCGCGATGCAGCGTGTCGCCGCATAGAGGATCGCTGGGCGACAGCGGAAGTTTCGCCCCAGCACGAGCCTGCGCGCGCAAGGGAAGGTCCGCTCGAAGCCGAGCAGGTTGTCGACCGTGGCGCCGCGCCACCCGAAGATCGACTGATCGTCGTCGCCGCAGACCAGCAGCGACCCATGCGGAGCGCACCCGGCCGGGCCCGCGAGCGCGGCCAGCAAGGCGAACTGCGCGGCGTCCGTGTCCTGGAACTCATCGACAAGGATGTGCCGCCAGCGCCGCCGGTATCCCTCGCGGACCGCGGAGTGCTCGCGCAGCAGCCGCACGCCGTGGCTGACGAGCCCCGGGAAGTCAAACGCGTTGCAGCGCGCGAGCTCGTCGTCGATCTGCTCCCATACCGTCGCGATCCGATCGCGGTCGGGCACGTCGCCCTTCCCGCGCAGCACCGCCGGCGTCCACAGCCTGCCCTGCGCGAGCGCGATCTGCTCGGTGATCCGCGCGGCGAGTTCCGCGTCCTCGTCTGTGCCGCCGTGCTGATCGGCGAGCACGTCGCGAATGACGCGGCCGACGTCGCTCTGGTCGTAGATGCTGAACGCCGAGGTCCGGCCGAACACGCTCGCGTGGGAGCGCAGGATCCGCGCGCACAGCGCGTGGAACGTCGCGACTGTGACGGCCGCGGCCTGGTCATGGCCGACGAGGCCGACGAGCCGCACGCGCATCTCCTCGGCGGCGCGGACGGTGAACGTCAGCGCGAGGATCTCGCGCGCGTGGGCGCGTGACGTTGCGAGCAGGTGCGCGATCCGGACGGTCAGCGTCCGGGTCTTGCCCGAGCCCGGACCGGCGAAGACGAGCAGCGCGCCGGTCCCGTGCCTGACGGCGGTGTGCTGCTCTCTGGTCAGCGGCCGGTCGCCGATCGCGGCGGCCGGCGCCGTCCAATCGTCAAGGCGTAGCGCCTCGGACATCGCGCCTCCCTTCATCGGTCACGGCGCGCGGGCCGTGTGGCCCGCGCGGGGTCGCGGTGGACACGGCTCAGGACCGCGCGGTGCCGTTGCGCTCGCCCGCCGCGGACGCCTCGGCGGTGCGTGCGCGCAGCGTGTCGCAGACCGGGCGCACGAGCGTGAGCGGCAACAACTCGAGCGCCCGCTCGAGGTTGCCGGCGGCGCGCTTCTCATCCTTCACCGGCGCGCCGCCGCCAGCGGTGATCAGGACGTTGAAGAGCTCGGCGTCGCTGAGTCCCGCGTCGGTCGCCAACCGACGGATCGTCGCGGCGTCCTTGGCGTTCGCGCGCACGACGTCGCCGTTCGCACCGTGACCGCGTCCGTTGCTGTCCGCCGGTCCGGATGCGGGTGCGGAGGGCTCGGGGGTCCGCTTGGCAAGCTCGCCGCTTGCGTAAATCGCGACGCCCCGGCCGAGCCCGGGGCAGTACCGCCGCGCGCCGCGGGTGATCGCTCGGGCGAAGAACATGTCGCTCGGGTAGTGGCGGTAGTAGTCGGTGCCCGCCAGCCCGGCCGTCGTCGCGTCGGCGGCGTCGAACTTCGCCTTGCCGAGGCTGCGCCCGTCCTTGAAGAACTCAAGCTCGCAACGCTCGTTGGTCGCCTCGACGATCGCGTACGCGTAGTGCGGGTGGGCCTCCAGCAGCGCCGCGATGAGGTTCGACGACAGCTCCATCTTGCCGTCGTAGATGTCGATCGCGCTCAGTGCGGCGCTGACCGGGATCGTCAGGTCGCGTCCGTAGATGAGCTTCATCAGCAGCTGTGCCTTGACCTTCGCGCCGCTTCCGTAGAGGCCGCTGTCGGCGGCGGCCGCCGCGAGGCGCTCGAGGTAGGCGAAGTCGGCTTCGGTCATCCCGGCGCGGCCGGGGGTCTCATCGGTCATGGGGTGCTCCCTTGCTGGTCGCACCGATCTGGTGCGACGTCGATGTGCTCGGCGAGCGCGCGAGGGTGCGCCGGCGGGGTGCTCAGCCGGCGGGCCGCGCGCGCGATGTCTGGATGCCAGGTGGGTCGGCCGGCGTCGAGCGCCGGCCAACCCGGTTGGTACGTCAGCCGGCGATCGCGAGGATGCGCTCGGTCGTGCCGCGGTCAAGGGCTTCGACTCCGCCCTCCACCGCGCGCAGCATGTTGCGCTCAGCGCGACCCATGCCGCGGATGACGCCGTCGTGGTGCGTATACGTGCTGACCGCCTGCACGGCGCCCCAAGCCGTGCCCTTCCACGGCGCAACGCGTGTGTCGTGGTTCCACAGCCGCGTCAGGCCCTCGCGCCGCGACAGCGCGATCGTCCTGCCGCGACCCCTGTCCGCCGGGACCGGGGCGATCTCCTCCAGGAAGCGCGCCCAGTCTCCCTCGGACACCTGTACCGCGGTCAAGCGGGAGACCTCGGCGGCGAAGTCGTCCGCGATCGTGTGCACCATCGCGAGCGCCTCGCGGGCGTCTACGAGCCGCAGCTTCGAATAGCGGGAGTGGCGGACCTTCACGCGCTGGCCCGCCTCCCCCATCGCCACCGCGTGCGTGTTGTCGCAGACGACGTTCTGCACGACCCGCTTGAACGTCGTCGCCAGCGACCCGTCGAAGCTCGTGGTCGCGAGCAGATGCGGCCGGAACTCGACGCCCTCCGGGGTCGTGATCGACTCGGGCACCTCGACCGACACCCATGCGACGGCGCCGCCCTTCAGCAGCCCCGCGGATCCGATCGCCAGCTCGTCGTCGAGGATCGTCGCGACCTGCTCGAGCAGCCACTCCTCGTAGTCGTGGCCCTGATAGCCCGCCTTGAAGATGCCCAGCACCGCGCCCTCGTCGTCGGGGCCCAGTGCCCCCGGCGGGCGCAGCATCGTCTTGCGGTTCGCATCGCTGACGGTGAATGTCGCGACGCCGTCGGCGTCCATCGTCACGCCCGTCGATGTGACGTCACCCTCGACGACCTTCCAGCCGAACAGGCGTCGGCGGACGTCCGCGACCGGGACCGGTCCGGGGTAGTGGTTGGGCTCGTCGACCTGGTCGGCGGCGCGGTAGTGCCACGCGTGCCCGCGCTGCTCGGTGAAGCCGATCAGCGTCATCGTGTTCAGCCAGGTTGCGGTCTCTTCTGACATTGCTGTCTCCTTGGATCTGTCCCGGGCGGATGATCGGTTCTCGCGCGCGCCCGAGTGCGCGCGAAACCGCAAGGGCTGCGGCGTCCTGCAGCGGGTGAGCGCTGCTGCGCTCAGGCGCACGGGCCGAAGACGGCCGCGACGTGCTGTCGCGCGCGGCGAAACTCGTCGCCGCGCAGCGACTGCGCCGTCGGGCCGCCGAGCAGCACGGAGGCGAGGTCGTAGATCGCGCCCGCCGCGCCGCAGCCGTGGCAGCACCACCCTTCGCCGGCGTCGCGGCCGACGTGGCAGCTGGGGTTGGCGTCGGCGTGCGCCGGGCTCGGGCACGAGACGAGCCCGTGCGCGGGCACCTCGACCCCGGTCAGGCGCTGGAAGTACTCGGCAGGCGCGATCCGCTTGTACGCGTCGTCATCGGCGACCGCGCGGTGTGGTCGCCTGCCGAGCGGGGTTCGCCGCGGTGCGTCGCGCAGATCGCCGACGAGCTGCGTCAGCGACCAGGGCGCAAGGGCCAGGTTGGCCCACGCGATCCGCGCGTGGGCGCCGCTCTTGGCATTCACCGTGCCGGCCAGGCGCATGACGCGCGAGCGGTCCTTACAGGCGCGGTCGGCGACGGTGGGCACCGCCCGACCGTCGCGCCACGTCCATCCGAGCGCGTAGATCAGCCGCTCGTGGGCGCGCTCGATGCGATCACCGGTGAGCGGGCTGCGCAGGCGCCAGTAGACGTGCACGCCGCCCGACCCTCCCGATGAGATGACGAGCTGCGGCGCCTTGCGGCGCAGCAGCTCACGGACGGCGGGCAGGCCGTCGCGTCCGTCGACGTCGATCCACAGCCAGCGGGTGTGGGCGACGTGCGCCTTGCTCGCGCCGCGCCCGCGGCGCACCGCGGGCGCGACGAACACCTCCTCCCCACGCGCCACGTGGCGGTCGGCGAGCGCGAGCAGTCCGTCCAGCCAGCCGTCCGCGCCGCAATGCCCGCCGTGCAGGTAGTGCGCCGGGTCGCTGCGCGTCGTCATCCGCAGCCCGCCGCCGGGCGGTCGGCGGCCGGCGGCGAGCTCGACGTAGCCGTCGCTGTCGGCGTGCAGCATGCCGAGCTGGATGCGCCGATGCCGGTGCGCGGCGAGTGGCCCGTCGAAGGTCCGCCCGTCGGGCAATCGCACGCGCGTCGCGAGCGCATCGTCCGCGCCGCTCATGACGCCATCAGCGCGCGCACCCGCGCGCGGCCCTCCGTGACGCAGCGGTTGACCTTCGTGTACGTCCAGTCGTGGCGGGTGGCGATCTCGCGATACGAGTGGCCGGTCATGCGGCCGGCGAGCGCGCGCCGCTCGTCGGGCGTGCACGCCGCGAACGCCGCGCGCAGATCCAGCAGCCCGTCGACCTCGCGCTCGGGGGCCGCCAGCGGATGGCTGACCCCGGCGCGTGCGCGACGCACCTCGATGTCGCGGCGGGCCGCACGCAGCGCGGTGGCGTGACGGCGGTAGGCCTCGTGGCGGATCACGGTCAGCAGCCAGCCGATCGCCCTAGGGCCGCGCACATCGGTGCGCCGCAGCGCGATCAGCGCTGCCGCCTGGACGGCGTCCTCGGCGTCCTCGCGACAGCCGGTGACGCTCCACGCGTAGCGCACGAGCGCGGCGCGGTCGCGCGCCAGCGTCTCGAGCACGGTCGGGTAGACGCAGGCGGCCGCCTGCGCACGTGTGTCGTCATGCATCGTCTTGCTCCTTCTCTGGGTTGGGTTGGCGGCGGCCGTCAGCCGCCGCAGGCTCAGGCCGCGCCGCGCGGCTCGAGCTGATCGCTGAGCGCCTGCGCGTCGGCTGGGGCCAGCAGGCCCTCGCCGACGGCCTGCCAGGCGTCGTCGCGCCAGCGCTGCGCGGTCGCGCGGTCGACGGTCGCGCTGCGCGCGAGGGCGGCGAATGCCGCGTGCGCGTCGGGCGGCGCGAGCGCCACGTGGCGACGCATGTCGATGTGCACGATCGCCGGGGCAGTCATCGCGCTGAGGCGGACCTCAACGGCGTCCTGCGCATCGCGCGGCGTGCGGACGAGCTCGAGCACGGCCGGCCCGATCGGGCGCGGCGCGCGGCGGCGAGCCGGCCCGCGATCGTGCGGCGCACTCATGACGGCGCGCCGTCATCGTCGGTCGGCGGCGGGCGGCCGTTTGCCGATCGCGGTGTGCTTCTGCTGTGTGCGTTCATGGGCGGTGCCTCCTGTGGGATGTCGGCGGCGGCCCGCGGACGACCTCGTTGGCGCGCGCGCCACCCGCGCTCGCGGGGGCGTTCGTGTGCGCCGGCGGGTCGTCGCCCGCGGTCCGTCGGTCGCGCCCCCGGCCGGGGCGCTTCATGTGGATGCCGGCGGCGAGCGGCCAACCGGCATGTGGTCAGCCGCGGCCGGCGCCTAGTCGTCGCAGCACGCCGGCGAGCCCGCGGTGCTCGACCGCGTGCGTGGCCGAGACGCGATGGCCGGGCTCGAGCTGCGCGACGAGATCGAGCTCACCGCGGTCATAGCGCCGATGGCAGGTCCGGCACAGCGCGGCGCACAGCCCGTCTTCACAGCCACCGAGGCTGCGCGGCACGTGGTGCGCCCGGTCGATCCGCGTCGAGGCGTCGCAGGCCAGGCAGCGCCGGCCCGCGACCCTCGTGCGCTGCTCCGCCGACGCCGCCGCGAACGGCGCGCGCTTTCAGCGCGGTGCGGCGTTTGAGCGCCGTCGTGCCTTGGGCGGGCGACCACGGCGAAGCTGCCTGCGGCGCCCGATCGCCGTCCGTTTCATGACGCCCGCGCGAGCTCTTCGTATGCCGCGTCGCCCGCGACGCGATCCGTCAGCCGGTAGCCCACGCCCCAGACGTTGATCACGAAGCGCTCGCCGCAGACGCCGAGCTTGGCGCGCAGCCGGCAGGCGAACGAGTCCAGTGTTCGCGTCGACCCGGGCGCCCGGAAGCCCCAGACCTCGCGCAGCAGCTGCTCCTTGGTGAACACGCGCGTCGGATCGCGGGCCAGCGTCGACAGCAGCGCGAACTCCTTCTGGGAGAGATGGACGCGCTGCTCGCCGACGGTGACCAGGCGCTGCGCCGAGTTGATGCGCAGCGCGCCGATCCGCCGCGCCGGCCGCGCGCGGCTGGCAACGTCGGCGCGGCGCAGCAGCGCCCGCAGGCGGGCACGCAGCTCGGGGTAGCTGACGGGCTTGACGAGGTGATCGTCGGCGCCCGCCTCGAACGCGCGCAGGACCTCGAGCTCGTCCTCCTCGGCCCCGAGCAGGATCAGCGGCAGCCGCTCGTCGACCGCGTCGCTGCTGCCGGCCCGCACGGCGCGCGCGAACGCCCGCCCGCTGCCACCGTTGACATCGACGACGGCGGCGTCGGGCACCGTGCGCGCGCACAGCGCGAACGCGCGCTCGCCATCGCCGGTCGCGTGCACGTCGAAGTCGTCTGCGGTGAGGTTGTCGGCCAGAAACGTCCTCGTGGAATCGTCCTCCTCGACGAGCACGATCGTGTGGACGAGGTCAGACATGGCGCTTCCTTTCTCGCGAATGGATCGCGACGTGCACCGTCCCCCGCGGCGCGGGGGACGAGCGCGCGCGACAGGATCGGGCCCGCCCAGAGGCGGCGGGCCGGTGCTTCAGCGCGCCGGCGTGCGCCCGGCGCGGTCCTGCGTCTTCACCGGGCGAGGGGGGCCGACGGCCGGTCGGCGGGCATCCGATGTCGGCGCGGTCTACTCGGCGCCGGCGCGGGACGGTGCCTCGGGTTCCTGTTCGGCGGTCGCCTCGTCGTCGCCGGCGCCGTCGAGCGCGGTGCGTCGGGCGCGGATCGCGTCACGCAGCTTCCAGGCCTGCGCGGAGTACTCGCCGTGCGCGACGCGGCTGAGCCGCTCGAGCTCATCCAGCTCCTCGCCGGTCAGCTCGTCGATGCGCTGCTCAAGCTCGGCGACCCGAGCCAGCGCGTCGGCCTTCGCGGCGGCCGCCGCACGGCGCTGCGCCTGCAGGGCTCGGCGCTCCTCGAGCACCGGCGCCATGAGGGCCGCCGGCAGCTTCTCGGCGGCGATCGCGTCGACCAGCTCGGGCACGTCGCCGGCCCACGGCATCGCGCTCTGCACGCGCACCGTGTGAAACGCCTGGCTCGAGTTCGCGACGGCGCCCTCCTGGGCGTAGACGGCCATCAGCAGCAGGGCGAGCGTGCGGCCCGCGACCTCGCCCGCGCTCTTCGCTCCGGCGAGGTACTCGACGGCCTTGGCCTGCGCGTCGGTGCGCTTGTCGATGTAGCGGCGCTTGGGACCACGCGTGCCCTCCTCGATCGTGACCCAGCCGGGGAAGCCGTAGCGCGCGCCGCGCATCGCGATCCGGTCAAGCTCGCCGGCGACGTTGATCGCGGTGAGGACCTTCACGACGCGGTCGTCCACCTTCACGCGGCTGAGCGAGTTGACGATCGCCGCGCCGAGCTCCTCGTTGAACGCCGCGCAGCGCTCGCGCTCGGCCGCCTGCTCGGCGCGCTCGGCGCGCGCCCGCTCCTTCGCGACGGTCTCGTCGGCGGGCGCACCGCCGGTCTCGCCCCCGCCCGCGCTCGCGACGGGCTCGTCCTTCACCGCATGCTCGCGCTTGGTCTCCGCCTTCGAGGCCTTCAGGGCCGCGAGCACCTGCTCGCCGGCGATCGCGTCGGCGACATCCTGGCCGACGATCAGCGTCACCCAGCCGTGCTCGGGCGTGTGCGCGGCGTGCAGCGCCCGCGCCCGCTCGATCGCGTCGCGATCGAAGCGCAGCTCGAGCGCGTCGACCGGCGTACCGCGCAGCTGTGCGAGCTGCGCCGCGGCCGCCTGCGCGCGCTCGTCGAGCGCGAACTGCGACAGCGGGTAGCCGCGCGTAGCGATGAACACGCCCGCGGGCGCCGCCACCGTCTCGTCGTGCAGACCGCCCGCGACGACCGCGACCGGGTCGCTCGCGACGTCGCGCCAGCGCCACGGGTCGGCGTCGTAGACGTCGCTGCGATCGAGCACGAGCGTGACGGCGACCGCGGCGAGACCGGGATGGATCTTCTCCAGGCCGACCAGCGCGGCGATCGCGCCCGCCGGGATCTCGCCGCCGGCGATCCGTGGCCACAGCGCCTCGGGCAGCTCGAGGACCGCCAAGCGCTCGCGCACCCTGACCTGCGTCATCTGCAGCTTCTGCGCGATCCCCTTCACGGTCAGCCCGTGCTCGCTCTTCAGGCGCCGGCAGGCGAGCGCCTCCTCGACGGGCGACAGCTGCGCGCGCAGCTGGTTTGCGACGACGGCGTCGACGAGCAGTTCGCCCTCGCGCGCCGCGTCGTCGCGGCCAGCATCGGCGGGCCGCGCGATCGCGGGCAGCTCGGTCAGCTCGGCGAGGACCGCGGCCTTGTAGCGCCGCTCACCGTCGACGAGGCGGTACTGGCCGGCACCCGTCGCGTCGACGAGGACGGGCACGAGGCAGCCGCGGTCGCGCATGCTCGCCGCGAGCGACTTCAGCGGCGCGTCGTCGAAGGATATGCGCGGGTTCCAGCCGTCGATCGGGACGATCGATGAGATCGCGATCGTGCACAGCTGCGCGACCGCTCCTCGGACGGGTTCGGTGTTGCTCATGGGAGGCCTCCTGGCCTTTGAGGGTCGCGCCGCGACGGGCGTCGGGACGCGCCGTTGATCGGTGTCGCCAGCCCGTGGGGCCGGTCGTCGTGGTCGTGATCTGGGGTGCTCGCCGAAAACCTCTGCTCACAGCAAGTGCGCGGCGACGAGCTCCGCGCGGATCTCGAGCGTCTCGTCGTCGGAGTGCGGCGATGGTCGTCCTTTGACGGCCGCTGACCACGACCCGGTCGATCCCGCGGCCGCCGGGTGGCGGGCGCGGGCGTTGCGGTTGGCTCAGGCGGCGTCGGGCGCGTCGAGCTGGGCGGCGAGCAGCAGTGCATCGCTGATGCCGATCAGTCCTTCACCGGCGGCCTGCCAGGCGTCCTCGCACCAGACGGCCGCCATGGCCTGCGGGACGCGCAGCGGACGTCGCGTCGCCTCGTGGGCGGGGTGGTCGCGGTAGCTGCGCATCGAGCCGGCGCGGCGTGCGGCGATCCTGGCGATCGCCGCGGCGGTCGCCGGGGACAGGCAGATCCAGACGTGATCGTCAGCGGTTGTCGTGGGTGGGCGATGTGCTCGCAGCAGCTCGACAAGCGCGGCGGTGAGCGAGCGTGGCGCGCGACGGTGCTGCCGGCGCGCGGATGCGTTCGGCCTCAAGACGCTCATGGCGGTCGGGCGGCGTCAGAGCAGCCCGGCGGCGGCGAGCTCACGGCGGGTGCAGAGCGTCTCCTCGTCCTCCTCGAGCGACAGCCAGCGCAGCAGGTCGTTGGTGACGCGCGCGCTTGCCACCACGCACATCTGACGCTCGCGAAGCGCCCTGGCACGCGCGCTCAGGCCGCGCAGGCGCGGGTTGCGGCGGCGGTCGGCGACGGCGGCTGCGCGCTGCCTGGCGGCGCGGTCCTCGTAGCGCGCCCACGCGAGCGGGCCGACGACCTCCGCGCCGTGCAGCTCGATGTCGCGGGCGTGCTGGGTGAACCGCGTGACCGCCTCGGCTTCCAGGTCGGCGGCCTCGACGGGACTGACCTGCCCGGCGTCGGCGAGTCGGGCGACGTCGCGCAGCGCGGCGTGGCAGCGCCGCTCGGCGTCGTCGATCGCGACCGTCGTCGCTGTGATCTGCGTCGGCTGCGGCGAGTCGGCGGGGGTGGTGTTCGTCGTGAGCATGGGTGTGAGCCCTCCTCGGGCCGTGATTGGTGCTGTGGGTCGGATGGCGTCGCGCGTGAGCCCGCGACGCGAGCTCACGGGCGTCGCGGGGCGCCACCCGGCGAGGTCGTCGGATGCCGCCGGTGTGCGGCCGGTCGGGCCGCTGTGAGCTGGGAGCTGCGGACGGCAGCTCGGGAGTTGAGGGTCGCGCGGGACTGGTGGCCCGGTTGCCGGAGGCGCGGTAGGCAACGCCGGTCGGCTGGGCGCTGGGGCCCAGCCGAGGGCTATCCCGATCTGTCTATGTGCCCGGCCTCGTCGCCGCGGGCGAGGCGCATCGGGCCTTTGGGGCCACCTTCGGCGCGCCGGCTTCCTCGGCACACACGGGCGTCATCCGGGCGGGCGTAGCCGACTGCGTTCTACGTCCTCGCGAGCGCCATCACGGGCTGCAGCGCCGTTGCAGCCAGGGTCGTGCGCGCGGGCGTCTCGCGGCAACCATCGGAGCTGCCGGCCGTCTCGTTGTTGTCGTCAACGTCGCGGCTCGTGCCTGTCCTCGCGCCGTCGCTGGCCATTTCTGGTTCGCCTCAGAAGGCCAGGAGCGCGGTGGCGTCCCGGAGCTCCGCGATTGGAGTTCATGAGCTGGTGAGGCTGAACTGCGGTTGCTGCTCGGATCCGCGACCACGCGGGAAGTGCCACACGCACATGCAGAAGAAGCCCTCACTGTGCCCGGCGAGCACTGCAGACGCAAGCCGCGATCCCTACGCCGAGTCCTCTTCCGTCACGGGAGCGCAGAGGCGCCACGAAGGGCCGAAACGGCCGTATTTGCTGGGCGACCGCGCCGTCGGCGATTTGCCGTTTGCCATGCCACATCGAGCCACTGAACGGCAACGAAATCGGCAATCCGACCGGCAAACGGCAACGAACTGACCGCGAGGACGAGTTTCGGCAGGGTGGAGAACCGATCAGCGATCGCGCTGTGAGAACTGCTCCGCCCGTGCTGCCGGCGTCGAGAGCGTGCGGTGGCCAACGACCCGTGCCCTGCGGGGAGCGGCATGTGATATTGCTTGTTGCGTCCGGGCACGGCGTCCGCGAGAGGAACCTCACTTGGGACGCTGCACGGGGCGGCAAGCCGCTATCGCTTCGCTCGGAGCGGAAGCGAGAGCGTGGGTCAATTCCGGCCGCCCACCTCACGAGAGGCCGCCGCGCGGGGCGGCCTCCCTCGTGTGATGGTCCTTTGACATCGTCAGCCGGGACTACGTTGAGCTATTACGAGGTGGAGTTCACGCTCTACAGCGCATCGGCCATGGCTGCGATCGGCGACATCTTGTACCTGCACGACCACGACACGAAGGTCTCGCGGAAAGACCGGCTGCGCTGGTGCATGGTCATCGGCGCCAGCGGGTCGATGGTGCAGGTGACGCCGCGCTCGACCACCTCGCGCGGTCCGGTCTTCTGCCCGGCCGAGGCGATGGATGAGTTCGACAAAGACGGCTGGTTCAAGCGCTGGCGGCGGCCGGTGCCGGTCGCGGTGGCCAACGCCGCCACGAACATCGGCCAGCTGCGCGAGCCCGAGCGCTCGCAGGTGTTGGCCCTGTTTGCTCGGAGGCGCTCGTGATTAGCCGCCCCGCTTACCAGCGCGCCCGCATGCGCTTCCTTCAGAGCGGCGAGGTCGAGCCGGATCTGCTCGAGCTGCTGCGGCTGGCGGCCTCGCGCCTCATCCGCTTCGGCGGGCTGCCGGCCATCTATTCACCCACGGGACGATGGGACCACGACGCCGAGGACGCGGCGCTCAGCGACTGGTTCGCGCGTCGCCTGCTCGGCGAGAAGCCCCAGCTGCCGGCGCTGCTGCATCAGGCGGCCACGCCCGAGTCTTTCGCCCGCCTCGGCGAGCTCTACCTCCGCCGCCACCTCATCAACCGGCTCGCGCGCAACTACGCGAGCAACCTCTACCCGCGGGTCCGCGCGATGCTTACTGATCACGCGGATTTCGCGCCCTCGGAGACCGAGGGTTTCTTCAAGCTGGCTGGCACGTCGCCCGCGCCCTTCGACGGCGAGGAGACCGAGCTGCTGCGCGCCGCCTGGCGGCTCGGGGACTTCGATGTGATCCAGTACCGTGAGGACGCGAGAAAGCTCTCGCCCGTGCTCGAGACGCTGGAGCTTCACCGCTTCACCCGCGGGCTGCTCGAGGAGTGCGGCTGCGCGCTCTCGCTGCGCCACGTGATGCGGGCGCTGGTGCTGCGCTTCGATCTCGAGCCCGCCGGGCTCGAGCCCCTGGGCGACTTCGAGGAGATGCTCGGCTCGCCCGAGCCGCCGGCAATCGAGGTCGTCTCCGCGCAGCGCGCCGCGACTGCCGCGCTCGTCGAGCTCAGCCAGCGCCAGGTCGCCGTCCTCAAGCGCCAGCTCGGAGGCGCGACGGTGCGTGAGATCGCTCCCGAGCTTGCGGTTTCCGTCGGCACCGTTCATGCTGAACAGCGCCAGATCGCCACGATTCTTGGCCGGGTCGCCGACTCCGAAGGCGCCAGCCGCGGGCTGATGTTGAACGGTTTGCGCGATCTGCTGTTCTCAAGTTAGGGAGAAAGATGAACTGCCCTTCCTTGCTTGAACTGACCAGCGCCGACCTCGAGCGCAAGCCGCAGCTCGCCGAGCATCTCGAGAAATGCGAGCGCTGCCGGACGCTATTTGCCGCCTGGCAGCGCGAGCCGCTGACCGACGACACCGAACCCCAAGGCGTCCCCGAGGCGCCGCTGGTCTGGGCGCCGCGAAGCAACCCCGACGCCGGCGCCGGCGTCGGCGCGATCCACGCGGTCGCCGCCCCCGGTCTTGACCTCTACCTGCTTGCGTTCGTCGTCGATCTTGACGACGAGCAGGCGACGATTTTTCCAATCAGCGACGAGACCCACTGGGCCGGCGATTGGGATGTCATCGTCGACGACGAGCTGCTGGGCTACCCGGTGCTCGTCGAGGCATGGAACACCTGCGAGGTCGCACGTGCTCAGCTGCGCGAGCCTCTGGCGGTCGCCGCTGAGCCGCTGCGTGAGAGTCTGCTCGCGCTGTATGACCGCGCGTTGGCCGGGGAGCCTGCCGGTGATGAGGTCCTGCAAGGTCCTCCTCTCCAGCACCCATCGGATCCGCGCCACCTCTTCCGTGAGCGCGAACGCGAGCGGATCGCCCGCTACATCCGCCAGCTGCTCGGCGACGAAGACGAGGAGGACAACGAGCCGGCCGATGTCGCCGAGCAAGCCCGTGACCCTGAACGCGTGTTGGCGCAGACGCTCGGCGAGTTCGTGCGGGGCGTGCGCGAAGCGCGCGGGCGCGAGCTGCGCGAGATCGCGGACGAGGTGGATTTTGCACCCGCCAGCCTGGCGCGCCTCGAGCGCGACGAGGAAGACCTCCGGGCGCACGTCCCTGTCGCCAGCTTCATACGCCTGTTGAGCAAGCTCGGCATCGAACCATCGGACGAGCTCTACGCGTTGACCGAGCAGGCGGCGACCGACAACGACCGCACGCCGGCGGCACAGCGGACGCCGATCGCCGCGCGGCGGCGCAGCGGCCTGCGGGTCCGGGCCGCGCAAGCTCCCGAGCCCGTGCGTCGCGCACGCGCGCGTGAGTACATAGAGCAACTGCGCGCACGCCTGGAGGGCCGATGAGCGAGGTCCGCTGCGGTCACTGCGGGGAGACCTACGTCGCGCACGATCGCTTCGAGGTCGACGGCGAATGCCGTGAATGCGGTGAGCGCGAGCTCGTCGAGCTCGACGCGTACGACGATCCTGCGATTCGCGCGCTGCGCTGTGCGAACTGCGGCTTCGAGGTCGAGGCAGGCGTGCGCATCGCCTGGGACGACGACGAGCAGGCGAGTTTCTCGGTCGACGACGACTGCCCGCTCTGCGAGACGGCCGGCGTGCCCTCGCAACCGCTCGAGCCCGCCGATTCCGTGCCCGCCCCTCGCGACGAGCCGGAGTTCGGGGTGGCGCGCGCTGCCGCGCAGAAGCTGCGCGAGGAGGTCGGCGAGATGGAGACGCCGATCGACGTCGAGCGCATCGCGCGCCACGTCGGGCTGACGGTCGTGCGCAGCAAGTTCCTCCATGACGGGCTGCTCGACGGCACGACCATCAAGGTGCCGGAGGGCCATCCGGGTGCCGAGCGCTTTGTCATCGCGCATGAGACCGGCCACCACGAGCTGCGCCACCAGTTTGGGCGCGGCAAGATCGAACCGGAGGCCAACGCCTTCGGCAGCGAGCTGCTCGTGCCGCGCAAGCTACTTAAGGCCGAGCTCGCGACGCCCAAGAGCATCAGCGCGCTCGCGCGCACGTTCGGCGCGAGCCGCCAAGCGGTGCTCATCGCCGTCTTGAGCGCAAAGCTCACCGGGCGCCTGGCCCGCTGAACAAGCCCGGGGGATGCCCGGTTCTTGGGAGGTGAGGGGGAAAGACCCCCGCCCGACAGGACAAGGAGATCTGCATGCCCCGAAACCAGCGCCACGTCGTGCCCAATCCCGAGGGCGGGTGGGACGTCCGCAAGCCCGGCGCCAGCCGCGCCAGCGCGCACCTGCCGACCCAGGCCGAGGCCGACGGCCGTGCCGCGGAGATCCTGCGCAACGACGGCGGCGGCGAGCGCATCACCCACAACCGCCAGGGGCACATCCGCTGCAGCGACACGATCGGCCCGGCTTCTGACCCAGTGCCGCCTCGAGACCGCGAGCACTGAGGAAGTCGGCGATGTCTTCCGAGGACGTCAACGAAATCGAGCTCTTCGTGCACGGCCGCGGCCAGCCGCTGCGCACCGTGACCGTGCCAGCCTCGGCGACCGTGGCCGAGCTCGCCGCGGCAACGGGCGAGCCCGACGCACTCATCTCCGCGCCCGACACGGACGAGCCGCTCGAGGCGGAAGCGACCGTCGAGCAGGCCGGTCTCGCAAACGCCGGGCACGTCTTCGCCGGCACCTGCCGGCGGATCAGCGTCAGCGTCCGTTACGGCGCCGAGCGCCTGAGCAAGGAGTTCCCGCCGGGCACGACGATCGCCGCGGTCCTCGCCTGGGCGGCGGGCCCGAGCGGCCACAACCTCAGCGCAGCGCAGCGCGCGAAGCACCTGCTCGCCAAGTGCGACTCGGATGTGCAGGCCGACAAGAACGCGCACGTCGGCGAGTTCGCCGGCGAGGACTGTGCGGTCTGCTTCGACCTCGCGCCGAAGGAGCGCTTCGAGGGATGAGCGTCGCCGTTGCCAACATCGCAGCTCCGCCGCCCCCGCCGGCGGAGCAGCGCGGGCGCCGCGACTTCGAGGCCGCGTCCTTCCGCGGCGGGGTCGGACGCAGCGACTGGCGGCTGGTCAGCTTCGCGTGGCCGGTCGCGCTCGTCGGGGTGAGCGCCGCTCCGCGGACGAACGGGCCCGCGGAGTTCTTCCTGCGCATCGACTTGACCGACTATCCGACGCTCGCGCCGACAGCGACGCCGTGGGATGTCGAGACCGACCAGATGCTCGCCTCCGAGAAGCGCCCCAAGGGCGAGCGGGTCGCGATGGCCTTCCGAGCGGACTGGGAGAACGGCCGCGCGCTCTACGTGCCCTACGACCGCGTCGCGCTCGCCGGTCACCCCGGTTGGGTGACGCAGTACCCGCGCGATGTCTGGACCGAGCAGCGCGACATCACGTTCTTCGTCAACCGCGTGCATGAGCTGCTCAACGATGAGGATTATCAAGGCGTTTAGTGGTCGCCGCGCGCTCGTGCGATTCTCGCGACCGCAGTGGGCCGCGCTGCTCGCCGAGCTTGAACGGCGCGGACAGCGTCGGCGTGAGAGCGGCGCGTTCTTGCTCACGCCGCGCAAGGGCGACGGCAAGATCGTCACCTCGATCGTCTACTTCGACGATCTCGACCCAGACTGCCTCGTCGGGCACATCCACCTCCGCGCGAGCGCCTTCGGGAAGCTGTGGTCGATCTGCGAGCAGCGCGGCGAGCGCGTGCTCGCCGACATCCACACGCATCCCCGCGATTGGGTGGCGCAGAGCGAGACCGATCAGGACAACCCGATGATCGCGAAGGCCGGCCACCTCGCGCTCATCGCCCCGCGCTATGCACAAGGCACCATTGCCACCTGCAACGTCGGCGTCCACGGCTATCTCGGTGACGCGGGCTGGAAGAGCTGGCGCGGCCGCGAGGCCGCACACCGCATCTACGTGGGGCGCTGGCCATGACACTTGACCGCAGCACGCTCCACCGCACCCTGAAGCTCGAGCTCGACGAGGGCCGCGCGGCCAGCATCGAGGAGGCGCTAGAGCTCTCGCAGGGGCACGTCCTGCAGCTCGTACTTGGCCGCGACGTCTGCGCCAGCCGCACCCGCGAGGCGATGGCGCTGACGGCGATCAACGCCGCTGGTCGCGCGTTCATCGGCGGCGTTCGCGTGCTCGTCTGCCAGGACGGGCCGTGCGCGACGGCCTGGGGCGAGGGGATGAGCCTCTCGCAGGCAGCGGCGCGCTATGGCGCGACCCTCGTCGAAGAGATCAACGCGCAGTTCCCGCTGCTGGTCATCGGCGACGCCGAGTTCGACCGCCCAGCCATCTGGTGCAGCTGGGACGGCTGGAGGGGCGCCGTCACGCCCGAACGCGCGCAGCGCCTGCCCGAGCGCCGCGAGCACCCGCTCGCTGGCGCGCTCGCCGGCGCCCTCGGCGTCAGCGAGGCGTTCCAAAGCCTGCGCGGGTATCTCCCGGCGGGCCGTCGCGAGATCGGGCTGTCGCTGTGGCGCCCGGGCAGCGACTGGCGCTCCGCCGAGGACGAGCCCGAGCGCTTCTACTTGGCGCGCGACTTATGGCTGCTCGGGCTCGGGCACCTCGGACAGGCCTACGCTTGGACAGCCGCGCTTGCGCCATACCCGCGCGACCAGCGTCCGCGCCTGCTGCTCCAGGACTTCGACGTCGTCGACGACGCGAACGAGAGCACGTCGATGCTGCTCGACTCCGGCCAACGCGGCGAGCGGAAGACGCGCGCGGCTGCGGCCCGCCTCGAGCAGATCGGCATCGCGACCACGATCTGCGAGCGGGCGTTCGATGAGCACGTCCGGCGCGCCGACGGCGAACCCGCGATCGCGCTCGCAGGCTTCGACAAGCCTGAGCCCCGTCGTCATCTCGAAGGGTCAGGCTACGAGTTGGTGGTGGACGCCGGGCTCGGCGCGGGGCCCCGCGACTACCTGGAGATGCTGCTGCACTCGTTCCCCAACGGCTCGCTGACGGCGAACGAAACCTTCGCTCGCGCTCGCCGCGAGCAGGCCCCGCAGCTCGCCGAGGCCTACGAGGTTGAGATCTCCCGCCGGGCGCAGAGCGGCGAGCAGTCTGAAGGCGAGGCGCGCTGCGGGATGCTCGAGGTGGCGGGGGCGACAGTCGCTGCCGTCTTCGTCG
>JBKHXR010000089.1:0-92503 GCA_046565905.1 Thermoleophilia bacterium | reverse complement strand
CCAGCGGCGCCGGCGCGTCGCCGCGCGCGAGCGCCTGCAGGCCGTCGAGCAGCGCGACGAGGCGGCGGTTCTCGGCGAGCGCGTCGGAGACCATCTCGGCGCGCTGGCGCTCTGACATCGTCGGGTGGCGGTGCAGCGCCGACAGCGTCGCCTGGACGCTCGTCAGCGGCGTGCGCAGCTCGTGGCCGGCGTCGGCGGCGAAGCGGCGCGTGGCGGCGAGCGCGCGCTCGCGGTCGGCGGCGGAGCGACCCAGGCGCGCGAGCATGGCGTTGAACGACGCCGTCAGCGAGCGCAGCTCCGCCGGGCCGGCGTCGGGCAGGCGGCGGTCGAGGTGCTCGGTCGAGGCGATCCGGGCGGTCGCCGCGCGCAGGCGCCGCAGCGGCGCGAGCACGAGGTCGGCGGCCAGCCAGGCGCCGAGCGCGCTGACGAGCAGGGCCGCCGCGCCGAACGCGAGCAGCCGGCGGTCGAGCGCCGACAGCTTGTCCTCCAGCGGCTCGAGCCGGCGCGCGACCTCCAGCCGCGCGAGCCCGCCGAGCGCGTCGAGGCCGATCGCGTAGGCGCGGTAGCGCTCGCCGCCGGCGCTGTAGGTGTGCAGCCCGTTGCGGGGCGCGGGCGGGCGCGGCAGGCGCGCGCCGGAGGCCAGCAGCTGCTTGCGGTCCAGCAGCAGGCGCAGCGACGTGCCGGTCGCCGACAGGACGTTGTCCAGGCGCCGGTCGGCCGCCGGCAGCTCGCGCTGGACGGCGGCCAGCGCCGTCTCGCGCGACAGCTCCGCGGTGCGCCTGAGGCGGTCGTCGAGCGCCTCGCGCTCCGAGTGGTCGACGTAGTCCGAGACGACGATCCCCGAGCCCGCCAGGACGAGGGCGAGCATCAGCGTGATGCCGAGGGTGAGTCGACCGCGGAGGCTGCGCATGGTCAGGAGAAGATCAGACCTGCAGGATGAAGCCGATGCCGCGCACGGTCTGCAGCACGCGCGGCTCGCCGCCGGATTCGAGCTTGCGCCGCAGGTAGCCGACGAAGACGTCGGCGATGTTCGTGCCGGGGTCGAACGTGTAGCCCCAGACCTCCTCGTGCAGCCGCGCGCGGTCGAGCACCTCGCCCGGGTGGCGCATGAACAGGTGCAGCAGGTCGAACTCGCGGCGCGTGAGGCCGAGGTCGCGATCGCCGCGCTGCGCGGTGTGCGAGCGGGGGTCCAGGGCGATGTCGCCGACGGTGAGCACCGCCTCGGGCGTCGCCGGGCGGCGACGCAGCAGCGCCTGGAGGCGGGCGGTCACCTCCTCCAGCGCGAACGGCTTGACGACGTAGTCGTCGGCGCCCGCCTGCAGCCCGCGCACCCGGTCGTCGACGTCGTCGCGCGCAGACAGCACGCAGACCGGGACGTCGTCTCCGTCGGCGCGCAGCCGGCGCAGGACCTCGAGGCCGTCGAGGTCGGGCATCGCCAGGTCGAGCAGGATCACCGCCGGCGAGACGGACTCGACCGCCGCCAGCGCGGCGCGCCCGCCGGAGGCGCGCACGACGCGAAAGCCCTCCAGCTCCAGGCCTGCGCCGAGCGCTCGCCGGATCGCCGCGTCGTCGTCGACGAGCAGGACGACCGGACCGCAGGGTTGGGCAGGCTCGTCATCCACGGCGGCGGACGATCTCGCAGTCGCGCGCGACGTGGTCGCGGCGGTCGGCGAAGACGCGGTCGCGACCCTTGCCGCAGGCGATCTGGTCGCGTGCGCCGTCGACGGCGCGAATCGTGTCGCGTCCGTCGCCGCCGAGGACGAGATCCCGCGAGCCGCGGCCGGCGGCATCGATCCGGTCGTTGCCGGCGCCACCGAGCAGCGTGTTGGAGCCCGAGCCACCGGCGAGCCTGTCGTTGCCGGCATCGCCGGCGATCAGGTCGTCGCCGGCGCCGCCGTTGATGCGATCGTGACCGGCGCCGCCGCGCAGGTCGTCGTTGCCGCCGCGCCCGTTGATCCGGTCGGGTCCGGGCGTGCCGACGATCCTGTCGGCTCCCTTGGTGCCGGGTCGCTTGGGCGCGGCGATGGCGGTCGAGCCGGCGGCGAGCGCGGCTACGAGCACGGCGACGGTCACGAAGCGAGGACTCATGGCCCGCACACGATGACGTAGTGCGCCGCGGCTGGGCAACGGCATCCCCCGCTCTCATCGACTTCTCACCAGTGCCGTGGAGTCGGGCGCACCTCATCCGCTGCGACCGCACCGGCGATCGCGGCGTTCGGCGCGCCGCGCGAATGGGCCAGCTTGGCGCGTAGCCACTCGCCTGTTCACTTCAAATGAACAGCGTTCGCTTGCCCCTAACGCCAAGCTCGTGACGACAGGCAGGGACAAGCCAACCCGAATCAGCGAGGTTCCCGTTGTATCGGAACCTCGTCGTACCAGAAGAAAGGGCGCCTCTTCCCCGTGGCGTCCTTTCTTCGTTCGGGGGTCGGTTCTCGCGGCCGCGGCGCCGCTCACGCTCGGACGGTCCAGTACAGCGGGCGCCGGGGATCGGGCTCGTAGCAGCAGAACGTCCCGGTCCGTACGCAGCGCTGGAGCAGCGCGCCGAGCGGGGGGTCGTAGCCGGCGATCTTCGTCAGCGTCGTGCGCAGGGCGCGGGTGACGTTGAGCCGCGCGCGCTCGGCGTGGGAGCCCGTCGGGCGGTCGCGGCCGCCGATGCCGTGCGCACGCTCGAGCTCGCGCCGCACGAACTGCAGCTCCTCCCTGGCGCGCTTCGCCGCAGCCTCGTCACGGCGCGCCTCCGCCTTCGCGAGCTGGCCCTCGAGGCGCTTGACCTCCTCGCGGTAGTCGGCCTTGGCGCGGGCGTCCAGCGGTGGGCCGGCGTCGCCCTGGACGCCGAAGCGCCCGCGCGTCTCCTGGCCTCCGGAGTGCTCGATCGGCGGCCCGATCGCCGTCGAGCCGTCGACGGCGGCGACGAGCTCGAGGCTGTGCACCTCGACGCCGGGCCGCTCGAGCAGCAGCGCGAGCAGCCGCACGCCGCGCGTGCTGCGCAGGCGCACGGTGCCGCCGGGGTGCTCCAGCGTCCACACGTCGCCGGCGCGCCGCAGCGTCGCGTGCTCTCCGGCCACCACGGCACCTGGCGACGCCGGCGCGGCCGGCGGGCTCGACAGCCGTCGGCGCAGCGCCTGCACGTGCTCGCCGAGGCGCAGGAGGTTCATCTCCTCGCAGGCCTCGGCCGCCTCGTCGAGCAGCTGCTCGGCGCGCTCGCGTCCGGCCGAGCCGCCGTCGCGGATGAGGACGGCGGCCTCCTCGACGGCGATCCGCGCCAGCGTCGGCCGCGCGCCGTCGCGCATCGCGCGCAGCCGAGCGGCGGCGAGCTGCTCGAGCGCCTCGGCGTCGCGACCGGCCACGCGCGCGAGGATCCCGAGCCACATCTCCACCGGACCGAGGAAGGCCACCGTCGGCAGCACGACGTTGCGCCCCGCGAACGGCGCCAGCTGGCGGTGGATCGCCATCGCATGCTCGCCCAGGTCCAGCGCGGCGACCGTCTCGGTCAGCAGCGCCATCGCGGTGAGCCAGAGGTTGTCGCGCGGCAGCGCCGCGAAGTCGTCGGCGGCGAGCCGGTCGAGCTCGAGCCTGGCCTCGTGCCCCTTTCCGGCGTCGGCGAGCGCCGCCGCGAGGCCGGCGCGCCAGACCGGCATGGCGGGCGCGCCTGCGGCGTACGCGCGGACGAGCTCGCCGATCTCGCGCAGTCCCGCCTGCAACCAGGTCAGGATCACGCGTTGCGACGCGACCGTGATCGGGATCGTCGAGGCCGACAGCTCGTCGGCGATCTCCGCGACCTCCGCGAGCAGCCGCTCGGCCTCCTCGTAGTTGCCTTCGATCGCCGCGCGGCGAGCGCGATGCAGCGGCACGAACGCCGCGGCGCGGCGGTCGCGGGCGTCGTGCGCCAGGCGCTCGAGCGTGCCGATCGCGATGTCCGCGCCCGCGAGGTCGTCGAGCTCCAGCAGCACGTCGATGTGGCGGCTGCGCGCGGCCAGCGACATCACCGTCTCGCCGGCGCGCTCGGTCAGCGCGAACAGCTCGCGCAGCCATTGCCGGCCCTGCCTGGTCGTGTCGGGGCCGTTGGTCGCAAGCTGGGCCGAGCTCAGCGCGATCGCAAGCGTCGTGTCGTCGCCCAGGCGGCGCGCCGTCTCCAGCGCCTCGAGCGCCAGCTCGGCCCGCCGCTGTGCGGCATCGGACCAGTACAGCGCGACGGCCAGTGACCCGAGCAGGCGCACGCGCATCGGATCGTCACCGCAACCGATCCGCTCGAGCGCCTCGACGAGCAGCGCGACGTGCGCCTCGTCGACGTAGCCGGGTGTGAGCGCGAACGGCGCGAAGCCGAGCGCGGCGCGGGCGAAGATGTCGTCGGCGTCGATCAGGCGGGCGGCCTGCACCGCCGCCTCGAAGCTCTCGCGGGCGGCGGGCCGGCCCGCGCGGGACTGAGCGGTGCCGAGGCCGAGCAGCAGCCGCGCACGGCGCGGCACGTCCTGCTCCATGATCTCCAGCGCCGCGAGGGCACGCGCGAAGAGCTCGGCGGCCTGCTCGTAGGCGAGCGTGTCGAGCGCCCGGTAGGCGGCACGCTCGGCGTAGTCGACGGCCTTGGCGACGTCGCCGCGCGGCGCGGCTGCGAGGAAGTGGTGGGCGAGCTCGTGGAGGTGCGCGTCGATCGCCCCGCGGTAGACCTGCTCGAGCGCCTCGCCGACGGCGCGATGGCCGTTCATGCGCGCCGCGGCCGGCATCCCGTACAGCAGCGTCTCGCGGATCAGGCCGTGCCCGAAGCGATACTCGCCGAGCGTGCCCGGCACGGACGCGACGAGCCCGAGCGCCGACGCCTCGTCGAGCGCCGCCGGCACGACGTCGGGGTCCAGCCCGCGCGTCCGCTCGAGCGTCGCGAGGCTGAACGTGCGCCCGATGACCGCCGCCAGCTCGAGCGTTCGGCAGGCGGCCTCGTCCAGCGGCTCCAGCCGCCGGCGGATCGTCTCGCGCACGCCGTCCGGCAGCGGGAGCTCGTCGGGGGGATCGTCCAGGCGTCCCTCGGCGCGCAGCAGCGCGAGGATCTCGCGCGCGAAGAACGGGTTGCCCTCCGTGACGGCGTGCACGGCCTCCGCCAGGCCCGGCGCGGCGGGTGCTCCGCTGTCCAGCTCGACCAGCTCGGCGACGTCGTCGCGTGCGAGGCCGCCGAGGACGAGGCGGCGGCCGGCGCGGACGATGTTCTGCAACGCCAGCTGTGCGTCGGGCGTGCGGTCGGGCACGCGCTCGTGCATCGTCACGACGAGCAGCACGCGCACGTCGCGCAGCATCCGCGAGACGAAGTCGAGCGCGACGAGCGAGCCCTCGTCGGCGGCCTGCAGGTCGTCGATCAGGATCAACACCGGGCCGTCGGCGCTGCGCACGCGCAGCAGCGCGACGAGCGCGTCGAACAGCACGAAGCGCTCGGTCTCGCTGTTCTCGGTGTCGCTGTTCTCGGTGTCGCGCGGGGGCGGACGCGCGCCGGGCAGGCGCTCGCCGAGCTCCGGCACGAGCCGCAGGAGCTCGTCGGCCGCCGGCCCGAGCTCGCGCCGCAGGGTGTCTCCCCCGACGTCCCTGCAGAGGCCGCGCACCACCTCCACCCACGGCCAGTACGCGGGCGCCGCGCGGCCCCAGCCGCGCGTCCAGATCACCCGTGCGTCGCGGGCCGCGGCGTGCTCGGCGAGCGCAGCGGCCAGGCGCGTCTTGCCGACGCCGGGATCGCCGAGCACGAGCTGCACGCCGCCGTGCCCGCGCGCCGCCTCGTCGAAGGCCTCGCGCAGCTCGCGCAGCTCGCGCGAGCGTCCGACCAGCGGGCCTTCACCAGCCGTCGGCACAGCAGCACACACCCCTTCGTCCGGCACGGCGCTCCTTAGTGTTCGAGACGCGACAGTACCGTCATTTCCGGTAACGCAGAGTAAGTCTGAACCTAGCGGTCGACCTCCCATTCCAGCAGCGCACCGGGATCGGGTCTGTACGCGCACGCGGCGCCGGTTCGAACCGTCCGCCGCAGCAGCCGGCCGAGCTCGGGGTCGTGCTTCGCGATCCGCAGCACGGCGGCCTTGATCGCGCGGGTGACGTTGATCCGCGCGCGCTCGCCGGCGCCGCTCGTCTCCACGCCGGCACCCGCCATCTCGGCCGCAAGCAGCTCGAGCCTCTCGCGCGCACGTGCGATCCGCTCGGGGTCGTTGAAGGCCTGCGCCTCGCCGAGCTCCTCGCGCAGCTCGGCGACCCGGGCGCGGTAATCGGAGCTGCCGGTGCCCGTGGCGCCGGTCACGCCGGGGGTCGCGGCGGCGAGCTCGACGGCCGCGATCGGCGTGCCCGGGTGCTGGAGCAGCGTCGCGAGGTGGTGCAGGCCCTTGACGTCGTGGAGCGTGATCTCGCGCCCGCCGTACTCGAGCAGCCAGACGTCCTGCTCGCGCCGCAGCACGGCGCGCTCAGGGCGGCCCTGGGCGAGCGACCGGGGCTCACCCGCGACCGTGGCCCCGGCGGCCTCCCGCAGCCGCGCGAGCAGCGCGTCGGCTCGCGCCGCGGCGCCGGCCATCCCGATCTCGGCCGCCTGCGGCGCCACCTGCTCGACGAGGTCGCGCCCGCGGCGGACGTCCTGCGGCGCGCCGCGCCGCACGAGCACCTCGGCGGTGTCGAGCGCCGTCAGCACGGCCGCCGGGCGCGCTCCGATCCGCTCCGCCGCCGAGCGCGCCGTCTCGAGATGCCCGAGCGCTCGTTCGTGCTCGCCGATCGTCATCGCGAGCAGCCCGAGATAGCGGGCGACCGGGCCGAGGTACGCGGCGCCCATCGACACGACGCTGCGACCCTCGTAGGGCACGAGCAGCTCGTACAGGCGCCGGGCGCGCCGGCGGTCGCCGAGCAGCGCGACCAGCTCGGCCAGCAGCGACATCGCGACGAGCCACAGCGCGTCGCGCGGGATGTCCTCGAAGTCGGCGGCGGCGAGCTGCTCGAGCTCGCGCCGGGCCTCGTCGTCGCGGCCGAGCTCGGCCAGCGCGAGCGCCAGCTCGCAGCGCCAGCGACGCATCGCCGGCAGCCGGTCGGCGTTGCGTCGCACGAGCGGCTCGAGCTCGAGGTGGCGTCCCTGCGTGCGACGCACGACGTACGTCTGCGCGTCGGCGATCAGCGGCGCGATCGAGCCGGGCAGGTCGCATGACCGCGCGGCGGCTTCGGCGTTGAAGCGCTCCGCCTGCGCCAGGTCGCCGCGCATGTGCGCGGCCATCGCGCGCTGCAGCGGGACGTAGACGAGCATCCCCCGCTGGCCCAGGCGGCGCGCGGTCGCGGCGAAGGCCTCGATCTCCTCCTCGGCGCGCACGCGGTCGTCGAGCTCGAGCAGCAGGCTGATGCGCCACAGGCGCAGCTCGATGCCGAGCTCTGCGTCGTTGGTTCGCTCGCACAGCTCCAGCGCCTCGGCCGAGATCGGCAGCCCGCGCGCAACCGTGTCGGGGCCCCACGTCGCGACGAACCCCTGGGCGAGCGCGAACGCCAGCGTCCGCTCGGCGAGCATCCGCTCCGCACGCGACGTGCGCGCCGCCGGTGCGGTGTACAGCGCCCGCGCGAGCCCGAGCGCCTCGTCGACGAGCCGCTCGCGGCGCGCGAGGTCGGGCGACCAGTACAGCGACAGCGCGAGCTGGACGCGCAGCCGGCAGCGAAGCGCATCGATGTTCGCGCGGCCCAGCGGCTCGCCAGCGGTCGCGCCCGCCTCCAGGCGGCCGAGCGCCTCCTCCAGCGCGCGGACGATCTCCGGCTCGACGAGCCCCGGCGAGAACGCGCCGAGCGTCCTCGCCAGCGCGGTCTGCGCGAGCCGCTCGTGATCATCGAGCCGGCGGGCGTGCTCGGCGGCCGCGCGCAGCGCCGACCGCGCGCCGTCGACGTCGCCCGCCCGCCCGCGCGCCTCGCCGAGCCCCTGGGCGAGCTGCCAGGCGCGCCGCTCGTCGGCGGGCAGCGAGGCCGCGACGTCGATCGCGCCCTCGTACAGGCGTGCGGCCTCCTCGTAGGCGAACTGACCGACGGCGCGCTGCGCGGCGCGCACGGCGTAGTCGACCCCCCGCTCGGCACCGCCCTCCGTCGCCGCCTGCAGATAGTGCCGGGCGATCGCGGCGAGATGCTGATCGAGATCGTCGCGGTGGACGTGCTCGAGCGCCTCCGCGGTCACGCGGTGCAGCTGCGCGCGGCTCGTCGCGTCGAGGCTGTCCAGCAGCGTGTCGCGGACGAGCCCGTGTGCGAACGCGAAGCGATCGGCGCCGCGGCGCAGCCTGACGATGCCGTCGCGCAGCGGGGCCTCGAGCCACTCGAGCACCGCCGCCGGCGGCTGGTCGAGCACGGTCGCAAGCGGCTGCAACTCGAAGTCGGCGCCGATCACGGCAGCCGCGGCGAGCGCCCGTTGGACGGATCGCCCGAGCGGGTCCAGACGGCGGCGGATCGCGTCGCGCACGCCGTCGGGGAGCGGCAGCGGCCGTTCGCCGGCGGCGTCGTCGTGCAGCCGTCCGCGGGCCGCGAGCAGCTCGACGAGCTCGTCGACGAGGAACGGGTTGCCCGCCGTCGCCCGGTGGATCGACGTGACGAGACCCGCCGCGATCGGCCTGCTGCCGGCGGCCGCGAGACCGCGTGCCCGTGCCTGCGCCAGCCGGCCGACGTCGTCGCGCGTCAGGCCCTCGAGCGGCAGCCGCGTCGCCGCGCGTGCGAGGCCGCCGAGCGGGGCGGTGAGGTCCGCGCGCGCGTGCGCCTCGATGCGGCGGTAGGCGGCGATCGCCAGCAGCGGCGTGTCGGGAAGGACGCGCGCGACGAACTCCAGCGCCCGCAGCGACGACGCGTCGGCCCACTGCAGGTCGTCGAGCACGAGGACGAGCGGTCGCTGCTGCGCGATCGTCGCCAGCGCGGTCGCGAGCGCGTCGAAGAGCTGAAACCGCGCCTGGTCGCAGTCGAGCTGCGCCGGCTCGGCGGCGGGCCCCAGCGCACCGGCGAGGTCGGGCAGCAGCCCTGCGATCCACGGGGCGCCCTCGCCGAGCGCGGCGCGCAGCGCGGCCTCGTCGGCGTGGCGGCCGAGGGCGCGGCCGATCTGCACCCATGGCCAGTACGCGGGCGCCCCGCCGCCGTCCCAGCAGCTTCCCCAGGCCCACGTCGCCCCGCACGCGGCCGCGTGGTTGACGAACTCCCGGGCGAGCGCGGTCTTGCCGATCCCCGGCTCGCCCGTGAGCAGGATCAGATCGCCGCGCCCGGACAGGACGCGCTCGAGGCTCGCCTCGAGCTGTGCAAGCTCGCGTGCGCGCCCGACGAGGCGCGAGCCGCGCGGTTCACCGATGCCGGCCGCATGCACAGCAATCTCCCCTTCGCAGAGCCTAGACGACGCCTTCGCGCGACACGATGGCAGGCCGGACGGGTGCGGTCCGGGCGGACCGCGCCGGCACCTGTCATCCGCCGGACACCGTGCAGTCGCTGCGAGGCTGCCACACTCATGCATTCGCCTTGGCGGCGCGCAGCGACCGATCCTGCACGACGCGACCGTTCCACCCCCGGAGACCCGCTTGTCCACGAACAGCTTCGATGCCCGCAGCGCGCTCCAGGTCGGGGCGCGCACGATCGAGATCTTCCGCCTCGACGCCCTCGCCTCCCGCTTCGACATCGCACGACTGCCCTTCTCGCTGAAGATCCTGCTCGAGAACCTGCTGCGGACGGAGGGCAACGGATCGGTCACGGCGGCCGACATCGAGGCGCTCGCCGGCTGGGACCCGGCCGCCGAGCCGTCGCAGGAGATCGCCTTCTCGCCGGCGCGCGTGGTCATGCAGGACTTCACGGGCGTGCCGGCGGTCGTCGACCTCGCGGCGATGCGCGACGCGATGGCGGACATGGGGGGCGACCCGGCGATGATCAACCCGCTGGTCCCCGCCGAGCTCGTCATCGACCACTCCGTGCAGGTCGACGCGTTCGGCACGCGTGACGCGTTCACGCGCAATGCGGAGCGCGAGTTCGAGCGCAACGAGGAGCGCTACGCGTTCCTGCGCTGGGGCCAGACCGCGTTCGACGACTTCGCCGTCGTGCCGCCCGACACCGGGATCGTGCACCAGGTCAACCTCGAGTACCTCGCGCGCGTGGTGTTCGTCACGCGAGACGGCCTCGCGTACCCCGACACGCTCGTCGGGACGGACTCGCACACGACGATGATCAACGGGCTCGGCGTGCTCGGCTGGGGCGTCGGCGGGATCGAGGCGGAGGCGGCGATGCTCGGCCAGCCGATGCCGATGCTGATCCCGCGCGTCGTCGGCTTCAAGCTGCGCGGCGAGCTGCCCGAGGGCGCGACTGCGACGGACCTCGTCCTGACCGTCACCGAGATGCTGCGCGAGCGCGGCGTCGTCGGGCAGTTCGTCGAGTTCTACGGCCAGGGACTCGCGTCGCTGCCGCTCGCCGACCGGGCGACGATCGGCAACATGAGCCCCGAGTTCGGCTCGACCTGCGCGATGTTCCCGATCGATGCCGAGACGCTGCGCTACCTGGAGTTCTCGGGCCGCCCCGCCGATCGCATCGAGCTCGTCGAGGCCTACGCTCGCGAGCAGGGTCTGTGGCACGACGAGAGCTCGCCCGAGCCGGTGTACTCCGACACGATCGAGCTCGACCTCGCCGAGGTCGTCCCATCGCTCGCCGGACCCAAGCGCCCGCAGGACCGTGTCGCGCTGAGCGACGCGCAGGCGGCGTTCCGGATCGCGCTGCAGGACTTCATGCCGGCCGACGACGGTGCCGAGGATCCCGAGGGCGGAGACACGATCGAGTTCGACGCGCTGTCCTTCCCCGCGTCGGACCCGCCGACCTACACGGGGCGCAAGGGGATCCGCCCGCCCGAGCACGCGACGGACGCGGGCCACGCGGAGGCGATCGCCGCGGCCAAGCTCGCCGAGCGCGAGGACCACCGCGTCTCGATCGTGATGGAGGACGGCACGCAGACCGACCTCGACCACGGCCGCGTCGTGATCGCCGCGATCACGAGCTGCACGAACACGTCCAACCCGTCGGTGATGGTCGCGGCGGGGCTGCTCGCGCGCAACGCCGTCGCGCGCGGGCTGACGAGCAAGCCGTGGGTCAAGACGTCGCTGGCGCCCGGCTCGAAGGTCGTCACGAAGTACCTCGACCACGCGGGCCTGACCGACGACCTCGAGGCGCTCGGCTTCCACCTCGTCGGCTACGGCTGCACGACCTGCATCGGCAACTCCGGCCCGCTGCCACGGGTCGTGTCGGAGGCCGTCGCGGAGAACGACCTGGCGGTCGTCTCGGTGCTGTCGGGCAACCGCAACTTCGAGGGCCGGATCAACCCCGACGTGAAGATGAACTACCTCGCGTCGCCGCCGCTGGTGGTCGCCTACGCGCTGGCCGGATCGATGGACGCCGACATCGTCAACGAGCCGCTCGGTCAGGATCAGGAGGGCAACGACGTGTACCTGCGCGACCTGTGGCCGTCGAGCCAGGAGGTCGGCGAGACCGTCGAGCAGGCGGTGCGCTCGGAGATGTTCCGCTCCTCCTACGACGACGTGTTCGCCGGCGACGAGCGCTGGAACTCGCTCGACGTGCCGATCGGCGACCGCTTCGCGTGGGATCCCGCCTCGACGTACGTCCACCTGCCGCCGTACTTCGAGGGCATGCCCGAGCAGCCGCCGCCGGTCGAGGACATCGTCGGCGCGCGCGTGCTGGTGCTGCTCGGCGACTCCGTCACGACCGACCACATCTCGCCGGCCGGCTCGATCAAGGCCGACTCGCCGGCGGGCCTGTACCTGCAGGAGCACGGGGTGCAGCCGCGCGACTTCAACTCCTACGGCGCGCGCCGCGGCAACCACGAGGTGATGGTGCGCGGGACGTTCGCCAACATCCGGCTGCGCAACCTGCTCGCCCCGGGGACGGAGGGCGGGTTCACGCTGAAGTTCGACGAGCACAGCTCGCCGGCGCAGATGTCGGTCTACGAGGCCTCGCTCGCCTACCTCGCCGAGGGCACGCCGCTCGTCGTGCTCGCGGGCAAGGAGTACGGGTCGGGCTCCTCGCGCGACTGGGCGGCGAAGGGCACGCGGCTGCTCGGCGTGCGCGCGGTGCTAGCGCAGTCCTTCGAGCGCATCCACCGCTCGAACCTGATCGGGATGGGCGTGCTGCCGCTGCAGCTGCCGGCGGCGCCCGAGGACCTCGGACTGCACGGCGACGAGGTGTTCTCCATCACGGGGCTCGCCGAGGCCATGAACGCCGGCAAGCCGGTTCCCGCAGACGTCGGCGTCCGGGCCGGCGACCGCGAGTTCCGCGCGCGCGTACGGATCGACACGCCGAAGGAGGCGGAGTACTTCCGCCACGGCGGCATCCTGCAGTACGTGCTGCGCCAGCTGCGCGACCGCTGAGGCGCGCCGGCGCGCGCGAGGGCCGGCGCGGCCGGGGCCGGCGCGGCTGGGGCCGGCGCGGCCGGGGCCGGCCGGGGGGTGTGACGAACAACCGTCGACCAGCGGCGAAGATTCATCACACCCGGCGCCGGTGCCTCCGGCGCCAGGCAAGCAGGCGAGCGCGCGGGACGCCACGGGCCCTCGGGCCCGAAGCCATCCGCCATCACCAACGCGCTCGACCGCCGCCGCCGACACACCAGGGCAGACCCGCCCGGAGCGAGCCGCGGGCCACGCGTGGCGCTGCGATAGTCTCGCCCGCGGTGCGCCGGGAAGCCTGGTCGGCACGGACCGCCCCTGGCCCTATCGAGAGGAACCCGCCGCCGTGCCCATCGCCGCGTCCGTCGGCATCGCCGACGCCCTGACGGACCTCTTCATCGTGCTGCTCGCGGCGAAGCTCGGCGACGAGCTCTTCCGGCGGCTGCGCCAGCCGACGCTCGTCGGCGAGATCCTCGCCGGGCTGCTCGTCGGACCCGCCGTCTTCGGCCTCGTCGAGCCGGGCGACGTGCTCGAGGTCTTCGCCGAGCTCGGCGTCGTCTTCCTGCTGTTCTGGGTGGGCCTGGAGACGCGGCTCTCGGAGCTGCGCGTGGTCGGCCCGACGGCGCTCTCCGTCGGGATCCTCGGCGTGGTGATCCCGTTCGCGGCCGGGATCGCGCTCGGCGTCGGGCTCGGCGAGAGCACGGGGACGTCGCTGTTCCTGGGAGCCGCGCTCGTCGCGACGAGCGTCGGCATCACGTCGGCGGTGCTGATCGAGCTCGGCGTGCTCGAGCGGCGCGCGAGCCGGACGATCCTCGGCGCGGCGATCGTCGACGACATCCTGGCGCTGCTGCTCGTCGCCGTGGCGGCCGGCGTCGCCGCGGAGGGCGGCGTCGACATCGGCTCGATCGCCGTCACCGCGGCGATCGCGCTCGCCTTCGTCGGCTTCATCGCGCTCGGCGGCACGAAGCTGCTGGCCTCGCGGCCGGCGCTGCTGCACGCGCCGCGCTTCTCCGAGTCGCCGCTGCTGCCGGCCGTGATCATCTGCCTGGGCCTGGCCGCGTTCGCGGCGCAGATCGGGCTCGCAGCGATCATCGGCGCGTTCCTCGCAGGGATGATCGTCGCCGAGACGCGCGACCAGCACCCGATCGAGGAGGAGATCGCGCCGCTGTACGCGTTCTTTCCGCCGTTCTTCTTCGCGTTCATCGGCCTGGAGATGTCGCTCGCCGCGTTCGGCGACCTCGACACCCTGCTGCTGCTGGCCGGCGTCACGGTGCTCGCGGTCGTGACGAAGTTCGTCGGTGCCTACCTCGGCGCGATGCGGATGGGCCGCCGCGATGCCGCGTTCGTCGGCGTCGGCATGGTGCCGCGCGGCGAGGTCGGGATCATCGTCGCCGGCATCGGCAACGCGACCGGCACGATCGACGCCGAGCTGTTCGCGATCATCGTCGCGATGTCCGTGCTGACGACGCTGCTGGTGCCGCCGCTGCTGCGGCGCCTGGCGGCGGCTCCCGCGACGGAGCCCGTCGCCAAGCCGGCCTGACCACCGCCTCGCCGGTGCGGTCGCTACCCACGGTGGCTGCGCAGGTAGACGACCCGATCGCCCGGCTTCACAGTCGCCGCGCGCGGATCGTCGAAGCGCATTATCTGCTCGCCGCGCACGACGGCGACGACCGGGCCGGCCAGCCCGAGCGCAGCGACCCCGCCGCCCTGGTCGGGGCCCACGACGCACTCGCCGATGTCGAGTCCCTGCCCCACGCTCATCAGGTCCTCGAGCACCTCGGTGACCTTCGGCTGGTGGACGGCGAACCCGAGCAGCCGCCCGGCCGCGTCCGCCGAGGTGATGACCGACGTCGCGCCGCTCTGGCGCAGGAGATGGACGTTCTCCTCCTCGCGCACCGCGGCGACGATCGTGGCATCGGGATTGAGCTCGCGCGCGGTCAGCGTGATCAGCACGGCGGTGTCGTCGCGGTTGACGGCGACCACGACCGAGCGCGCGTCGCGGACCCCCGCCTGGACGAGCACCTCGGTCGACGCCGCGCTGCCGCCGATCGCCGTCAGTCCGGCGGCGGTCGCGTGCTCGCGCGACTCGCGCTGGTCGTCGATGACGACGACCTGCTCGCGCTCCACGCCCTTCGCCAGCAGCGTGCGCAGCGCGCTGCGTCCCTTGACGCCGAAGCCGCAGATGATGATGTGATCGTTCAAGGTTCGCTTCCAGCGCGAGCGGCGATAGGCGTCGCGGCTGCGCTGCGCAAGGATCTCAAGAGTCGTGCCGACGAGCAGGATCAAAAACAGCACGCGCGCCGGGGTCACGAGCACCGTCGTCAGCAATCGCGCCTGGTCGCTGACCGGTCGTACGTCGCCGTAGCCCGTCGTCGTGATGCTCACCGTCGCGTAGTAGAAGGAGTCCAGCAGCCCGACGGAGTCGTCCGCGGCGTCGACGTAGCCGGCGCGGCCGAGATAGGTCAGCAGCGCCACCGAGACGACGAGCGCGACCGCGATCGCGATCCGCACGAGGATGTTGCGCAGCGGACCGTGCGATCGCCCGGGGAAGTCGACCGCGATCGTCTCGCGCAGCGCCATCTACGCCGAGCGCAGGCGTTGGGCGATCTCCCGGAAGAAGTCCTCGCGCGTCACGACGCCCCTCACCGTGCCGCCCCCTACGATCGGGACGATCAACACGCGATGGTGCAGGAAGATCTCCGCCAGCTCGGTGTCGGAGGGATCCTCGCCGACGTCGATGTGGTCGGTGTTCATGTGCTTGGACACCGGCTCCTCGCCGCATCCGGCGCGCTTCTCGAGCGCCTCGTCGAGCGAGCTCGGTATGAAGCCGGCGTAGCCGAGCGTCTTCAGATAGCTGGGAAACAGCGCGCCGATGAACTCGCGCTCGCCGAAGATGCCCAGCAGCCGGCCCGTCTTGTCGACGACCGGCAGCGCCGGGACATCGGCGTCGATGATCTCGCCGACGGCATCGCGCAGGCACTCCTCGTCTGACAGCAGCGGGACCTCGCGTCGTACGGTTCGGGCGATTCTCTGCGGGCTCATCGCGTTCTCCTCCTAGAGATAGCGCAGGGCGACGTACCCCGTCGCCAGCAGCATCGATACGAGCGTCGCCGGCACGCCGACCTTGAGGAAGGTCAGAAAGCCGATCGGCCGCCCCGCGCGCTCGGCCATCCCGGCGGCGGCGACGTTCGCCGCGGCGGCGATCAGCGTGAAGTTGCCGCCGAAGCAGGCGCCCAGCGACAGCGCCCACCAGTAGGCGTCGTCGCCGCCGTCGGCGCCCTGAAGCTGGTCGACGACGGGGATCATCGTCGCGGTGAACGGGATGTTGTCGATGATCCCCGATCCGATCGCCGAGACCCACATGATCCCCAGCAGCTCGGCCGTTCGGTTGCCGTCGGTGACGGTGGCGATCGCGTCGGCGACCTCCTTGATCGCGCCGGTCTCCTCGAGCGCCCCGACCATGACGAACAGCCCGACGAAGAAGAACAGCGTCGGCCACTCGATGCCGCGCAATGCCTCCTCGACGCTCTGCCGCGTCAGCAGCAGCATCACGGTGGCGCCGGTCAGCGCCACGGTTGCGGGCTCGACGCCCAGCGGGCTGTGGATGAAGAAGACGAAGATCGTCAGGATCAGGACCGGCAGCGTGCGCCTGAGCTCGGCCATGTCCTCGATCGAGCGCCGGGCGTCGAGCTCCATGACGCGATCGCGGGCGTCGGGCGCGATCTGCAGCCGTCGCCGGAAGAACAGGTAGAGCATGCCGGTGACGGCGAGGAACGCGACGATCGCGATCGGCGCCAGGTTGACGACGAACTCGGAGAACGACAGGCCGGTGGCCCCCGCGATGAGGATGTTCGGCGGGTCGCCGATCAGCGTCGCCGTGCCGCCGATGTTCGAGGCGATGATCTCGATCAGCACCAGCGGGATCGGATCGATGTCCAGCGCATCGGCGAGCAGGAAGGTGATCGGCACCATCAGCAGGACGGTCGTGAGGTTGTCCAGGAACGCCGACAGCAGCGCGGTAGCGAGCGCCAGCGACATGACCACCGCGAACGGCTTGCCGCGCGCGAGCTGCCCGGCGCGGATCGCGAGGAACGTGTAGATCCCCGTCGGCTCGGTCACGCGGACGATCAGCATCATCCCGGCGAGCAGGCCGATCGTCTCCCAGTCGATCGCCTCGATCGCGTGCTCCTGGTCGATCGTCTGCGACAGCACGACGAGCACGGCGCCGACGAGCGCGACCTTCGTCCGATCGACCCGCTCGGACGCGATGACGGCGAGCGCCCCCGCGAAGATGATGATGGCCAGGAGCATCGGGTCGGCGCCCATCCTTGCAAACGAGGACCGGCGCACCATCGCCGCCGGTACCCTCGCCGCATGCCCCTACCCGACGTCCTTCGCCAGCTTCTCACCGCCGCCGGGCCCTCGGGCTACGAGACGGCGCCCGCCGCCGTCTTCGTCGAGGCCGGCCGCCGCTTCACCGACGACGTCGAGATCGACGTCATGGGATCGGCTGTCGCGCGCGTAGCGGGCACGACGCCAGGTGCGCCGCTGCTGGCGGTCGTCGGCCACATCGACGAGATCGGGCTGATCGTCACGCACATCGACGACAACGGCTTCCTGCGGTTCATGGGCGTCGGCGGCTGGGATCCGCAGATCCTCGTCGGTCAGCGCGTGCAGATCTCGACGCGCGACGGCGTGGTGCCCGGCGTCGCCGGGCGCAAGGCGATCCACCTGCTGCGCGAGGAGGAGCGCGAGAAGGTTCCCAAGCTGCGCGACCTGCACATCGACATCGGCGCCAAGGACGGCGACGAGGCGCGCGAGCTCGTGCGGATCGGCGACGTCGCGGTGATCGCCGGCGAGCCGCTGGAGCTGCGCAACGACCGCGTCGTCTCGCGCTCGATGGACAACCGGTTGGGCTCGTTCATCGCGCTCGAGGCGGCGCGGCTCGTGGCCGAGGCCGGCGGCGCGCCGGGCGACGTCGCGGCACTCGGCGTCGTCCAGGAGGAGATCACGTTCGGCGGCGCGCGGACCTCGGCGTACAGCCTCGAGCCCGACGTCGCGATCGTCGTCGACGTCACGCACGAGACCGCTTCGCCCGGCGTCGACGTCAACGAGATCGGCAAGCACGAGTTCGGCCAGGGGCCGGTCATCGAGCGCGGCTCGGTCCTCAACCCGGTCGTCTTCGAGCTGCTGCACGACGCCGCCAAGCGCGAGCAGATCGCGTTCACGGTGCAGGCCTCGGCGCGCTCCACGGGCACCGACGCCGACACGATCCACCTCTCGCGCGCCGGCGTGCCGACCGGCGGCGTGTCGATCGCCCTGCGCTACATGCACTCCCCGGTCGAGATGGTGCAGCTCGGCGACATCGACGCGTGCGCCCGGCTGATCGCCGCCTTCGCGCAGTCGCTCAGCGCCGAGACCTCGTTCGCGCGGGGCTGACACGGGGGGGCGAACGGTGCTGCTGCTCTTCGACATCGACGGCACGCTGCTGCTGCGCGCCGCCGACGCGCACCGCGACGCGATCCACGAGGCGCTGCGCGTCGTCCACGGCGTCACCAATCCGGCGCGCCGCGGCCTCGAGGTGGCGGGGCGCACCGACGGCGACATCGCCCGCAACCTGCTCGTCGCCGCCGGCATTCCCGCCAGGCGGATCGACGAGCGCGCCGACGACGTGCGGATCGCCGCCTGCGAGGCGTACGCGCGGCTCGTCCCCGACGACCTCTCGCGCCACGTCACTGCCGGGATGGAGCAGCTGCTGCAGGACCTCGCCGGGCGCGACGACACGACGCTCGCGCTCGTCACCGGCAACTACGAGCCGATCGCCAGGTTGAAGCTCGCCGCGGCAGGGATCGGCCGCTGGTTCGAGCGCGGTCAGGGCGGCTTCGGGTCAGACCACGAGGATCGCGCGATGCTGCCCGAGATCGCCCGCCGCCGGGCCGGCGACGGCGAGACCGCGTGGCCGCGCGGGCAGACCGTCGTGATCGGCGACACGCCGCGCGACATCGCGTGCGCCCGCGCCGACGGCGTGCGCGTCGCCGCGATCGCCACCGGCCCCTACGGTCCGGACGACCTGCGCCAGGCCGACGCCGTCGCGCGCGACGCGCGCGAGCTCGGCGAGGTCCTGAAGCGCTGGCTGGCGAGGCGAACTACCCTGCCGTCATGAGCAACGAGCGCATCGGCCTCGTCGTCGCTGCCGTCGTCGCGCTAGGGGTGGCGTTCGTGCTGCTCTCGCCGGGCGACGACGACGAGCCGGCGACGCCGAGTGCGCCGACCGCGACCGCGCCGACGACGACAGCGCAGGCGGGCGACGAGCCGCCCGCGACGACGACGACCGTGGCGCCACCTCCGCCGCCTGCCGCGCCGACGTTCGCGACCCTGCGCGTGCGCGACGGCAGGCCCGTCGGCGGCGTGCAGACGATCACCGTCGCCCAGGGCGAGCGCGCGCGGATCCGCGTCACGTCGACGGACACGTCCGACGAGATCCACCTGCACGGCTACGACGAGTACGCCGACGTTGCTCCCGGCCGTCCGGCGCGCTTTTCGTTCGACGCCGACGCGACCGGCATCTTCGAGATCGAGCTGCACGGCACCGGCACGCAGATCGGCCGGCTCGTCGTCGAGCCCTAGGCGTCAGGCCAGCGACCAGAGCCCGTCGAAGCCGAGGTGGCGCTCGCTCGCGACGCGGCCGAGCTGCTCGCGCGCCACGTGGTGGGGGATGTCGCAGACGACGGCGACCTCGCGCGTGGCCAGCGGCTCGCCCGCCCATTCGAGCACCTCGGTCACCGACGACGGCGGATCGCGACGCTCGGAGCCGGGCACGAGGTTCGCCAGCACGACGTCGTAGGCGGCGAACGGCTGAAAGCCCGGCACCGCGATCCGCACGCGGTCGCTGCGGCGCACGATCTCGTAGGAGGGACAGGTGTAGCGCCGCCCGCCCGACCAGTTGGCGAGCTTCTCGTCGAGCACGCGCGCGGCGGGAATCGGCTCGCGCGCGGCGGCGCGATCCTCGTCTAGCGCCGCCTCGACGCGCTCGTCGGACATCCAGCTCCGCAGCGCGCCGGGATCGACGCCGGCGTCTGCGGCCGCGCCGTCCAGCGTCTGCTGCTCGTCGAGCAGCTCGCCGGCGAAGTTGCGCACCCGCAGCGCCCGCAGCAGCGCCACCTCGGCGGCGGGCGCGTGCAGCCGCGCCGCGACGACGGCGCGGCAGGCCGGTGCGGTCGCGTGCATCCGCGGGCGCACCGAGGTGTCGATCGGCATGCCGTGGTCGTGCGCGATCTGCGCCGCGCGGGCCGCCATCTTCGCGGGGGTCATCCCCTTGTCGAGATACTCCTGCGGGTCGTCGGCGAGGACGACCATCCGGTGCGACCAGTCGAGCCTGCCGTCGTAGAGCCACTGCAGCCGCCGGCGAAACGGCTCGGCAGACCAGGCCCACGGACAGCCGGGATCGGTGAACTCCGCGATGCAGACGTCGGGGCCGCTCGCGACCGCATCGTCGCTCTGCGGAGCCGACGTCGCGCCGGCGACGCTCACGTCCGCGTCAGGCGCTTGTACGTGATCCGGCGCGGGCGATCGGCCTCGTCGCCGAGCAGCTCGCGGCGGTGCTCCTCGTAGGCCTCGAAGTTGCCCTCGAACCACGTCACCTGGGAGTCGCCCTCGAACGCGAGCACGTGCGTCGCGACGCGGTCCAAAAACCAGCGATCGTGCGAGATGATCACCGCGCAGCCGGCGAATGACAGCAGCGCCTCCTCGAGCGCGCGCAGCGTGTCGACGTCGAGGTCGTTCGTCGGCTCGTCGAGCAGCAGGACGTTGCCGCCGGCGCGCAGCAGCTTGGCGAGGTGCAGGCGGTTGCGCTCGCCGCCGGAGAGCTTGCCGACCTTCTTCTGCTGGTCGGAGCCCTTGAAGTTCCACGACGAGCAGTACGCGCGCGAGTTCATCGTCCGGTCGCCGACCTTGATCTGATCCATGCCGCCCGAGATCTCCTCCCAGACGGACCTGTCGTCGGCCAGCGCGTCGCGCGACTGGTCGACGTAGGCGAGCTCGACGGTGTCGCCGACGCGCAGCTCGCCGGCGTCGGGCTGCTCCTGGCCGGTGATCATCCGAAACAGCGTCGTCTTGCCCGCGCCGTTGGGGCCGATCACGCCGACGATCCCGCCGCGCGGCAGCTTGAAGCTCAGATCCTCGATCAGCAGGCGGTCGCCGAAGCCCTTGCGCAGTCCCTCGGCCTCGACGACGACGTCGCCCAGCCGCGGGCCGGCCGGGATGTGGATCTGCACCTGGTCGAGCTTGACGTTGCGCTCCTCGGCGAGCAGCGCCTCGTAGTTGTTGAGCCTCGCCTTGGCCTTCTTGCGCCGGCCCTTGGGGTTCTCGCGCACCCACTCGAGCTCCTGCTCGATCGTCCTCTGGCGCGCCTTGTCGCCCTTCTCCTCCTGCGCGAGACGGCGCTGCTTCTGCTCCAGCCAGGACGAGTAGTTGCCCTCGTAGGGCAGGCCGCGGCCGCGGTCGAGCTCGAGGATCCAGCCGGCGACGTTGTCGAGGAAGTAGCGATCGTGGGTGACGGCGACGATCGTGCCCCGGTACTCGGCGAGGTGGCGCTCCAGCCAGTCGACGGACTCGGCGTCGAGATGGTTCGTCGGCTCGTCGAGCAGCAGCAGGTCGGGCTGGCGCAGCAGCAGGCGGCACAGCGCGACGCGGCGGCGCTCGCCGCCGGAGAGCTTCGTCACGTCGGCGTCGGCGGGCGGCAGGCGCAGCGCGTCCATCGCGTACTCGATCGTCGTGTCGAGATTCCAGGCGTCGGCGGCGTCGATCTGCTCCTGCAGGCGGGCGAACTCGTCGGCCGTCTCGTCGGAGTAGTTGGCGGCCAGCTCGTTGAAGCGCGCGAGCAGCTCCTTGGTCTCCGTGACGGCCTGCTCGACGTTGCCCCTGACGTCCTTGCCCTCGTCGAGGTGCGGCTCCTGCTCGAGCAGGCCGACGGTCGCGCCGGGCGCCAGCATCGCGTCGCCGCGGTACTCGGTCTCGATGCCGGCCATGATCTTCAGGACGGTCGACTTGCCGGCGCCGTTGTAGCCCAGGACGCCGATCTTCGCGCCCGGCAGGAACTGCAAACTGACGTCCTTGAGCACCTGCTTGTCGGGCGGATACTCCTTCGACAGGCGGTGCATCGTGAAGATGTACTGGGACGACATGGCGCCCAGGGTAGCTGGCGGCCGGCGGGCGGCCGCCGGGGATCCGGCGCGCCGACGGGGCGGCGCGGGCAACGCGACCGGCGAGACGGCCGGCTGCCGTCGCCTCGCCGGTCGCTGCCGATCGGCGGCTACCCGCCGAAGCAGACGGACAGCGCCTCGAGGCCCTTGCCGTCGCAGTTGTACTGCGAGCCGCCCTCGCGGGTGGGCGGCAGGACGCCCTGCGGGGCGTGCACGAACGTCGAGACCATCTGCTCGCCGTCGGTCAGCGCGACGAAGCCGCCGTGTGGCCTGTCCTCCGTGCCGGGGTTGTTCTTCAGCGGTGTGAAGGAGTCGTCGCGGATGTCGACGACGCCGACCGCGCCCGCCTTCGCCGGCTTCTTGGCGACCGCGCAGTCGTGCGCGAGCGCCGGCGCCGCCGAGCCGAGCGCGAGCGCGACCGCGCAGACCCCGGCCGTCAGCTTCCTGGCTCTCATGTGCTGCCTCCGTTCTGTCCCCTGCCGCGATGCCGTCGCGGCCTTGAGCGCGCCAGTCCACATTCCCGTGGTTCGGCTGTCTACTGGCCGTTCGGGCAGCTTTGGCGGCCGCTGCGGGCGCGCGCCGTGCGATCCGGCACAGGCGGCTGCTCGATGGCCGGCCCTGCCGTCCAGGACTCCGGCCGCGAGGCCGCAGGCGGCTGCCGGCGCAGCCGGCCGGCGATGACTTCCCGCCCGCGGCGAGGTCATAGCCCGCATGACTAGCCTGCAGGCCATGCCCGAGCTCGCGATCTCCATGCGCGCGGTCGTCAAGCGCTTCGCTGAGATCGTCGCCGTCGACGGCCTCGACCTCGACGTCCCCGCCGGCACGTGCGTCGGCCTGCTGGGCCCGAACGGCGCGGGCAAGTCGACGACGATGAAGATGCTCACGGCGCAGGTCATCGCCGACGAGGGCGAGATCGAGGTGCTCGGCCACCGGCTGCCGGGCGACTCGAAGGTCGCGCGCGCCGAGATGGGCGTCGTGCCGCAGCTCGACAACCTCGACACGACGCTCACCGTCGAGCAGAACCTGCGCGTCTTCACGCACCTGTACCGGATCGCGCGCCCCGACCGCGCCGGCGCGATCGAGCGCGCCCTGCAGATCGCCAACCTGGCCGATCGCCGCACCGCGAAGGTCGACGAGCTCTCCGGCGGGATGCGGCGGCGGCTGCTGATCGCGCGCGGCCTCGTGCACCGGCCGCGGCTGCTGCTGCTCGACGAGCCCACCGTCGGCCTGGACCCGCAGGTGCGCCAGGAGCTGTGGGCGCTGATCGACGCGCTGCGCAGCGACGGCACGTCGATCCTGATGTCGACGCACTACATCGAGGAGGCGCAGCGGCTGGCCGACTCCGTGACGATCATGTCGCACGGCAGGGCCGTCGCGAAGGGACCGCCGGCACGGCTCGTCGCCGAGCACGCCGGCGACGAGGTGCTCGAGGTCTACGGGCCGCCCGCGCGCCTGGTCGAGGTCGAGCAGGAGGCCGTCGGCGCGGGCATGCGCACGCGGCGGACCGGCACGAGCGTGGCGCTGATGGGCGTCGAGCGGCGCAACGGCGACCTGCCCGACGGGGTGCGGCGCGCCGCCAACCTCGAGGACGTCTTCGTCCTGCTGACCGGCGAGGAGGTGGCCTGATGAGACGTCCTCGGGAGGTCGGCGGGTCGGCGGACGGCTCGGTCGGCCTTGTCGCGGGCGTAACCGACGAGCGGACGACGAAGCGCCCATATCCGCGCGTGGGACGGCTGGACCGGCCGGCGATCGCCGGCGTCCTCGTCCGCGAGATGACGAACTTCAGCTCGTACTGGCGCTCGACGACGTTCTCCTCCACCGTCGAGCCGACGATCTACCTCGTCGCCTTCGGCTTCGGCTTCGGCTCGCTGGTCTCGCAGGTCGCGGGCTATGACTACGTCGACTTCGTCGGAACGGGCACGGTCGCCACGGCGGTGCTGTTCGCGTCGGTCTTCCCGTCGATGTTCGGCACCTTCGTCAAGTACTCGTTCCAGCACACCTACGACGCGATCCTCGCCGCGCCGGTCGACACGGAGGAGATCGTCACGGCCGAGGCGCTGTGGATCTCGATCCGCGCCGGGACGTACGGGTGCGTGCCGCTGCTCGTGGCGATGGCCTTCGGCCTGGAGCCGCGACTGGGCATGCTCGCCGTGCCGGCGATCGCGTTCGTCGCGGGCTTCGGCTGGGCGTCGTTCGGGATCATGATCGCCGGCCTGCTGAAGTCGATCGACAACTTCAACTACGTCACGAGCACCGTCATCACGCCGACGTTCCTGACCGCCGGCACGTTCTTTCCGCTCAGCGGGCTGCCCGAGTGGGCGCAGGTGCTCGGCAACTTCAACCCGCTGCACCACACCGTCGAGCTCGTGCGCCACGCCGCGTTCGGATGGCAGCCGGGAACCGACATCCTGCACCTCGGCGCGCTCCTGCTGTTCGCGCTCGTCCTCTGGCGGCTGGCGATCCGCGCGCTGCAGCGCAAGCTGATCACGTAGTCCTCGTCGCTGCCGCCGACACCCGCCGGCGGCGCCGTGACGGCCTCGGTCGACCCGCTCGCGCAGCGCCGCAGCGCAGCCTGCGGCGCTACTCTCGAAGGTTCATGCCGGGCGTCCTCGACATCGAGCAGTCGCTGCTTCTCCTCGAGCTCCAGCCGCCGTTCGACAAGCGCGACGTGCAGCTCGCGCGGCGCCGGCAGGCGAAGGTCTGGCACCCCGACATCGCGCCGCCGGGCAAGCAGTTCGAGCACGAGCGCCACCTCAAGGCGATCAACGAGGCGGCCGATCAGCTCGAGCGGCTCGCCGAGGGCTCGCGCGGCGGGAAGGTCTCGCGCAACGCCGTGAAGGTCAGCGCCGCCGCCGCGCGCACAGCGCGCGCCGAGGAGGGCCGGCGCAGCTACGAGGCCCAGCAGCGCGCGCGCGCAGCGGCGGAGGACCGCGCCGCCAACGACCCGTTCGCGTCGCAGGTTCCCGACCACTCGGTCGTGCACCGCTACGCGCGCTGCGTCGCATACCCCGAATGGGGAGTCGGCAGCGTCACCGGCATCTACTTCACGGGCGGCGGCGACGACGTGCAGCAGTGGGCGCGGATCCGCTTTCACATCGGCGTTCGCACGGTGCCGGCCGGGACGCTGCAGTTCGTCGACTTCTCGAAGCCCGACGCCGGCGCCGACCGCGTCGAGCGCTTCATGACCGCCGCCCAGCACGCGACGCTCGAGGGCAACCACGAGCTGGCGGCGCAGCGGCTCATCTACGCGCGGGACGCCGAGCCGGACAACGTCACGGTGCTGCGCATGCTGACGCTCGCGTTCTGGCAGGCGGGCAACCTGCCCGCCGCGGGACGCACGGTGCGCGACTGGGGCCGCGCGGAGGGCGACCGGCCCGCGCCGCACCGCTTCGCGGCGCGGATCTACGAGGACATGGGCGCGATCGACCTCGCGGCGGAGGCGGCCGAGCGCGCCGTCGACCGCGGCACCGGCGACGCCGATGCCTGGGAGCGGCTGGGGCGCCTGCGCCTGCGCCTGATGGACCGCGAGGCGGCGATCTTCGCGCTCGAGCGCGCCCGCTCGCTCGTGCCCTCGGTCGACGGGCTGCTCGACCTGGCGCTCGCCTACCACCTCGCAGGCGACCTCGGCGCCGAGGTCACCGCCTGCGAGCAGGCGACGCTGCTCGATCGCGACAGCCCGGCCGCCTGGGCGCGCTACGCGCACGCGCTGGCGCGGACCGATCGGGTCAGCGACGCGATCGAGGCGTGCGAGCACACGCTGCGCCTCGCCGACAACGCCGAGGTCGCCGATCTGCTCGCGCGGCTGCGCGACGAGCTGCCGCGGGTGCTGCCCGCGGCGTAGCGCGGGCTTCCTGCACCGACCGCGCCGCGGGGCTGTTCGGCGCGCGTCGATTGGCGAGTTCGTGAGGCTGTGGCTCACAAACTCGCCACGCAACCCGGTGGATCCGCCGCGAGCGGTACGGTGGCGAACGATGCGCCTGATCGTCGCCCGCTGCGAGGTCCGCTACAGCGGCCGCCTGACCGCGGTCCTGCCGCAGGCGCTGCGGCTGCTGATGATCAAGGCCGACGGCTCGTTCATGGTCCACGCCGACAGCGGCGGCTACAAGCCGAGCAACTGGATGACGGCGCCGACGGTGATCGAGGAGGACGCCGACCGGATCGTCGTGCGCAAGCGCGCCGGCGCGACCGAGGACCGGCTGGAGATCGACATCGCCGAGGTCGTCTCCGACGTGACCCACGACATGGGCGAAGCGGCGGCGCTGGAGAAGGACGGCGTCGAGCGCGATCTGCAGGAGGCGCTCGCCGCGGCGCCGCAGTTCTGCGGCGAGGGCTTCCGGCTCGTGCGCCGCGAGTGGCCGACCGACATCGGGCCAGTCGACCTGATGTGCCGCGACGTGGAGGACGGCTGGATCGCCGTCGAGATCAAGCGCGTCGGCACGATCGACGCCGTCGAGCAGCTCACGCGCTACCTCGAGCGCATCCGCGTGGACCCGGCGATGGCGTCGTGTCGCGGGATCCTCGCCGCCCAGTCGATCAAGCCGCAGGCGCGCGTCCTGGCGGAGGCGCGCGGGGTGGCCTGCGTGGAGGTCGACCTGGCCGTCCTGCGCGGCGAGCGCGAGCCCGACCTGACGCTGTTCGCGGCCTAGCGGCAGCGTTCGCAACCCGGCGGCGGCGTTCGCAACCCGGCGGCGGCGCTCGCGACCCGGCGGCGCCGTTGCCGCCGGGTTGGACACGCGGGCCAGCCGGCCTGGCCCGTTGGATGAAATCTGAGCGGGCCGGCGAACGGCGCCATATCCTCGCCCGATGGATCGCGTGCCCCAGATCGTCGCGTTCGGCGGAGGCGGGTTCTCGATGGAGGCGGGCAACGCGCTGCTCGACGACTACGCCCTGGGGCTGACGAACGCCGCACGGCCGAAGGTCTGCTTCCTGCCGTCGGCGTCCGGCGACGCCGACCACTACGTCGTGCGCTTCTATCGCGCCTTCCCTGCCGGCCGCTGCGAGCCGTCGCACGTGTCGCTGTTTCGCCGCGACCGGGGCGCCGGGCTGGGCTGCGACCTCGCCGAGCACCTGCTCGGCCAGGACCTGATCTACGTCGGCGGCGGGAGCGTCACGTCGCTGATCGGCGTCTGGCGCGCGCACGGCCTCGACGACGTGCTGCGCGAGGCCTGGCGGCGGGGCACGGTGCTGTGCGGGCTGAGCGCCGGGTCGCTGTGCTGGTTTCGCGAGGCCGTGACGGCCTTCCACGGCCCGCCGCAGCGGGTGCCGGGGCTCGGGCTGCTGCCCTACTCCAACTGCGTGCACTACGACGCCGAACCGGCCCGGCGCGACAGCTATCACCGCTTCCTCGAGCAGGGGATGGCACCGGGCTACGCGGCCGGCGACGGGGCGGCGCTGCACTTCTGCGGCGAGTCGCTGGCACGGGTGGTGTCCTCGCGGCCGAAGGCGTCCGCATACTGGGTCGAGGAGCTTGCCGGCGGCGTGTCGGAGGTCGCGCTCCCGGTCCGCCGGCTGCGCTCGCCGCACGCGCTGAGCGCCGCGTAGGGTGCCACCGGTGGCAGGCCGCAGGATCTTCGCCATGGGCGGCGGTGGCTTCACGTCGGAGCCCGACAACCCGGCGCTGGACGACTTCATCCTCTCGCTCGCGCCCCGGCGCGAGCCGCGAATCCTGTTCCTGCCGACGGCGAGCGGCGATCCCAGCGCCCAGATCGCCGCGTTCCGGTCGACGTTCGGGGCGCGCGCCTGCCAGCCGCAGGAGCTGTCGTTGTTTCGCCTCGAGCACGAGCAGCACGACCTGCGCGCGCTGATCCTCTCCCAGCACGTCGTCTACGTCGGCGGCGGGTCGATGCGCAACCTGCTGGCGATCTGGCGCGAGCATGGCCTCGACGCGATCCTGCGCGAGGCGTGGGAGGCGGGCGTCGTGCTCGCCGGGCTCAGCGCCGGTGCGATGTGCTGGTTTCAGCACGGCATCACGTGCTCGAGCGGACGGCCGGCGCCGGCCCCGGGCCTGGGCCTGCTCCCCGGCAGCCTCTCCGTGCACTACGGCGGGCAGCCCGAGCGCCGGCCGGTCTACCTCGACGCGATCGCCAGCGGCGCGATCCCCGCGGGCCACGCTGCCGACGACGGCGTCGGGCTGCTGTTCGAGGCAACCGATCTCGTGCGGGTCGTGGCCTCGCGCGACGGCGCCCGCGCGTACCGCGTGCAGGCCGCGCAGGACGGCACCGTGGCGGAGACCGTCCTCGAGCCCGACCTGCTCGCGGCTGCCGATCCACGCCGGCAGGGCGCCGTGCCCGAGGACATCCGCGAGTTCCGCGCCGAGCGCTACGCCGCCGCTCGGCGGCGCTGACGCGGGCCGATCCGGGAGGGGCCCTGCGGCGGCCCGCCGGGCGCGCCGGTCGTCGTCAGGCGCGTCCAACGCCGCACGCGAAGCGGCGTCGCCGTCTGCACGGTCGCGCATTCTCCGGTGTGGCTGCCCGTACGGCCGGACACGTGCTGGCTCGATTCTCCGCCGCTCGCGCGGTTGCGATCGTCGCTGCAACGAACCTGCGACCGACGAAGGAGCCGGAATGAGAACCCAGCGCTGGACGCTTGCGGTGGTGTGCGCCGCCACCGCGATGCTGATGCTCGACATCGCCGTCGTGAACACCGCGCTGTCGCGCATCGCCGAGGACCTGAACACCGGCCTCGGCGGCCTGCAGTGGGTCGTCGACTCCTACACGCTCGCGCTGGCAGCGACGGTGCTCAGCGCCGGCGTGCTCGCCGACCGGCTCGGCCGCAGGCGGATGTTCGCCGTCGGGCTGGCGATCTTCACCGTCGCCTCGCTGGCCTGCGCGCTCAGCACGACGATCGGCGCGCTGAACGCCGCGCGCGCCGTGCAGGGCATCGGCGCGGCGATCATGTTCGCCGTCTCGCTGGCGCTGCTCGCGCACGCCTTCCCCGGCAATGTCGAGCGGACCAAGGCGCTCGCCGCCTACGGCGCGACGATCGGCGCGTCGTTCGCCGTCGGGCCGGCGGTCGGCGGCGCGCTGACGAGCGGCCTCGGCTGGCAGTGGATCTTCCTGATCAACATCCCGATCGGGATCGCCTGCCTGGCGATCACGCTCACCCGCGTCGAGGAGTCGCGCGACCCGCGGCCGCGCGGCATCGACTGGCCGGGCCAGATCACGCTGGCAGGCGGCCTGTTCCTGCTCGTGCTCGGCCTGCTGCGCGGCAACGAGGACGGCTGGACGAGCACCGCGATCGTGCTCGAGCTGAGCGCCGCCGCGGTCCTGCTGGCTGCGTTCGTCGCGATCGAGGCCCGCGTCCGCGAGCCGATGTTCCCGCTCGGCCTCTTCCGCCGGCCGGACTTCACCGGCGCGCAGCTGTCGGCGTTCGCGATCTCGGCCTCGTTCTTCGCGATCTTCCTCTACGTGACGCTGTACCTGCAGCAGATCCTCGGGCTGTCGGCGATCGAGGCCGGCCTCGTCTACATCCCCGGAACGCTCGTGATGTTCGTCGTCTCCGGCGCGACCGCGAGCCTCGGCACGCGCGTGCACCCCGGGACGCTGATCTGCGGCGGCCTCGTGCTCGTCGCCGCCGGCATGGCGATGATGCTGCTGGCCGGCGAGACGTCGTCGTGGACGATGGTCCTGCCCGGGTCGATCGTCGCGATGATCGGCACGGGTCTGTTCAACCCCGCCGTCAGCGCCGTCGCGCTGGGCTCGGTGCCGGCGGAGCAGAGCGGGCTGGCGGCAGGCGTCAACGACACGTTCCGCCAGGCCGGGATCGCGCTCGGCGTCGCCGCGCTCGGCGCGCTCGTGCCGGCCGAGGCCGCGCTCGGCGCGGGCTCCCCCGCCGCCTACGTCGACGGCCTGCACCAGGCCGCGGTCGCCGGCGCCGGGCTCGCGCTGGCCGGGGCGATCGCCGCTGCGCTGCTGATCCGCCCGCGCCGCGCGCGGCCGGCCGAGCAGCCCGTGACCGCGACGCTGGCGCTCGACGCCGCGTAGGCCGCCGCCGGCCGGCGGACGAGGCGATCGTGCGACGGAGGCCGGCGGGAGATCCCGCCGGCCGCCGCGCGCGCCGGCGACAGGCGCCGGTCGGCCCTCATTCGCCGGTGAGCGTGGCCAGCAGCGAGCGTGCGCCGCCGCGGTCACGGTGCTCGCAGAGGTAGATCCCCTGCCACGTCCCCAGCGCGAGACGACCGCCGCCGATCGGCAGGCTCAGCGACGAGCCCATCAGCGCCGCCTTGATGTGCGCCGGCATGTCGTCGGGACCTTCCAGCGTGTGCGTCCACGCGAAGTCCTCGGCAACCGCGCTGCTCAACCACGACTCGAAGTCGCGGCGCACGTCGGGCGACGCGTTCTCGTTGAGCGTCAGCGACGCCGAGGTGTGGCGGATGAACAGGTGCGCGAGGCCGATCTCGAGCTCGCGCAGCTCGGGCAGCGCCTCGACGATCTCGCCGGTCACCAGGTGCACGCCGCGGGGGCGCGGCCGGAGCGTTATCTCGCGCTGGTACCACGGCATCCGCAGCAGGCTACGCGGCAGGCGTACGCGGCGCGCTCGCGAGTAGGGTCACCGGCATGTCAATTCCGCAAGGTACGCACAGCATCAGACCCGGCAACGGATCGCTGAAGGTCAAGACGGGCAGGGAGGGCGCCGCAGCCAGGGCCGGGCACGACCTCGTGCTCGGCGTCGGCAGCTGGGACGCGACGATCGAAGGCGGCGCCAGCCCGTCGATCACGCTGAACGCCGACCCCGCCTCGATCGAGGTCATCCAGGGGACGGGCGGGGCCAAGCCGCTGGGCGACAAGGACAAGGCCGACATCAAGAAGAGCATCACGGACAAGGTCCTCGGGTCGTCGCAGATCTCCTTCCGGTCGACGGAGGTGGGCGACGGCAGCGCCAGGGGCGACCTCTCGATCGCCGGCACGAGCTCGTCGGTCGACGTCCCGCTGAACGTCGACGGCGACACGATCAGCGGCAGCATCGCGCTCAGCCAGAGCGACTTCGGCATCAAGCAGTTCAAGGCGCTGATGGGCGCGCTCAAGGTCACCGACCAGGTCACCGTCGAGTTCGAGGGCAGGCTCTAGCGAGGGCTTAGGCTTGCGGCGTGGACCGCCGCGAGCCGCAGCTGCTGTGGAAGCCCGACGAGGCGTTCGCCCGGCGCACCCGGCTGCGCGCCTACATCGACTGGCTGTCGGCCTTCCACGGCGTCGCGCCGGCGACCTACCACGAGCTGTGGCAGTGGTCGACCGGCGACGTCGAGGCCTTCTGGTCGTCGATCGCCGAGTACTTCGGCGTGCGCTTCCACGAGCCGCCCCGGGCGGTCCTCGAGCAGCCGCAGATGCCGGGGGCGCGATGGTTCGCAGGCGCGACGCTGTCCTATCCCGAGCACATCTTCCGCGACCGCGACGGCGGCGACGTCGCGATCCGCCACGCCTCGGAGCTGCACGCCCTGGACACGGTGACGTGGGGACAGCTGCGCGAGCTGACCGCGCGCATCCAGGCGGGGCTGCGCGCCTGCGGGGTCGAGCGCGGCGACCGCGTCGCCGCCTACATGCCGAACATCCCGGAGGCGATCGCCGCGTTCCTCGCGACCGCCGGGCTGGGCGCGATCTGGTCGAGCTGCTCGCCGGACTTCGGTGCGCGGTCGGTGATCGACCGCTTCGCGCAGATCGAGCCGAAGGTGCTGCTCGCGGTCGACGGCTATCGCTACGGCGGCCGCGACTTCGACCGCGGCGCGGTCGTCGACGACATCCACGCCGCTGTCGGCGGGACGCTCGTGCGCTTCGGCCACGTCGGCGGTGGCGGCTTCGCCGACTCGTTCCTCGGACCGGCGGGCGCCGAGCTCGTGCTCGAGCCCGTGCCCTTCGACCACCCGCTGTGGGTGCTGTACTCCAGCGGCACGACCGGCCTGCCGAAGGCGATCGTGCACGGCCACGGCGGGATCCTGCTCGAGCAGCTCAAGCACCAGAGCCTGCACCTCGACATGCAGCCCGGCGACCGGGCGTTCTGGTCTACGACGACCGGCTGGATGATGTGGAACTTCCTCGTCGGCGTACTGCTGACGCCGGCCTCGATCGTCCTCTACGAGGGCAGGGCGGGCGGCTCCTCGTCGCCGACGCTCGACCGGCTGTGGGATCTCGCGGCGGAGGCCCGCATCACCTGCTTCGGCACGAGCGCCGCGTACATCGCCGGCTGCATGAAGGCCGGCGTATCGCCGGGCGAGGGCCGTGACCTCGGCGCGCTGCGCAGCGTCGGCTCGACCGGCTCGCCGCTGTCAGCCGAGGGCTTTCGCTGGATCTACGACGAGCTGGGCGCCGACACCTGGCTGTTCTCGACGAGCGGCGGGACCGACGTCTGCACCGCGTTCGTCGGCGGCGTGCCGCTGCTCCCCGTCTACGAGGGCGAGCTCCAGGCGCGCTCGCTGGGCTGCGACGTCCAGGCCTTCGACGAGCACGGCCGCGCGCTGACCGGCGAGGTCGGCGAGCTCGTCATCACGCAGCCGATGCCGTCGATGCCGCTGTTCTTCTGGAACGACCCCGACGGGACGCGGCTGCGCGAGGCGTACTTCGAGATGTATCCGGGCGTCTGGCGCCACGGCGACTGGATCGAGATCACGCCGCGCGGCACGGCGATCATCTACGGGCGCAGCGATTCGACGATCAACCGCGGCGGCGTGCGCATGGGCACGAGCGAGATCTACCGCGCGGTGCTCGCGCTCGACGAGGTCGTCGACGCGCTCGTCGTCGACGTCGACGGCTGGATCGGGCTGTTCGTCGTCCTGCGCGAAGAGCTCGAGCTCGACGGCGACCTGCGGGGGCGGATCGCCGCGCGTCTGCGCGAGGACTGCTCTCCGCGGCACGTGCCCGACGACGTGCATGCGGTGGCCGAGGTGCCGCGGACGCTCTCGGGCAAGGTGCTCGAGGTGCCGGTCAAGCGGATCCTCTCCGGTGTCGCGCCGGAGCGCGCGGCGAGCCGCGACTCGCTGGCGAACCCCGCCGCGCTGGACTGGTTCGTCGCGTTCGCTCGCGGGCGCGAAACCGAGCGCGGGGACGAGCGCGAGGCCGGGCGGGCGTGAGCAAGAGCCGCGCCAGGAGGAAGCAGCGCCGGCGGGCACGCCAGGGCTCCGGCGCGCCGGAGGCGACGGCGCAGGAGCGCGCCGCCGGCCGAGCGCAGGAGCGCGCCGCCGGCCGGGCGCAGGAGCGCGCCGCCGGCCGGGCGCAGGAGCGCGGCACGCGGCGCGCCCAGGCCCGCGCAGAACCCGCACCGGCGCCACCGTCCGAGGCGCCGGCGAAGTCGGCGACGGCGACGCGACAGGCGTCGCAGCGGCGCCCGTCGCGGCTCGACGTCCGCGCCGGCGTCCCGCGCCCCGACGCCGTCTGGGCGCCGTTTCCGCTGACCGAGATCGGGATGGCCGTCGGGCTTGCGCTCTTCGCGCTCGGCTTCGTCGCCGGCACGGCAGGGCTCTTCCTGGCGGGGATCGGCGTCCTGGTGGTGGTCGTCGCCGAGCTCTGCCTGCGCGAGCACTTCTCCGGCTTTCGCTCCCACAGCCTGCTGCTCGGGCTGCTGCCGGTGACGGCGATCCACCTCGGTGTCGTCTACGCCGGCGCCGCGACGTGGCGCGGCCCGCTGGCGCTCGCGATCGACCTGACGGTCGCCGCCGCGCTCGCGTGGTGGCTGCGGCGGCGCTTCGCCGCGGCGCAGGCCGGCGCGCGGGCGGGCGCGCGCTGACGAGCCGGCCGCCGCGTCGCGCGGCAGCCGGCTCGAACCGATCACCAGGTCGCGATCGCCGCGCGGATCGCGGGGCGGAACTGCTCGACCGCCGCATTGCCGTAGGCGGTGGCGGTGGCGGCGTCGCCGCTGCAGTCCTCGCAGTTGTAGAAGTTGCCGTACGAGAACGCCCGCTGCTGGACGCGCCCGCCGACCTTGAACGGGATCAGCATGCGACCGAAGTTCGCGCGCACGGCGCGCTGGCCGCTGCCGTAGCTGCCGCCCTTGGCGCGGTTGAGCATGCTGGCGACGAACTGAGCCGCGATGCCCGCCTTGCCGGCGGCGGCCGCCTCGGCGGCGACGAGCGCCTGCAGTCCGGCCGAGATGCTGCTGCCCTGGATCAGCGTGTCGAAGAACCGCTGGCGCACGCTCGTGGTCGGCAGCAGCGATCCGTCGTGCGCCCCCTCGATCATCCGCGAGAGGTCGTCGAGCGTGATCTCGTTGTCCGGGCCCCAGCAGCCGACGTTCTGGTTGATCTGCGTCCGCGTCGCCCCGATCGCCGTCGCGTACGCGTTGATCGCGGCGCGGCCGTAGCGCTGCTCGATCGCGAACGTCGTGCGGTTGTCGGAGTTGGCCATCATCCAGCGGTCGGCGGTGTCGAGCGTCGTGAAGCTCGTCGCCGTGACGCCGGCGCGCGTGGGGCAGACGTCCTTCGGCGCCTTGCCGACGTTGCACTCGCCGCTCGGGTTGACGGCCGGGCAGTCCGGATAGGCGACGATCGCAGCGAGGCTCTCCGGCGGGTTGGCCTCCAGGCGGCTGTGCAGGTACAGGTGGTGCAGCGTCTTCATGACGCTCGCCGGCTCGAAGACGCGATCGGCGCCGAGGCTGACGGCCGGTGCCCCGCCGACGGGCTTGACGAACATCCCGAACCGTGCCGCGCGCAGCTTGGCCGACGCCCGTGCGAGCGCGCGGACGCGCTGGTTGTCGGCGTTGGCGTTGTCGTTGATCACGACGGTGAAGCGGCGCTTGCCGCCGACCTTGAACGTGTCGAGATCGACGATCCGGCCGGCGTTCTGCGAGATGAAGTCGCCGGCGCGGCGAGCGTCGACGTTGACCTCGTAGGCGGAGAACTCGCCCTTGCGCTTGATCTGGATCGCGTTGTAGCGGCCGTTGGCAAGCCGGTCGAGGCTGAAGGTCCGGGCGCCGTTGGCGCTGGCGCTGCTCTGGACCTTCGCCAGCGGCACGTTGCGCCAGAACCACCAGGCGCTGCGGTCGACGCCGGTGTTGCGGATCATGATCGCCGCGTACCGCGTCGTGCCGCCCGCGCTGTAGCTCTCGAGGTCGATCAGCCGCGACTTGTGCTCGCTGAGGCGGGCCTTGAGCTGATCGGCGCTCTGGCCGTAGTACCAGTGCCAGTTCTTCGCGGCGGGTCCCTTGTTGACGACCATCACGACCGCGAAGCGGCGCGCGCCGCCGCTCGTGTACGTCTCGAGGTCGATCAGCCGGCCGTTCTTCTGCTTGAGCCTGGCCTTGACCTGCGCCGCGGTCAGGCCGTAGTACCAGTACCAGCCGCGCGCGTAGACGCCCTGGTTGCGGACGGTCGCGACGGCGAAGCGGTACGGCGACGTCGACTGGACCTCGAGGTCGACGATGCGGTCGCCGTGCGCGGCGTAGCGCTGCTTGACCTGCGCGGCGCTGAGACCGTGGTACCAGTGCCACCCGGTCGGGGTCGTGGCGTTGCGCTCGGGATCGGGGACCGCCGCCTGCGCGGCGCCGGCGGTTGTGGCGGCGAGCAGCAGGCCGGTGGCGGCGGCGAGCGTCGCCGAGCGGGAGACGATGTGACGGCAGAGGCGCATGGCGCTTCCTTTCCGGTGGGAGGTCATCTGCCACCTCCAACGCGACCGCCGGGGATGAAATTACGGGTGCGTGCGCTGCGTCACGGAGGCAGCGGCTCGTTCACTCCGGTCGGGCGGCGCGGGCGCGCACGTCAGACCTTGGCGGAGCGTCGAACCCGCCGGCCGTTCAGGCGCTCGCCGCGCGCAGCCAGAGCGCCTGGCCCACCGATCCCTGCACCTCGCCGCGCGCCTACCGCTCGCCGCGCGCCTACCGCTCGCCGGGCGCCTTGACCGGATACAGCGAGACCGGGATCGCCAGGTCGAGCGCCGTCTCGACGATGCGCGACTGCTCGGCCACGTGCGCTGCGGGATATCCCTCGCCCGGGCTGGCGCGCTCGGGCCGGCCGATGTAGCCGAACCTCAGCTCCTCGGGGAGGATCTGCATGAGGCGCGGGAACATGTGCGCCCGGGCGCCCATGTTGCGCGGCTCCTCCTGCACCCAGACCACCTCGCGCAGGTTGGGGTAGCTCTGGATGAGCTCGAGGATCTGCGCCTGGGGGAAGGGATACAGCAGCTCGACGCGGCCGATCGCGACGCCCTCGACGTCCTTGCGACGCGGGTGCCCGGCGAGGTCGTAGTAGATCTTGCCGGTGCACAGCACGAGGCGCCGCACCTTCTCGGCGGGCACCCGCGGCTCGCCGAGGACGGGGAAGAACTTCGTCTCGCTGAGGTGCTCGATGCGATTGGTCGCCTGCGGCAGGCGCAGCAGCGACTTGGGCGTCATCAGGATCAGCGGGCGCTGCTTGGCGATCCGCGCCTGGCGACGGATGAGGTGGAAGTACTGCGCGGGGGTCGTGACGTTCGCGACGCGCATGTTGCCTTCCGAGGCGAGCGTCAGGAAGCGCTCCAGGCGGGCGCTGGAGTGCTCCGGGCCGGAGCCCTCGTAGCCGTGCGGCAGCAGCAGCACGAGGCGCGAGGTCTGCCCCCACTTGGCCAGGCCGCTGGCGATGAACTGGTCGATGACGACCTGGGCGGCGTTGACGAAGTCGCCGAACTGCGCCTCCCAGAGCACGAGTGTCTCGGGCGCCTCCTGCGAGTACCCGTACTCGAACCCGAGGCAGGCGACCTCGCTCAGCGGCGAGTTGTGCAGCTCAAACGGCGCCAGCGCGCCCGGCAGCGACTGGATCGGGCAGATCGTCTGCCCGGTCTTGGCGTCGTGCAGGACCATGTGGCGCTGCGAGAACGTGCCGCGCTCGACGTCCTGGCCGGTCAGCCGGATCGGCGTGCCCTCCGTCAGCAGCGAGGCGAAGGCCAGCGACTCGGCATGCGCCCAGTCGATCCCGCCGTCGGGGCCGAGCGCGGCGCGGCGGCGCTCGAGCTGCTTGACGAGCTTGGGGTGCACGGTGAAGCCGTCGGGGATGCGCAGCAGCTCGTCGTTGAGGACGTGCAGCCGCGTCGAGCTGACGGCGGTCTTGACCTCCGGCGACGGCGTGCGGTCGAGCTGGTACTCGCCCGTCGGCTGCTCGACCTCGCCGACGTCGGCCGCCTGCTGGATCTGCGCCTTGAGCTGCTGGTGCAGGCGCGTGAGCTCGTCCCAGGCCTCGTTCTTCTCGCTCTCGACGTCCTGCGTGGTGACGATGCCCTGGGCGACGAGCTGCTCGGCCCAGAGGTCGGCGACGCGCTTGTGGCGGCGGATGCGCGCGACCTGCTCGGGCTGCGTGTAGGCCGGCTCGTCGGCCTCGTTGTGGCCGAAGCGCCGGTAGCCGATCAGGTCGATCACGACGTCGTGGCCGAACTCGCGGCGGAACGCCCACGCCAGCCGCACCGCCGAGACGCAGGCCGCCACGTCGTCGGCGTTGACGTGGATGATCGGCACGTCGAAGCCCTTGGCGACGTCCGACGCCCAGCGCGTCGAGCGCGCGTCGTCGGGATCGGTCGTGAAGCCGACCTGGTTGTTCTGGATCAGGTGCAGCGTGCCGCCGACGGAGTAGCCGTCGAGCGCCTGGAGGTTGAGCGTCTCCGGCACGACGCCCTGACCGGGCATCGCCGCATCGCCGTGCAGGACGATCGGCACCGCCGAGTTGACGTCGCGGTGCGCGTGTGGACCCATGCGCGTCGTCTGCGCGGCGCGCGTGGCGCCGGTCACGACCGGACCGACGTACTCCAGATGCGACGGGTTGGACTCGAGGTTGACGAGGATCGAGGAGCCGTCGGGCAGCTGGTAGGAGCCCTGCGCGCCGTGGTGGTACTTCACGTCGCCGGTCCCGCCCTGCGGGATCGTCGTGACCGCCTCGAGCGTCGACGCGCCCTCGAACTCCGCGAAGATCGTGTCGTACGGGCGGCCGAGGTTGTGCGCCAGGACGTTCAGCCGCCCGCGGTGCGCCATGCCGAGCACGACCTCGCGGCCGCCGTGGGCGGCGCAGAGCTGGATCAGCTCGTCGAGCATCGGCACGGTCATGTCCAGGCCCTCGATCGAGAACTGCTTCTGGCCGAGGTAGGCCTTGTGCATGAAGCGCTCGAGCGCGTCGACCTCGATCAGCCGCTTGAGCAGCGCCTTCTGCTCCTCGGGGCTGAGCGGGGCGCGGAACTCGCCGGACTCGATCTTCGCCCGCAGCCAAGTGCGCTGGCGGTGCGAGGCGATGTGCTCGATCTCGTAGGCGATCGTGCCGCAGTAGGTCTCGCGCAGGTGCGGCAGCGCGTCGGCGAGCGTCGCGCCGGGAACGTGCATCCGCAGCACCTTCGCGGGGATCTTCGCCATCACCTCGGGGGTGAGGCCGAGCGGCTCGGGATCGAGCGCGGGGTCGCCCTCCGGCTCCCGGCCGAGCGGGTCCAGGCGGGCGGCGAGGTGGCCGTGCGTGCGGTGCGCCTTCAGCAGCGAGACGGCGGCCTGGACGGCCTGCAGGAGCTCTTCGGCGGGCGTCGCGGCGGCCGTCTCGCCGGCAGGCAGCCGCGTGGCGGCGGGAGCGGCGGGCGAGTGTGCGGCTCCGGCGGAGTCGCGGGCGGCGACGGCGGCCGCGACCGGAGCGGGCGGCGCGGGCAGCGCGGCCGGCTGCGTGCCGAGCTGGTCGAAGAGCTCCTCGTAGAAGCCGTGCTCGCCTTGCAGGTACTCCTCGACGACCTTCAGGAAGCGGCCCGACTCCGCGCCCTGGATCACGCGGTGGTCGTACGTCGAGGTCATCGACATGACCTTCTCGGCGCCGATCATGTCGCCGACGGCGCCCAGTCCGACGGGATAGCCGATCGAGCCGGTCGCCACGATCGTGCCCTGGCCGGGCATCAGCCGCGGCACCGACGCGATCGTGCCGATGCCGCCGGGGTTGGTCAGCGTGATGTTGGCGCCGACGAGGTCGTCGGCGGTGAGCGCGTTGTCGCGGGCCCGCGCGATGAGGTTGCCGAACGCGTCGAGGAACTCGGGAAAGCTCTTGCGTCCGGCGTCACGGATGACGGGCACCATCAGCGTCCGGCTGCCGTCCTTCTTCTCGACGTCGACGGCGATCCCCAGGTTGGCCGCGCCGTCGTCGATCCGGTGCGGCTTGCCGTCGACGAGCGCGTAGTGGTGCGTCATGACCGGCATCTGCTCGGTCGCCGCACGCGCGATCGCGTAGGCGATCAGATGGGTGAACGAGATCTTGTGCCCGGCGCTCTTGAGCTCCGAGCGGCGCGCGTCCATCACCGTGACGGTCATCGTCCGCAACGACGTCGCGGTCGGGATCTCGCGCGACTGCTCCATGTAGCGCGCGAGCATCGCCGCGCCGCCCTTGAGCTCGGTGCTGCCGGCCGGCGCGGGGCGTGCAGGCGGGGCCGCGGCCGGTGCCGGGGCCGGCGGCGCGAGCGCCGGCGGCGGCGCGCTCTTCGCGGCGAGCACGTCGGCCTTCGTGACCCGTCCGGCCGGGCCGCTGCCCGCGACCGCGGAGAGATCGACGCCCTCGGCAGCGGCGACGCGGCGCGCGACAGGCGAGGCCTGGCGGCCGTTGCCGTCGGCGGCTGGCGGCCGCTCGCGCCCGGGTGCGGCAGCGGGCGGCGGTGCGGCGCCGTCTCCGCCGGCCGGCGTCGCCGTGCCGGCGCCGCCGCGGGTCGCCTGGGCTTCGGGGCCGAGCGCCTGGGCCGGGGCGGGTCGTGCCGCCGGGGCGCCGTTGCCGCCGCTCGGGGCGACGCGGGCGATGACGTGGCCGACCGATACGGTCTCGCCTTCTGCGGCGAGGATCTCGGCGATCGTGCCCGAGACCGGAGCCGGCAGCTCCATGTCGACCTTGTCGGTCGACAGCTCGACGACCGTCTGGCCCTCCTCGACGGTGTCGCCGACCTGCACCGTCCATTCGAGGATCGTGCCCTCCTGGACGGATTCCCCGCCGGCGGGCGTCACGATGTCGACGAGTGCGGTGGCTGCGGGCGTCACCTCGTCGTCTTCGGCCGGCGGCGGCGCCTCTTCAGCGGCGGACTGCGGCGCGAGGGCGGCGGGAGCGGCCCCGTCGGTCGAGATCTCGGCGAGCACGGTTCCGACGGCCACCGTCTCGCCCGCGCCGGCGTGGATCTTGACGAGCGTGCCCGACGCCGGTGAGGGAACCTCCGCGTCGACCTTGTCCGTCGACACCTCGACGAGCGGCTCGTCGGCCTCGACGGCCTCGCCCTCCTGCTTGTGCCACTCCAGCACGGTGCCCTCGCGGACGGACTCGCCCATCGCTGGCAGCGTCACCTGAACTGTCGTGTTCACGGCCATGCCGAAAGTCCACTGTAGAAGGTCCGGCCGGCGACGGGGCTCAGGTTCCGGCGGCGGCTCGGCCTGGCGGGGAACTGCATCGTGCGGGACTACCCCGGACGGCGGGCGGGGTTGCACGGGCTGTCCGCCGGCGCCGCTGCCGGGCGATCTCCCGGCGCTCGCGCGCGAGACTGGCGCACGAACTCGTAGGAGCCGATGAACGGCCCGATGCCGCCGAGCACCGCGACGGCCACCGCCAGCCGCAGATCGATCACGCGCAGGCGCAATGCGACGATGCAGGCCAGCGACATCGCGATCCAGCCGACGCCGTGACCCATGCCGAAGACCGCCTCCAGCCCGGCGAGCCCCGGCACGAGCCAGACCACGAGCAACACGGTGTAGATCGTCGAATGGGCCAACGACGCCCACTTCAGGCGTCCGAAGGTGAGCAGGCGGCTCATCCGGCGTGCGCCGCCAGCAGCGTCGCCATGCGCCGCAGCGGCTCGTCGGCCTCGGCGGGCCAGTCGGCGACCTCGGCGGGCCACCAGGCGTAGTCGTCGTGCTCGTCGTCCATCTCGACCTCGGCGCCGTCGGGCAGCCAGGCGAGGCCGACGACCATCACGAGCTGATGCGGCAGGCGCACGAGCGCCTCGACCGTCAGCCGCTCGGGCTGCACGGCCCACTCCTCGTCGAGCTCGCGCGTCAGCGTCTCGGCGGGGCTCTCGCCGACGTCGACGGCGCCGCCGGCGCCGAGCGCCCAGCGCCCGGGCCAGGACGACAGCCATGGGGCGCGGCGTCCCGCCAGCCAGCGGCCGTCCGCCGCGCGGGTGACGGCGAGGGCGGCCATCGAGCGCGACGCGTCGCCGTCGACGAGCCGCAGCGCCCAGCGCACGGGCTGCAGCTCGAGCAGCAGCTCGTCGCCGCGCTCGGCGTGTGCGACCAGGCGCGCCGACAGCCCGTCGTGGCTCGGCGACCCGCGCTCGCGCAGCGCGGCGATCGCGGCGTCGGCGGCGTCGGCCTTGTCGCGCGGCGGCTCGTAGTGCTCCTCGCGCCAGCGCGCCCGCACGCGCTCGGCCGGCCAGTGCCCGCGAGCGAGGATCGCCGGTTGCTGCATCCGGGCAACGATAGTTCGCGCGGTGCTCGCCGGCGCGCGTCGCGGGCGCGCGGCGGCGCGGGTCAGCCCGCGGGCACCGGCTCGCGCTCGGCGAGCCCGAGCACGAGGTCGGCCGCCGCTGGCAGCTCGGGCGCCCGCGCGCCCAGCGGCGGCGCCGCCAATGCGTGGATCAGCGCGTGCGCGAGCTGCGGCCGGTTGCGGGCGACGGAGACCATGCCGAGCCGCTCGTAGGCGCGGTTGTTGGCGCGGATGTGCCCGCGCTCCCAGCCGTAGGAGATCACGCGGCAGTCGCACATCAGGGCCTCGAGGACGGTCAGGCCGGCCGTCGAGTGGATCAGCACGTCGGCCGCCGCCAGCAGCGTGACCATCCTGTCGGTGAACCCCCAGACCTGCACGCGGCTGTCGTCGGCGTACGCCGCCTGCATGTTCTGGCGCGCGCGCTCGTTGTGGCCGACAAGCACGACCACGGTGTCGGCGCCGTAGTGCAGCGCGGTGTCCGTCGCGGCGGGCAGGTCGCCGACGCCCCAGCCGCCGCCGGACACGACGACGAGCGAGCCACGCGCCGGCAGCTCGAGCTCGGCGCGCGCCGCGCTGCGGTCGGGCGGGTTCGTGAAGCCGATGTCGGTGAGGCCGTGGACGGCCTCGATCCGCGCGCCGGCACCCGCGATCGCGCGGGCCTCGCCCTCGGACTCGGGATGCGTGACGAGGTGCAGGTCGATCGCCGGGTGGACCCAGAGCTCGAGCGCCGCGAGGTCGGTGATCGCGCTGACGACCGGCGTGCGCAGCGCTCCGTCGGCGCGCATCCGTCCGAGCAGCTGCGACCACAGCGGGTAGGTCGAGACGACGACGTCGGCCGGGTGCTCGCGCAGCGACGCGGTGAACCCACGGCGCGCGAGCCTGTCGAGCGCCGCAGTGCCGGCCTGTTGCAGCGGCGCGACCCGCGTGGCGAGCTGATAGCCGGCGTTGAAGGCCAGGCGGCCGGGGCTCGTGTCGAGCTTGGAGGCGCCGTCGATGATCGTGCGGGCGACCGGGCCGGCGAGCTCGAGGCCGTCGACGACCTCGACGGCAGCACCGCGCTCGCGCACGGCACCGGCGAGCACGCGGGCGGGCCGGTCGTGGCCGGCGCCGATCGAGGCGGTGAAGATGAGGACGCGTGTGGACATGGGGCGGGACTATCGTCGCGCAGATGCGCAGGCGCAAGCACTGGGGCTGGGGCTATGAGGACGACGGATGGTCGGCGGCGCAGCTGAGGGCGGCCGCGCCCGGCCTGGAGGAGCAGCTGCGGATCGCCGGCGACGGCGCGGTCCGCGAGCCGGTCGCGCTGGCGGACGTGGTGCTGCGCGAGCCGCGCGTCGCAGCGCCGCCGCAGCTCGCGGCGATCTGCGCGAGCGACGGTCACTCGCGCGCGTCGCACGCGTGGGGCAAGTCCTACGCGGACGTCGTCCGCGGCTTCCGCGGCCAGTTCGACTTCCCGCCCGACGTCGTCGCGCGGCCCCGCGGCGAGCGCGACGTCGAGGCCGTGCTCGAGTGGGCGGCGGGCGCCAACGTCGCCGTCGTGCCCTACGGCGGCGGCACGAGCGTCACCGGCGGCGTCACGTGCGACGTGCCGGCCCGCTTCGACGGCGTCGTCTCGCTCGACCTCGGGGCGATGGACCGCGTCCTGCAGATCGACGACGTCGCCCGCTCGGCGCTGATCCAGGCGGGCGCGCCCGGGCCGGTGCTGGAGAAGCAACTCGAGGCGCTGGACCTGACGCTGCGCTTCTACCCGCAGTCCTTCGAGCTCTCGACGCTCGGCGGCTGGGTCGCGACGCGCGCCGGCGGTCACTTCGCGACGGCCGAGACGCACATCGACGACCTCGTCGAGTCCGTGCGCGCGGTCACGCCGAGCGGCGCGTGGCAGTCGCGCCGCGTGCCGGCGTCCGGCGCCGGGATCTCGCCCGACGCGCTGCTGCTCGGCTCCGAGGGCGTGCTCGGCGTCGTCACCGAGGCGTGGGTGCGCGTGCGCCCGCGACCGAGGGCGCACTCGCTCGCCGCGGTGCGCTTCGCCTCGTTCAGCGACGGGATCGGAGCGCTGCGGGCGATCGCGCAGTCGGGGCTGCGGCCCTCCAACTGCCGCCTGATCGACGCCGAGGAGGCGCGCATGACCGGCGCCGGCGACGGCACGGCGGCGCTGCTGGTGCTCGGCTTCGAGGGGGCCTCGGAGGAGCTCGTGCCGGTCGGCGAGCTGCTGGAGCGCGGGCTGCGCATCTGCGCCTCCGCCGCGGGCGAGTGGGATGAGCGCACCGTCCGCCGGCCGCGCTTCGCCGGCGACCCGTCGTCCAGCGGCGATGCCGTCGGCGCCTGGCGCGCCGCGTTCTTCCGCGCGCCTTACCTGCGCGATGCCTTCGTCGCGATCGGGATCCTCACGGAGACCTTCGAGACGGCGGTGACGTGGGAGCGATTCGCGGCGCTGCACGAGTCCGTGACGGCGGTCGCGCAGGAGGCGATCGGGCCGGCGGGACGGATCACCTGCCGCATATCGCACGTCTATCCCGACGGGCCGGCGCCGTACTTCACCGTGCTGGCGCCCGCCCGGCGCGGCGACGAGGTGGCGCAGTGGGCGCAGGTCAAGTCGCTCGTCAGCGACGCGCTGCTGGCCGCGGGCGGGACGATCACCCACCATCATGCCGTGGGGCGCGACCACCGGCCCTGGTATGACCGCCAGCGGCCCGCGCCCTTCGCGGCGGCGCTGGCCGCGGCCAAGCGCGCCGTCGATCCTGCCGGCCTGCTGAACCCGGGGGTCTTGATCGACGCCTGATCCGCGCTACGGTTTAAGCGTCATGCCGACACCCGTCGAGAAGGTCGCCGCCAACCTGCGCGCCTTTCAGATCGCCCTCAACGCGCACGATCGCGAGAACCCGACGCACACCGCGCACGGGATCGGGCTGGCGCACTTCGACATGGAGCGGCTCGGCTTCGAGGAGGGCGAGGAGGTCCTTCCCGGGATCACGATCCATGCCGACGGCGGCGTGACCGGGAACTTCCGCGTGCTCTGCGACGGCGACCATCTCGACGAGATGCAGGCCGAGCAGGCAGAGGTCGTCGACGCCGTCTCGTCGCAGGAGCGGATGATCCCTGTCGGAACCCCGCCGTCGGAGGACGAGCGGACGGTCTAGCCCGCCGCGGCTCCGGCGAGGGGCCGCTCGCTCCTAGCCCCTAGCTCCTCGCCCCTCGCCGACCGGACCCGCGGGGCGGCGGAGTCCCTGCGCGTGCCGTTCGATCGCGCGTGTTCCGGCCGAGCACGTCAGCGATGCAGCTCGACGTCCACTAGCTCGCCCGAGAAGCAGACGAGGCCCGCGACCTTCATCGCCTCCGCGCGCGGCAGCTCGTAGCTGTGGGCGGCGTCGGCGAACGTCTCGCCGCCGGCGTGCACGTGCCACCAGATCGCGTCGCCCATGTACGGGTCCGACGTGGTCCTGTCGCTCGGTCGCAGGTGCCCCGCCTCGACGTCCCCGCGCGGCAGGTACGCGCGCACCGGCATGCTCGTCTCGAAGACGAGCGTCGGCCGCTGCGAGCGCGCGATGACCTCGCCGGCCGCGGTGACGGTGACCGGGCGCGAGCTGACGTGCACGTCGACGCGGTGATAGGGGTCGCGCAGCCGCCGGCCGTCGACCCGCTCATCCTCGACGAGCCAGCGGTCGACGCGGCCGAAGTACACGCCGGCGAAGCCGCGCAGCCATCGCGCCTCGGGCAACGGCTGCTCGTAGGCCCAGATCGCGTCGGCGCGCAGCTCGTCGCCGGCGCGCACGGCCCAGTAGACGGCGTCGCCCTTGAACGGGCAGTGCGTCGTCGTGTCGGTGCGCTCGAGCACGTCGTGCTCGACGTCCTCGAGCGGGACGTAGACGACCGGTCTGATGCCGGTCTCGTGCAGCAGGTGCGCGCCGGCCGTGTCGAGCACCAGCGTGTCGCCGACGAACGCCCGCAGGCGGCGCTGGTCGGGCTCGAAGAGGAGCCGGTGCGGGGGCGCCTGGATCGTGTAGTTCGCGGCGCCGGGCGCGCCGCCGAGCGGACCGCGTCCCTGCGTCAGGCTCAACGCGAGCACCTGCCTCGCGGATCGGCGATCGGCGTGGCCGGGCGATGGCGAGCCGTCATGCCGGCTGCACCTCGAGCCGGCGCCCGAACGCCCGCTCGCACAGATCGACCTCGCGCTGCGCCGCCCAGCGCTCGACCGCCGCCGTGCCGTCGGACTCGAGCTCGAGCCGGATCGTGCCGTCGCCGGCGGCGACGTGCGCAGCGCGGACGCTCTGGTCGCGGCTGCGCTCGAGGTCCTCGGCGAGACGCAGCAGCAGCGCGAGGCGGTTGAGCCGCTCCTCGTCGCCGTCCTGCGCGACGGCTGCCAGCTCACCGAACTCCGGCGTTCCCTTGCGGTGGTAGCGCGCGGCCTGCGCGATCAGCGCCACCTCGCGCGGGTCGAAGCCGGGCAGGCCGGCGTTGAGGATCAGGTAGCGCGAGTGCTTGTGGTGGTCGTCGTAGTCGATCGACATCCCGATGTCATGCAGGATGCAGGCGCAGAACAGCAGCTCGCGCTCCCAGCGGTCGCCGCGATGCAGCCCCTCGCCGGCGAGCTCGTCGAAGAGGCCGAGCGCGAGGCGCGCGACCTGCTCGGTGTGCGCCGGGTCGACGCCGTAGCGCGCGGCGAGGTTGACGATGCTCGCGCGCCGCACGTCGTCGAACAGCGGCGGGTCGCCGTCGAGGTAGGAGTCAAAGAAGATGCCTTCGCGCAGCCCGGCCTCGGTGACCTCGATCGCGTCGAACCCGCCGTGCTCGAGGACCGAGTCGACGACGAGGGCGCCGGCGAGGATGAGGTCCGCGCGGGCGTACTTGATGCCCTTGATCGACCCGCGTTCGGCTGCCTTCATCGACTGCAGGCGGTCGATCAGGTCGTTCAGCGCCGCACGCGTGATCGCGAAGCCCTGGATGCCGTAGGAGGGCATCCCCGCCTCGGCCTGCGCGGCGGCGGCGAGGTTTCGCAGCGTGCCGCCGATGCCGACGATCCGCCGGCCGGTGCGCGGCAGCCAGGCGGCCTCCTCCTCGAGCAGGCGCGCGACGTGGGCGCGCAGCGCCTTGCGGGCCTTCTTCGGCGGCGGGTCGTCCTCGGCGAGGAAATGCTCGGTCATGCGAACCGCGCCCAGCGGCCAGGAGCCGAGGCGGCCCGAGTGGCGGCTGAGGACCTCGACGAGCTGCAGCGAGCCGCCGCCGAGGTCGAGCACCGCGCCGTCGGCCAGCGTCGTGGAGTTGACGACCGCGAGGTAGCCGAAGGTCGCCTCCTCCTCGCGGCCGAGGACCTGCACGTCGAGCGCGGTCCGCGCGCGCACGGTGTCGAGGAAGTCCCGGCGGTTGGCGGCGTCGCGGATCGCGCTCGTCGCGACGGCCCTGATGTCGCCGGCCTCGATGCCGACCGCGGAGCAGAAGTGGGCGAACACCTCGGCCGCCTCGAGGCCGCGCTTCATCGGCTTGGCGCCGAGCTCGCCGGTGGCCTCGAGCCCTTCGCCGATCCGCACCGCGAGGTGGATCTCGTCGGTGAGCTTCCACCAGCCGTCGGCGGCGGTGAAGACGACGAGCCGAAACGAGTTGGAGCCCATGTCGATGACGGCTGTGCGGTGCTCCGCCACGGTGGTCGTGCGCTCAGCTCGCGGCGGCGACGGCGGTCATCGCTTGAGCTTAGATGGCGGGGCGGTGCGCAGCGCCCGTGCGCGGCGCGCGTGGCGGCGGCGCCCGCAGCGGGCGCGGCATGCGGCCCGCTCGCCGCCGAGACGGGGTCGATCTGTTGTCGCCAGACGCCAACAAGTCGACCCGTGCGGGCCGGCGGACCCGGGTGCTCTGATGCCGGGTCGATCTGTGGCCGTCAGGGAGCGACAACTCGACCCGCCCCATGCGTCAGGCGGCGGAGGGGGCGAGTTGCGGCGACGTGTGGCCTCACCCATGTGGTGGCACGCCAACTCGCGAACCCGCGGCCCGACGCTGTCGTCGCCGACATCGCGGCACGCCGGCACGGCGTGTTGAGTCGACGCCAGCTCGTCGATGCGGGGCTCAGCCCCGCCGCGATCGCACACCGCGTCCGCAGCGGGCGCCTGCACCGCCTTCATCGCGGCGTCTTCGCGGTCGGTCATCGGCCGACGACCCGCCGGGGCTGGTGGATCGCGGCCGTCCTCGCCTACGGCGACCGCGCCGCGCTGAGCCACATGGCAGCGCTGTCGCATTGGGATCTGCGCCCCTCGTCGGCGTCGACGATCGACGTCAGCGTCGCGACCCGTAACGGGCTGGCCGCCCGCGAGGGCATCCGCGTTCACCGCTGCGGACGTCTCGAGCCGGGCGAGATCACCATCCACGACGGCATCCCGGTCACGACCGTCGCGCGCACGCTGCTCGACGGCGCCGCGATGCTGCGCGCCGCCGGCCTCGCTCGGGCCGTCGAGCGCTGCGAGATCCTCAGGCTGTTCGATCTGACGCTCGTCGAGCAGGCCATCGGCCGGCACCCGTATCACCCCGGCGCCGCGTCGCTCGCGTCGGCTCTCGAGCTGTACCGCGATCACGAACCGACCCGCTCCGAGCTCGAGGCGATGCTGCTCGCGCTGAGCGACCGCCACGGGCTCCCGCGGCCGCTCGTCAACCGCGCCGTGGAGGGCTGCGAGGTCGACTTCCTGTGGCCCGGGCACCGCCTCATCGTCGAGACCGACGGACGCGGGACGCACCTCACGCGTGCGGCATTCGAACGCGACCGCGCGAGGGACGCGATGCTGACGGTCGCCGGATATCGCGTCGTGCGCTTCACCCATCGCCAGATCCTCGACGAGCCCCGATCGGTGGCGCGAACGCTCCGCGCGCTGCTCGCCACCCCGGCGCCGGCGGCCGCGTGAGCAGCTGCGCGCTGCTCGCCACCCCCGCGCCGGCGGCCGCGTGAGCGGCGCCGGCCCTTCCCTCAGCTGCGCTCGATGAGCTCGATCCGGTAGCCGTCGGGATCGCGCACGAAGCACAGCAGCGATCCGCCCTCTCTGACGCGGTAGGGCGGCTTCTCGGGCTCGATGCCGTGCGCGGCGAGCGCGGCCGGCGAGCGTCTGCGCCATGTCCGACACCGTCAGCGCGATGTGGTTGTAGCCGGTGCCGTGGGTGTACTCCGACACGCCGTGGTTGTAGGTCAGCTCCAGCCGGTCGCCGTCTCCGGGCAGGCCCATGAAGACGTTGATCGCCTCGTCGCGGATCGGCTTGCGCGACCGCTCCTCGAACCCGAGCGCCTCGTAGAACGCAACGGATCGCTCGATGTCACCGATCCTGTAGCACGTATGGATCAGCTCGACGGCGGTCATCGAGCCGGTAGCTGGGGGTTGGACCGGCCCCCTGGGCCGGGCGTAAGGGGGCCAAGCTCCCTTGGGATGCGCTCCTTTGCGGCCATAGAGCACACAGTACCCTCCCCCTGATGCTGATCGAACGCTCCATGTCGGACGGCTTCCTGACGAACACGTACCTCGTCGCAGGCGCTTCCGGCGGGCCGGGCTTCCTCGTCGACGCGGGCGGTCCGATGGCCCCGCTCTTCGATGCAGCCGAGCAGCACGAGATCGAGGTCACCCACGTGCTGCTGACCCATCACCACCACGATCACGTCTGCGACCTGGACGACGTCAAGGCGCGCTATCCGGGCATCGTCGTCCTCGCCCACCCCGACGAGCCGGTCGACGCGCAGCCGTTCGAGCCGCTGCAGATCGGCGGCCTGCAGGTCGACGCCGTCCACACCCCCGGGCACACGAAGGGGATGCTGAACTTCACCGTCCCCGGGCACGTGTTCACGGGCGACACGCTGTTCAGGAACTCGATCGGCGGCGTGCGCGCTCCCGGCAGCACCTCCTACGCGGACATGAGGTCGTCGATCATGGACAGGCTCATGAGCCTCGACCATGCGACCGAGGTGCATCCCGGCCACACGGACCCGACGACGATCGGCGACGAGTGGGAGCACAACAGCTTCATCCGTGTCTGGCGCGGGCTGGATCGCGAGGGCGACGAGCAGGTCACGGTCCGCGGCGAGCCGGCGACGCTCGTCGTCTGGGGCGACGACTACGACGGCGGGCACAAGGCGTGGGTGCGCTGGGCCGACGGACGCGACGACATCGTCCCCGGCTCGCAGGTCGAACGCACGAACGCGTAGTGGCCAAGAAGGACGGCATCCCGACGTCGCGCATCAGCCGCTCCTCGAAGGTCGGGCGGCTCGCCGCGACGCAGGCGGCCAAGCAGATGGGCACGCGCGCGACGAACGTCGCGCGCGGCGACGAGGGGCGCGACAGGGCGCTCGCCAAGCGCCAGCTCGAGACCGCCGAGCAGATCGTCGCCGCGCTGGGGACGATGAAGGGCGCGGCGATGAAGCTCGGCCAGGTCATGTCGTTCCTCGACGTCGGCCTCGTCCCCGAGGAGTACCGCGAGGAGTTCCAGGCCAAGCTCGCCGAGCTGCGCGACGCCGCGCCGAAGGTCGGCTTCAAGGACATGAAGAAGGTCATCGAGGGCGAGTACGGCGCGCCGATCGACGAGGTCTTCCAGACCTTCGACCCGGTGCCGATCGCGGCGGCCTCGATCGGCCAGGTCTACCAGGCGCACCTGCACGACGGCCGCCATGTCGCGGTCAAGGTGCAGTACCCCGGCGTGGCGCAGGCCGTCCGCGCCGACATGCAGAACCTCGGGATCATCCTGCGGCTCATGAAGATGGTCGCGCCGGGCCTCGACCCGAAGGCGATGGGCGACGAGATCCGCTCGCGGATCGACGAGGAGCTCGACTACGAGCTCGAGGCGCAGAACCAGCGCACGCTCGCCCGGATCTACCGCGGGCACCCGTTCATCGTCGTGCCCGAGGTCATCACGAGGCTCTCGCACGAGAAGGTCATCGTCACCGAGTTCGTCGACGGCCGCGGCTTCGAGGAGCTCAAGCAGCTGCCCCAGGCCGAGCGCGACCGCCTGGGCGAGATCGTCTACCGCTTCTACTTCGGCTGCATGTACCGCCATCACCAGTTCTCGGGCGACCCGCATCCCGGCAATTCGCTGCTGCTCGACGACGGGCGCATGGCCTTTCTGGACTTCGGCCTGTTTAAGCGGATCCCGGCGGCGATCTCCGAGTTCGAGCTGGAGATCCAGCGCATCGCGGCGACCGGCGACGGCCAGGCGCTGATCGGCCACCTGCACGAGGGCGGCTTCATCGCCAAGCCCGAGTACTACACGGCCGAGGGGATCCTCGAGCAGGTGCGCGACATGACGTGGTGGTACCTCGAGGACGGGGAGGTCGCGCTGACCCCGGAGATCGCGACCGAGGTGATGATCGAGATGTCCGACCCGCGCTCCTCGCACTTCGCCAAGATGCGCCACGAGACGCTGCCGGCCGACCATCTCTTCGGCCGGCGCCTGGAGATGCTCACGCTGGCGGTGATGAGCCAGCTGCGCGCGCGCGGCAACTGGCACCGGATCGCGCGCGAGTGGATCTACGGCGACGACCCGGTCACCGAGCTGGGCCGCCAGGAGGCCGAGTTCTACGCCGCGCACCCGCCCGCGGCGGTGCGCGGCCCGGCGTGACGCGCGGCGCGGCCTGGCTGCGCGTCGCCTCGCTGGCGACGGCCGTCTTGATCGTGTTCGTCGTCGTCGCCTCGAGCGGCTCGCTGTCGTCCGACCGCGTGCGCGACGCGGTCGACCCGCTCGGCGGCGCCGCCGTGCCGGTCTTCATCGCCGTCAGCGCGCTGCTGACGTGCGCGCTCTTTCCCGGGCCGCTGCTGGCCGGCGCGAGCGGCCTGCTGTTCGGCACCGCGCTCGGGACACCGGTCGCGATCGCGTCGGCGACGCTCGGCGCCGTGGTCGCCTTCGGGCTGGCGCGCTTCGTCGCGCACGATGCCGTCGAGACGCTCGCCGGCAGGCGGCTGGCGCCCTTGCAGGAGTGGATCGGGCGGCGCGGCTTCTGGGCGGTGCTCTACGCGCGGATCGCGCCGGGCGTGCCGTACTCGCTCGTCAACTACGCCGCCGGTCTGTCGCGTGTCGCGCTGCCCGCGTTCGCGGCCGCGACGGCGCTGGGCGCCGCCCCGCGCGCCTTCGCCTACACGGCGCTCGGCGGCTCGCTGGACGACCTGACGTCGCCGGAGGCGATCATCGCGATGGTCGCGCTCGTCGTGATGGCGCTGACCGGCCTGGTGGCGCTGCGCAGCGAACGCGCGCGCGGCCGCGCGCCCGCCGTCTGACGCTCACAGCTCCTGGACCTGGAACAGGGAGGTCGAGCCCGGCACGCCGCTCGGCAGGCCCGCGGTGACCGCCACGCGCTGCCCGGCCCGCAGCCATCCGAGCTCGACGACGCGCCGGCAGGCGTCGAGCATCAGCTCCTCGGTGACCTTGTGCTTGCGCAGGTGCTCCGCGCGCACGCCCCACATCAGCCCGCAGCGGCGGACGGTCTCGCGGCCGGGCGACAGCGCGTAGATCGGGACCGTCGGACGGTGCGCGGAGACCAGGCGCGCCGAGCGGCCCGACAGCGTCGGCACGACGATCGCGTCGAGCTCGAGCTCGCGCGCCGCCATGCAGACGGCGTAGGCGACGGTGTAGGACGGGTCGCGCGCGTCGCGGTGGACGCGCTGCTCGTTCCAGCGGCGGTAGGGCGCCGCCTTCTCGGTCGACTTCGCGATCGAGGCCATCATCGCGATCGTCTCGACCGGATAGGCGCCGATCGCGGTCTCCTGCGAGAGCATCACGGCGTCGGTTCCGTCGAGGATCGCGTTGGCGACGTCGGCGACCTCGGCGCGCGTCGGGCGCGTCGAGGCGACCATCGAGTCGAGCATCTGCGTGGCGGTGATCGACGGGCGCGCGAGCCGGCCCGCCGTCGCCAGCAGCTGCTTCTGGACGATCGGCACGGTCTCGATCGGCAGCTCGATGCCGAGGTCGCCGCGCGCGACCATGACGCAGTCGGCGGCGCGGATGATCTCCTCGGCGCGCTCGACCGCCTGCGGCTTCTCGATCTTCGCGATCAGCGGCAGGCGCGTGTGCTCGCGCAGGAAGGCGATGTCCTGCGGGCCGCGGACGAACGACAGCGCGACGAGGTCGACCCCGATCCTCTCGCCGACCGCGAGGTGGGCGAGGTCCTCCTCCGGCACCGTCGGCAGCTCGTCGAGCGGGCCGGGGATGTTCAGCCCCTGGCGCGAGGCGACCGCGCCGCCGATCTCGACCTCCGTGCCGATCTCCATCGCGTCGTCGTCGACGGAGTGCACGCGCAGCCGCACGGCGCCGTCGGCGAGGTACATGACGTCGCCGGGAGCCATCGCGCCGATCAGCTCGGGCCGCGCGACGCGCATCCGCGACGCGGTGCCGACGGCGTCGCCGTCGCCGTCGCAGCAGAAGGTCACCTTGTCACCGGGCTTGAGCTCGGCGAGGTCGTCGGCGAGCGGCCCGATCCGCAGCTTCGGGCCCGGCAGGTCCTGCAGCACCGCGACGGCGCGCCCGGCGCGGCCCGCCGCCTCGCGCACGCGCCGCGCGGTCTCGGCGTGCTGCTCGGGGGTGCCGTGCGAGAAGTTCAGGCGCGCGACGTCCATCCCGGCCGCGACCATCCGCGCGAGCGTCTCAGGATCGCGCGAGGCCGGGCCGATCGTCGCGACGATCTTCGTGTGGCGCTGCACGGACAGCACGGTACCCGGGTGGCCGCGCCGGCTCTGTGAACGGGTGCCGGCGCGTGGTGGGCGAAGGCCCGGCAACTGCATCGATGAGGAAGGTGGCGTGCCGGCGCTCGCACGGCACCCCGACCTGGGCGCCGGGTCCTGAGCGGGCGGTCGTGGCACCTGTGCAGCCGATCGCGCTGCAGATCCGCCAGGCGCTGGCGAACATGCGGACGCGTGGCGCCTGTGCAGCGCGATGCGCGGCAGATCCGCCAGGCGGGCTACGAGCATGGCTACCGTCCGCACCGTGATGCCGACCGGCGACGACATCCTCGCCGCGGTGCGCGCGATCCCCCGCGGGCATGTGACGACCTACGGCGACCTGTGTCCCGGCGCACCGCGGCGCGCCGGCGCCGTGCTCGCGGCCAACGACGACCCGGCGCTGCCGTGGCAGCGCGTCGTGCGCGCCGACGGCTCGCTCGCCAAGGGCGAGCGCCAGCGGCGGTTGCTGGAGGCCGAGGACGTGCCCTTTCGCGGGGCCCGCGTGGACATGCGGGCGGCGTGGGTGCCGGCCGGCGCCCGGCCGGCGCCCGGCTAGCGCCGGCGCAGCCTGATGCGCTGGAACTCCAGCCGGTAGGACGTGTTCAGCGCGCCCGCCGCGTCGTCGGCGACGGGGATCGCGACGTAGTAGCGGCGCGCGCTGCGCCCGCGGTTGGTCACCGTCACGCTGTCGGTCCTGCGCGTCGTGCGGCGCGAGCGGGTGAGGATCCGCGAGTCTTCGTTGACCGACCTGGCCTTCGAGCTGAAGACGTAGAGGTCGGGGTTGCCGAAGCGGGGGCGCAGCCGGATGCGCGCCCGCGAGCGGGCGGGCAGGCGGATGCGGTAGACGTCGATCGGGTCCTCGACGCGGTCGGCGGTGCCCGCGAGCGACTTCTTGCCGGCGCCCCTCCAGACGTACGGATCGGGCTTGGCGAACACCGAGCCGTCGACGAACGAGATGCCGTCGTTGGGCTCGAGCACGTCGCGTGCCGGCGTCGGAGTGGCGAGCGCGCCCGCCATCTGGATCAGGCCGAAGCCCGAGGCCGGGTCGTATCCCGGCGCGCCGACGTCGTGCGCCGAGCGGCGCAGCACGTCCGACAGCTGGCCGTTGGACAGATCGCGGCGCGCCGTCGCCAGCCAGGCGGCCGCGCCGGCGACGATCGGCGCCGCGAAGCTCGTCCCGCTGGCGAGCGTGACGCCGTCCACCACGCCGTCCTCGACGTCGAAGGCGCCGGGGATCGAGAGCGGGATGTTGACGCCGGGCGCGGCGACGTCGACGGCGGTGTTCTCGCTGCTGAAGCCCGACGGGGCGAGGTTCGGGTCCAGCGCCGCAACCGACAGGACGTGCGGGTAGGCGGCGGGGTAGATCACCGGGTTGCCGGCGGCGAACTCGTTGCCGGCCGCCGCGACGACGAGGCTGCCCGCCGCGTAGGCGACCTGCACCGTGCCGAAGAGCGACGCGCAGTCGTCGGGGGAACCGAAGCTGAGGTTGATGATCTTCGCGCCGGCGCGGGCGGCGGCGATGACGGCGTTCGAGGCGTCCGCACACGTGATCTCCGGCGGCAGCCCGATCGACAGCACGGGCGCGGAGGGGAAGATCCCGACCGCGCCGACGCCGTTGAACGCACCCGTCGCCGCCGACGCGACCATCGTCCCGTGGGGACCGAGCACCGGACCGGGCCTGAGCTGGCGGGTGTGCCCGGCCAGATCGGGATGCGTGACATCGACGAGGTCGTCGACGACGGCGATCGCCACCGCCCCGGGCGCGGGCGGCGCGAGGCCCGCAGCGACGACGAGGCCGCGCGAGTAGCCGCCCGGCGCGGCGTCGAGCGCGCTGCTGCGCTCCAGCGACGAGTTGGGCTCGGCGTAGCGCAGCCCGCCGACGGCGCGCAACGCGGCCGCGAAGGCGCGCGCACGCGGCCGCGCCACCTCGTAGACGTCGCCGAGGCGCAGCTTCGCGGCGCCGAACCGGCGGGCGATCGCGGCCAGCCGCGGCGTGCCGGCCTCGGCCGCGATCAGCCAGGTCGAGGGCTCCGCCGATGCGGCGGCGGCGCCGCTGCCGGTCGCCGGCAGGCGCATCGGGCGCTCGTCGAACGCCTGCGCCGGTACCACGATCGTGGCGGTGAGGGCCGCCACCGCGGCGCAGAGGGCAACGAGCCTCATCCGTGGCCACTGTAGCCATACGCCGGCGCCGCCCGCGCCCATTGCCGTGACGGCAGGGTGACTTACAGTACGAAGCGGCCGTCCAGCATGACGGTCTCACCATCCGCGCTCAGCCGCCCGCCGCCGCGCAGATCGCAGATCAGGTCCCAGTGCAGCGCGGACTCGTTCTTGGCGCCGGTCTCCGGATAGGAGCGACCGAGCGCGAGGTGCACGGTCCCGCCGATCTTCTCGTCGAAGAGCGTGGCGCCGATCGCGCGGTCGATGCCGAAGTTCGTGCCGATCCCGATCTCGCCGAGCCGGCGCGCGCCGTCGTCGGTGGCCAGCGCGCGCTGCAGGTACTCCTCGCCACGCTCGGCGCCGGCGGCCACGACGAGGCCGTCGCGGAACTCGAGATCGACGCCCGCGACGTCGACGCCTGCGGGCGAGGACGGCACGCCGAAGTGCACCCGGCCGGTGGCGCTCGTCTCGTGCGGTCCGGTGAAGACCTCCCCGCTGGGCATGTTGCGCTTGCCGTCGGAGTTGACCCACGTGCGCCCCTTCACGCCGAGCGTCACGTCGGTTCCCGGCGCCTCGATCCGCAGCTCGGCGACACCCGCGAGCCGCTCGATCAGGCCCGCCTGGAAGGCGCGCAGCTCGCCCCACGAGCGCACCGGATCGGGCTGGTCGAGAAACAGCGCGCGCTGCACGAAGGCCTCGAAGTCGGCGAGGTTCATGCCGGCCTGCTGGGCGCTGGCCTGGGTCGGCCAGAGCGTCGAGCACCAGCGCCTGCGCATCGTCTGCTCGCGCAGCGGCTTGCGCGCGCGCGCCGCGCGCGCCAGCCGCTCGGGATCGATGCCCGTCAGGGCGCGGGTGTTCTCGGGCGCCTGGATGCCGAGCTGCGCGTGCGCCTTCCTGGCCTCGGCGAAGGCGACCTCGGAGAAGGCGTCCAGGTGACGTTCGCGCGCATGGCGGTAGAACGCCGCCGTCGCGCCGGGCAGCTCGACGCGCAGCGACGGCCAGGCGTCGCGCTCGAGGATCGCGCGCTGGCACTCGAACAGCAGCGGCTCGGCCAGCGCCGTCGAGCGCACGACGACCTCCTGGCCGGGCTGCACGTCGAGGCAGTAGCCGGTCAGCAGGTCGGCGAAGCGGGCTGCGTCGAGCGCCATCGGGTCTGCGCGGCCGGACGCCTACGCCCGCCAGCCCTCGGCGAGCGCGGCGAGCGGCTCGTCGGCGTCGGCGTGCAGCAGCGTGGCGAGCGCGCCGACGAGCTGCTCCTGGGGTGCCTGGCGCGCGCCTGCGCCCATGACGCCGATCCGCCACAGCCGGCCCGCCAGCGGGCCCAGGCCACCGGAGATCTCGATCCCGTGGTCGAGCAGCAGCGCGCGCCGGATCGCGGCCTCGTCGACGCCCGGCGGCGGCGAAACGGCCAGCAGCGGGTGCAGCTGCTCGCCGTCGGGCGCGAGGCGCGCGCAGCCGAACACCGCCAGCGCGTCGCTCAGCGCGTGGTGCGCGCGGCGGTGGCGCTCCCAGGTCGTCGGCAGCCACTCGTCCTCGACGGCGATCCGCAGCGCCTCGCGCAGCGCGTAGATCATGTTGATCGGCGCGGTGTGGTGGTAGGCGCGAGCGGCCGTCGCGTCCGGGCTCCAGTAGTCGAGCACGAGCGACAGGTCGAAGTACCACGAGCGGCCGGGCCGCTCGCGGCGCCGCAGCTTGGCCAGCGCGCGCTCGCCGGCGGTGAACGGCGCCAGCCCCGGGGGGCAGTTGAGGCACTTCTGCGTGCCGGAGAACGCCGCGTCGACGCCGGCCTCGTCGAGCCGCAGCGGGTGGCCGGCGAGCGACGTGACGCAGTCCAGCAGCAGCAGCGCGTCGTGCTCCCGGCACCAGTCGCCGAGGCCGTCCAGCGGCTGCGCGACGCCGGTCGACGTCTCGCCGTGGACGACGAAGATCGCGTCGGTCGGTCGCGCCGCGGCGGCCTCGAGCAGCTGCTCGATCGCGATCGCCCGGCCCCATTCGGCATCGACGCGGGCGACCTCGGCCCCGGCGCGCCGCAGCTCGTCGGCCATGCGCTCGCCGAACAGCCCGTTGACGCCGCAGACGACGCGGTCGCCCGGGTCGACGAAGTTCGCGACGAGCGCCTCCATCCCCGCGCTGCCCGTACCGGAGACGGGCAGGGTCGCGACGTTCTCGGTCTGGAAGGCCTCGCGCAGCAACGCGATCGTCTCGCCCATGATCGCGGCGAACGCCGGATCCATGTGACCGATCGTGGGCTGGGCGAGCGCGGCGAGCACGCGCGGCGGGACGGAGCTGGGACCGGAGCCGAGCAGGAGCCGCTGCGGGATGTCGGTCGCGGCCAAGGGGTCGATGCCTGTGGTCACTACGGTGCCTCCACGTCGGGGAAGTTCTTCTCGAGGTGCTCGCGGAGCACGTCGCGGATCCAGCGCTTCTCGTCCGTCGAGGCGATCCGGTAGCGCTCGAGCAGCGCCTTCTGGCCCTCCGTCGGGACGTCGAAGATCGTCCAGCGCTCGACGAGCCGCTCGAACAGGAACTCGACGGCGCGGTGCCACGAGTCGTCGGTCGTCCTGCGCTGGTCGTGCAGCGTCGCTGCGTACTTGCGCCGGGTCAGAGGCGACATCGAGCCGCGCAGCGTGAGGACGTTGCCGTCCGCGTCGCGGTAGTCCGTCGCCGGCGCCGAGATGCGTCCGGCTCCCCGATTGCGCTTGCCCATGCGGTGATGAACCCTACCGAGCGGGTTCGCGCGATCATCGACGCCGGGGCGCCCGGCGGCCGTCCCCGCGCAGCCGTATCGTCCGCCCCATGTCGTCCCCGACCAGGCGCCGCGAGCTCGGCCGCGGCGAGCGGATCCTGCCCGGCCTCTGGCGCCTGCGCCTGCCGCTGCCGTGGCCGGGCATCCCGCACTGCAACGCCTGGGCGGTAGCGGCCGGCGACGGTTTCGTGCTGTTCGACTGCGGCCTGCACGAGCCGGGCTCGCGCGACCAGCTCGAGCGCGCGCTGGCGCAATGCGAGCTGCGGCTCGAGGACGTGCGCCTGCTCGTCTGCACGCACGCGCACTCCGACCACTACGGCCAGGCGGCGACGGTCGTCGACGCAAGCGGCTGCGAGCTGTGGATGCACCCCGACCACGCGCACATGCGGGCGACGGTCGACAACCCCGAGCAGCTGCTGCGGCGGCGCCTGGAGGTCGCTCGCCAGAGCGGCGTCCCGCTCGAGCCGCTGCGCGAGTGGTCAGACGGCGCGCGCTCGCGCGGGACCGGGATCGCCCGCCTGGTGGAGCCCGATCGCGAGCTCGTCGAAGGCGTCGTCGTCGATACGGACCTCGGGCAGTGGTCGGTCGTCGAGACCCCGGGCCACGCGCCCTCGCACGTCTGCCTGCACCAGCCCGACCGGCGCCTGCTGATCTCCGGCGACCACCTGCTCGGCCGCGTCTCGCTGTACTTCGACTACGGCTGGACGCCCGATCCGGTCGGTGAGTTCCTGGCGTCGCTGGACAGGGTCGACGCGCTCGACGCGCGCCTTTGCATGGCCGGCCACGCGCGCACGTTCACCGACGTGCGCGCGCACATCGAGGCCAACCGCGCGCTCGTGGCGCAGCGGCTGCAGACCGTGCGCGACGCCGTCGCCGAGCACGGGCCGATCACGGCGTACGACATCGTGCCGCTGCTCTACGGCCACGAGCTCACCCAGCTGACGGCGGGATGGTGGCTGCCGGAGACGCTGTGCCACCTGCGCCGCCTGGAGGTCACCGGCGTGGCCCGCCGCTCGGGCGAGGAGCCGGAGCGCTGGCTGGCGGCGTAGCGGTCTGTCGCGAGAGTCGACGGCCCTGCGACAGGCTGCTGGTGCCGTTCACTGCGCGAACAGCAGCCCGAGGATGCCGGTCACGCCGCCCGCGCGCAGCCCGAGCTTCAGCGCCTGCGCCTCGAAGCCGCCGAGGGCCTCCTCCTGCTCGGCGCGCTCGACGCCGGCGATGAACGCGGCGGCGAGCTCGTCCTCGGAGACGCCGGCCGGCCGCCGGCTCTCCAGCAGCGTGCGCAGCAGCCGCTCGCGCGAGATGCCGAGCTCGCAGGCGGCCCCGTCGAGCGTCGCCAGCGCCGCCAGCTGCGTTCGCTCCACGCCGGCGGGGCGCGCGCGCTCGAGGCAGGGGTCGGCGACCGCCCGCGGGCCGAACCCGGCGCCGCCGAGCGCCGCGTAGGCCGCCGCCAGCAGCGCCGCCGCGGCGGCCGCTGCGGGAACCGCCACCGTCAGGCGCGACACCGTGCTGCCGTTCGACGACGGCGCGCCCGCGCGCTGCCCGCGCGCCGCCGCCAGCGCGGCGAACGCCGCCCCCGCGGCCAGCAGCGCGAGCAGCGCGGCGGCGAGAAACGAGCGCCGGAAGGCCTTCGTTGCGCCGCGGTCGAGCTCGTCCTCGAGATCGGTGCGCAGCCGCGAGAGCGCGGCGCGTTCGCCGGCATCGGCCTCGACGCCGCGAAACGCCGCGTCGATGTCGGGCAGCTCCCGGCCGCGCGTCGCGTTGATCTCGGCGTTGAGGCTGCGCGCGATCGCGATCTTCGTCGGCAGCGACAGCGGCGCGTCGAGCACGCGGGCGAGGCCGGCGCGCTCGGCCGGTCCCTGCACCCGGTCGAGGTCGGCGGTGAAGATCGGCGTCAGCAGCAGCAGCCCCGCGACGATGCCGGCGTGGCGGGCGGCGATCGTCCACGCCGCCGGGCCCTCGATCGCCGTCGCCTTGCCGACGCTCGCGGCGATCATCGCCGCCAGCGCGAGTCCGAGCCCGATGCCGATCGCCAGCTGCGGCACGAGCGTCCAGTAGGGGTCGGCCCCGGGCATCAGCGCGAGCGCGGCCAGGCCGCCCGCGACGAGCAGCGCCCCGGCGACCGCCGACACGAGGTCCCGGCGCCGGCGCGCCCAGGCGCCCGTCGCGAGCGCCGCGAGCGGCATCACGGTCACGGTCAGCGCGGCGACGGCGGGCGTCTGGCGCCAGCCCTCGATCAGCAGGATGACGAGCAGGAACAGGGCGGCGGCCAGCGCCGCGCTCGCGAGCGCCAGCGCGATCAGCGGCGCGAGCGACGCCCGCTCGCCGACGGGCGGCGCGGGCTCCGCGAAGGCCGCGCCTCGCGTCACCGCGGCCAGCGCGATCAGCGCGACGGGCACCTGGAGGACGAAGATCGCCTGCCACGACAGCCACTCGGTGAGAAACCCGCCGACCGCCGGGCCGACGGCGGCGCCGAGCACGCCGGCGGCGGCCCAGGTCGACAGCGCGCGGGCGCGGCCGCAGGACAGCACGAGCAGCTCCAGCGCGGCGGCGACGGCGACCGCGCCGGACAGCCCCTGCGCCGCTCGCGCCGCGATCAGGACGCCGAGCGACGGCGCAAGCGCGCAGGCGGCGCAAGCGGCGGCGAACAGCAGCATCGAGGTCGCGAACGCCGCCCGCGCCCGGTCGTGCGCGAGCCGCGCGCCGGCCACGGCGGCGATCGCGAGCGCGAGGTTGAAGGAGATCAGCACCCAGGCGACCGCGCTCACCGACGAGTCGAACTCGCGCAGGATCGCCGGCAGGCCGAGCGTGACGATCGACGAGTCGGCGAGGATCAGGCCGACCGCAAGGGCCGGTAGAAGCTGCGCGCCACGGGCGCGGCGCTGCGGCGCGCCCGTCACCCGGGCTCGATGTCCAGTCCCTCGAGCAGCACCGGGTGGCCGTTGCGCTCGTAGCGCACGTCGACCGAGTCGTTCTGGCGGTAGGTCCCGACGCCCCAGGCGCCGAGAAACCAGCGCCAGAAGCCGAGCTTGCCCTCCTTCCTCAGCACCCGCCCGAAGACCAGCGCGCTGTCGCGCAGCTCGAAGTCGACGCCCTCCTCCTGGTGCACCCCGTTGACGTAGACGTCGAACGGAGCGCGCACGCCCGGCGGCAGATTGACGATCGATCGCTCCGGCACGCCCGGCATTATGGTCGCCAGACGACCGTCGCCGCCGCAGGGGCGCGCGCGGCGAGCGCGAATCAGGGACCACGCGCTGCCGGCACGCCGCCGGGCTGCGCCTGCGCACGGCAACGTCGCGGTCCTGTAGAAGATCACTCCGCAAACCTGATGATCGCCGACGACCTCCGCTACCGCATCCGCCGCTCCGATCGCGCCTCGCGGGTACGGGTCAGCGTCGACGCCCGCGGCGACGTCGAGGTCGTGCTGCCGCGGCGCAGCCCCGCGAGCGCCGCGCCGGCGGCCGTCGCCGAGCTGCGGCCCTGGATCGAGCGCCGCCTGCGCGAGGCCGCCGCGGTCCGTGCGGCGCTCGATGCGCGCGGCTCGACGCTTCCCTACCTCGGCCGCGCGCTCGCGCTCAGCGCCGAGCCGGCGCGCACGCGCGTGCACCGCCGCGGCGACACGCTGCTGGTGCCCGCTGACCCCGAGCGTGCCGCCGCCGCGATCGAGCGCTGGTACCGCCGCGCGGCCGCGCGCGAGATCGCCCCCCGCCTCGACGCGGCGGCGCGGGCGCTCGGCACGACGTACGCCAGGCTGACGATCCGCGGGCAGCGCACGCGCTGGGGCTCGTGCTCGTCGAGCGGCGCGATGAGCTTCAACTGGAGGCTGCTGCTGGCGCCCGAGCCGGTGCTGGACTACGTCGTCTGGCACGAGGCCTGTCACCTGCGCGTGATGGACCACTCGTCCGCGTTCTGGGCGCTCGTGCGCCGACATTGCCCCGAGTACGAGGAGCACCGGCGCTGGCTGAGGCTCCAGGGGTCTACATTGGTGCTCTAGTGCTTCCTACGGAGGGGAGAGGGCCGATCATCGGAGCGGTCGCGGTGCTTGCGGCGATCGTGCTGGTCGTGCTCGTGGCCGTCCTCGCAGGGGGCGGCGGCTACACCGTCAAGGCCGACTTCGTCTCCGCCAGCCAGCTCGTCGAGGGCAACGCCGTGAAGGTCGCCGGCAACGCGGTCGGCTCGGTCGAGGACATCGTCCTGACCGACGACGGCAAGGCGCGGGTGACGATGCAGATCGACGCCGAGGGCTTTCATCCGTTGCGCCGCGGCACCCGCGCGATCATCCGCCAGACATCGCTGTCGGGCGTCGCCAACCGCTACGTCGACCTCCAGCTCGGACCGGCCGACGGCGCCGACATCGCCGACGGCGGGAGGCTGCCGACGGAGAGCACCTCGGCGGCGGTCGACCTCGACCAGATCTTCAACACCTTCGACCCCGAGGCACGGGCGGGGGTGCGCAAGAGCGTGGCCTTCCTGCGCGACTTCCAGGCCGGCAACGAGGAGCACGCAAACGACGCGCTGCGCTACTTCAACCCGGCGCTCTCGTCGTCGGCGCGGCTGTTCGCCGAGCTCAACCGCAACACCCCGGACTTCGAGCGCTTCATCGTCGAGACGTCGCGCCTCGTGACCGACGTCTCCGCGCAGGACGAGGTGCTCGCCGACCTGACGCGCAACCTCGCGACGACGACGTCCGCGCTGACCTCCAACGGCGAGGCGCTCGCCGAGTCCGTCGGCCTGCTGCCGGACGTCATGCGCAAGGCGAACACGACCTTCGTCAACCTGCGCGCGGCGCTGGACGACCTCGATCCGCTGGTCGACGACGCCAAGCCGGTCGTGCGCGACAGCCTGATCCCGCTCATGGACCAGCTGCGCCCGTTCGCGCGCGACGCGCGCCCGGTGATCCGCGAGCTGTCGCAGACCGTCCGCCGGCCGGGCCGCGACAACGACCTCGTCGAGCTGCTGCGCCGCCAGCCCGCGCTGGACCGGATCGCCAACCAGACCGCCGAGCGCAACGGCAGCGAGCGGCCGGGGGCGTTCCCGACGACGATCGAGGCCTTCGAGGGCGTGACGAAGCAGATCGCGTTCCTGCGGCCCTACGCGCCCGACCTGATCGGCTGGTTCGACGACTTCTCGACGGGCGGCGCCTACGACGCCCTGGGCAACTTCTCGCGCGCCGGCCTGGCGCTGAACGGCTTCACCCTCGGGCCGCTGCTCAACGCGGTGCCGATCCCGACCGAGCTGCGCGACCTGATCCTCAGCGCCGGCGTGAAGTCCGGCATCAACAACCGCTGCCCCGGCTCCGTCGAGCGCCGCGCAGCGGACGGCTCGAACCCCTACAGGCCGTCGCCGGACTTCAACTGCGACCCGACCCAGGTGCCGACCGGGCCATGAGCCGGCTCGGGATCATCTTCCTGCTCGCCCTGCTGGCCGGCGGCGGCATGACGATCGCGGCGACGTCGGCCGGCGCCGCGGACGAGCAGCGCCACACCGTCGTGCTCGACAACGCCTTCGGCCTGACCGAGGGCTCGGACCTGCGGTCGTCGGGCGTCACGATCGGCAAGATCGAGAAGCTCGAGGTCCAGCGCTCGACGGCGCGCGCGCTGGCGACGATCGTCGTCACGCGCCCGAGCTTCGCCGGCCTGCGCGCCGACGTCTTCTGCTCGGTCGAGCCGCAGTCGCTGATCGGCGAGTACTACCTGGACTGCGAGCCGGGCACGAGCGAGGCGCCCGCGCCGCGCACGATCCCCGTCGAGCAGACCGGCGGCACGATCCCGCCCGACCTCGTGCTCGACATCCTGCGCCGTCCCGCGCGCGAGCGCTTCGGGCTGATCCTGACCGAGCTGGGCATCGGCCTGACCGCGCGCGGCGAGGACCTCCAGGCGACGCTGCGCCGCGCCGTGCCCGCGCTGCGCGAGACCGACAAGGTGCTGGAGATCCTCGCCGCCAACCGGCGCACGATCCGGCAGCTCACGCGCGACGCCGACACCGTGCTCGCCGGCCTGGCCGCCAACCGCCGCGACGTCGGGCGCTTCATCGGCGAGGCCGCCGACACCACCGAGGCGAGCGCGAGCCGGTCACGGGAGCTCTCGCAGACGGTCGACAGGCTGCCCCGCTTCCTCCGCGAGCTGCGCCCGACGCTCGCCGACCTCGGGACGACCGCCCGCCTGCAGACGCCCGCGCTGCGCGACCTGCGCCGCGCCGCCCCCGACCTGACCGAGCTGCTGCGGCGCCTCGGTCCGTTCGCCGACTCCGCGCGGCCGGCCGTCCGCGGGCTGGGCAAGGCGTCGCAGACGGGGATCACCGCGGTGCGCGACGCCGCCTCGACGGTCAGGGAGCTGCGCGCGCTGGGCACGGCCAGCACCGAGCCGATGCGCAACCTGCGCTTCGTGCTCGAGGACGTCAACGACCGCGACCGCGCCGTCGAGCCCAACCGGCTGAGCCCGGGCGGCAAGGGCTTCACCGGCCTCGAGGCGCTGCTGCAGTACTTCTTCGTCCAGTCGCAGGCGATCAACATCTACGACTCCAAGGGCTTCCTGCTGAAGCTCAACATCCTCGTCAACGAGTGCACGCAGTACACGAACGCGCAGACCGCCGTCGAGCAGCCCGAGCGCACGAAGCGCTGCAACTCGTGGCTCGGTCCCAACCAGCCCGGGATCACGACGGGCGCCGTCTCGCGAACGACGAAGAACAAGCCCGCGGCGACCCCCGAGCGGGCGCCTGACGGGCCCGCCGAGACGCCCGCCGCCCCGCCGCCCGCCGACTCCGGGCCGGCCGCGCCGCCGCCCCCGCCCCCGCCGCCGTCGCTGCTGCCCGATCCGAAGGATCTGCTCGACAAGCTGCTGCCGAAGCTGCCCGACGTGCCGAGCCTGCTGCCCCGCAGCAGCAGCCGCTCGGGCCCCAGCGCCGAGAGCGAGCGCAACCTCCTCGACTACCTGCTGGGGCCCTAGTGGCGGCCCCCGCAAATACGCACCCTGCCAGGCAGCCGCTGATCACCGCCTGGCGGCGTCCTCGGTCGTCGATGTGCCAGCGGCACACCTTCCTCCCTGCGTCCTTGCCAGTCGGCGCCAGCGACTGCCTGGACAGGGCACGTATCTACGGGGACCACCACTAGCGATGCGAGCCCGCCGCGCGCCATCCGTCGCCTCGAACCCGGTCTTCGTCGGCGCCGTCACCGTCCTCGTGGTCGTCGTCGCGGTGCTGCTCGCCTACCAGGCCAACCAGGGGCTGCCGTTCGTGCCGACGTTCGAGATCAAGGTCGACACGCCCGACGCCGCGCGGCTCGTCGTCGGCAACGAGGTCCGCGAGGGCGGCTTCCGGATCGGCCAGGTGACGCGGATCGAGCCCGTCAGGACCGGCGATCGCGGCGGCGCGCAGCTGACGCTGAAGCTCGACAAGGCCGCGGTGCCGATCCCGCAGGACACGACGATCCGGATCCGCCCGCGCTCGGCGCTCGGCCTGAAGTACGTCGACCTGCTGCGCGGCGACTCGTCGACCGCGCTTCAGGAGGGCGAGGTGATCGCGACCAGCGGCGACGTCGTCGGGCCCGAGCTCGACGACTTCTTCGCGATCTTCGACGAGCCGACGCGCAAGAACGTCGAGCGCAACCTCGACTACTTCGGCAGCGGCGTCGCCGGCCGCGGCGACGACCTCAACCGGACGCTCGGAGCGCTGCCCGCGCTGCTCGGCGACCTGCCGCCGGTCATGCGCACGCTCGCCAACCCCGACACGCGGCTGGTGCGCCTGCTCGACGAGACGGCCGACGTCACGCGCGTGCTCGCACCGCGGGCGGACACGGTCGCGCGCGGGTTCACGGGCATGGCCGACACCTTCGAGGCGCTGTCGCGCGACCCGCAGGCGTTGCGCGACACGATCGAGCGCTCGCCGGAGACGCTCGCGGTCGGCATCCGCTCGCTGCCCGACACGCGCCCGCTGCTCGCGCGCCTGGCCGCGATCTCCGACGAGGTGCGGGGCACGGCGCGCGAGGTGCGCCGCAGCGTGCCGGCCGTCAACCGCGCGCTCGCCGCCGGGACGCCGGTGCTGCGCCGACTGCCGGCCTTCACGAGCGACCTCGAGGGATCGCTGCGGGCGCTGCGCGGCCTCGCGCGGTCGCCGACGACCGACATCGCGATCGGCGGCCTGACCGACACGATGAAGACGCTCAACCCGACCCTGCAGTGGGCCGGACCGCACGTGACCGTCTGCAACTACTTCACGTACTGGTGGACGTACCTCGCCGACCACATCTCCGACGAGGACGCGACCGGCACCGTGCAGCGCGTCCAGGTCAAGATGGCGCCGATCGAGCAGGAGCACTCGATGGCATCGTTCGGTGCGCAGGAGCCCGCCAACGGCGGCCACATCGATCCCGTCCAGCACGCGCTGTTCGGCGACGCCGCGGCGCTGCACGACCAGGGCCCGGGCGCCGCCGTCGACGCCGCCGGCAACGCCGACTGCGAGTCCGGGCAGCGCGGCTATCCCGAGCGCCTGGCCGACGGCTTCCCGGCGAAGTACAAGATCGCCGTCAACTCGGCGACGCCCGGCAACCAGGGCCCGACGTACCACGGCCGCCCGCGCGTGCCCGCCGGCCAGTCCTTCTCCTCCGAGCCGACCGGCATCGCGCCTGCGAGGCTTCCGTGAGAGACCGCGGACCCAGCCCCTTCGCCGTCGGCGTCGCGATGATCGTGATCGCGATCGTCGGGACCTACCTCGGCTTCACGAAGGACATCCCGCTGGTCAACGAGCCGTACGAGATCTCGGCTGCGTTTCGCGACACCAGCGGGATCAACAAGGGCTCGCCCGTCCGGATCGCCGGCGTCGACGTCGGCAAGGTGACGAACGTCGAGCACACGAGCCCGGGCGCGAGCTCGGCGACGGTGACGTTCTCGGTCGACGACAAGGGGCGACCGATCTACGCCGACGCCGTCCTCAAGATCCGCCCGCGGATCTTCCTCGAGGGCAACTTCTTCATCGACGTCGCCCCCGGCACGCCGCGGGCCGGCGAGCTCGACGAGGGCGCCACGATCGCCGCCGACCAGACCGGGAGCCCCGTCCAGCTCGACCAGGTGCTCGCGGCGCTCAAGAGCGACACCCGCAACGACCTGCGCCGGATCTTCGTCGAGGTCGGCAGGGCACAGGACGCCGGCGGCGCCAAGGCCTTCAACGACTCGCTCCCCTACCAGCCCGCCGCCTACAAGTTCACGGCGATCGCCGCCGAGGCGCTGCTCGGCAAGAACCCGCGCGACCTCAGCCGCCTCGTGCGCGGCGGCGGGATCACCGCGCAGGCGCTCAACCAGCCGCGCAGGCTGCGCGACCTGGTCGCCGACTTCAACACCACCGCGGCCGCCTTCGCCGATCGCCAGGCGGCGCTGACGACGGCCGTCGGCGAGCTGCCGCGCACGCTGCGCGCGACGACCCCGGCGCTGGACTCGCTCAACGGCGCCTTCCCCGACGTGCGGCGCTTCGCGCGCGGAGCGCGGCCCGGGATCCGCTCGCTCGGGCCGACGGTCGAGGCCACGCTGCCGCTCGTCCGGCAGCTGCGCGGGCTCGTGCAGGACCGCGAGCTGGGCACGCTCGCGCGCAACCTGCGCAGCGCGACGCCGCCGCTGGCGCAGATCGCCAACACCGGGCGCTCCGTGCTCGGCGAGCTTCGCGCGCTGTCGAGCTGCACCGCCAACGTGCTCGTGCCCTTCGGCGACTCCAAGCTCGTCGACGAGGCGTTCCCGACGAAGGGCCCGGTCTACCAGGACATGGCGAAGTTCCTGCCCGGGCTGGCCGGCGAGAGCCGCTCGTTCGACGCCAACACGCAGTGGTTCAAGGTGCTCGGAACGGGCGGCGCCGAGACGCTCAGCATCGGCAACGGGCTGTTCGGCACGCTCGCCGAGCCGCTCGTCGGCAACAACCCGCCGCCGATCCGCGAGCGCCCGCCGCTGAAGCCCGAGGTCCCGTGCGAGACGCAGCAGCCGCCCGACCTGCGCTCGATCCCGAAGGGCCCGCCGCCGTCGATCAACACGAACACCGCGGCCGCGCGCACCCGCGAGCGCAAGGCGCAGGCGGCGGCGGTCGCGGTGCTGCGCGCCGAGCTGGAGCGCAAGGGCTCCGACGTCAAGGTGCTCGACCGCGCGGTCACCGTCGGCGAGATCCGCCGGATCGCCGCGCGGAACGGGCTGACCGGGCAGTTCGAGCGCGCCCTGAGGAGGCGCGGCAGGTGACGCGCGTCATCGGCAAGAACCTGTGGCCGTTCCTCGCGGTCCTCGGGCTGATCGCGATCGCGGCATGGGTCGGCAGCTACATCCTCGACAAGCAGCGCTTCCGCTTCCCGCTCGTCGAGGACACGCCGATGCGCATCAACGTCGAGCTCGACACCGCGCAGGCCGTCACGCCCGGGCAGGGCCAGACCGTGCAGGTCGCCGGCGTCGAGATCGGCGACATCGGCGAGGTGTCGCTGAAGGACGGGCGCGCGATCGTCGGCCTGGACATCAAGAAGGAGTACGAGGACCTGATCCACCGCGACGCGACGGCGCTGCTGCGCCCGCGCACGGGGCTGAAGGACATGTACGTGCAGATCCTGCCGGGCAGCGAGGGCGAGCCGGTGAAGGAGGGCTTCACGATCCCGATCACGAGCTCGCTGACCGACGTCGACCTCGACGAGATCCTGTCCGAGCTCGACGCCCGCACGCGCGACTACATCACGCTGCTGGCAAACGGCGCGGGCAAGGGCCTGCGCGGCAAGGGCGATGCGCTCGCGGAGGTGCTCAAGCGCTACGGCCCGACGGTGCGCGACCTCGGACGGGTCAACCGCGCTGTCGCCGCCGAGCGCGTCTCGCTGCGCCGCCTCGTGACGTCGCTGTCGCAGCTCAACACCGAGCTCGCCGAGCGCCCGCAGGACCTGACGCGCCTGGTCTCCGGCGCGTCGGGCACCCTGCGCGCCTTCGCACGCGAGGACGACGACCTGCGCGACGCCGTCGGCGAGCTCGCGCCGACGCTGCAGACGGCGACGAGGACGCTCGGCGACGTCGCGCCGTTCGCCGACGAGCTCGGCCCGGCGACGCGCGCGCTGCTGCCGGCGGTGCGCGAGCTGGAGGACGTCAACGCGGCGGTCAGCCCCTTCGCCCGCGAGGCGACGCCGATCGTCCGCCGCAGGATCCGGCCCTTCGTGCGCGCTGCGGTGCCGGTCGTCAAGGACCTCGCGCCGGCCGCGCGCGGGCTGGGGCGCACGTTCCCCGAGCTGAACCGCAACGCGAAGGTGCTCAACGACTTCGTGAACATGCTCGGGCACAACAAGGACGGCCGCGAGCCGCCCGACAGGGCCGGCCGCGACGAGGGCTACCTCTTCCACCTCGGCTGGCTGGCGCATCAGACGGCGAACCTGCAGAGCGTCGCCGACGCCCACGGCCCGATGCGCCCGATCTTCCTGACCGGGACGTGCTCGACGCTGACGAGCCTCGTCCACGACCTGCCGCAGGCGGAGTTCGCGCTCGGCCTCTCGCCCCTGCTCGCGACGGTCTGCAAGGACCCCGAGACCCGCTCGCTGAGCGTGCGCCGCTCGCTGCGCGCCAACGGAGGAGGCGGCTGATGACAGCTCGTCATCGCTCGCCCGTCGTCACCGGCCTGCGCGGACGGAGGCGCTCGCGATGAACACCGAGGCCCCGACCCTCGGCCGCCTGCTGGTGATCGCCGGCTTCGCGCTGACGTGCTTCTGCCTGCTGCTGTTCGTCTGGCTGGCCTTCGGCGGCCCGATCCCGCTCAAGCCGCAGGGATACCGCGTGCAGGTCGCGTTCACCGACGCGCCGACGCTCGCCGAGCAGGCCGACGTGCGCGCCGCCGGCGTGAAGATCGGCCGCGTCGTCGGCAAGCAGCTCGCGCCGGGCGGCAACAAGACGCTGGCGACGATCGAGCTCGAGCCCGAGTACGCGCCGATGAAGTCCGACGCGCGCGCGATCCTGCGCCAGAAGACGCTGCTCGGCGAGACGTACGTGGAGGTCACGACCGGCAGCCGCGCTGCGCCGGCGATCGCCGAGGGCGCGCGGCTGCCCGACGGCCAGGTCGCCCAGGCCGTCGAGTTCGACGAGCTGTTCTCGATCTTCGACCAGCCGACGCGCAAGGCGTTTCGCGAGTGGATGGCGAGCGCGGCGAAGGCCGGCGCCGGGCGCGGCCGCGACCTCAACGACGCGCTCGGCAACCTGCCGGTCCTCGCCGAGAACGCGGCCGGCGTCGTCGACGTGCTCGACGACCGGCGCGCCGCGCTGCGCGACCTCGTCAAGAACACCGGCAGGACCTTCGAGCAGCTGACCGCCGACGAGGGCGCGCTGGTCGAGCTCGCCGAGCGCAACACCGAGCTGTTCGACGAGCTCTCGCAGCGCCGCGACGCGCTCGCCGCCTCGATCCGCATCCTGCCGACGTTCCTCGACGAGTCGAAGCTGACGCTGGCGCGGTTGCGGACGTTCTCCGTCAACACCGAGCCGCTGATCCGCGACCTCGACCCCGTGCTCGACGACCTGCAGCCGACGCTCGTGTCGCTGCGGCGCCTGTCGCCGGACCTCGAGAACCTGTTCGAGAACGTCGACCCGCTGATCAGCGCCGGCGACGAGGGCCTGCCGGCGCTGTCGCGGATCCTGCGCGGCCTCGATCCGACGCTCGCCTCGACGGGCCCGTTCCTGCAGCAGCTCAACCCGCTGCTGCGCTTCCTCGAGCTCAACCAGGCGAAGGTCACCGACTTCCTCAACATCGGCCCGGCGGCGGTCGGCGGCAGGCGCACGCCGCCGCCCGGCAGCAAGAGCAACGGCCACGTGCTGCCGCAGATCGTCCTGCTCGGATCGGAGTCGCTGCCGGCGCTCAAGCGCTCGCCGGTCAACCGCGGCAACGCCTACCGCGCACCGGACAACCGGCGCGACCCGGACAAGCTGATCCTGCCGAGCTTCGACTGCGACAACGCCGGCGGCGAGAAGGGCCCGACGAGCACGCCGGGCTGCAAGGTGCAGGGCCCGGTGCCCTTCCAGGGCGAGAGCGAGCGCTACCCGAACGTCGGCCCGGCGGCGAGCGGCGGGCGGCTGGGCGCCGACGGCGGCTGAGAGCAGTCGGCGCGATGCCGCGGGTCGCCGTCGTCGGCCACGTCGAGTGGGTGCAGTTCGCGGTCGTCGAGCGCGTGCCGGTCGCCGGCGAGATCGTCCACGCCCGCGAGACCTTCTGCGAGCCCGCGGGCGGCGGCGCCGTCGCCGCGGTGCAGCTGAAGAAGCTCGCCGGCGACGCGCGGCTGCTCACCGCGCTGGGCGACGACGACACGGCGCGGCATGCCGCGCGGCGGCTCGGCGAGCTCGGCGTCGAGCTGCACGCCGCGCGCAGGCGCATGGCGCAGCGGCGCACGTTCACGTTCCTCGACGACGCCGGCGAGCGCACGATCACGGTGCTCGGCGAGCGGATCGTGCCGCGCGCGTCGGACCCGCTGCCGTGGGAGGACCTCGCGCGGTTCGACGGGATCTACCTGACTGCCGGCGACAGCGCCGCGGTGCGCGCCGCGCGGGCCGCGTCCGCGCTCGTCGCGACGCCGCGGGCGATGCAGGCGCTGGCCGGATCGGGCGTGCAACTCGATGTGCTCGTGCACAGCGCGTCGGATCCCGGCGAGGCGTACGAGCCGGGGATGCTCGACCCGCCGCCGCGCTTCGTCGTCAGCACGCGCGGCGCGCTCGGCGGGTCGTGGACGGGTGAGAGCTCGGGCTCGTGGAACGCGACGCCGCTGCCCGGCCCGCCGGTCGACGCCTACGGCTGCGGCGACTCGTTCGCCGCAGCGCTGGCGTTCGGCCTCGGCGCCGGGATGCAGCTCGCCGAGGCTGTCGACCTCGGCGCGCGCTGCGGCGCGGCCTGCCTCTCCGGCCGCGGTCCGTTCGCCGGGCAGCTCGAGCTGGATCGAGGCTAACCGGGGGTTTCGGAGGCGCGCGCTGCGGCGCGTCCGGCGGTGCGAAACGGCTTGCCGTCGTCCCAGCGCTCGAACCACACGGCGCCCTCGCGGATCGACAGGAAGACGTCGGGCTCGAGCTCCAGTGCGGCGAGGAAGTCGGCGCGCGCCTGCGCCGGGTCCTCGTACTCGGCGGCCTCGAGCGCCGTGCCGCGGGCGGGATCGTCGACCGACGCGATCAGGACGTAGCGCGAGCGGCCGCCGTAGGCGAGGCCGACGTACCTCATCGTGCCGAGTCCCTCCTCCTCGCCCTCGATCCACGTCCAGCCGAACCGCGCGGTCAGCTGCTCGGCCGTCAGGTCGAGGACGGCGACGTACTCCATGACGAGCGGCACCCACTCGTCGGCCGTCTGCTCGACGAGCCGGCGCGGCGTCATGTCGCGTCCGCGAGCGCGCGGCGCAGCGCGTCGAAGGGCGCCTCGCGGCGGCCGACGTCGATCGGCTCGCGCCGCATCCTGCCCCTGTAGACCTCGACCGAGCCGTCGCCGCGCACGTCGGCGCCGGCGCGCACGCGGGGGCGCAGCCGCGACGGTCCGGCGAGCTCGCCGCGCGCGGCGACCTGCGCCTCGGGGCCGTACTCGCGCATCAGCGCCTTCCGCGTCTCGCGCCGGCCGGCGGGCCCGAGCGTCGTCAGCTCGCGCTCGAGCGCGTCGATCGCCTCGTCGAGCGCCGCATGGCGCGAGCGCGTGACCTTCGGCCCGACGCGGATCGTCACGGTGTACGCCATCGGCGGGCGATGCTAGCCAGTGGGCGCCGGTCCAGCGCCGTCGGGCGGCCTCAGCGCAGGTCGATCGGCACGTAGTCGCGCGAGCGCTCGCCCGTGTAGATCTGGCGCGGGCGCGCGATCTTCTGCTCGGCGTCCTCGACCATCTCGCGCCACTGCGCGATCCAGCCGCTCGTGCGGCCGATCGCGAACATGACCGGGAACATCGCCACCGGCAGCCCGAGCGCCTCGTAGATCAGGCCGGAGTAGAAGTCGACGTTCGGGTAGAGCTTGCGGTCGATGAAGTAGTCGTCCTCGAGCGCGATGTGCTCGAGCTCGAGCGCGATGTCGAGCAGCGGGTTGCGGCCGGTGACGTCGAAGACGTCCTCGGCGGCCCGCTTGATGATCCGCGCGCGCGGGTCGTAGTTCTTGTAGACGCGGTGGCCGAAGCCCATCAGGCGCTGCTTGCCCTCCTTCACGCCCTTGACGAAGTCGGGGATGTTGTCGCGGTGCTTGATGCGCCGCAGCATCCGCAGCACCGCCTCGTTGGCGCCGCCGTGCAGCGGGCCGTAGAGCGCGGCGATCCCGGCCGCCACCGCCGAGTACGGATCGGGCTTGGCCGAGCCGACCGAGCGCACCGCGCTCGTCGAGCAGTTCTGCTCGTGGTCGGCGTGCAGGATGAACAGGACGTCGAGCGCGCGTTCCAGGCGCGGATCGGGCTCGTACTTCAGCTCCGTCATCTTGTACATCATGTTCAGGAAGTTCCCGGAGTACGCGAGGTCGTTGTCGGGATATACGTAGGGCTGGCCCTGCGCGTGGCGGTAGGCGAACGCCGCGAGCGTCGGCATCTTGGAGATCAGCCGGACGGTCTGGATGTGGCGGTTCTCCGGGTCGTCGATGTCCGTCGCCTCGGGATAGAAGGTCGACAGGGCGCCCGTCGCGCTCAGCAACATCCCCATCGGGTGGGCGTCGTGGCGGAAGCCGCCGAGGAACTCCTTGATGTTCTCGTGGACGAACGTGTGGATCGTGATCTGGTGCTGCCAGTCGGCCAGCTGCTGCGTCGTCGGCAGCTCGCCGTGGACGAGCAGGTACGCGACCTCCAGGTAGCTGGACTTGTCGGCGAGCTGCTCGATCGGGTACCCGCGGTACTCGAGGACGCCGTTGGTGCCGTCGAGGTAGGTGACCGACGACCGGCAGGCAGCGGTGTTCATGAAGGCCGGGTCGTACGTCATCAGGCCGAAGTCGTCCTCGTCGACGCGGATCGCGCGGAAGTCCAGGGCGCGCACCGTGCCGTCGACAATCGGGACCTCGTACGTGCGACCGGTGCGATTGTCGGTGACGGTCAGCGTCTGCTCGCCGCTCGGTCCGTCCGCCCCGTTGACCTCGGGACGGCTGGCGGTGCTGATCGTGGTCTCGTTCTCTTTGCTCATTAGCACCCGATTATGCACCGCAGCGCGCCGAACCAATCGCGCCAAGCGCGTCAAGCGCCTGTGACGTGAGAACTAGTCTCGTTTCCAGCCGCCTCCGAGGAAGCGGCTCAGCCGCCCGCCCTTGACGTTCGCGCTGAACGTGGGGGCGCCGGCGGCGTCGCGCTCGGGCAGCGCCGCGGCACCCTCGGCGTCGAGCGCGAGCGTGACGCGACGCTCGGCGATGCGCGCCACCTCGGGCGCATCGACGAACCGCTGGCCGGCGGGCGTGTCGAGCACAAGGCCGTCGAAGATGTGCTCGGCCCTGCTCTCGAGGACCTCGCGCACGGCGCCGACCTCGCCACCGTCGCGATCGACGACCGGCGTTCCGCGCTCGAGGACCTTGTAGGAGATCGCGTGGCCGTCGTCGTCTGCGTCAGGAGGCGACATAGATGATGCTCGCCATCGTCGCCAGCGTCAGCGTGATCCCGAGCGTCATCACACCCCGCGCGGCGATCGCGGTGCCCGGGAAGTCGGGCTTCTTGAAGCCGATGACGCTGACGGCGATCGCGAACAGCGCGAGCGCCCCGCCGACCAGGAAGAAGGGAAGCTCGGACTTGTGCTCCTCTTCGGCGCCGTGCTCCGCGCCGGCCTCTGCGGCATGCTCGGCGGCGGCGAGAATGGTGGCGAGCAGGCTCATGGCGGCGCGACCTTATCGCACGCCGCGCGCGGCGGCGTCGATGCCGCCGGGCCCGCCCTCGTAGCGGCTCTCGGTCGCCTCGACCTGGCCGTGGTAGTGGCTGCCGAGCTCCGGATGGCCGTACGGGCGCAGCGCGGGAGCGTCGAGCGTCATGAACGACAGCTGGGCGATCGGCTTGCCCGCCCACAGCTTGATCGGCACGCGCGTGAGGTTGGTGATCTCGAGCGTCAGCGTGCCCTTCCAGCCGGGGTCGACGAAGCCGGCGGTGGCGTGCACGATCAGCCCGAGGCGACCCAGCGAGGACTTGCCCTCGATCCGCGCGACGATGTCGTCGGGCAGCTCGACCCACTCCAGCGTGCGGCCGAGGACGAACTCGCCCGGGTGGATGACGAACGGCTCCTCGTCGCTGATCGCGATCTGCTCGGTGAGGTTCTGCGGCGGCGCGGCGAGGTCGATCGCGGCCGTGCGGTGGTTGTGGAACACGCGGAACGTGTTGCCCAGCCGAAGGTCGACGCTGGCGGGCTGCACCATCGTGCGCTCCCATGGCCTGATCGTGATCCGGCCGTCCTCGACGAGCCGCAGGATCGTGCCGTCCGAGAGGACCGAGGTCGGGGCGCCCATGCGGTCGCGAGTCTAGGCGAGCAGCGAGACGAGCAGCCTGCGAGCGCCGCCTAGTGCTCGACGCGGCGGGCGCGCGCGACGACCGTCCGCACCCGCGGCGGCGGCGCGAGCTGTGGCGCGCCGTGCGGCCCGCGGCGCGGGTTGCGCGGCAGCGCGGGGCGCGGATGCGGGTGGCGCGGGCGCGGGCTGAGCGGGCGCTTCGTGCCACCGTCGTCGTCGGTCACCGGCTCGGGCTCGGGCGGCGAGTGGATGGCCCACCAGACGATGTAGAAGAGGGCGAAGATCGGCAGCTTCAGAACGAGCATGAGGAAGATGAACGTCGCGCTCATGTGCTCACGACCATACCCAGCATCCCCGCCCTTCGCATCATGAACCGCGGGGCAGGCGCGGCGGGGCTCGGCCGCCCGCGCGCGTCAGCCGCGCAGCGGGACGTCCGGCGTGGCGAACGACGTCATCCGCTGCAGCGCGTTGACGCGGTCGACGATCTCCGGCCCCTCGAGGCGCGCGACGCGCTCGGTGCCGAACTCCTCGACGTTGAACGACGCGATCGCGGTGCCGTAGGCCATCGCGAGCTTGAGCACGTCGGCGCTGGCGTCGCCGCCGTGCGCGGCGACGCAGCCGACGAAGCCGCCGGCGAACGTGTCCCCCGCGCCCGTCGGATCGGACACGAAGTCGACGGGAAAGGCCGGGATCCAGAACGACTGCTCGCGGGTCACGAGCGCCGCGCCGTACTTGCCCAGCTTGACGACCATCGAGCTCGGGCCGAGCTCCATGATCTTGCGCGCCCCGGCGACGACCTCGCGCTCGCCGGTGAACTGCGCGACCTCGCGGTCGTTGAGGATCACGCAGTCGACCTCGGAGATCGCGGCGACGAGCGCCCCGTGCGCGATGTTGATCCACAGGTCCATCGAGTCCAGCGCGACGAACCTGGCGCGCTCGCACTGCCTGCGGACGTTGAGCTGCAGCTCCGGCAGGATGTTGGCGAGAAACAGGACGTCGGCCTCCTTGGACGCCTGCGAGAGCTTCGGATCGAAGGTCTCGAAGACGTTCAGGTCGGTCTCCAGCGTGTCGCGCGAGTTCATGTTCTCGTGGTAGATGCCGCTCCAGAAGAACGTCTTGCCGCCGGCAACGTGCTCGATGTCGTCGGTGGTCACGCCACGGCTGTGCAGGACGCCGTACTCCTCGTCTCCGAAGTCGTCGCCGACGGGACCGACGACGCGGACCTCGTCGAAGAAGGACGCGGCGAGCGCGAAGTGGACGGCGGCGCCGCCGAGCATGCGCTCGCGCCCGCCGTGCGGCGTCTGCACGGCGTCGAACGCGATCGAACCTACGACTGTGACACTCATCGATTCGACCCTATCCGTTCGCCGGCATGTTCCGCCGTGACCCTGGGCGTCAGCGCGGGAAGTATCGTCCTCGAGCCCGATGCGCGCGATCCAGATGTCCGAGTACGGCGGCCCCGAGGTGCTTCGGCTCGTCGAGCTGCCCGTGCCCGAGCCGGCCGACGGCGAGGTGCTCGTGCGCGTCTCCCGCGCCGGGCTGAACTTCGCCGACACGCACCGGCGGACGAACACCTACCTCGCGAAGGACGAGCTGCCGCTCGTCCCGGGCTCGGAGGTCGCCGGCGTGCGCGAGGACACCGGGCAGCGCGTCGTCGCGCTGTGCGGCTCCGGCGGCTACGCCGAGTACGCGGCGGCGCCTGGGGCGCTGACGTTCCCGATCCCCGACGGCGTCGACGACGAGACCGCGCTCGCGCTGGTCCTGCAGGGGCTCACGGCATGGCACCTGTACCGCACCTGCGCGCGGATCGGCGGCGGCGAGAGCGTCGTCGTGCACGCCGCCGCCGGCGGCGTCGGCTCGCTCGCCGTGCAACTCGGCAAGCCGCTGGGCGCCGGGCGCGTGATCGCGACGGCCTCGACGCAGGACAAGCGCGATCTCGCGCTCCGGCTGGGCGCCGACGTGGCCGTCGACGGCGCGGCCGACGGGCTGGCGCAGCGCCTCGTCGAGGCCAACCTCGGCGCGCCGGTCGACGTCGTCCTGGAGATGGCGGGGGGCGCCGTCTTCGACGCATCGCTGGAGGCGCTCGCCCCGTTCGGGCGGCTCGTGACGTACGGAATCGCCTCGCAGGAGAGCAACACGGTGCGCAGCGCTGACCTCATGCGCCGGTCCCGCGCGGTCGTCGGGTTCTGGTTTGCGCACTGCCTCGGGCGCCCGGCGATGATCGACGAGGCGCTCGCCGACCTCTTCGAGCGCGTGCGTCGTGGCGAGCTGCGCGTCGTGACCGGTCCGGCCTACCCGCTCGCGGACGCCGCGCGGGCGCAGAGCGATCTCGCCGCGCGGCGCACGACGGGCAAGGTCACGCTCGATCCGTCGGTCTGACGCCGGCCACGGCCGGGTGTCGCACACCACAAACCGGTGGTGTTCTAGAACACCACCCCCCTGCGACAGGGTCCGAACCTATCCAGTTGGCGACGAAACCTGTCCATCGGCTGCTCCGGCGCAGGGAAATCCTGCCGCGGGCTCTCGAAGACGTCCGGCGGGCGCGATAACGAAGCCATGTCATTCCCCCGCCGCAATCGCGTCGCCGGCTCACAGCAGACGAAAACGGGCTCGGAGTCGCCGCGCCGGTGGATGGAGTCCGAGGATGCGATGGAGCTCTGGTACGAGTACCAGCGCAGCGGCGACCGGCAGCTGCGCGACCGCCTCGTGCTGACGTACGCGCCGCTGGTGAAGTTCATCGTCTATCGCAAGATCGGCGAGCTGCCCGCGAGCTGCGAGGTCGACGATCTCGTCTCCGCCGGGCTGGAGGCGCTGATCAAGTCGCTTGATCGCTACGACCCCGAGAAGGGCGCGACGCTCGAGCAGTTCGCCTGGACGCGGATCCACGGCGCCGTCATCGACGAGCTGCGCCGGGGTGACTGGGCGCCGCGCTCGCTGCGCCGCTGGGAGCGCGACATGCGCCGCGTGCAGAGCGAGTTTCGCTCGATCCACGGCCGCGCGCCGTCGGACCGCGAGCTGGCCGACGCGCTGAACATGACGGCCGAGGAGCTGATCAGCCGCAAGCGCGACCTGATCGCGTCCGACGTGACGTCGCTGAACACGCTCGTGCTCGCGCACGACGGGGCCAGCGTGGAGCGCATCGACGTGCTGCCCAGCGACGACGACTCGACCGATCCTCTGCACGAGGCCGCCAAGACGCAGGCCAAGGAGCACTTCCGCCGCGCCTTCGCCTCGCTCGGCCGGCGCGAGCGCGAGGTCGCCGTCCTGCTCTACGTCAAGAACCTCACGCTGCGCGAGATCGGCGAGGTCCTCGGCGTCTCCGAGAGCCGTGTCTGCCAGATCCACGGCGAGCTGAAGAAGACGCTCAAGCGCTCGCTGGCCAACGACGCCGAGCTGCTGCGCGAAGTCGCGTAGCGCGTCCCGGGCATCGCGGTCGGCGCCGCAGGCGCCGGCGACGGCGACGGGCGCCGCGGCTACGCCGGGTCGTCCGGGTTCTCGGCCTGCTGCTCGAGCTTCCCGCGCAGGTAGGCGGCCCTGTCGGCACGACGCTCTGCCGCACGCTGCTGCGGCTCGGACGCCGCCTCCCCGGCGCGTCTGCGCTCGGCGAGCTCGCGCTGGAGCTGCTCGATGCGCAGCGTCTCGCTGGTGGGCTCGTCCTCGGCCATGCGGGCAGCGTACCCGCGAGGCGCGCTCTCGCTGCTCAAGATGCCGGTCGGCATGCCGATAGGAAAGGCGATTTGACTGATCTGGCACCCACCGGCCGTCGGGGTCTGCGCGCCTATGCCGGCACGGTGGCCGCGATCGCCCTCGCCTACTTCGCGGCGGCGCAGCTCGGGCTGGCGCTCGCCTACGGCGAGTCGACCGCAAGCGCGGTGTGGCCGCCGGCCGGGATCGCGCTCGCCGCGCTCGTCGTGCTCGGCGTGCGCCTGTGGCCGGGCGTGCTGCTGGGCGCGCTCGTCGCCGAGGCGACGTCCGGCGTGCCGCTCGGCAGCGCGCTCGGCATCACCGCCGGCAACACGCTGGAGGCCGTGATCGGCAGCGTCCTGCTGCTGCGGGTCGCGCGCCTGCGGGCGTCGCTGGACCGCGTCCGCGACGTGGTCGCGCTCAGCGCCGTGGGGGCGTTCAGCTGCGCGATCGGCGCGACCGGCGGGTTTCTCAGCCTGTGGCTCGGCGGAGCCGTCCCGTTCGCCGCGCTGTGGAACGTCTGGAGCACCTGGTGGCTCGGCGACGTCGGCGGCGTGCTGATCGTGGCGCCGTTTCTGCTCGTGCTCGTCGCGTGGCGCCGCGTCCGACCGCGCCGGCGCGACGTCGCCGAGGCGCTCGCGCTGCTCGCGGCGCTCGCCGGCACGTGCATCCTGGCGTTCTCCGGGTCGCCGGGGCTGGAGTACCTCGTCTTCCCGGTTCTGATCTGGGCGGCGCTGCGCTTCCAGGCGCTCGGCGCCGCGTCGACGAGCCTGATCGCCGCCGGCGTGTCGGTCAGCTTCGCCGCCAACGGTGTCGGGCCGTTTGCCGCCGGGACGGCGGGCGCCGGCGTGCTGTCGTCGCAGCTCTTCGTCACGGTGATGTCGCTCGGCGGGCTGATGCTCGCCGCCGTCGTCGCCGAGCGCGCGACCGCCGTGGAGGCGCTGAAGGACGCGCATCGCAAGCTCGAGCACCAGGTCCGCGAGCGCACCGCGGCGCTCGCGACCGCGAACGCGCATCTGCTCACGCTCGCCACGCACGACGGGCTGACCGGGCTGCCCAACCGCGTGCTGTTCTTCGACGTGCTCGATCGCGCCGTCGCGCTCGCCCGGCGGCGCGGCTGGGAGCTCGCCGTATTGTTCCTCGACGTCGACGGATTCAAGGACACCAACGACCGCCTCGGCCACCACGCCGGCGACGAGCTGCTGGTCGAGGCCGCGCTGCGCCTGCGCCAGGCCGTCCGCGAGGGCGACACGGTCGCCCGGCTGGGCGGCGACGAGTTCGCGATCCTGCTCGCCGGCAGCACCTCGCCGGCCGACGCCGCCGGAGCGGCGCAGCGCGTGCTGACGGGCCTGGCACAGCCGCTGCCGGGCCTGCCCGAGGGCGCGGCGCTGAGCGCGAGCATCGGCGTCGCGGTGCGGCCCGCCGACGACGACGACGGGCACGAGCTCCTCAAGCAGGCCGATGCGGCGATGTACCACGCCAAGGCCGCCGGCGGCGGGCGGTTCGAGTTCTTCGAGCCCGCGATGAGCAGCGGTCGTGCCCGCACCCCATACCTCCACGTCCGATGAGGCGCGGGCGGCGCAAGCCGGGCGCCCAGCCGCCGCCGCAGCGCGTCGACGACCGCGCGTGGTCGGCGCGCACGAACGTCGATGCCCGCGACGTCGGCAGGGACGTCGTCCGCTACATGCCGCTTCCGGCCGAGACCGGGCCGACGTGGGCGCCCGACCGGCTGTCGATCTGGCCCGTCGAGGGCGGCCGCTACGGCATCGATGCGCAGTACCACGGTGCGACCGGCGCGCAGCGCGCCGAGCACCAGCGCGTGCGCCTCGGCGAGAGCGGGCTCGTCGCCACGGTGCGCGCCGGAGCCGACGACTCGACGGTCCTGCGACTCGGTCCGCTCGCCCACCAGGCGGCATGGCTCGCGCTCGAGGCGTTCCTCGGGCCGCCGCTGGACCTGCCGCCGGTCGCCTGAGCCCGTTCGTCACCGACCCTCGAGGCGGTAGGCCCAGGCGAGCGCCTCGGCGACCGCGCGGTACAGCGGCTCGGGAACCTGCGCGCCGAGGTCCAGGCCCGCCAGGGCCTCAACGAGCGCGGCGTCGTCGCGCACGGGCACGCCGGCCGCACGCGCCTCGGCGAGGATGCGGTCCGCGATCACGCCCTTGCCGGAGGCGACGACGCGCGGCGCCTGATCGGTGCCGGCCTCGTAGCGCAGCGCCGCCGCGCGGCGCGGGCGGCGCGGTGGGTCAGGCATAGACGTCGAGCGGGTCGTGGCGCGGGCTGACGATCACCTGCGCCGGCTTGCCGGTCGCGGCCGCGATCGCCTGCTGAAGCTCTGCGGCATGGCGCTCGGCGAGCTCGAACGGCGCTCCGGCGCGAGCGCGCACGTCGACGCGCAGCAGCTCGCCGCTCGCCGTCAGCGCGAGGTGCAGCTCCAGGGCCCCGAGCCGCGCGGAGCTGTACGTCAGGCGGACCTCGTGCTGCTCGCCGCCGGCGCCCGAGCGGCTGGCGTCGCCCGCGTCGCGCTCGGTGACGGCGATCCGCGCCTGGCTGCCGTCGGGCAGCGGCAGCCCGACGGCCGGTGGCGGCGTCTGCGCCGGCTGCTGGGCATCGGCGATCCGCAGCACGACACGCTCGCTGCTCGTCTCGGCGACGATCAGGCGCAGCACGTCGCCGGCCTGCACGTCGTCGGGCAGCTGCGCCGCCAGCGGCGTGCCGGCCAGGACGATGATCCCCCGCTGGCCCGCACGCTCGGCGACGCTCGCGACGAGCCTCATCCCCTCGCGCAGCACGAGATCGGGGAGCAGGGCGCGCACCATGGCGGCTTCCACGCGCAGCATGTCCATGCCCTCAAGGATGACGGCTCGGGGTCGATGACCCAGCGCAATGGAACGCGGCCTGTACATCGCTGCATCGGGAATGCTCGCCGAGCAGGTGCGCCAGGATCTGATCGCGCACGACCTCGCCAACGCCTCGACGCCGGGCTACAAGGCCGACCGCGTCACGACCCAGAGCTTCGGCGACCTGCTGCTGCAGGACCGCAGCAGCGGCGGCGCGATCGGCCCGCTCGGTCTCGGCGCGCGGATCGAGTCGCAGACCACCGACCTCAGCCCCGGCCCGCTGCGCGCGACCGGGGAGCCGCTGGACTTCGCCGTCGAGGGCGAGGGCTTCTTCGCCGTGCGCGGCGCGAACGGCACGCGCTACACCCGCGACGGGCAGTTCCAGGTCTCCGCGAACGCAACGCTCGTGACCGCGGCGGGCGACGAGGTGCTGGGACCGGACGGACGTCCCGTGCGCGTCGGCCCGGGCGGCAGCGTCGCCGCGAGCGCGATCGGCCTCACGCGGATCGACGGCGCCGCGCGCGAGGGCGACAACCTCTTCACCGGAGACGCGGGAGGCGCCGCCGCAGGCCGCGTCCGCGCCGGCGCGCTGGAGGGCAGCGCGGTCGACCCGATCAGGACGATGGTCGACATGCTCGGCTCGCTGCGCGCGTTCGAGGCCGGTCAGCGCGTCATCACCACGATCGACTCGACGCTCGCCAAGGCCGCCAACCAGGTGGGGACGATCAGATGACGGGGAGCGAGGACTGATGCTCGAGGGCCTGCGTGCAGCGGCGACCGGCATGACCGCCCAGCAGCGGCGGATGGACGCCCTGTCCAACGACATCGCGAACGTCAACACGGCGGGCTACAAGCACGAGCGCACGAGCTTTCGCGACCTCGTCGCGAGCGAGACGGGCATGGGCGGCGCGCCCGGGGTCAGCGCCGGCGCCGGCGCCGCCGCCGACTCGATCGGCCGCGGCTGGGGCCAGGGCGGACTGCAGTCCACCGGCCAGCCGCTCGACGTCGCGATCCAGGGCGACGGCTTCCTGCAGGTCTCGCTGCCCGACGGGCGCAGCGCGCTGACGCGTGACGGCGCGCTGCGCGTCGACGCGCGCGGCCGGCTCGGAACCAAGGACGGCGCGCTCCTGCGGCCGCCGGTGACGCTGCCGACCGGCATGTCGCCCGACGAGCTGACGATCGCCCCCGACGGCACGCTCTTCGGCCAGGGCCGGCCGCTGGGCCGCCTGACGGTCGTGACCGTCGCGGCGCCGCACCAGCTCGACGATGCCGGCGACGGCCGCTACACGACGAACGCCGCCAGTGGCGCCGTCCGCGCGGCCGGCGCGGGGACGACGCTCGCGCAGGGTGCGCTGGAGATGTCCAACGTCGACCTCGGCGACGCGATGGTCGACCTGATGGCCGCGCAGCGCGGCTTTCAGATGGCCAGCCAGGCCGTCAAGACGCAGGATCAGATGCTCTCGATCGCCAACGGGATCAAGCAGTGACCGACCCGGTCGCCCTTCCCGCCGGGGTCGCGCTTCCCCGCGAGATCCGCTCCGCGGGTCCCGGCGAGCAGCAGGAGTACCGCTCCGCGCTGGCGTTCGAGCGCGTGCTGCTCGGCCAGCTCACGAAGGCGATGCAGGCGACGACCGGCGGCTCGCAGGCCGCGAGCGCCGCGACCGAGACCTACAAGGACATGCTGCCCGACGCGATGGCCGACGCGCTCGTCGCAGGCGGCGGCGTCGGCCTGGCCTCCGACCTTCTGCGCGCGATGCGCAGCGAGCGGCCGTGAACGCCGTGCGCGAAGCGCCGATCGCCGGCGACGTCCTCTCCCACCTCGACGCGCAGATCGGCTCGGCACGGCGGCTGCTGGCGCAGATCCTGCGCCAGAGCGGCGCGATCCGCCGCCGCGACGTCGACGGCGTGCTGGCCACGATGACCGACATCCAGGGCGAGATGGCCTCGCGCGGGCGCCTGGAGAGAGAGCGCACGGAGCTGCTGTGGCGCGCCGGCGCGATCCTCGGCGTCCCCGCCGAGGCCGTCACGCTGACCGAGCTGACCGGGCTGATGGGCGACGCCGACGGCGACGACGCGCGCATGCGCAGCGCCGAGCTGCGCGGCCTGCTGGCCGAGGTCGAGCGCGAGCACGCGATCAACCGCGCGCTGATGCGCCAGGAGCTGTCCTTTCTGGAGCATCTCACCCGGATGCTCGGCGGGATGCCGGAGAGCGGCGGCTACGGGCCCGCCCCGGGCGCGCGTCCCGCGGCCGGTCGCTCACCGCTGCACGTCGTCGACTACGAGGCCTGACCGAGGAGCCAATGCCGATCTCGACCTTCATGGGGCTGCACACCTCGCTGCGCGGGCTGCTCGCCGAGCAGCGCGCGCTCGACGTGACGTCGCACAACGTCGCCAACGCCAACACCACGGGCTACACGCGCCAGGAGGCCGTCACGCAGGCGACCGACGCGCTGCGCGTCCCGACCGTGGGCATGCTCGGCACCGGTGTCGACGTCACCGCCTACCGGCGCATCCGCGACAGCTTCCTGGACCTCCAGTTCCGCGCGCAGAACATGCAGGTCGGCTACGGCACGGCGCGCGCCGGCGCGCTCGAGCAGGCCGAGATGCGGCTCTCCGAGCCGGGCGACAACGGCATCTCGGCGCGCCTGAACAGCTTCTGGGGATCGTGGTCGGATCTCGCCAACGCGCCGGAGAGCGGCGCCGCGCGCGGCGCCCTGATCGAGGACGCCCGCACGCTCGTCTCGTCGATCAACGCCCTCGACGACGGGCTGGAGACGATCATGACGCAGGCCGCGCAGGAGCTCGCGATCCTGACCGGCGACGGTGGCGAGCTCGAGGGCATCGCACGTGAGCTGGCGGCGCTGAACGGCGCGATCCGCGACTCGGAGCGCGTCGGCGCGCAGCCCAACGACCTGCTCGACCGGCGCGACCTGCTGCTCGACAAGCTCTCGAACCTGGCGCAGGTGTCGGTCGCCGACGACGGCGCGGGGTCCATCCGCGTGACCCTCGGAGGCGCGGCAGGCCCGCTCGTCGAGGGGACGACCGTGACCTGGCCGGCGCCCGCGATGCCCAACCCGGGCGGCCGGATCGGCGCCCTGATGGACACCGCCTCGTCGACCGGCACGGTCGCCTCCTACCGCGCCGACCTCGCCGGGTTCGCGCAGGCGCTGACGACGCAGGTCAACGCGATCTACAACCCTGCCGCCGGCGCCGACTTCTTCGCCTACGACGCAGCGACGGCGACGCTCTCGATCAACCCCGCCGTGACCGCCCTGACGCTGAAGGCCGGCAGCGGCGCGGCGCCCGGCGCCAACGACGCCGCGATCGCGCTGTCGGAGCTGCGCGGCAGGGCCGGCAGCCCGGACGACGTCTACGCCCGCCTCGTGACGCGGATCGGCACCGAGGTCGCGGACGCGAGGCGCACGACGGTCAACGCGACCGCGCTGCGCGAGTCGATCGAGGATCGCCGCCAGAGCACGGCCGGCGTGTCGCTCGACGAGGAGATGACCAACCTGATCCGCTTCCAGCGCGGCTACCAGGCGGCGGCGCGCGCGATGACGACGACGGACTCGCTGCTGGATACGCTGATCAACCGCACGGGCAGGGTCGGGCTGTGACCGCGCGCCGTCACTCGACCGGGCCGCGCGTCGGGCCGGCGGGGTGCTCGCGATGAGCACGCCGCGGATCACGAGCTCGATGATCCACCGCGGGGTGCTCGCCGACCTCAACGAGATCGCGGCCAAGGTCTCGCGCACGCAGCTGAAGCTGTCGTCGGGCAAGGAGATCCTGCGCCCGTCGGACGACCCGTTCGGCACCGGCCGTGCGCTCACGCTGCGCGCGGAGCTCGAGGGCCTCGCGCAGTACCGGCGCAACACCACCGACGCCGAGGGCTGGACGACCGCCACCGACACCGCGCTCGGCACGCTCACCGACCTCGCCCAGCGGGCGCGCGAGCTGCTGCTGCGCGGCGCGACGGGGACGACGCCGCAGACCGAGCGCGAGAAGATCGCCGGCGAGATCGATCAGCTGATCGCGACCGCCAAGGACACCGCCAACTCGACCTACGCCGGGCGCTCGCTGTTCGCCGGCACGGCGACGGCGACCAAGCCCTACGGCACGGCGAGCGACGCGTACCTCGGCGACGGCGGCGACATCGTGCGCTCGATCGGACCCGGCGTCTCGGTGATCGTCAACGCGCGGGGCTCCGACGCGCTGGGCGACGGGACCGACGGCAAGCTGCTCAACACGCTGCGCGACATCTCCGCGCACCTGCGCGGAACCACCCCTGCCGACAGCGCGGCGCTGAGCACGAGCGACATCGTCGCAGTGGACCGCTCGATCGACGGCCTGCTCGACGTCCGCGCCCAGATCGGCGCGATCGCCAGCCGCCTGGAGTCGGCCGACAACCGCCTCGCCGAGCTCGAGGAGAACGCGCGCGGGCTGCTGTCGGAGACCGAGGACGCCGACATGGCGGCCACGATCGTGGACTATTCGATGCAGCAGTCCGTCTACCAGTCCGCGCTGCGCGCGGGCGCCGGCATCGTCCAGACCTCGCTGCTGGACTTCCTGCGTTAGTTAGGAGCGACCGCACGTCATGTCCCTCACCGTTCAGAGCACCCGCTTCGGCACGATCGAGATCGAGCCCGATGCCGTGCTGCGCTTTCCGCGCGGCCTGATCGGCCTCGGCGGCTCGCGCTTCGCGCTGCTGACGACGGACCCCGAGAGCCCGTTCTCCTGGCTGCACTCCGTCGAGGACCCCGATCTCGCCCTGCCGGTCACGCGTCCGTGGCAGTTCTTCCCCGACTACGAGGTCGTGGTCGGCGACGAGGAGGCCGCCGCGCTGGGCATCGCCGGCGACGGTCCGGCCGACGTCTGGGTGACCGTGCGGGCGGCGGCCAGCATCGAGGACTTCACCGTCAACCTGCGGGCGCCGATCGTCGTGACGGGCGGGCAGGACGGCCCGGCCGCGTTTCAGGTGATCAACGACGCACCGGGACTCGAGGTCCGCACGCCGCTGTTCGCGGCGAGCGCCGCCGCCGACAGCGGGCCCGCAGCGGCGTAGCGGTTGTTCTCCGGGTCGGTACCGGTCCGGGCGGCGCAGCGGACCGGGCGCAGGCCAGCCGGACGGATCACCGGATGCGCTGCCCGTCGTGGAATCGACGATCTGGCGACTAGGCTGCAGGCATGCTGAGCATCACGCGCCGCGTCGGCGAGCGGATCGTCATCGGCGACGACATCGTCCTGCACGTGCAGGAGGTCAGCGGCAGCACGGTGCGGATCGGCATCGAGGCGCCGAAGGCGCTGCCGGTCTACCGCGAGGAGATCTGGGCGGCGGTCAAGGAGGAGAACGCGCGCGCGGCGGCGGCCGACGTCGAGCTGCCGCGCGGCCCGGTCGTTCCGCCGGCGGCGTAGGTCCGCGCGCGGGCGCGCCTGCGCGCGCCCGCGGCGCAGCGCTGAAGGAAATCTCCGGCCACGCCGGCGGAAATCTCCGCGCGGCGGCCCGCCGGCGGGCCGTCCACGACGCGGCGGCCACCGATCCTGCATCTGCAAGTCCTCGTGCAGGAAGGCCGATTCGCTGCCCGATCGGCTCCACGCGGCGCCGGAGGCGCTTAACTGCGGCGCGTGACCCGTTCGACGCGACGACGCCCTCGCCGCCGCCGCCGCCGCGTGCTGCTCGCCTGTGCGGCGCTGCTCGCGCTGCTGACCGGCGGCGCAGCGCTGTACGACAGCAGCCGCGCCGACCGGCTCGCGCCGGGCATCCGCATCGCGGGCGTCGACGTCGGCGGGCTGGACGCCGCGGCCGCCGCGCGGCTGGTGCACGACCGCGCGGTCGCGCCGAAGCGGCGCGCGCTGCGCGTACACGCGGGCGCCAGGACGTTCGTCGTGCGGCCCGAGGAGCTGCGGGTGAGCGCCGACATCGGAGAAGCCGTCGACCGCGCGCTGGCCGACAGCCGGCGCGGCTGGCTGGGGGCGCGGATCGCGCGCGCCGCGACCGGCGCGAAGGTGCGCTCGTCGATCCCGCTGACGACGCGCTACGCACCCGGCGTGCTGCCGCGACTGGTCGCCGAGGTGGCGGCCTTCGGCTACGTGGCGCCCGTCGACGCGACGGTGCAGCCCGCCGCCGACGGCCTCGAGCGCGTGTCCGAGCGGGTGGGGTCGCGCGTCGACACGGCCGCGCTGCATCGCGAGCTCGAGCGTGCGGCGCAGAACGGCTCGCGCTCGGCCGACATCGACGTCACCACCGTGCCGGTCGCGCCGAAGGTCACGATGAAGGACCTCGCCGCGCGCTACCCCGCCTACATCGTGGTCGACCGCAAGAACCACCGCCTGCGCTTCTACGAGCATCTCGAGCCGCTGCGAACCTGGCCGATCGCGGTCGGCAAGGCGGGCCTGGAGACGCCGGCCGGGTTGTACGACGTGCAGTGGAAGGAGACCAACCCCAAGTGGCGCGTTCCCAACAGCGAGTGGGCGGGCGAGCTCGCCGGCAAGACGATCCCGCCGGGGCCCGACAACCCGATCAAGGCGCGCTGGATGGCCTTCAACGGCGGTGCCGGGATCCACGGGATCGACCCGAGCGCCTACTCCTCGATCGGCACCGACGCGTCGCACGGCTGCGTCCGGATGCGGATCCCCGACGTGATCTCGCTCTACGCGCGCGCGCCCGTCGGGACGCCGGTTTACGTCGCGTAGCGGGAGCGGACGCCCGACCGTCGATGGCGCGATCCTGCGCCGTGACGGCTCGCTGGGTCGTCGGGCAGCGAGCGCGGAGCGATCTATTTGCAAGTCGCATCTAATGCCGGGTAGGGTTCGGACTCGGAGCCGATGACGCTCCTTGAGCCGGGGGGGCTCGTGCGTTTGCGGACTGGCGGGGTCGGTTGGATCTGCGAGGACAGGCGCTGGCGACGCAGCGTCGCGTTCGCTCGTCCACGCGCTCTCGTCGAGGCCGGCATCCCGGGCGCGCAGCGCTTCGCGGCATGCGCGATGCTCGCCTGCCTCGTCGCGGCGGCGATCGCCGGCCCCGCGAGCGGGGCGCTGCCGCGGACCTACGACGCCCAGCGGATCGACAGTCCGCTGCCGGCACAGGCGGCCGGCTTCGGCGGCGGCGCCGCCACGATCGGCGACCTCGACGGCGACGGCAGCGACGACTTCGCGGTCGGACAGAACGCTCGCAGTCCGGGCGGCAACGGCCAGGTCTTCATCTTCAGCGGCGGCGGAGCGCTGCTCGACACGATCGTCGCGCCGGACCCCGGCGGCGCCGGAACCGCCTCGGCGCTGTTCGGCGTTCCCTTCGTCGATCGACTCCCGGACATCGGCAGTTGCCCGGGCAGGACGACGGGGCAGCTGTGCACGAATCCGATCGGCGCCGGGGACGGTGTGCCGGAGATCCTGATCGGAGCGCGCGGCGTCGATGTCGGCGGCTTCAACGACATCGGCCGGGCGTACGTGTACGACGGCGCCACGCGGGCCCTGATGAAGCGCATCGACATGCCGCCGGCCGATCGCACGGCGACCGGGATCTCTGCCGGCGGCACGTGGTACGGGCGCGTCGTGTACTCGCCGGGCGGGTTGCCGCCGTGTGCCGGCAACCTCGGGATCGGTGGCTGCGCGACCGTCTCCGCCGGCGTGGCGCTCGGCGATCTCGACGGCGGCGGCGCACCCGACATCGTCGTCGGAGCGTCCCGCTACACGGAGAGCCCAGCGACCGCGTACCCGGGGTCGCACTGCGCCGAGACGCCGGGGGCCGCCTGCGTCGGGGCCGGTCGAGCCTACGTCTATCGCGGCGAGGAGGTCGCCGGATCGGACCCGAGCGTGACCTTGGAGAACGCGTTTCGGACGTTCCGCAACCCTGCTGCTCAGGCCGACGATCCGTTCGTCTTCGACATCACGGCTCGCCGCGAGCTGTTCGGCAACGCGATCACGGCCGTCGGCGATGTCGGCTCCTGCACGACGCCGGCGATCGCGGCCGGCGATCGCTGCCCGTCCGGCGGCATCTCGACGGTTCTCGACGGTCGGCCGGAGGTCCTGATCTCAGGCTTCCGCGTCGACCTTCCGATGAACGACCCCGACGGATCGCTACCGGACGTCGGCGTGAACTTCCTCTACGACGGCGCGACGGGAGCGCTGCTGACGAGCTATCACCATCCCGAGCCGCAGGCAGGCGCGACGTTCGGAACTCCCGTCGGCGGGCTTCCCCCCGGTGACCTGGGCGGCGACACGACGCGCGCCGACGTCTACATCCCGGCGGTGACGCAGAACGGGATCTTCAAGGGCCAGGGCCGCGGCTACGTCATGAGCGGAGACCTCAACGCGTACAGCTCGACGCTGAACATCGCGCTGCTCAACGATCCGACCCCTGCGCCCGCCGGGAACTTCGGCGGCGGCTACGCGGCCGCCGGTGACCTCGTCGCGCAGAGCGGCAAGTTCCGCAACGAGCTGCTCGTCGGCGCAGGGCATCTCGGCGAACCCGGCAACGCCGAGCTCGTCAACGACATCCATGTCGTCGACCCGCTGAAGTCCGAGGTGCTGCAGAGCATCGTCGATCCTGACGCCGAGCCCGGCAGCCGTTTCGGCGCCGAGCTGGCGACGCTCGGCGATCTCAACGGCGACGGGTTTCTCGACTTCCTCGCCGCGGCGCCCGCGTGGGACGGGCCGGCGGGCGTCGCTCAGGGACGCATCTACATCCTGCGCAGCGACAACTCACCGGCGGCGGCCCCGCCCGCGCCGGCGCCCACGGCCGCGGCGCCCGCGCCACCACCGCCGGCGGCTGCACAGCCCCTGACCGGCGGTCTGTCGACGGCGAAGATGGCGTTGGCGCGCGCGACGATCAACCGCAGCGGTCGCGTCGTCGACGTGCTGGCGCCGATCACCCGACTGGCGTCCGGTCGGGTGCAGGTGCAACTGCACGCGGCGGGACGGCGCCATCGCTTCACGGCGCCGGTGAACTCGCGCGACGGGCGCATCCGCTTCCGGCAGCGGATCCCGACGCCGCAGGCCGAGCTGGGCACCGGCATCCTCTCGATCTCGTATCCGGGGGACGCCGATACGCGACCGCAGACCGTGCGCCTGCGCGCCGCCGCCCAGCGCGCCGACCTGCGCCTGTCACGGCCGACGATCGCCGACGGCCGGCTGCGCGCGTCGGGGACGATCAGCAGCCGCGCGCGCGGGGTCGTTCGCGTGCAGATCGAGTACGTCGTCGGCGGCGAGCCCCACTCGCGCGAGTTCAAGGCACGGATCAGCAACGGCAGGTGGTCGCTGAACGAGGCTCTTTCGCCGACCGTCCGCAGCGCGATCGCGCAGCGCAGCGGCACGGTCCACTCGTACACCTTGTTCACCGGGTACCTCGCGGCACGCATGCGGGGCGAGATGCGCTCGTTCCAGATCCTCGCAGCGCGCTGACGCCGACGGCCGGCGAGCCTGCGCTATCCCATCCGCACGTAGCCCAGCGCGCTGCCCGCCGGGTGGGTGCGGCGCGCGACCTGGTCGGAGGAGTTGCCCTCGATCGTCTGCACCGAGCCGTCGGGCAGGACCGATTCGACGACGCCGATGTGCTCGTCCCAGACGATGAGATCGCCGGGGCGCGGAACGACGCCGGCCCCGTTGGGGACCGCGCGGCCGGCGCCCTGCGCCCAGGCGTAGAGCGCGTCCACCGAGCCGAAGCCCTGGCCGTTGTCGCCGAGCGGCATGCCGGCCTCGCGCGCGGCCCAGGACGTGAAGTACGCACACCACGGCCCGACGCCGCTGCCCGCCGTCGCCTGGCGGTACTGGGCGATCCGCGGCGAGTCGTTGGAGCCCGGCGGCTGCTCGGCGACCCCGACCTCACGCTGGACGGCGGCCAGCACGCCTGCGCCGCCAGACCCCGCGGGCAGCGCCGGCGCAGCCGCCTGCGCGGGCGCCGCGCCCGCGGACTGCAGCAGCGCCGAGAACGACGCGCCGGTCTGCGCCGGGGCGGCGGCCGGCGGTGCGGCGAGGGCCGGCGGCACGAGGCCCGCCCGGATCTCCGCGATCCGCTCGAGGACGTCGACGACGGACATCAGCGCCGCGAGGCGGGGACGCGGGCGGGCGGGAAGGTCAGGCAGCGGCGCAGGCGCTCACGTTCGGCGCGCGGCACCTCGTAGCGCCCCTCGTCGCGCATGAACTCGAACTCCGCGAGCGTGTGCTGGCTGCCGCCCGGCGGCTGCGGCCGCGAGGCCGGACGCTCGCCCGCCGCAAGGCGCGGCAGCCAGCGCAGGAACAGCTCGCGCTCGGCGGCCTGGACGCGCTCGTGCAGGCGCCCCCCGGTGTCGGAGGACAGCACGGGGACCTCGCGCTGCTCGACGATCGGGCCGGCGTCGAGCCCGGCGGTCAACTCGTGCAGGGTCGCGCCCGCGGGCGTTCGCTCCCACAGCGCCCAGAACACGGGGTACATCCCGCGCCCGTAGGGGAGCAGTCCGGGATGGAGGTTCCAGATCGCGCCGCGGTAGCGGTCGATCAGCGCGGGACGCAGGATCAGCGGGAAGTGCACCGACAGCGCCGCGCCGGCGGCGCCGAACGTCTCGGCGTGCGGATCGCCGGCGAACACGTGGTGACCGCGCTCGGCGGCGACCGCGATCAGCGCGTCGTCGAGGCAGACGACCTGGCGGACGAGCGCCGGCGACGCGTGGCGCACGGCCCACGCGCCGAGCGTGCCGCCGGCGAGCAGGTCGAGGCCGCGGCTCACGCCGGCACCGCCGCCGGGCAGAGCTCGACGTCGAAGTACCAGCGGGCGTCCGTGCCGAGCACGTCGGCGGCGAGATCGGCGATCTCGCGGGTGCCCTGGAAGACGGCCGCCTCGTCGACGTGCTCCTCGATCGACGTGCATTCGAGGGTACGCAGCAGCACGACGCGGTCGAGGTACTCGACGCGCGCGCCGAGCTCGCGCATGCGTCGCCACATGTTCCAGTCACCGGGCTCCCCGACGAGCCAGCAGGCCGTGTCGTAGCGCATGTGCGCGAGGCGGTCGGAGTAGAGCACCGCGCCGTGGCAGATCCGGCCGTGGGCCAGCGGAGCGCTGCCGACGACCTTCGGCGGGGCGGCGCGCTGCTCGCAGAGGCTCTGGCCGTGGACGAAGTCGGCGCGGCGCTCGCGCGCGAGCGCCAGCAGGTCGGCG
>JBKHXR010000088.1:0-43389 GCA_046565905.1 Thermoleophilia bacterium | reverse complement strand
GCCCTCCTCGGTGCGCTGCGCGGTCTCCGTCTGGATCTCGCCGATGAGCGACGCGATGGTCGCGGCGGCCGTCTGGGACTCCTCGGCCAGCTTGCGGACCTCGTCGGCGACGACCGCGAACCCGCGGCCCTGCTCGCCGGCGCGGGCGGCCTCGATCGCCGCGTTGAGCGCCAGCAGGTTCGTCTGGTCGGCGATGCCGGTGATCGTGTCGACGATCCCGCCGATCTTCTCGGAGCGCTGCGCGAGCGAGTCCATCGCGTCGACGAGCGCTCCGGAGGACTCGCGCACGGCGGAGATCGCCTCCGTGGCCTCCTGCGCCGCGGCGACGCCCTGCTCGGCGACGATGCGCGCCTCGCCGGCCGAGGACGCCGTCTCCTCCGTCGAGCGCTTGGCGGCGTCCACCATCTGCACCTGACGCTCGGCGCCGGAGGCGACGTCGCCGACGGCGCGCGCGATCTCGCCGATCGCGTTGCCGGTCTCGTCGGACGTCATCGCGACGCGCTGCGAGGCGTCGTTGACCGACGACGAAGTCGTCGAGATCTGCTGGATCATCGTCGCCAGCTCGGCGCGCGTCTCGTTGTAGAGCTCCAGCCCGCCCTGCGCCTTGAGCAGCATCGAGTTGAACGTGTCGCCGAGCGACCCGATCGAGTCACCGTTGCGTGCCTGGATCGGCGTCGTGACCGGGTGCGCCTCGATCGTCAGGTCGCCGTTGCGCAGTCCCTCCAGGCCGGTGCCGAGCGAGACGAGGCAGTTGTTGTCGATCGACTCCATCTTGATGTCGAGGTCGGCGAGGATCGACTGGTCGCCGAGCGCGCCGCGCAGGTTCTCGCGGACGGCGTTGTATCCGGCAAGGCCGGCCTGCGCCTTCTCGAGCATGCGGTTGAAGACCTCGGCGATCGCGTCGACGACCGGGTCGCCGCACGGCGCGAGCGGCTGCGTCGCGGGCTGCACGTCGACCGTGAGATCGCCGCGCTTCATCGCCTCCAGACCGGCGCCGAGGTTCGTCAGGCAGTGCGCCTCGAGGCTTTCCAGGCGCGCGCGCAGCGCCTCCAGGCCCGCGTCGTGGCGCGGGTCGCTTTGGGGTTCGACGGGGGCATGGGCGGCCTTGCGGGCCGAGAAGGACATCACAGCGGGCTCCTTGTGGATGCTTGCGAGGGCGCACCTGTAGTCGGCTCGCCGGGGATTTCCTGAAGAACGGCGCCTGCGATGGCCGTATGTCCGGTGGCGCCGCGCGCGCGGGAGACCTACGCTGCGCCGCATGCCCACCACTGCGCGCCTGATCCTTGCCGCACTGCTGCTCGCGTTCGCCGCCACACCGGCCGCTGCCGCGCCGAAGAAGAACCCCCGGTCGCCGCAGGCGACGGCGGCGTACTGGACGACCGAGCGGATGCAGAACGCCAGGCCGCGCGAGCGCGCGAAACCGGGCGGCGGCGGTGGAGGCGGCGGCCGTACGAGCGACTGGTCGCGCTATGCGGTCGCGCTCAGCGGAGGTGCCTACGCCGGCGAGAACCTCAAGAACGGCAAGGTCTTCTTCACGCTGGGCGGCTCCAACTACGTCTGCTCCGGGACGGCCGTCGCGGCGACGGCGGGGGTCAACCTCGTCTGGACCGCCGGCCACTGCGTGACCGATGGCGCGGACGACTTCGCCACGAACTTCATCTTCGTGCCCGGCTACTACAAGGGCAGCGAGCCCGCCGGGCGCTGGGCGTTCACGATGCTGGACTCCACCCCGACGTGGGAGGCGCAGGGCGCCAACCGCTTGCGCGGCGATGTCGGCACGGCGCGCGTCGTCAACAGCGCAAACCCCGGCGCGACGTTCGCGGCAACGGTCGGCACGCGCCCGATCCTGTTCGGCCAGGTCCCGACCGGCAGGCGACTCGTCAGCTACGGCTATCCCGCCGCCGGCAGGTTCGACGGATCCCGGCAGTACGCCTGCGCGTCGCCGTTTCGCCGCTGGGACACGACGGCCCTGCTGGACCCGATGCAGATCAGCTGCGACATGACCGGCGGCTCCAGCGGCGGCGGCTGGTTCCTCGACGCGAACGCCAACAGCATCGGCGATCCCGGCGAGCCGCTCGTGTCGGTCAACTCGTACGGCTACAGCTTCGAGAAGAACACGATGTACGGCCCGTACATGCCTACCGCCGGCGAGGCGAAGGCGCTCTACGACTCGCTGGACTGACGCCGGCGCGACGGCGATCGCCGGCGGCGGCCGGCGATCGCCGCGGCAGTCGCGGATTGCTCCCCCGCTGCCGGGGTAACCGCTCGCGCAAAGGATGAAAGGACGAAGATGAGCGACCCCGCAAGCCGCCCGCCCGCCGGCGGCGACGACCGCACCCTGACCAACCGCCAGGGCCACCCCGTCTCCGACAACCAGAACCAGCGGACCGTCGGCGAACGCGGTCCTGCGACGCTCGAGAACTACCAGTTCCTCGAGAAGATCAGCCACTTCGACCGCGAGCGCATCCCCGAGCGCGTCGTGCACGCCCGCGGCACGACGGCGTTCGGCTTCTTCGAGGCCTACGGCGCCTGCGGCGACGAGCCGATCGCGAAGTACACGCGCGCCAAGCTGCTGCAGGAGAAGGGCAGGCGCACCGACGTCGCGCTGCGCTTCTCGACCGTCGCCGGCGGGCGCGACTCGTCGGAGGTCGTGCGCGACCCGCGCGGCTTCGCGGTGAAGTTCTACACCGAGGACGGCAACTGGGACCTCGTCGGCAACAACCTCGGCGTCTTCTTCATCCGCGACGCGATCAAGTTCCCGGACTTCATCCACTCCCAGAAGCCCGACCCCGTCACCTTCGAGCAGTCGGTCGCCAACCGCGCCTTCGACTTCTTCAGCCAGACGCCCGAGTCGATGCACATGGTCATGCTCGTCTTCAGCCCGCGCGGCATCCCCGCCAGCTACCGCCACATGCAGGGCTTCGGCGTCAACAGCTACAGGTGGGTCAACGCCGGCGGCGACACCGTCCTCGTGAAGTACCACTGGCTGCCCAAGCAGGGCGTGAAGTCCTACACCGCGGCCGACGCCGCGAAGGTGCAGTCCGAGACCTACGGCTCGCACACGAAGGACCTCTACGACGCGATCGCGTCGGGCGACCACCCCGAGTGGGAGCTCAACGTCCAGATCATGAGCGACGACGAGCACCCCGAGCTCGACTTCGACCCGCTCGACGACACGAAGGTCTGGCCCGAGGAGGTCTTCCCGCTGCGCCCGATCGGACGGATGGTGCTCGACCGCAACGCGGGCAACTTCTTCGCCGAGAACGAGCAGATCGCGTTCGGCACCGGCGTGCTCGTCGACGGCCTCGACTTCTCCGACGACAAGATGCTCGTCGGCCGGACGTTCTCCTACAGCGACACCCAGCGCCACCGCGTGGGCCCCAACTACCTGCAGCTGCCGGTCAACCAGGCCAAGAACGCGCAGGTGCGCACAAACCAGCGCGACGCGCCGATGGCCTACTACGTCGACGGGACGGGCGAGAACCCGAGCGTCAACTACGAGCCCTCGATCCTCGGCGGCCTCAGCGAGGCCGAGGGCCGCGGCCACGAGGAGGTCGGACCGGAGATCTCGGGCCGCCTGGTGCGCAGGCGGATCCCGCGCACGAACGACTACGCGCAGGCCGGCGAGCGCTACCTGCTCTCCGAGCAGTGGGAGCGCGACGACCTCGTCGCGAACCTCGTCGACGCGCTGTCGCAGTGCGACCGGCCGATCCAGGAGCGGATGCTCTGGCATCTGTACATGTGCGAGGACGAGCTCGGGTCACGCGTCGGCGACGGCATCGGCATCGGCCTCGAGGAGGTCCGCGACATGGCCCCGCTGGCGACGCAGACGCTGAGCGACGAGGAGGAGCGGCGACGGCGCAAGCTCGGCGACAACGGGCCGCGCGACGTCGAGGGGCACGTGATGACGCACTGCGTCGCCAACGAGCGCGTCGCGGTCGCCGACGACCTCGCCGAGGTCTAGGGATGGCCGAGCAGCGCTCCCAGGCCGACCGCATGCAGGCCGAGCTCGACGAGCTCGACGAGCACATCGCCGACGCGCGCAGGAAGGCTCAGAGGACGCGCGAGCAGTCCGACCTGGACGACGACGAGGCCGGCGGGGAGATCGTCGGCGACTTCCGCGACACCGCCCGCACCGACGACGACCCATCCGGCGCGATCGACGATCCGCCCCCGGACGGCGCGTAGCGCGCCGATCCGCTCGGCTCAGCCGGCCTCGCGCAGCGGGGCCGGCACGCCCGACGAGACGATCTCCGTCACGCGCAGGCCGAACTCCTCGTCGACGACGACGACCTCGCCGCGCGCGATCGGCCGCCCGTTGACGAGCAGGTCGACGGGCTCGCCCGCCAGGCGGTTGAGCGAGACGATCGAGCCGGGGCCGAGCGCGAGCGTCTCGCCGATCGTCATCCGCGTGCGGCCGATCTCGACGGCGAGCTCCACCGGGACGTCGTGCAGGCGCTGAAGTTCGTCTTCCATGGTGGTCTCCTGGCTGGGCGCGGCTACTGGACGGCGACGTCGGTGAAGAGGACGTCGTCGACGTGGACGTCCGTTCGCTCGGTGATCGCGGTGATGATCCGCTTCTTGAGCCGCTCGCGGCCCTTGCGGTCGATCAGGCTGCCGGCCTCGCGGTCGGTCAGCATGTCGGTGACGATGTCCCGGATCACGGCCTCCTGCGGCAACGGGCCGAACCCCTCGGGCGGCTTGACGGCTTCCTTGCTGTGCGCCGCGTCGGCCAGGCTGTGGTCCTTGGCGTCGAGTACGAGGCCGACGCCGAGCTTGGCGAAGCGTCCCTCCGAGAGGTTCACGAGGAACTCCTTGGGCAGCACGTAGACCGTGCCCGCGATCTTCGGCTTCGCCGTCGCCTCCGGCTTGGCGATGACGAACTTGTAGACGCCGCCGATCGCGAGCAGCAGCAGCAGCGGGACGACGATCTTGAGTTTGGAGGCCATGGTGAGGGTCGCAGTCCGTGAGGTCCGTTCAGGTGTTCAGGCGGACGAGGACGATCTCGACCCGCCGGTTCCGTGATCGGCCGCGGTCGCCGGAATTGGAGGCGATCGGACGTTGTGCCGCCACGCCCGCCGCCGACAGGCGCCGCGGGTTGACGTCGTGGCGGATGAAGAAGCGCACCACCTGCGTCGCCCGCGCGGTCGACAGCTCCCAGTTGGTCGGAAACTGCGCGCTGCTGATCGGGTGGTTGTCGGTGTGACCCTCGACGACGATCGGGTGGCGGACCTCGGTGACGAGCAGGCGCGCGAGCGCCGTCAGCAGATCGTTGGATTCCGGCTGCAGCCGGGCCTGTCCGCTGTCGAACAGGACGCGATCGGTCAGCAGGCGGATGACGAGCCCGCGGCGGGCGATCGTCGTCTGCAGCTTCTCCTGGATGCCGTGCTCGCGCGCGTAGCGGTCGATCTGCTCCTTGAGCTTGCGGAAGTCCTCCTCCTCGCGCTGCGCGGCGCTCTGGACCTTCGCGGTGGCGCCCTTGCCGCTCGTCGACGACTCGGTCTTGATGAGCGGCTGGATCGCGGGAATCGGCGGCTCGGGCGTCGACCGCTCCGTCGCCTCGGTCGCGCCCGACTCCTGGATGTTCGGGCCGCCCTGGACGATCTTGCCGGAGATCGCCTCCGCGAGCGACTTGCTGAGCTGCTCGAACTTCGACGTGTTGACCGACGAGATCGCGAACAGCACGATGAAGAGCACCATCAGCAGCGTGATCATGTCGGCGTAGGTCAGCAGCCAGCGTTCCTCATTCTCGTGCTCCTCCGCGTCGTGGTCGACGCGGCGGCGGCGCCCGTGCCGTGCGGCCGACACGCGCTCAGGCGGCCAGGGCCGCGTCGGGCTCGCCGGCGCCCGCCGGCGCGCCGGCGGCCGCCGTCTTGCGCTCGGTGGGCAGCTCGCGCTCGCTCGGCGCGACGAACGTCAGCAGCTTGTCGGCGAGCACGCGCGGGTTGTCGCCGGCCTGGATGCCGAGGATGCCCTCGATCGTCAGCATGCGGAACTCGCGCTCGGCCGCGGACAGCTGCTTGAGGCGGTTGGCCGTCGGCAGGAAGACGACGTTCGCGATCCCGACGCCGAGCAGCGTCGCGATGAAGGCGGCGGAGATCGCGGGGCCGAGCGTGTCGGGCGAGTCGAGGTTCTCGAGCACGTGGACGAGGCCGAAGACCGTGCCGATGATGCCCATCGTCGGGGCGAAGCCGCCGGCCTTCTCGAACGGCTGCACGCCCGCGGCGTGGCGGCGCTTCATCGACTCGACCTCGGAGTCGAGCACCTCCGCGACCATGTCGGGGTCGGTGCCGTCGACGACGAGCTGCAGCCCGCGGCGCATGAACTCGTCGTGCACAGTGCTCAGCTCGTCGTCGAGCGCGAGCAGGCCGTCGCGGCGCGCCTTCTCGGCGAAGCCGACGAGCTCGGAGACGCGCGCGCGCATGTCGAGCACCTCGGCGTTGAAGACCTTCATGTAGAGCTGCGGGATCGCCTTGATGCGATCGAAGCTCGTACCGATGATCGTCACGCCGAGCGTGCCGCCGAGCACGATCATCATCGCCGACGGGTTGAGGACGGCCATGATCGGCGCGCCCTCCATGGTCGCGCCGAGCGCCAGCCCGCCGAACGCGACCAGCACTCCGACGATCGAGGACGCCTTCTTCATGGCCCGCGGTGATCGGTCGCCGTGGCGAGATCTTCAGCGCGCGGGACGGCGCGCAGCGCGCCGCGCCGGATGTCGGACTTCCAGCGCAGGATCGCGCTCGTGATCTCGTCGGGGCTCTCGCAGACGAGGATGCGCGCGCCGGTCGCGAGGGTGACGACCGTGTCCGGGCATGCCTCGACGGTGACGATCAGGTCGCAGTTGAGGTGAAATGGCTCGGCGGCGTGGCCGAGGCGATGGAGGACGATCATGGCGTGAGGGAGCGCGTGCGCAGTTTGCCGGCGCGGGCGGGACGGCTCCCTCGATGCCGTCCCGCCGCGCCGACGCCTGGCGATCTACCGCTTGAGGTTCACCAGCTCCTGGAGGACTTCGTCCGCCGTGCTGATGACGCGCGAGTTGGCCTGGAAGCCGCGCTGCGCGGTGATCATGGTCGTGAACTCGGAGGCAAGGTCGACGTTGGACATCTCGACCGCGCCGGAAGCCGTCAGGCCGAAGCCGTTGCCGGGGGTGTCGACCTGCTCGAGGCCCGAGCTGCTGGAGGCATTCCAGCGGTTGGAGGCGCCGCGCTCGAGCCCCGCCTCGTTGGCGAACTTCGCCAGCGAGATGTAGCCGGCGGTGACGCGCGCGCCGCCGCCGGCCGGGTCGTAGCTGACCGAGCCGTCCTGCCCGATGGCGACGTTCGTCGAGCCCGGAGGGATGTTCAGGTAGGTGTCGGTCCCACCGGCGCCGGGCGCCGTGCGGCCCATGATGTAGGCGCCGTCCTGGGTGACGAGGTCGCCCTGCTGGTTGAGCGTGAAGTTGCCCGAGCGCGTGTACTGGAAGGTCGTCGGCAGCGCGGGCGGCGCACCACCGCTGCCGATCCGGAACCAGCCCTCGCCCTGGATCGCGACGTCGAGCACGTTGCCGGTGCTCTGCAGCGCGCCGCCGCCCATCAGGTTGTCGATCGAGCCGAGCTGGACGCCGAGGCCGATCTGCTTGGCGTTCGCGCCGCCCTGACCGCCGCCGGGGGCGGCGGCGCCGCTCTGCATCTGGGCAAGTGAGTCCTTGAAGGTCGTGCGGCCGGCCTTGAAGCCGGTCGTGTTGACGTTGGCGATGTTGTTCGCGGTGACGTCGAGCATCGTCTGGTGGGACTTCAGTCCGCTGATCGCGGAGAACATGCTGCGGAGCATCGGGAGTGTTCCTTCCTTGGATTACTGAACGGCGGTGACGGAGTCGGGCAGGATGCCGGCGACACCGCCGACGGTGAGGGAGGGCTGGCCATCGGTCCACTCGACGCGCTCGACGACCGCGGTCGCGAGCGCCCCGGTGGTGGGGTCGGGATAGGTGACGCTGCGCCCCAGCAGCGCGACGGCGCGGGCTCCACGCTGCTGCTCGATCAGCTGCTCGTTCGCGCTGGCCATGTTCGTGGTCTGCTCCAGCTGGCTGAACTGCGCCATCTGGCCGATGAAGTCGGTGTCGCTCGTGGGGTTGAGCGGGTCCTGGTTCTTGAGCTGGCCGACGAGCAGCTTGAGGAAGTCGTCCTTGCCGAGGATCGTGCCCGTCGCCGCGCTCACGGCGCCGGTCGTGCCGGTGGTCGCGGTGGTGTTGGGAACGGTGGGCATGGGTCTCGCTTTCGCAGTCGTTCGTCAGGCGAGGACGTCGACGAGCACGCCGTTGGGCAGCTCGAGCGTTCGCGCGGCGGTCGCGTCGTCGTCCGACGCCTGGTCGATCGCCGCCCCGGGGCGACGTGCGCCATGGTCATCGGCCGAAGTGCCGCGGTCTTCACGACCGCGTGCCGCTGGACCCTCGCCGGCGACGTTGATCTCCAGGCGGGCGAGCGTCAGGCCCTGGTCGGCGAGCGTGCGCTGCAGCTCGGCGGCGGCCTTCTGAAGGGCGTGCGCCGCCTGCGCGGAGTCCGCGGTGACCGTCGCGCTGAGGCCGCCGGGGCCGTGGGCGAGCGCGATCTCGATGCCGCCGAGCTCCGCCGGCCGCAGCGTGATCCGCGCGCGGCTGACGCCCTGCGCGTTGGCGGCGGAGATCGTCAGGCGCAGGGTCTCGGCGGCGTGCGACAGCAGGACGCCCGGTCGGCTCCCGGCGGGCGCCGGCGGCGCCACCGGCGCGGGCGGCTGGCCGCCCTGCGCCGGATCGACCGGGACGTTGCCGGCAAGCGCCGCGGCGGCGTGCGCCGGCGGCGACGCGTGCTGCCACGCCGCGGCGCCCGCGGGCGGGCCGGGCGCGCGGTCGGGCCGCTGCTCGCCGGGCCTGGCCTGCTCGGCAGCGGCCGGCCCGCTGCCGCCCGCGGTCGGAGCGGTCCGATCGCCGGAGCCGGGCGCGGCCGCGGCGGGCGAGGCGGCGTGCCCCGGCGGCGGGGTGGTCGCGGGCGCGGACGAGCCCGTCGCCGGCGCGTCGGCGGCCTGCGTGCCGGCGGCGAGGGTCGCCGTGCCGCCGGGCTGAGGTGTCGCTGCGGTCGTGCCGGCGGTGGCTGCGATCGCCGGCGCTGTCGTCGCGGCGGACGCGGTCGCGACAGGCGTCGCGGCGGACGGGGTCGCGGCCGACACGGTCGCGGCAGGCGTGGCGGCGGACGGGATCGCGGCAGGCGTGGCGGCGGACGGGGCCGCGGCAGTTGTGGCGGAGCAGGTGGCCGCCCCGGTTGCGGCGGCCGCGGGGGCGCCGGCGTGCGCGGCGCCCTGCCCCGAGAGCGCGCCGGCGTCGGGCGGGACGGGGCCGCTCCGCGCGCCCGCCGCGGTGGCGGCGGTCGTCGCCGGCCCGCCGATGGCGGTTGCCTGCGCGCCGCCGGCGGCGGACGGCGGCACGACGGGATTCGCGACGGGGGCGCCGGGCTGGGGCACGGCGGGCGAGGCGCCGCCGGGGTCCGTCGTGCTGCCCTCCGGCGCGGCCGGCTGCGGCGCCGAAGCGTCTGCCGTCGGGGCCTGCTCGGCGGGCGCCGGCGGGCGGTGACCCGCGTTCGCGGCCACCGCGGAGCGATCGTCGTGCGCCTCCACGCCCCGCTCGCGGCGAGCGGCGGAGCGTGGCTCGAGCTCGCGATCGAGCTGCTTGCCGAACGCCTCGTGCGCCCGCGGCGCCGCGTTGGGGGACGGGCCCTTCTGGCGCGCGGCGGGTGTGCCGTGGGCAGCTGCCGGCGGCGCCGACGCGGGCAAGGCGTTGGTCACGCGATCGCCCCCTGCGCGTAGCCGAGCACGCGGCGCACGTAGTTCTGCGTCTCCTCGTAGGGCGGCACGCCGCCGAACCGCTCGACGGCGCCGGGCCCGGCGTTGTACGCCGCCAGCGCCTTCGTGGCGTCGCCGCCGAAGCGATCGAGCTGCTGGCGCAGGTAGCGCGCGCCGCCCTCGATCGCCTGGACGGGATCGAGCGGGTTCGTGACGCCGAGGCCGGCGGCGGTGCCCGGCATCAGCTGCGTCAGCCCCTGCGCGCCGGCGGGGCTGGTCGCGTTGGCGTCGAAGTTCGATTCCGCGCGGATCAGGCCCGTGAGGAGGTTGGGGTCGACGCCGTTGCGCGCGGCAGCCGCCGAGATCTCGGCGGCGTACGGGTTGGCAGCGGTCGTGGCCGGGGCCGCCGTCGCGCCGGCCGGCGCCATCGCGCCGGCGAGCTGCGCGCCGAACGACGCGGCGGGCGCTGCCGCCGGCGCCGGCGCGGTCGCCGGCGGCGACGGCGAGAAGCTCAGCAGCGCGGCCAGCTCGCTCACGCGGGCCACCGTCGCGTCGATGCTCACAGGCCCGCGCTCCGGCGATGCTGCGTCAGCGCGACCTCGTCCATCTGCGCGCCCTCGATGCGCGCGACCTCGCGGGCGTGCTCCGCGCGGCGGCGCTCCTCCAGCCGGGTCAGCGCGCGGTGCTCGCGGGCTGCGTGGACGAGCGCCAGCCGGCGCGCGTCCACGTCGGCGTCGCGGCGGCCGAGGTCGAGCGCGGCGGCCTGCTCGGCACGCTGCGTGCGCTCGATGTAGGCCTGCATCGACAGCAGGTCGGCGCCTGTCGCCCGCGCGACCCCGCGGCGCTCGTGACGAGCGTGCGCGACCCGGTCGGCGGCGGCCGCAAGCTGCTCCTCGCCCTCGCGCCTGAGCGCGACGCTCGCGGCAAGCTCCTCGGCACGCTGCTGCTCGGCGCGCTCGCGAAGCGTCTTGACGCGCTCGAGGCGAAACTGGAAGGGACGGCTGCTCACGGCTGGGGTAGTCGGCGGCGGGCGCGGGATCTGAAGCCGCCCGGCGTCGTGGTCCGACGCCCCGGCGCGATGGGCCGGCAGCGGCTCAGATGCTCAGGTGCAGCGGCGGCAGCGCGCTCGCGCCCGCCCGCCCGGCCGGCGCGGGCGGGTCGATCTCCTCGGCCGACGAGGAGACCGCGTCGACGCCGCCACCGGCAGCCATCCCCGCCAGCGCGCACAGCGCGGCGTCGGCCTCGTCGGCCGTGCTCGGCTCGTCGGGCCCCTGGCACAGGAACGACTCGATCGCCTCGCGCTTGACCAGCGCCTCGTCGACGAGCGGGTCTGTGCCCGGCTGGTAGGCGCCGATCGAGATCAGGTCGGCCTTGTCGCGGTGCGCGGCCAGCAGCGCCCGCACGCGCCGCCCGGCGGCGCGCACCCCGGGCGCCGTGACCTCCCCCTCCAGCCGCGAGACGCTGCCCAGCACGTCGATCGCCGGATAGTGGCCGGCGTGCGCCAGCGACCGGTCCAGCACGACGTGTCCGTCGAGGATCGAGCGCACGGCATCGGCGATCGGCTCGTTGAAGTCGTCGCCGTCGACGAGCACCGTGTACAGGCCCGTGATGGTGCCCTCCGGCGACGTGCCGGTGCGTTCCAGCAGCCGCGGCAGCAGGGCGAAGACCGACGGCGTGTAGCCGCGCGTCGCGGGCGGCTCGCCGATCGCCAGGCCGACCTCGCGCTGCGCCATCGCCACCCGCGTGACGGAGTCCATCATCAGCATCACGTCCAGGCCCTGGGCGCGGAAGTGCTCGGCGATCGTGGTCGCGGTGAACGCGGCCTTGATCCGCAGCAGCGCCGGCTCGTCGGACGTCGCGACGACGACGACCGAGCGCGCGATCGCGTCGCCGAGGTCGCGCTCGATGAACTCGCGCACCTCGCGGCCACGCTCGCCGACGAGCGCGATCACGTTCACGTCGGCGGTGCCGGAGCGCGCGATCATCCCCAGCAGCGACGACTTGCCGACGCCGGAGCCCGCGAAGATGCCCAGGCGCTGCCCTCGCCCGCAGGGCACGAACGCGTCCAGCGCACGGACGCCGAGCGACACGCGCTCGGTGATGCGCGGCCGCGCCAGCGCCGCAGGCGGCGGCGCCTGCGTGGATCGCGCGCCCGCCGGCAGCTCGCGGTCCAGCCCGTCGATCGGCCGGCCGAGGCCGTCGATCACGCGTCCCAGCAGCTCGTCGCCGACGGGCACCCGGACGGGCCGGCCCGTGGCCGAGACGGCGTGGCCGGGGCCGATGCCGTGGATCTCGCCCAGCGGCATCAGCAGCGTCCGGCCCGCGCGAAATCCGACGACCTCCGCCGGGACGGCGGGGCGCCGGCGGCCGGCCTCGATCGTGCAGACCTCACCGACCTCGGCCTCCAGCCCCGTCGCCTCGACGATCAGCCCGATCAGGTCGTCGACGCGGCCGCGGCGCTCGTGCAGGTCGGCGTTGAGGATCCGCTCGGAGCAGCGCTCCAGGACGTCCATCAGCCGCGCAGCTCCGCCGCGACGAGGTCGCGCACGGCGTCGAGCTTCGTCGCCAGGCGCGCGTCGACCTCGCCGACCGACGTGCGGACGAGCGCGCCGCCGCGCGCAACGCGCTGCTCGGCGTGGATCTCGATGTGCGCGTCGGTGTGCTCGACGCCGGCGGCGCGGACGAGGTCGACGTCGTCGGGATGGACGCAGACGACGATCCGCTCGGCGTCGAGCAGGCCGCGCAGCGCCCCGGAGACGACGTCGGCGACGCGCTCGGGCTGGACGTCGATCGCCGCGACCACGACCTTCTCGGCGATCGCGACCGCAAGCTGCGCGGCATGCAGCTCGGCGGCGGCGACGATCTCGTCGCGTGCGGCGACCGCCGCTGCGACAGCGGTCTGCAGCGCCTCCATCGCCGGCGCCAGCGCCGCGGCCGTCTCCTGGCGGCCGATCCGCAGCCCCTCCGCGAAGCCGTCCTGGACGGCGCGTGCGCGCAGCGACTCGGCCTCGGCCTCGGCAGCCTCGATCACGGCGCGCGCCGCCCGCACGGGATCCTGCGACGGCGGCGGCGCGAGCTGCTCGAGCTGGCCGAGCGCGACCGGGCGCGCGGTCTCAGAGCAGGTCGTCATCGCCGCCCCTGCCGATGACGATCCCGCCCGCCTCCTCGAGGCGCCGCACGACGGCGACGATCCGGCCCTGCGCCTCCTCGACGACGACGCGCTTCTGTGCCGGCATGTACTCCATCTCCTCGGCGAGCATCTCGCCGCCGCGCTCGGACATGTTGGAGAAGATCCGCTCCTGGACGTCCTTGCCGACGCCGCGCAGGGCGACCGCGAGGTCCTTGGAGTCGACCTCCTTGAGCACCAGCTGGATCGAGCGGTCGTCGAGCTTGACGATGTCCTCGAAGGTGAACAGCAGCATCCGGACCTCCTCGGCGAGCTCCGGATCGACCTCCGAAAGCGACTCGAGGACGTTGCGCTCCGTGCCGCGGTCGGTGTGGTTGAGGATCTCGGCGAGCGAGTGCACGCCGCCGGCGACCGCGTAATCCTGGGAGATGACGTTCGACAGGCGTTGGCGCAGCACGCCCTCGACGGCCTCGATGACCTCGGGGGACGTCTCGCGCATGGTGCCGATCCGCATCGCGACCTGCGCCTGCTCGTCGGGCTCCAGCAGCGCGAGCACCTGGGCGGCGAGGTCGGTGTGCAGGTTCGCGATCACGAGCGCAACCGTCTGCGGCGCCTCGTTGCGGATGAAGGCGTGGATCTGCTCGGGCGGCGTCCGGCGCAGGAACTCGAACGGGCGGCGCTCGATCGCGACGGTCAGCCGGCCGACGATCTCGCGCGCGCGCTCGGGACCGACGGCGCGCTCGAGGACCTCGCGGGCGAACTCGACGCCGCCCTCGGCGAGGTAGGCCTCCGCCAGGCAGGTCTCGACCATCTCCTCCCAGATCTCGGCCGAGACGTCGGCCGGAACCTGCTGCATCTTGGCCATGTCCAGCGAGAGCGCCTCGATCTCGTCCTCCTTGAGGTGACGGAAGACCTCGGCCGCCCGCTCGCGCCCGAGGCTCACGAGCAGGACGGCCGCCTTCTGGCGGCCGCCCAGCCGCGAGCTGCGGCGCGGAGCGGCCAGCTGCTTGGACTCGGGAGGGGCATCTGTGGCCATGCGACAGGCCGGTCATCGGCGCCGCGTCCGGCAGCTTGAGAGCTTCGCCGAATAGCTGCGAGGGCGGACGGGAACACGGGTCGGCATGGCATCGACGATCAGACCGCAGCGCTCGCCGCTCGACGGCTACGCCCCGCCGGGCGTGGAGCGCCCGCTCGGCAGCTACTCGCTGCTGACGTCGGTGTTCGTCGCCGGCTTCGTCGGCGCGCTGGTCGCCGCCCGCCGCGCCGGCCACCGGCTGCCGCAGGACTTCGCGACGAAGGACATCGTGCTGACGGGGCTGGCGACGCACAAGCTCAGCCGCCTGATCGCGCGCGACAAGGTGACGGGCTTCGCACGAGCGCCGTTCACCCGCTTTCAGGAGGCGAGCGGGCATGCCGAGGTCGACGAGGCGCCGCGCGGCACAGGGCCGCAGCTGGCGCTCGGCGAGCTCGCGTCCTGCCCGTACTGCCTTGCGCAGTGGATCGCGGGCGCGTTCACCGTCGGGCATGTCGTCGCTCCGCGCATGACACGGCTGCTCACCGCGATGTGGAGCGCACACGCGATCGCCGACGCGGCACAGCTGGCTTACAGTGCCGCCGAGCAGCGTTCCTGATCGCCGGCACGTGGGTAGGACGCGGTGGGAAGCTCGTTGACCGTCCGATGAGTTCTCGCTGCACAGCATTCGAAGACGTCCGGCATCTCGCACAGGTGCATGCGCCGGCTTCGTGTCACCTCAAATGACTCGGAGGCCGCGTGTCCAAGACGTACCAGACGCAAGACGCTCCCAGGACAAGACACGACCGGTGGCTGCTCGAGCGCATGGCCGACGGCGACGCGCACGCCCGCGAGGTGCTCGCCGAACGCTTTCTCCCGCTCGCCCACAAGCTCGCCCGCCGCTACTCCGGCGGCCGCGACACGTATGACGACGTCTTCCAGGTCGCCTGCCTCGGACTGCTGAAGGCGATCGACGGCTTCGACGTGCAGCGCGACGTCGCGTTCTCGTCCTACGCCGTCCCGACGATCGTCGGCGAGCTCAAGCGCTACTTCCGCGACCGCACCTGGACGGTGCGGCCGCCGCGCGACCTGCTCGAGCGCGCGCTGCGGATCGAGCGCGCCTCCGAGCGGCTCAGCGAGCGTCTGCATCATGCGCCGACGGTCAACCAGCTCGCCGAGCTGCTGAATCTGTCCTGCGAGGAGGTGCTCGAGGGCCTCGAGGCGGCGCGCGCCCAGCACGGCGCCTCGCTGGATGCCCCGATCGACCAGGGCGACGAGGCGCGCTCGCTCGGCGACCGCTTCGGCGAGCACGACACGGGCTTCGAACGCGCGGAGGAGCGCGTCCTCACCGAGCAGCTCAGCCGCGGCCTGTCCTCGCGCGACCGCGAGATCCTGCGCCTGCGCTTCGAGGAGGACCTGACGCAGGCGGAGATCGGGACGGTGCTCGGCGTCAGCCAGATGCAGGTCTCGCGGCTGATCCGCAGCGCCCTCGAGCGGCTGCGCGCCGTCGCCGCCCACGACGAGCTGATGGCGCTCGTCTGACGTTTGCCGGCGCATCGGCTGCGGTACTCGAGACAGACGATGGAGAGCTCCAGGACAACCACCGACGACGCGTCCGCGGCCCAGCTCGTCAAGCAGGTCGGCGAGCAGACGCAGCGCCTCATCCGCCAGGAGCTCGCGCTCGCGCGCCTCGAGCTCACCGACAAGGTCAAGCACGCCGGGATCGGCGCCGGCATGCTCGCCGGCGCCGGCTTCGTCGCGTTCTTCGGCATGGCGACGCTGATCGCGATGCTCGTGCTCGTGCTGGCGACCGCGCTCGAGCCGTGTCTCGCGGCGCTGATCGTGGCGATCGCGCTGCTCGCGCTCGCCGGCGCGATGGCCGCGATCGCGCGCGGCCAGATCAAGCGCGCCACGCCGGCCGCGCCGCAGCAGGTGATCGAGAGCGTCAGGGCGGACGTCGAAGAGGTCCGCTCGCACGCCCGCACGTGACCTGACCGGCGCCGGCTACTCCAGCGCGTACGCGATCCAGCGCACGGCAGGCGCCGCCAGCGGCTCGGCACGGTGCACGAGCTCGGCCACCGCGAGGCCGGCGAGCACGTCGACGACGTAGTGCTCGCCGAGGTAGACGACGGCGAACGCCGCGCCCGCGACGTAGGTCCAGCCGATCGCCCCCAGGACCGGGTTGACCTCCATCAGGCCGCGCGCCGTGATCGCCGCCGACGAGATGTGATCTGAGGGCATCGAGCCCCAGGGATTGCCCGGGACGTCTTCGTCCTCGGCGGGCGGCGGGCGGTCGAGAACGCGGCAGACGACGCGCCGCACGACGCGATGCACGTCGCCGTCCATGCGGCCCGCCTGCTCGGACGCCCACCAGGGCGGCGCGGTCGGGACGAACCAGTAGAACGGCGTCGTCAGGTGATACGACGCGGCCAGCCGCCCTGCCGCGCGCGGCAGGTAGCTCGGATGGCGGACGAGCACGTAGGCGAGCAGGGCGTGCGGCACGAACCACGAGCCGTACACGACGCTGACCGCCAGGTCGAGGGCCGATACCCGGTCCTCGCTGCGCAGGCTTCGCTGCAGGCGCTGCCCGGGAGGCATGCCGCCGCCGAGCACGCTGTCGACGCGGATCGGGTAGTCGATGCGCAGCCGGCGCCGATGCGTGCGCCCGTCGTCCGCCGGCAGCTCCCAGCTCTCCTTGAAGAGCCACATGTACGTCATCCCGGCGGCGACGTAGCGCATCCTGCTGCGCGGCGGCAGCGCGGCGGCGACCGCGAGCGGCGCACCGCTGGCGATCGTGATCGACAGCCACGGCGCCAGCCCGATGCGCTTTCGCAACATCGTCAGCGCGATCGCCGACGGCGCGTACGCCATGGCGCCGAGATGCACGTGGCGCCGCAGCCGCCGGCGCCGCGCCACGCGGCGGCGATGCAGCCACGCGTCGTCGAGCCGGCGCACGAGCAGTGGCCGCCGGTCCGGTCCCCGGCGGCGGTGGTCGGCGGGGCGGCTGGCCGAGCGCATTCCACGCTCCCTCCCCTGATGCGCCATCTGCGCAAACACGTGTGCGGACCCGGCAAGATGGGTACCGCAGTGCGGTTGGGAAGAGCAACGAGTGGGGGGACGGGTCGCATGGCAACGGGCACGGGCGCCGGCGCGCGCAGCAAGGGCGGCGCGCCCGCGGCGGCGAGCGGCGAGGCGCCCGACGAGGCCGCCCTCGAGGAGCTGCTGCAGGTCCTGACGGCCGCCCGCGACGGCGACTTCTCGGTACGCCTGCGCGCGCGCCGCGGCGACGTGGTCGGCGACATCCAGCAGCGCACGAACGAGCTGCTGGCGATGAACGCCCGGATGGCGAAGGAGCTGGCCCGGGTCAGCCGCGTCATCGGGCGCCAGGGCCGGATGACCGAGCGGGTGTCGCTCGGCGCGGTCGAAGGCCAGTGGAGCGACGCGGTCGACTCCGTCAACGCGATGATCGACGATCTCGTCCGGCCGACGACGGAGATCTCGCGCGTCATCGCAGCCGTCGCCAAGGGCGACCTCTCGCAGAAGATGGCGCTCGAGATCGAGGGTCAGCGCGTCAAGGGCGAGTTCGCCGCGATCGGCAGCACCGTCAACGGGATGGTCGATCGGCTCGGCTCCTTCGCCGACGAGGTGGCGCGTGTCGCGCGCGAGGTCGGCACCGACGGAAAGCTCGGCGGCCAGGCCGAGGTCAAGGGCCTCAGCGGCACCTGGCGCGACCTCACCGAGAACGTCAACTCGATGGCCTCCAACCTGACCGACCAGGTACGCCAGATCGCCGCGGTCACGACCGCGGTGGCGATGGGCGACCTGAGCCAGAAGATCACCGTTCCCGCCCGCGGCGAGATCGACGAGCTGAAGGCCACGATCAACACGATGGTCGACCAGCTGTCGTCGTTCGCCGACGAGGTCACGCGCGTCGCGCGCGAGGTCGGCACCGAGGGCCAGCTCGGCGGCCAGGCCGAGGTCAAGGGCGTCAGCGGCACCTGGCGCGACCTGACCGAGAACGTCAACTTCATGGCCTCCAACCTGACCGACCAGGTACGCCAGATCGCCCACGTGACGACGGCCGTCGCCAACGGCGACCTGACCAAGAAGGTGACCGTCGAGGCCAAGGGCGAGGTCGCGACGCTCGCCGAGACGATCAACTCGATGACCGACACGCTGCGCGTCTTCGCCGAGCAGGTCACGGGCGTCGCGCGGGCGGTCGGGACCGAGGGCATCCTCGGCAGGCAGGCCGAGGTGGCGGGCGTCGCCGGCACGTGGAAGGACCTGACCGACTCGGTCAACGTCATGGCGTCCAACCTGACCGACCAGGTGCGCCAGATCGCCGTCGTGACGACGGCCGTCGCCAACGGCGACCTGTCGCAGAAGGTGACCGTCGAGGCCAAGGGCGAGGTGGCGACGCTCGCCGAGACGATCAACTCGATGACCGACCGCCTGCGGATCTTCGCCGAGCAGGTGACGGTCGTCGCGCGCGAGGTCGGCACCGAGGGACAGCTCGGCGGGCAGGCCGAGGTCGAGGGCGCGTCGGGCACCTGGCGCGACCTGACCGACAACGTCAACCTGATGGCCAGCAACCTGACCGGGCAGGTGCGCAACATCGCGCAGGTCACGACCGCCGTCGCCAACGGCGACCTCTCGCAGAAGATCACCGTCGACGCGCGCGGCGAGATCGACGAGCTCAAGGGCACGATCAACACGATGGTCGACCAGCTGTCGTCGTTCGCCGACGAGGTCACGCGCGTCGCGCGCGAGGTCGGCACCGAGGGCATCCTCGGCGGCCAGGCCGAGGTCAAGGGCGTCAGCGGCACCTGGCGCGACCTGACCGAGAACGTCAACCAGCTCGCGGGCAACCTGACGACGCAGGTGCGCAACATCGCGCAGGTCACGACGGCCGTCGCCAACGGCGACCTCTCCAAGAAGATCGACGTCGACGCGCAGGGCGAGATCGCCGAGCTGAAGGACACGATCAACACGATGGTCGACCAGCTCAACTCGTTCGCCGCCGAGGTCACCCGCGTCGCGCTCGAGGTCGGCACGGCCGGCCGGCTCGGCGGCCAGGCGACCGTCGAGGGGGTCAGCGGGACGTGGCGCGACCTGACGCAGTCGGTCAACCAGCTCGCCGACAACCTCACCGACCAGGTGCGCAACATCGCGCAGGTCACGACCGCCGTCGCCAACGGCGACCTCTCCAAGAAGATCACGGTCGTCGCGCAGGGCGAGATCGCAGACCTCAAGGACACGATCAACACGATGGTCGACCAGCTCAACTCGTTCGCGGCGGAGGTCACCCGGGTCGCGCGCGAGGTGGGAACCGCGGGCAAGCTCGGCGGCCAGGCGACGGTCGAGGGGGTGTCCGGCACCTGGAGAGGGCTGACCGACAACGTCAACCTGATGGCCGGCAACCTGACCAGCCAGGTCCGCGCGATCGCGCGGGTCACGACGGCGGTCGCCAACGGCGACCTCTCCAAGAAGGTCGACATCGAGGCGCGCGGCGAGATCTTCGAGCTCTCCGAGACGATCAACACGATGGTCGACCAGCTGTCCTCGTTCGCCGACGAGGTCACGCGCGTCGCGCGCGAGGTCGGCACCGAGGGCCGGCTCGGCGGCCAGGCCGAGGTCAAGGGCGTCAGCGGCACCTGGCGCGACCTGACCGAGAACGTCAACTTCATGGCCTCCAACCTGACCGACCAGGTGCGCAACATCGCGCACGTCGCCACGGCCGTGGCGACGGGCGACCTCAAGCAGAAGATCACCGTCCCGGCGCGGGGCGAGATCGACGAGCTGAAGGTGACGCTCAACACGATGGTCGACCAGCTGTCGTCGTTCGCCGACGAGGTCACGCGCGTCGCGCGCGAGGTCGGCACCGAGGGCATCCTCGGCGGGCAGGCCGAGGTCGAGGGCGTGTCGGGCACCTGGCGCGATCTGACCGAGAACGTCAACCAGCTCGCCGGCAACCTCACGACGCAGGTGCGCGCGATCGCCGAGGTGTCGACGGCGGTCACGCAGGGCGACCTCACCCGCCAGGTGACCGTCGACGCCCAGGGCGAGGTCGCCGAGCTGTCGGACACGATCAACCAGATGATCGCCAACCTGCGCGAGACGACGCAGAAGAACGCCGAGCAGGACTGGCTGAACACGAACCTCGCTCGCATCTCGGGGCTGATGCAGGGCCAGCGCGACATGGCGGCGGTCTCGCGGATGATCATGTCCGAGATCGCGCCGCTCGTGACCGCCCAGCACGGCGCGTTCTTCCTCAGCGAGGCGCACAACGGCCACGAGCCCGAGCTGCAGCTGATCGCAAGCTACGGCTACAGGCAGCGAAAGAGCCTCTCCAACTGCTTCAGGTTCGGCGAGGGCCTCGTCGGGCAGGCCGCCCTGGAGCGCAAGAGCATCCTGGTCACCAACGCGCCGCCGGACTACATCAAGGTCGCCTCCGGGCTCGGCGAGGCGCAGCCGGCGAACATCATCGTGATGCCGATCCTGTTCGAGGACCAGGTCATGGCGGTCGTCGAGCTCGCCTCGCTGGGCGAGTTCACCGCCGTCAACCAGGCGTTTCTCGAGCAGCTCGCCGAGACGCTCGGCGTCGTGCTGAACGCGATCCTCGCCAACCGCCGGACGGAGGAGCTGCTCGAGGAGTCGCAGTCGCTCGCCGAGGAGCTGCAGTCGCAGTCCGAGGAGCTGCAGGCCCAGCAGGAGGAGCTGCGGCGATCGAACTCCGAGCTCGAGCAGCAGACGCAGTCGCTGCGCGCGTCCGAGGAGCTTCTGCAGACCCAGCAGGAGGAGCTGCAGCAGACCAACGAGGAGCTCCAGGAGAAGGCCGAGCTGCTCAGCCGGCAGAACCGCGACATCGAGCTTCAGAACGCCGCGATCGAGAAGGCGCGCGCCGACCTCGAGGGCCAGGCGGCGCAGCTTGCGCTGAGCTCGAAGTACAAGTCGGAGTTCCTCGCGAAGATGAGCCACGAGCTGCGCACGCCGCTGAACTCGCTGCTGATCCTCTCCAAGCTGCTGGCCGAGAACCCCGAGCAGAACCTCACCGCCAAGCAGATCGAGTTCGCCTCGACGATCCACACGGCCGGCGCCGACCTGCTGTCGCTGATCTCCGACATCCTCGACCTGTCGAAGGTCGAGGCGGGCAAGATGGAGATCACGCCGGCGACGATCGAGCTCGACACGATCCGCGAATACGTCGAGCGCGCGTTCGCCTCGGTCGCCGAGCAGAAGGGCATCGACTTCCGGGTCCGCACGGCGCCGGATGCGCCGCCGTCGATCTTCACCGACGAGCAGCGCCTGCAGCAGGTGCTGCGCAACCTGCTGTCCAACGCGTTCAAGTTCACCGAGGCCGGCCACGTCGAGCTCGAGCTCGACGCGGCGCCGCAGGACTCGCCGTACGAGCTGAGCCTGACCGTGCGCGACACCGGCATCGGGATCGCCGAGGACAAGCTGCGGCTGATCTTCGAGGCCTTCCAGCAGGCCGACGGGACGACGAGCCGGCGCTTCGGCGGCACCGGGCTGGGACTGTCGATCAGCCGCGAGATCGCGCGCGCGCTCGGCGGCGAGATCACCGTCCAGAGCACGCCCGGAGCGGGCAGCGCGTTCGAGCTGCTGCTGCGCGCCTACACCGAGCAACCGCCGACCGCGCTGCCGCCGCCGGCGCCCGCGATCGAGCCGGTCCCGCCGGCCGGCGAGGACGAGGACGGCGAGGCGCTCGAGGCGGACGTCGCGGCGCCGCCCGCCGGCGAGGTCGCCGCGCCGCGGCTGCCGCTCGATCCGGCCGACGAGCTGCCACCGGGGCTCGAGGACGACCGCGCGCGGATCAATCCCGGCGACCGCGTCGCGCTGATCGTCGACGACGATGCCGAGTATGCGATGCGCGCGCTCGTGCAGGCGCGCGAGCACGGCTTCCGCGCCGTCGTCTCGCGCCGCGGCACGACCGGCGTGACGCTCGCCCACGAGCTCACGCCCGACGTCATCGTGCTCGCCGTGCCCGTGCGCGGCGGCGTCGCCGTGCTCGACCAGCTCAAGCACCACCCGCGGACCCGCCACATCCCGGTCCACGTCTGCGGCGCGCCGGAGGAGCGGATCGCGGCGCTGCGCGCGGGCGCCGCCGGCTTCCTGCCGCGCCCCGCCGAGGCCGATGCGCTCGCGCAGGCCTACGCGCAGGCCGGCGCGTTCCTCGACCGCGCCGCGCGGCGGCTGCTCGTGGTCGAGGACGACGAGGTGCAGCGCCGGAGCATCGTCGAGCTCGTCGGCGCGGGCGACGACGTGGAGGTCACGGCGGTCGGCTCGACCGAGGAGGCGTGCGAGGCGCTGGACGGCACGACGTTCGACTGCATCGTGCTCGACCTCAAGCTGCCCAACACGACGGGCTTCGCGCTGCTGGACTTCCTCAAGGCAGACGAGCGCCACAGCGACACGCCCGTGATCGTCCACACGGGCAAGGACCTGACCCGGCGCGAGGAGACGCGCCTGCGCCGGTACGCGGACTCGATCATCGTCAAGGACGCCGGCTCGCCCGAGCGGCTGCTCGACGAGACCGCGCTCTTCCTGCACCGCCCGCAGGAGGCGCTGCCGCCCGACAGCCGCATGATCCTCGAGCAGCTGCACACGGCCGACGCGGTCCTGCCGGGCAAGCGCGTGCTGATCGTCGACGACGACGTGCGCAACGTGTTCGCGCTGACGAGCGCGCTGGAGGGGCGCGGCATGGACGTGCGCTTCGCCGAGAACGGGCGCGAGGCGATCGAGTCGCTCGACGCCGACCCGGCGGTCGACCTCGTGCTGATGGACGTGATGATGCCCGAGATGGACGGCCACGAGACGACGGCGGCGCTGCGCGCCGACGCGCGCTTCGCCGAGCTGCCGATCATCTCGCTGACGGCGAAGGCGATGCGCGGCGACCGCGACAAGTCGATCGCGGCGGGCGCGTCGGACTACATCACCAAGCCGGTCGACATCGAGCAGCTGATCTCGCTCATGCGGGTATGGCTCTACGGTTGACCGCCGCCGCGGGATGATCGGCGCTGACGGTCACGACGAAGATCGTGAGCGGATCGAGGTCGACCTGCTGCTCGAGGCGATCCAGCGCCGGTACGGCTACGACTTTCGCGGCTACGCGCTGGCGTCGCTGCGCCGCCGCCTCTGGCACCGCGCCTACGGCGAAGGGCTGCAGACGCTGTCGGGCCTGCAGGAGCGCGTGCTGCACGACCCCGGCTGCATGGAGCGGTTGCTGCGCGACCTGTCGATCAACGTCACGGAGATGTTCCGCGACCCGAGCTTTCACCGGGCCCTGCGCGAGCACGTCTTCCCGCTGCTGCGGACGCATCCGTTCATCCGCATCTGGAACGCCGGCTGCTCGACCGGCGAGGAGATCTACTCGCTGGCGATCGCGCTGCACGAGGAGGGGCTGCTCGAGCGCACGCGCATCTACGCCACCGACATCGACGATGCGGCGCTCGAGCGCGCGCGCTCGGGTACGTTCGGACTGCAGCGGATGCAGCGCTACACCGAGAACTACCAGCGGGCCGGCGGACGCGAGGCGTTCTCGGCGTACTACACGGTCTCCGGCGACTCGGCCCGCTTCGATCCCGCGCTCGCCGCCGGTATCGTCTTCGCGCAGCACAACCTCGTCACGGACGGCTCCTTCAACGAGTTTCAGCTCATCGTGTGCCGCAACGTGCTGATCTACTTCGGGCCCAAGCTCCAGGAAGAGGTGCTCGGGCTGTTCGCAGCGAGCATGACGCGCCGCGGGATCCTCGCGCTCGGGCGCAAGGAGTCCATCCGCCACTCGTCGCACGCCGACGAGTACGAGCCGCTCGTCGCGCAGGAGAAGATCTTCAGGCGGCGCTCGTGAGACGCACGGAGCTCGTCGCGATCGGCGCCTCGTGGGGCGGCCTGCACGCCGTCGAGGTCGTCCTCGGCACGCTGCCCGATGACTTCGGCGCGCCGATCGTCATCGCCCAGCACCGCCAGGTCGACTCGAGCGACGGGATGCTGGTGCGCCTGCTCGACGCGCGCTGCGCGCTCGCGGTGTGCGAGGCAGAGGACAAGCAGCCGCTCGAGCCGGGGACCGTGCTCGTCGCGCCGCCGGACTACCACCTGCTCGTCGAGCCGGGCGCCGTCGCGCTGTCGGTCGACCCGCCGCTGAACTTCAGCCGCCCGTCGATCGACGTCCTGCTCGGCTCCGCCGCCGACGCGTACGGCGCCCGGGTGACCGGCGTCGTGCTGACCGGCTCCAACGCCGACGGGGCGCTCGGGCTGGCGACGATCGCCGGGCGCGGCGGCACCGCGATCGTCCAGGACCCTGAGACCGCCGAGCGCCGCGAGATGCCCGACGCGGCACTGCGCGGCTCGCCCGCGGCGCGCGTGCTCGCGCTCGAGGAGATCGGTCCCGCGCTCGTCGACCTCGCGGCAGCGGGCACGGAGTCACGATCGTGATCGGCGACACCGCGATCCTGCTCGTCGACGACCACGACGAGAACCTGCTCGCGCTCGAGGCGATCCTCGAGCCGACGGGGTACCGGCTCGTCAAGGCGCGCTCCGGCGAGCAGGCGCTGAAGGCGATGCTGAAGGACGAGTTCGCGGCGATCCTGCTCGACGTGCAGATGCCCGGGCTCGACGGATTCGAGACCGCGGAGCTGATCCGCACGCGCGACCGCACGCGCAGCGTGCCGATCATCTTCGTCACGGCGATCAGCAAGGCGCCCGAGAACGTGTTTCGCGGCTACGGCGCGGGGGCCGTCGACTATCTGTTCAAGCCGGTCGATCCGGTCGTGCTGCGCTCCAAGGTCGAGGTCTTCGGCGAGCTCCACGAGCGCGGGCGTGCGCTCGCCGACCGCGAGGCGCTGCTGCGCGCGATGTTCGAGGACGCGCCGATCGGCATGGCCCGCGCGGGTGCCGACGGGCGGCTGCGCCATGTCAACCGCGCGCTCGCGCAGACGCTCGGGCGCAGCGCCGGCGAGCTGGTGGGCCGGACGCTCGACGAGCTCGGGCCGCAGTCCGACGCGGGCGCCGACGCCGTGCAGCGCGAGGAGCTGCTCGCCGGGCGGATCGAGCGCTACGAGGCCGAGCGACGGCTCAGCGGACCACTCGGCACGACGATCCCGGTGCTCGTGAGCGCGTCGCTGGCCCGCTCGGACGGCAGCGGCCGTCCCGACCTGATCCTGCAACTGCAGGACCTGCGCGAGCGTCACCGCGCGCAGCGTGACCGCGAGCAGCTGATCCGCGCGCAGGCGGCGCGGGCGCAGGCCGAGGCCGCCGCCGAGCGCCTGCGGATCATGCAGTCGATCGCCATCGCCGCGCTCGGCGCGGAGGGCCTCGAGGAGCTGCTGCGCGAGCTGCTGGACCGGATCCTCGAGGCGCTCGACGTCGATCGCGCCGCGGTCGTCCTGACCGACGAGGTGCACGCCGTCGTCGCGCGCGCCGCGGGCGGCGTGGACACCGTCGTCGCGCGCGAGGCGCGCGAACGCGTCGACGAGCTCGTCCGTCGCGTCGTCGCCGAGGGCGGCCCGCTCGCGATCGCCGACGTCGCCGCCGCCGGACTGGACGCGAGCTCGCTCGGCCCGGCGATCACGTCGCTGCTGGCGGTGCCGCTCGCCGACGGCGAGCACGTCATCGGCTCGATCCACGTCGGCACGCTGACGCGCCGCGACTTCGACGACGAGACCGTCGCCCTGCTGCGCCTGGCCGCCGACCGCGCCGGCCTGGCGATCGCGCGCACCCGCCTGTACGAGCGCGAGCGCAGCATCGCCGGCGAGCTGCAACGCTCGCTGCTGCCCAAGCGACTGCCGGTGGTGCCGGGAGTCGCGCTCGATGCCCGGTACCTGCCCGGCGTCAACGGCACGACGGTCGGGGGCGACTGGTACGACGCGATCGCGCTGCCCAGCGGTCGGGTCGCACTGGCGATCGGCGACGTCGTCGGACGCGGCATCTCGGCAGCGGCGACGATGGGCCAGATGCGAAGCGCGCTGCGCGCGATCCTCATGCAGGGCGACGACACCGGCGCGATGGCCGATCGGCTCAACCGCTTTGCGCACGCGCTCGGCCCCGAGGCCGTGATGACGACCGTCGTGCTGGCGATCCTCGAGCCCGCCACCGGCACGCTGCGCTACACGAACGCGGGTCACCCGCCGCCGCTGCTCGTCGGGCCCGACGGCGCCGCACGCCTGCTCGCCGACCCGCCGTCGCCGCCGATGGGCGTGCTGGCGTCGCCGCGCTATCCGCAGCACGTGGCGGCGATCGAGCCGGGATCGACGTTCGTGCTCTACACCGACGGCCTGATCGAAGAGGCCAGCGAGGTTCTCGACGTCGGCCTCGAGCGCCTGCTGCGGGCCGGCGTCGGCGCCGGAGAGGACATCGCCGCGACCTGCGAGCGCCTGCTCGAGCACGGGCTGCGCGGAGGCAGCCGCTCCGACGACGTGACGCTGCTCGCCGTGCGCATGAGCGAGACGCTCGGCGAGCGCGTGACGCTCGAGGTCTCCGGACAGCCCGGCGGCCTGTTCGCGATGCGCCAGACGCTGCGCCGCTGGCTGGGCGAGACGGAGGCCGACGAGGACGAGGCCGAGGACATCATCATGGCCTGCAACGAGGCCTGCGAGAACTCGATCGAGCACGGCTACGGGTTCGGCGACGACCTGTTCGAGGTCGTCTTAGGGCGCGACGGCGCCGACGTTTCGATCCTCGTCCGCGACACCGGCACGTGGCGCCCGCCACACGACGAGCCGCATCGCGGCCGCGGGCTGCCGCTGATCGGCAAGCTGATGGAGTCAGTCGACGTCGAGCCGCGGCCCGGCGGGACGACGGTGGTCATGCGCCGCCGCCTGCGGGCCGGCGCGACGTCGCACCGCGCCGGCGAGCGGTCGGTGCACGCGCAGCGGTAGCTTCGCCAGCGGGCGCGCTCGCGCTCAGCGCAGGGTCACCGCGACGTCGCTGCGGCTGCCGGGGATGCTGATCGCGCCCCTGCGGCCGCTGATCGCCGCGGCGAAGCACGGCGGGCACAGCTCCCGGCCCTTGAAGCGGCCGATCCGCGTCTCCATCGTCGGCTCGCCGCACTCGGCGCACTGGATCGAGATGTGGACGAAGGCCCGCGGCGCAATCTCCACGCCGTCGACCTCGCGGACGTCATAGAGCTCGTCCTCGGCGGCGGCGAGGATCTCGCGCGAGCGCGCCTCGTGCAGCTCGGCGAAGCGCTCGCGCTCCTCGCCGGTCGCGGTGCCCTCGCGCACCTTCGACATCAGCTCGGAGTGCTCCGGGTTGCGGATCATCATCCCCGGCCGGGTCGCGATGCGGATCGCCCTGCCGTCGGAGCGGCGCAGGAACGTGTACGCGTTCTTGCCGTGATCGAGGTGGATCAGGTTGCCCTTGCCGAAGGTGCAGCCGGTCTGGTACTGGATCGCGTCGACGGCGCACATGTCGGTCTCCACGACGGCGACGACGTCCTCGTCGCGCGAGTGCGGACCGATCTCGCGCAGGGCGATCTCGCTGGCACGGATGCCCATCGCAAGCCCTGGGCACATGTGGCCGTGGAAGCGGATGATGTCGCCGAGCGGCTGCTCGGCCTGCCGGTCGTGTGCGTGCTCGGTCTCGGTGCTCATGTTGACCTCCTGACGTTCCTCGGCGTTGTCGGCGCGGGGCGTGATGCTGCGCCTGCGACGCTGGATGCTCGATCGCACCGGCCGCGCAATCGACGATCCAGACGCGCGTCATACCCCGTTGAGCCGGCGCCACATCGCCCGGCGCCCGCGCCGGCCGGCGGCGGAGTCAGGACTCTGACGGATCGCTCGACGGCCGGTCGCATCTTCGTTTGACGCGCGCGCGCCTGGGTAGGGAGCGCGGGGTGAGTGCTGTCGTCACCCAGTGGTGTGGTCATAGTGCCGGGCGCCGGGCGCCGGGCGCCGATCGGATCGACGAGCGGGGCGCGGCGCGAGCTTGCGTCCGGCGCCGCGCAGACGTGGGCGTCGCCTGACGATGGCGCCCGCAAACGCCGTCGCTCGTCGCCTGCGCGAGCAGCTGCGTGAACCACAGCCACGACGGCGGACTCGTCTTTCCCTCGGACGCGCTGGTCGCGTTCGGGCGCAGAACTGCCCGCTGACCGACAGCCGACGCATGGAGGATCGCATGACCCGACGCACGTTGCAGCTTCTCGTCACAGCGCTGATCGCCCTGGCGCTTGGTGGCGCGACGTCATCGGGCGCGCTCGCGCAGGACGACGCGGGCGGCGAGTCTCCGACGACCGTGCGCGTCGCGCTCAACGGGTTCGAGAACAACCTCACGCCGTTCACGGTCACGCACGCGACGGGTCGTCCGGACGACCTGCTCATGATGGTCTACGACTCCCTGTTCTGGTCGCAGACGACCGACGATCCGGAGCCGTGGCTGGCGCAGAGCGCCACCGCGAGCGACGACAACCAGACCTGGACCGTCAAGCTGCGGCCGAACCTCACGTGGCACGACGGCAGGCCGCTCACCGCGGAGGACGTGAAGTTCACCTTCGACTACTTCGACGACGCTCCCCCCGGCCGCTGGACGCACCACGTCACCGACGTTCCGCCGTACGAGAGCTCGGAGGTCGTCGACGAGCAGACCGTCCGCTTCCGCTTCTCGGCGCCCGCGCCGCAGTTCAAGATCCTGCCGGGCGGCGACCTGCCGATCCTTCCCAAGCACGTCTGGGAGGACATCGAGCGACCGGGCACCGCCACCGACATCGATCCGATCGGCTCGGGGCCGTACAAGGTCGCGGAGATCGTCAGCGACCAGCGCTACCGCCTGGAGGCCAACGAGGACTACTTCAAGGGCAAGCCGCTGGTCGACGTGATCGAGATGCCGGTCGTCAGGGACGTGAGCGCCGCCTTCCAGGCGCTGCGCACCGGCCAGGTCGACTTCGTCATCGACAAGGTGCCGCCGGGGATCGTCGACAGCCTCGAGGAGGCCGACGGGATCGAGATCCATCGCGGCCACGACTTCTTCTCGACCGAGATCCGCTTTAACGCCCGCAAGGAGCCGTTCGACAACCCCGACGTGCGCAAGGCGATCGCGCTGGCGATCGACAGGCAGGCGCTCGTCGACCGCGTGCTGCAGGGCGACGGCGATCCGGGCCACGACAGCTGGATCCATCCGGAGTCGCCGTGGGCGCTGCCCGACGCCGAGGGCGAGTACGACACAGCGCGCGCCCAGGGGATGCTCGACGCAGCCGGCTTCCGCCGTCAGGGCCAGGGGATCCGCCAGTCGGCCGACGGCGAGCGGCTGGCGTTCACCGTGCTCGTGTCCTCGCGCGACCCCGAGGCGCTGCGCGCGCTGCAGCTCATCGAGGGCCAGCTGCGCGAGATCGGGGTCGACATGAGCACCGAGTCGCTCGACCCGGCGGCGCTGAGCGCGCGCACGCGCCCCGGTCCCGACGGACCGCCGCAGCACGACGCCTACCTGGGGACGTTCGACTGGCACGCGCACACCGACCCCGACACGCTGTACTTCTTCTTCCACTCCCCCGGCGACAAGGGGATCGGCGCGGCGTTCACGGGCTATTCCAACGAGCGCTTCGACCAGCTCGTCGAGCGCGCGACGACGCTGGAGGCCGACGAGCGCAGGCCCGTCATGCACGAGGCCCTGGAGATCTTCGCCGAAGAGGTGCCGATGATCACGCTCTGGTACCGCGAGGACGTCACGGCGTACCGGCCCGCCGCGTACGACGGCTGGTTCAACGACTCCGGCCACGGCCTGTTCACGAAGCGCGCGTTGCTGGAGGGCTATGCCGAGCAGGGAACCGTCGACGAGGTCGTCGACGAGGCGGGCGATTCGTGGTGGTGGATCGTCGTCGCCGTGGTGGCCGTCGCGCTGCTGATCGCGGCGGTGCTGGTGCTCCGCCGCCGCCGCAGCGCCGCGGCAGAGCAGAGCTTCGAATAGCCCTTGCTGGCCCGCGGAGCACGTAGGGCGCTCGGCTACGCGGGCGTCCTGCTCGTCGCGCTGCTGCTTAACTTCGCGCTGCCGCGGGTCGCGCCGGGCGACCCCGTCGACTACCTGCTGCCGCCGCAGACGGCGGGCGACGTCAGCCCCGAGCAGCGCCAGCGGGCGCTGAGCAGCTTCGGGCTCGACGAGCCCCTGCCGGTGCAGCTGAAGCAGTACTTCCTGAACCTCGCGCACGGCGACCTGGGATTGTCGGTGCGCTACGCGCGCCCGGTCACGGAGGTGCTCGGCGAGCGGATCGGCTGGACGGCGCTGCTGGTCGGCGGCGCCCTCGTGCTGTCGACCCTCTTCGGGGTCCTGCTCGGCTTCGCGTCGGCGTGGCGGCGCGGCAGCGCGAGCGACGCCGCGACGCTCACGGGGGTGATGGTGATCGATGCGATGCCGCCGTTCTTCACGGGGCTGCTGCTGATCTTCGTCTTCTCCGTCCAGCTGGACCTGCTGCCGGTCTTCGGCGCCCTGCCGGCGTCGGGCGCGACCGGGTTCGGCTTCGCCGGCGACCTCCTCGAGCGGCTGATCCTGCCGCTCGTCACGCTGACGCTCGGCTACCTGGGGACCGTCTACCTCGTCGCCCGCGCGGCGCTGATCGGCGAGCTGGAGGAGGACTACGTGCTGATGGCGCGAGCCAAGGGGCTGGACGCGCGCGGCGTGCGCCGCCACGCCCAGCGCAACGCGCTGATCCCGGTCACGACCGTCACGCTCGTCGGCCTCGGCACGCTCGTCGGCGGTGCGGCGGTCGTCGAGACGGTCTTCTCCTATCCGGGCCTGGGCCTGCTGATCTACGACGCCGTCCTGACGCGCGACTACCCGCTGCTGCAGGGCGCGTTCCTGCTGCTGGCGGCCGGCGTGCTGCTGGCGAACTTCGTCGCCGACCTGCTCTACCCGCTGCTCGATCCGCGCGTCCGGCGGCCGGGTGCGCAGATCGGATGACCGGCGCGGCGTCGAGCACCGGCCGCCGGCTCGCCTGGATCGGGGGAGCGCTGCTCGCCGTCAGCGCGCTGATGGCGATCTTCGCCCCGCTGCTGAGCTCGCACGATCCCGAGGCGACCGCCGGCGCTCCGTACGAGTCGCCGAGCCTCGAGTTCCCGCTGGGCACCAACGACGTCGGCCAGGACCTGTTCGCGCAGCTGCTCTACGGCGCGCGCATCTCGCTGACGATCGGGGTGCTGTCGGCGATCCTCGCGACCGCCCTCGGCCTGGCCGTCGCGCTGCTGGCCGGCTACTTCCGCGGACGCGTCGAAGGGCCGTTGATGCGCCTCGTCGACCTGACGCTGGCGCTTCCCTTCTTCGTCCTCGTGATCGTCCTCGCGGCGTTCTTCGGTCGCGGGCTGCTGATCACGATCGTGGTGATCAGCGCCGTGATGTGGGCCAAGCCGGCGCGCGTCCTGTACTCCAACGTCGTCAAGGTGCGCGAGTACCAGCACGTGCTCGCCGCGCGCGCGATGGGCGCCTCGCCGGCGCGGGTCCTCGGGCGCCACATCGTGCCGCGCCTGACGACGCTCGGCGTCGCGGAGTTCGTCCGCACGGCGAACGTCGCGGTCTTCCTCGAGTCCGCCCTCGCCTTCCTCGGCCTCGGCGACCCGACGCGGATCAGCTGGGGCAGCATGCTCTTCTTCGCCAACGCCCGCAGCGCGTTTCTGACCGACGCCTGGCTGTGGTGGATCCTCCCGCCGGGGCTCGCCCTGACGGCCGTCATCGTCGGCTTCGCGTTCGTCGGCTACGCGCTGGAGGAGCGCTCCGATCCGCGCCTGTCGGGGCGGCGCCCGATGCCGCGGCCGGCGCCGGCGCCGGGACCGAGCGAAGCCGCGGCCGGCGCGCAGCGGCCCTCGCCCGCTCCGCAGGCGGAGGGCACGGTGCTCGAGATCCGCGGGCTGAGCGTCCGCTACGGCGGCGAGCACGAGATCTGCGCCGTCGACGACGTCAGCTTCGCGGTCGCGCCCGGCCGCACGCTCGGGCTCGTCGGCGAGTCGGGCAGCGGCAAGAGCACGCTGGCGTTCGCCCTGATGGGCCTGCTGCGCCCGCCCGCGCAGGTGCTCGGCGGCAGCATCCTGCTCGCCGGCCGCGACCTGCGCACGCTGCGCGGCCCCGAGGCGACACGGATCCGCGGGCAGGAGATCTCGCTCGTCCCGCAGGGCGCGATGAGCGCCCTGAACCCGGCCTACACGATTCACCGGCAGGTGAGCGAGGCGGCGGCGCTGACGCGGTCTCACTCCGGCGAGGCCGACGCGCGCGCGACCGAGATGCTCGAGCAGGTCGGGATCGAGCGCGCGCGGCAGGGCGCCTACCCGCACGAGCTCAGCGGCGGGATGCGACAGCGGGCGCTGATCGCGATGGCGGTCGTCAACGAGCCTCGCGTCGTGATCGCCGACGAGCCCGTGACCGGCGTCGACGTCGTGACGCAGGGGCGGATCCTGCAACTGCTGCTCGACCTGCGCGAGCGCCTCGGGCTGGCCGTGATCCTGATCTCCCACGACATGCCGCTCGTCGCCCGCACCGCTGACGAGATCGTCGTCATGCAGCACGGCCGCGTCGTCGAGGCCGGCGCCACCGCCACCGTCGTCGCAGCGCCCGGCCATCCGCATACGCGCGCGCTGCTGCAGGTCGCCGACGTGCCGCCGCGGCGTGCGCCCCAGGCCGACCGACCCGGCGTCGGCGGATGAGCGAGCCGCTGCTCAGCCTGCGCGGCGTCTCGCGCACGTTCGTGCGCGAGCAGCGCATGTGGCGCCGCGACGAGACGATCTACGCCGTCAGGCAGGTCGACCTCGACGTGGCGGCGGGCGAGACCGTGGCGCTGGTCGGCGAGAGCGGCGCGGGCAAGAGCACGATCGCCCTGATGGTGCTCGGCATCGAGTCGCCCGACGAGGGCCGGATCGTCTTCGACGGCGCTGACATCACCGCGCTGCACGGGCGGGCGCGGCGGCGCGTGCGACAGCGCATGCACCTGATCCTCCAGGACCCCTACCAGTCGCTGCATCCCGGGATGCGCGTCGACGAGGCCGTCGGCGAGCCGCTTGCGATCGGCGGCGTGCCGCGCGCCGAGCGCGGCGAGCGCATCGCCCGCGCGCTGCGCAACGTCGGGCTGGCGCCGCCCGAGGAGTTCATGCGCCGCCACCCGCACGAGCTGTCGGGCGGCCAGCGCCAGCGCGTTGCGATGGCACGCGCGTTCGTCTGCCGCCCGCGGCTGGTCATCGCCGACGAGCCGACGTCGATGCTCGACGCGACGCTGCGCGGCGAGATCCTCGGGCTGATGGCACGGATGCGCGACGAGCTGGAGACGACCTTCGTCCTGATCACCCACGACCTGGCGTCCGCGCGCCTGCTCGCAGACCGCGTGGCCGTGATGCGGGGCGGGGCGATCATCGAGCAGGGGCCCACGCAGCGCGTGCTGTCCTCACCGGCGCACGAATACACCCGCGTCCTGCTCGCCGCCAGCGAGGGACGCCTGATCGAGGGCGACCGGTGACCGACGCAGCGGCGGGTGCCCGCCGAGCGGCGCCGGCCGCTACTCGACCGCGCGCGCCACGGCGCGCACGAACGGCGCCGCGAGCGGCTCGGCCCGTCGCACCCCCTCGGCGATCAGCAGCCCGACGACGACGTCGGCGACGTAGTGCTCGCCGAGGTACACGACCGCGAACGACGCCGCCGCGACGTACGACCAGCCGAGGACGCCGTACAGCGTGCTGACCTCCGACAGTCCCATCGCGGTGATCGCGGCCGAGGAGATGTGATCGGACGGCATCGAGCCCCACGGGTTGCCCGGGACGCTGCCCTCGACGGGCGGCTCGCGCTTGAGCAGGTCGCAGACGACGAGCCGCGCGACGCGGTCGATCTCGCCGCCCATGCGCCCCTCCTTCTCGGAGGCGAACCAGGGCGGCGCCTCGGGCGCGAAGAAGTAGAACGGGCAGGTCAGGTGGTAGGCGGCCGCCAGCCTGCCGCCCGCCCGCGGCACGTACTCGTCATGGCGAGCGAGCAGGTAGGCGAGCAGCATCTGCGGCACGAACCACGACCCGTAGACGGCCGTCACGACGCGGTCCAGCGCGCTGACGTCGCCGCGCGTGCGCAACGCGCGCTGCAGCCGCACGCCGGGCGGCACGCCGAAGCCGACGGCGGTGTCGAAGCGGATCGGCTGGTCGACCCAGAGCCGCCGGCGCAGCTTCTGCGGGTCGTCGTAGGGCAGCTCCCAGCCGAGCTTGAAGAGGTGCAGGTACGCGGCGGCGACCGCGGCGTAGCGCCGCCGTCCCCCGGGGACGGCGATCGCGCAGCCCAGCGGGGGCACGCAGCCGAGCGTCAGCGTCAGCGCCGGGTGCATCCCCAGCCGGCGCCGCGCCGCGACCAGCCCGGCCGCGGCCGGCACCGCCGCCGCCGCGGCGAGGCTCCACGCGCGGCGCGCGCGCAGCCGGCGGTTCACAGCGCCCGCGGCGTCGTCGAGCAGATGCTGCAACGACGAGGGCAGGAGGCCGTCGGGCCCCCGCCGCCGGTACGTGGCCGACCGCGTGCTCATCGCCGCAGCGTGCCACAGCGCGCGACCCGGCGGCCGGGAGCCCGTCCTACGCCATCGCCTTGCCGACCGCGTCGAGCACGCGATCGGCCTTGAAGGGCTTCACCACGAAGTCCTTCGCGCCGGCCTTGATCGCCTCGAGCACCTTGCTCTCCTGCCCGAGCGCGGAGCACATGATGATGCGCGCGCGCGGGTCCATCGCGATGATCTCCTTGAGGGCGGTCAGGCCGTCCATCTCCGGCATCGTGATGTCCAGCGTGGTGAGCTCGGGCTGCAGCTCCTGGTAGCGGGCGACCGCCTCGGCGCCGTTGGACGCCTCCCCGATCACCTCGTGTCCGCCCCCGCTGAGGGCATCGCTGACGACCTTGCGCATGAAGGCCGCGTCGTCGACGACAAGCACTCGTGCCATGCCGTTCACTCTCCTTTCCGTGGGGCGGTTTCGAACGCCACCGTGTCGATGCTGACGGCCCACTCATCACCGTCTAGGGTCACGAGGCGCCCCGTTGCGAAGCGCCGTCCATTGACGTACAGCTCGATCGGGTCCTCGAGCTCGCGATCGAGCTCGACGACCGCGCCGGGCGCGAGCGCGACCGCGCGCCGGATCGTCATGTTCACGCGCCCGAGCTCGGCCGCGACACGGACCCCGACGCCGCCGAGCAGGTCGGCGCCCATCGCCGCGGCCTCGCGCGCATGGGCGCCCGCCACGCCGCCGCCGGCGTCCTCGTCGGGCCCGGAGAACTCGGCGTCGAGGTCGTCGAGCGCACGCGTCATCCGCACGACGAACGCGTGCGGGACAAGCTGTACGAGGCGGCAGGGATGGCCGAGCAGGTCGATCGCGACAGAGACGACCGCGGTCGCCGATTCCTTCTGGACGAGCCCTTCGGCGATCGTCGCGATGACGCGGACCTCCGGCGCGGCGATCTCGACCTCCTGCCCGAGCACCGCGCTCGCGGCCGCGGCAGCCGCCGCCATCATCTGGTTGGCGACCTCCCCGGCGGCCGACTCCTCGAGCTCGGTCAGCGGGGTGTCGGCGGACGGGTCGGCCGCGTCGGGATCGACGCCCATCATCGCGGCCGCCAGCGCCCGCGCCGCGGGCAACGGCATGAGAAAGAGGTTGCCGCCCGTGACGCCGTCGACGTAGGAGACGTCGGCGACGATCGCCGGCAGCGGCACGCCGGCGACGGGATCGGCCTCGCTGTCGAGCACGACCGGCGGATGCGTCGTGACGGCGCCGGGGCAGTAGGCCTCCAGCGCGCCCGCGACGGCGGCGCCGGTCGACTCGCCGATGCGGATCAGCGCCTCGTCGGGCGTCATGCGTCCTCCTCGGCCGGTCCGAGGACGCCGACGGCGCGGCGCCGGCCGTTGCGCCCGAGCTTCGCGCGATGCAGCGCGACGGCGTCGGCGTAGAGCGTCACGGCGCCCTCCTCGGCAGCGCCGTCGAGGCGCAGGATGTCGCCCGGGCGCAGCGCCAGGACCGCGCCGAGCGGCAGGTCGACGGAGCCGACCTCGGCGCGGAGCTGGACGACGACGTCGCCCATCGCGTCGCCGACCGCGGCGGCCGCGTCGGCGCGCAGCTCGGCCTCGTGCTCGGTCTCGCCGCTGGTGCGGAGCACCGGCTCGATCGCGCGGTGCGGGATCAGCAGCACCATCGTCGACGAGAGGCGTCCGAGCTTGAACTCGAAGGTCATCGCGAGCGTCGGCTCGCTGAGCGGCGCGAGCTGCGCCGGCGCGCGCTCGGTCTCCAGCTCGTGCAGCCCGAACTGCAGCTCGGCGAGGTCGCCGAAGGAGATCGACAGCTCGTCGAGCAGCGTCTGGAACACGCGCATGACGAGCGCTCGGTCGACGTCGGTCAGCGCGCGCTCGCTCGGGCGCTCGGCGGTCTGCCCGCCGAGCACGCGGTCGAGCAGCGCCAGCAGCAGCGTCAGCTCGGCGGTGAGCAGCATCCGCCCGCCGATCGGCGCGACGTCGACGATCCCCGAGACCGAGCTGCGCGGAACCTCGTCGAGCGCGTTGGCCCAGGTGAGCTGGGCGGTGTCGATCAGCTCGACGGAGATCGGCGCGCGCAGCTCGGCGGACATGCGCGTCGAGACGCTGCGGCAGAAGTTCTCGTGCGCGCGCTCGAGGCGCCGCTGCTGGTCGGTCGTGAACTTCGACGGGCGGGTGAAGTCGATCTTGCGCACGCGCCGCCGGCGCGACGCAGGCCCCTGCGCGGCGGCGTCGGGCAGCTGGCCCTCCTTGGCCGCGGCGACGAGCGCCGCAACCTGCTCGTCTGACAGCACGCCGCCGCCGCCCGCGCTCATGCCGCCACCGCCATCCGCCCGTAGAGGTCGGCCTCGCTGCCGCCGGCGATCCGCGCGGTGACGCGCACGTCGGCGAGGTAGACGCGGATCGTGCGTCCGCTCGTGCCGCCGGTCTCGGCGGCGACGACCGGGATGCCGGCGGCCTTCATCGCGGCGCGGACCGCCTCCTCGTTGCGCATGCCGACCTGCATCTTGCCGGCGCCCGCCGAGCCGAACATCTGCGCGCCGCCGACGATCACGCCGACCGGGCGGCGCCCGCCGAGCGCCGTGACCTGCGCCAGCAGGGCGGGGACACCGGTGTCGGCGAACGTGCCCGGCGAGCGCCGGCCGATGTCTCCGGGACCGGGCAGCATGATGTGGGCCAGCCCGCAGACGCCCGCAGCGGGATCGACGAGCGCGAGGCCGATGCACGAGCCGAGGCCGATCGACACGAGCACGGCGGCGCGATCGGCCGAGACGGCCATCTCACCCATGCGGACGCTGATGTCTGGCATGACGGGACCGCGGCCTCAGCCGAGTCCGAGCTGCGAGAGCAGGTCGTCGACTCCATCGGCCGACGGGATCAGCAGGAAGGACAGCGAGCAGGCCTCGCCCTCGATGATCAGCGCTGAGTCGAGCATCAGCGCGACGTCGCTGACGCCGGCGCTCGTCGCGAGGATCGAGCCCATGATCGCGCCGAGCATGTCGATGACCTGCTCCGGGGGGCCGAGCTCGATCCGCAGGCCGGTCATGTCGCTCAGCGCTCCGAGGTAGGAGGCGCAGAGGATGTTGACGACCTCGCCGAGTGCCGAGGCGGCGTATTCGCTGTCGGTCTCGAGGCCGAGCAGGCCGCAGAGCGTCGACACGTCCCCCTCGGGAAACAGCATCAGCGCCGTTCCGCCGAGATCGCCGTCGAGCGGTATCGCGACGCCCGTCACGCACAGCTCCGCGGGCCCGGTCGCGTCGATCGCGTCTGCCAGCGGCAGCGCGGCGGCCGTCGGCACGGCGACGTCGATCGGCATGCCGAGCAGTCCCGACAGCGATGTCGCCGCGGTGCCCGCGCCGATGTTGGCGAGCTCGCGCAACGCGTCGAGCTCGATCTCGGTGTAGTTGGTCCTCACAGGGCTTCCTCTCAGGATCCTCAGGCGGCGATCTCTTGCGGCGCCGCGATGGTCAGGGCATCGCAATCGACGATCAGGGCGATCTGGCCGTCGGCGAGCACGGCTCCGCCCGACAGCTCCGGGCGCTCGCTGACGGCGGCGGGCAGGGCGCGGGCGACGAGCTCGCGCTGGCCGATGAGCAGTTCGCAGCCGAGCGCGACGTCGGCGTCCCCGCTGCGCACGATGACGGCGTGGTCCTGGCCCGGCTGCGGGGCGTGGCCGACCGCCTCGCCGAGGTCGCGGATCGGCAGGACGCGGTCGCCGAGGACGAGCATCCGGCGCCCGGCGACCGAGCGCAGCGCGTGATCGTCGAGGTGCACGGTGCGCTGCACGCGCTCCAGCGGGATCGCGAACGGCAGGCCGCCGGACTGCACGAGCAGCGCCGACATGATCGCGAGCGTGAGCGGCAGGCGGATCTCGGCAAGCGTTCCCGTCCCCTGCACCGACGCCAGCGTCGCCTCTCCGCCGAGGCTGCGGATCGCCGATCGCACGGCGTCCATGCCGACGCCGTGGCCGGACACGTCGCTCATCGTCTCGGCGGTGCTGAAGCCGGCGGTGAAGAGCAGCTCGGCGGCGCGCGCCTGGTCGACCGACGCGATCTCGTCCGCACGGATCAGGCCGCGCTCGCAGGCCTTGCGCGCGACCCGCCCGGGGTCGATGCCGCGGCCGTCGTCGCGCACGGAGATGACGATGTTCGACCCGGCGTGGCGGGCGGAGATCTCGACCGTCCCGGTCGGCGGCTTGCCTGCGGCGACCCGCTCGTCGGCGGTCTCCATGCCGTGGTCCAGCGCGTTTCGCACGAGATGGACGATCGGGTCGCCGAGCGCGTCGATGACGGTGCGATCGAGCTCGGTGTCCTGGCCCGACAGGATGAGGTCGACCTGCTTTCCGAGCTTCGAGGACAGGTCGCGGACGAGGCGCGGGAAGCGCAGGAAGACCGCCTCGACGGGAATCATCCGCACCTGCATGACCATCGCCTGCAGCGCCTGCGAGGTGCGCGTGAGGTCCTGCATCGCGGAGACGAGACCGGGCACCTGGGCGCCCGCGGCGAGCGCCTCGACGTGCGTGCGGTAGACGACGAGCTCGCCCATCGCGTGCATCAGCGCGTCGAGCCGCTCGGAATCGACGCGCACCGTGCTCGAGCGCCTGCGCGACGCGCCCGCCTGCGGGGCGTCGGCGGCGCCGGCGGCGTCGCTGATCTGCACGACCTCCGCCTCGCGCGGCTCGGTGACGACCGCGACCTCGGGGATACCGGTCACGTCGGCGACCTGTGCGAGCGCGGTGGCGACCGCCGGCTCGGAGGCCTCGCTGGCCAGCCATGCGTCGATCCGCCGGCCGGCGAACGCGTCGACCTCGGACTCGCTCGGCGTCGAGTGCAGCAGCTCGCCGTGCTCGTCGAGCGCGTTGAGGACCATGAACGCGCGCACCGCGGGCATCGGCGCCTCCTCCTCGAGGTGCACGCACACGCGCAGCACGCGGCGCCCGTTGGCGCGCTCGAAGAGGTCCGACGGCGGCGCGGCGCCGCCCTGGCGAGCGGCGGCCTGCGCCGGGGTGCGGGCGCGGATCAGGCTGTCGAGGCGCTCGACGAGCGGCTCGGGGTCGAGCGCCTCGGCGCCCGTCGAGTCGATCGCCTCGACGGCGCTCTCGAGCGCGTCGAGGCAGACCAGCAGCACGTCGATGACCTTGGGCTCCAGGCCCCCGGTGCGCTGGCGCAGCAGCTCGAAGACGTCCTCCATCTTGTGCGTCAGCGCCGCCATCCCGGCGAAGCCCATCGTCGCGCTCATGCCCTTCAGCGAGTGCGCGATGCGGAAGATCTCGTCGACCGTCTCGCGGTCGTCGGGCTGCTCCTCGATGCGCACGATCGCGAGGTTGAGGTGCTCGAGGTGCTCGCGCGCCTCGGCGAGGAACATGGGGAGGTACTCGTCGAGCTCCATCAGAACTCCCTCCTGCGCGCGGCAGCCGGCATCACTTCACGCGCCTGTAGACAAAGGGGTGCGCCGTCTCGAGCGCGAGCGCGGCGGGCTCGGAGATGCGCTCGGTCGAGCCGACCATGAAGTAGCCGCCGGGAACGACGGCCGCCGCCAGGCGCGCGTGGAGCGCGTCCTTGACCTCCGGCGTGAAGTAGATGACGGTGTTGCGGCAGAGCACGAGGTCGTACGCCTGCTGCGGGGGACGCATCGTGAGCAGGTCGCCCGCCTCGAAGCGACAGCGCGAGCGCAGCTCGGGATCGGCGTGCAGCTCGCCGTCGCGCTCGCTGAACCAGCGCGCGCGCTGGCGCGCCGGCACGTCGCGCCCGTCGGCGGCGCTGAAGATGCCGCTGCGGGCGCGCTCGACCATCCGCCGGTCGATGTCGGTGCCGACGATCTCGATCCGCACGCCCGGCAGCGCCTCGGCGCAGACGGCGGCGAGCGTGTAGGCCTCGGCGCCGTAGGAGCTGCCCGCGCTCCAGGCCTTGAAGCGCTGGCGGCCCGCGAACTCGGGCAGGATCGTGCGGCCCAGCAGCTCCCACTGCTCGGGGTTGCGCCACAGCTGCGAGACGTTGATCGTGACGCGGTCGAGGAAGTCGTCGAGCTCGTCCTTGGAGGCGGCGAGGACCGGCACGTAGTCCTTCAGGCGCGTGATGCCGCGGCGCTCGGCGAACGTGCGGATGCGCCGCTCCATCTGGCCGCGCTTGTACTGCGACAGGTCGATCCCGCAGAGGCGCCGGATCGCGGCGCAGAACTCGCCGTACTCGTCGGCGCGGACGTCGACCGTGGTCATTGCGCACACTCCGCTGCGATCGCCGCCGGAAGGTCGTAGAGCGCCAGCTCGGCGTCGGCGAGGTCGGCCTCAAAGACCGCTCGCGGCATGCCGTAGACGCTGCACGTCGACTCCGCCTCGACGAGGATCCGGCCGCCGGCCTGCTTGACGGCGCGGGCGCCGTCGAGGCCGTCCTTGCCCATGCCCGTCAGGACCACGAGCAGCAGGCGCCGCCCGTAGTGCTTGGCGGCGTCGACGATCGTCAGGTCGGCGCGCGGGCGCAGGCCGCCGATCGGCTCCTCGTCGGCGGTCAGCTCGACGCGGCCTCCGGCGAGCAGATGCATGTGGCTGCCTCCCGGCGCGATCAGGACGTCGTCGCGGGCGACGACGTCGCCGCTGCTGGCCTCCCTGACGTGCAGCGCGCTGTTCTTGTCCAGCCGCGCCGCCAGCGGAGCGGTGAAGCCGGGTGGCATGTGCTGCACGATCAGCGTGCCTGCGCCAAGCGGCGCGGGAAGCTTGGGCAGCAGCTCGCCGAGCGCCCTCGGACCGCCGGTCGAGCAGGCGATCACGACCAGCGGTGGGCGGCCGCGGAACGAAGCCCTGCCGTCGCCGTCGCCGTTGCCGTTGCCGTTGCCGGTGGCCGTCGCGCCGCCGCTGGCCGTCGCGCCGCCGGTGGACGCGGCGGCGGCCGGGACGGCGGGGCGCGGGCGCCTGGAGGCGGCGGCGGCGGAGTTCGCCTTCGTCCCGATCTCCGTGAGGAAGACGGCCGGCGAGGTGCCGATCTCGGGCTTGACGACGAGGTCGAAGGCGCCCTCGGCGAGGGCGTCGACGGCGCGGGCGCCGTGTGCCGGCGAGAACGCCGAGACGACGACCACGACGGTCGGCAGGTCGGTCGCGCGCAGCGCCGCCAGGACGCCGATGCCGTCACGGCCCGGCATCGCGAGATCCAGCGTGAGGACCTCCGGCCGGTGGCGGTGGCAGAGCGCGAGCGCCTCGTCGCCGTCGGCGGCCTCGCCGACGACGATCAGGCCGGCCGTCTCGAGCGCCTGGCGCAGCAGACGGCGCATGAAGCCGGAGTCGTCGGCGATGACAGCCCGCGCGGGGCTCGGGGGATGCAGGGCCACTGTCGAGGGAGGTCGCGGCTTCTTGTGCGGCTACGCCGCGGCCCTGGCGAGCGCGTCGCCGGCGCTGGCGGCCGTCGTCGTGGCCGTGGCCGTTGCCGTGACCGCGCCCGTGCCGGTGGCCGCGGGAGGATCGGCGGCGAAGATGCCCGCGGGATCGAGCAGCACGACGAGGCGGTCGTCGACCTTCGCGATCGCCTGGATGCAGGCGGCGCCGGCGGCGGGGACCTCGTCGAGGTCGTCGCTCGTGAGCGTCAACACCTCCTCGACGTCGCCGACGATGACGCCGGCCATGTCGTCGCCGCTTTCGACCATGACGATCTTCGTCGCCACCGAGTCGACCGGCAGGTTCAGCCGCAGGGCGAGGTCGTAGACGGGGACGATCTTGCCGCGCAGGCTGATGACGCCCTTGACCCACGGGGTGCGTGAGGCGACGCCGCGAGGCTCGGTGTAGCGGATGATCTCCTGGACGTGGGTGATCGGCAGCGCGTACTCCTCCGCGCCGAGCGAGAAGACGACAAGCTGCATGGTGGAATCGTTTGGCATCTGAGTCGAGGTCCTTGGCCGGGGGCGATCGGGTAGTCGGCCGCGACACGGGCAGCTTGAGCGCGTCGCGCGTTTCGCCGGGCGGGCCGGCAGCGGTTGCGCATCACGCGAGGACGAGCGGACGAACGCCCGCGATCGGGACGTCGCCGCGCGCGGCCGAGCGGAGGCTGTGCGGGCGCGCGGCCCGCCGCGGCGCCATCGATGGCTGCGGCTCGGGGGCCGCCGGCGCCGGCCGGCGTCGACCCTGCGTTGATCTCGACGCCGCAGGTGGCGCGGGGCCGTCCGCGCGTGGCGCGGGGGACGTCGGCGCGTGGCACGGGTGACGTCGGCGCGTGGCGCGGGGCCGTCCGCGTGTGGCGCGGGGCCCCGCCTGGCGCGGGGACGTCGGCGCGTGGCGCGATGCCCGTCCGCAGCGCGCGCCGCCGCAGAGCGCGGTCCGCCGTCGCCGCCCGTCGAGGCCGCCGCCGGACGGCGGTCCGTACACGCACGCCGGCTTTCGACCCCGCTGGTCTCGACACCCACGGGCCGGCCGTGAGATCGACCTCCAGCCGGCCAGGAGCCTAGTCGCGCATCCAGGTACGGATCTGCTGCGCGACGCGCTCGGGCTCGCGCGTGGCGAGTTCCTCGATCTGCTGGCGCGCCGGGTTCTCGGCGCGTTCCGGCAGCGACGACATCCTCGGGCCCTCGAGATGGGCGAGCGTCGTCGGCGCCTCGATCTCGCACAGCCAGTTGGGCTCGCGCATGAGCAGCTCGCCCTCGCGGCGGCGCAGCTGGCGGGCGCTGAAGAGCACGAACCCCAGCAGCCCGAGCGCGCCCGCGCCGTACTTGGCGTAGTCGAGCACCCCGCCGCTCGGCACGAGCCCGCCGCCGGGCTCCGACACCTTCTCGGGCGTGGCGAACGCGACCTGCGAGACGGCGAGCGTGTCGCCGCGCTCGGCGTCGATCCCGGCCGCGCTCGCGATCGCCGTCTTCAGCGACGCGATCTCCGCGGTCGGCACGGACTTGTCGACGACCAGCGCGACGTTGAGCTTGTTGACGGCGCCGGGCGCGACCTTCGTGTGGATGACGGTCTTGTCGACGCCGTACTCCTTCGTCGCCGTCTTGCGGTCGTAGCCCTGCGCGCCGCCGGCCGCGGCCGTCGCCGCCGCGTAG
>JBKHXR010000087.1:0-19337 GCA_046565905.1 Thermoleophilia bacterium | reverse complement strand
CTCGACGAGGACGACCACGGTGTCGGCATGCACGCCGTCGTGCTGCATCGCTGCGGCGGCCTCGTCGGTCCCCAGCGCGGCCACGAGGGCGTCGACGTCCGGGACGTCCAGCATCAGCGCGACCTGGGTGGGGTTCACCGGGTTGGTGAACGTCCGGATGTTCGTGATGCCGAGCGTGCCGAAGAACTCCGCGCGCTTGGGTGACGCCAGCCAGTGCTCGGTGTCGTCGACGTCGTGGTGGGCGATGATCGTGGGCATCTGTCCTCCTCGTGGATTGCACGGTCGGCCGGGCGGCCGCCGGTCCTGCTCGTCGTGCGCCGGCTGATCGGGATCCCGGCGCCGTCCGCGCCCGGTCAACGGCACGACCTCGACCTCGCGCAAGCCGACGTCGCCGCACCGGCCGGCGCAGGCGAACCTACGTCGGGTGGCGCCGCGGCGACCACGCATTCCTGGACGCTGCGCACGTCCAGTTCTGGACATCCACCGCCCTCCATCCAGAACTGCGTGGTGGCCGCGGTGGAGGAGACCTAGCGTCACCGGGATGCAGGACGTCCGCCGGACTCACTGCCGGGTCTGCGGCCACCCGCCCTCGGCGGGGGCGCGCTTCTGCCCGCGATGTGGAGCGCGCCTGCCGAGTCCGCCGTCGCCCGGCGAGCAGCCCGCCGACCGCGGTGCGCCCGGGAGACCGGACATGGAGCGGCGACCTGCCGGATAGCATCGCGCCGTGACGGTCCTGCGGCCCGAGCCCGGCACCTACCTCGCGCTGCTGTCCGACAGCGACCGCGAGGCGCTGCTCGAGCTCGGCCGGTCGCGCACGTTCTCGCGCGGCGAGCGCCTGATGCACCAGGGCGAGCCGGGCGACCACGTGCTGCTGCTGCTCGACGGGCACGTGAAGGCAAGCTGCGCCGATTCGCGCGGCCACGAGATCGTGCTCAGCTTTCGCGGCCCCGGCGACATCCTCGGCGAGCTCTCGTTCAGCCGCGCCGAGCCTCGCTCGAGCAGCGTCGTCGCGATCGAGCCCGTCGAGGCGCGCGCAACCGCCGCCTCCGACTTCCGCCGCTACCTCGAGCGTACGCCGACCGCGGCGCTGACGCTGATCGACGTGATCAGCCGGCGGTTTCGCGATGCCAACCTTGCGCGTCTGCAGTTCGCCGACCTCGACACCATCGGCCGCGTCGCCGCACGCCTGATCGAGCTCTGCGAGCGCTACGGCGACCGCACGGAAGCGGGCGTCCGGATCAGGCTCCCGGTCACGCAGGACGACCTCGGAAGCTGGACGGCCTCCTCGCGCGCCGGCGTCGCCAGCGCGCTGCGGACGATGCGCGAGCTGGACTGGATCGAGACCGAGCGCCGGAGCATCACCGTGCTCGACCCCGGCGCGCTGGCGCGGCGCTGCACCTGAATCCGGTCGACACGGTGACACGGCGCCGGAGATCGCGTAGCCTCGCGATTTGCGATCGAGACTCTGCGCCGGCTGTGGCCACCGTGCTTCTGCGCACGCTCGCTTCTGCGAGCGCTGCGGCGCCTCGCTGACGTCGAGCGCGAGGCCGTTGCGGGCCCCGCGCACGCTCGAGGCCCGGATCCTCGAGCAGCGCAGGGCGATCGAGGGCGAGCGCAAGCAGGTGACCGTGATGTACGCCGACATCGTCGGCTCGATGGAGCTGACGCGCTCGCTGGACGCCGAGCGCTGGGGCTTCGTGCTCGATCGCTTTCTGGCGATCGCCGCGAGCGCCGTCCATGCGTTCGAGGGAACCGTCAACCAGTTCACCGGCGACGGCCTGATGGCGGTCTTCGGCGCGCCGCTCGCGCACGAGGACCACGCGCGGCGCGCGTGCCTGGCGGTGCTCGAGCTTCACCGCGAGGTGATCGCGCTGGCCGCCGAGGTGGCGCGCAGCGATGGTGCGGCGTTCGCGATCCGTTGCGGCGTGAACTCGGGGGAGGTGGTCGTGGGCGCGATCGGCGATGACGTGCACATGGACTTCGTGCCGATCGGCAACACCACGGCGCTGGGCAGGCGCATCGAGTCGCTGGCTCCGGTTGGGTCGACGGCGATCGGCCCGTCGACCGCCGCGCTCGTCGAAGGCGAGTTCGAGCTGCGCGAGCTCGGCGAGTTCGCGGTCAAGGGGCTCGCCGAGCGTCAGCGCGTGCTCGAGCTGCTCGGGCCGGCGGCGGCGCGGACGCGCCTGCAGGCGGTGGCCGCCACGCGCGGGCTGTCGCTGTTCGTCGGTCGCGGCGCCGAGCGCGCCGAGCTGGAGTCCGCGCTGGAGCATGCGCTGGCCGGCAACGGGCGGGCGATCGGGATCGTCGGCGAGCCCGGCGTGGGCAAGAGCCGCCTCGTCCACGAGTTCGCCGCCGGCTGCGCGGCGCGCGGCGTGCCGGTCACGTCGACCGCCGCCGTCGCGCACGGACGCCACGTCCCGCTGCTGCCGCTGCTGGCCCTCTATCGCAGCTACTTCGCGATCGGCGAGCTCGACGCGCCGCAGATCGCCCGCGAACGGATCGAGGCGACGATGCTGGCGCTCGATCCGGCGTTCGCCGACGACCTGCCGCTGCTGTTCGAGTTCCTCGGCGTGCCGGACCCCGAGCGGCCGCTGCGGCGGATGACTCGCGCGGCGCGCCAGCGCCGGCTGCTCGGCCTCGTGGCGCGGGGCGTCGAGGCGCGCAGCCGCCACGAGGCGGCGGTGCTCGTGATCGAGGACCTGCAGTGGATCGACGACGCGAGCGCGGTCTTCCTCGACGCGCTTGTCGCAGCGGTCGCCGGCACCCGCACGCTCCTGGTCGCCACCTACCGGCCGGAGTACGAGGCGGCCTGGGCGAGCAGCGGCCCCCACGATCAGATCGGGCTCGGCCCGCTGGATGCCGACGCGACCGGCGATCTGCTCACCCAGCTGCTCGGACGTGACGACTCGCTGGACGGGCTCGAGGCGCTGATCGGGGCGCGCACCGGCGGCAACCCGTTCTTCATCGAGGAGGTCGTCCAGGCGCTCGCCGAGAACGGTCACCTGTCCGGCGCCCGCGGGGACTACGAGCTCGCGTCCGAGCTCGACCGCCTCGTCCTGCCGGCGACGATCCAGGCCGGGATCGCCGCGCGAATCGACCGGCTGCCCAGCCGCGAGAAGGCGCTGGTCCAGACGATGTCGGTGATCGGCAGCGAGATTCCCTGGCCGCTGCTGAGCGCCGTGTCCGAGCTCGGCGCAAGGCAGCTGGCCGAGGCGGTCGAGACGCTCGCCGGCGCGCAGTGGGTCGTCGCCCACGGCGCCGGCGACAGCCGTGAGTACGTGTTCAAGCACCCGCTGACGCAGGAGGTCGCCTACGGCTCCCAGCTCTCGCAGCGACGGGCGCGTGCGCACCGCGACGTCGCCGCCGCGATCGAGCGGACCTACCCCGACGGGCTCGACGAGCGCGCCGCCCTGCTCGCCCATCACCACGAGGCCTCGGGCGACAAGCTCGAGGGCGTGGCGTGGCACGCGCGCGCCGCCCTCTGGGCGGAGGTCACGTCGCCCGCCGACAGCCTGCGCCACTGGCGCCGGGTCCGGCAGCTCGCGAACGAGCTCGAGCCGTCCGCCGAGCGCCAAGCGCTGGCCACCAAGGCGCGGATCGGCATGCTCGGCCTGGCCTGGCGGGTCGGCATGTCGACCGACGAGACCGCCGCGCTCCACGCCGAGGGAGGCGCGGAGAGCGAGCGCTTCCGATCGGACCTGCTCTATGCGGGCTCGCTGCTGCACGGCGGCCGCGAGCGGGAGGGGCTCGAGCGATTTCGGGTGGCCAGCCGGCAGGCGCTCGCCGCCGGCGATCCCGGGCGTGCCCTGACCGCGTCGGCGGGCGTGGCCTACGGGAGCTGGGTCGCGGGCTCGTTGGGCGAGGCGCTGCAGACGATCGGGCGAACGCTCGCGCTGGCCGGCGACGACCCGCGGACGGGCTCGGGCATCGGCTTCGCCTGCCCGCTCGCCCATGCCTTCCAGAACCGCGGGCAGAGCGTCGGGTACATGGGGGACCTCGAAGCGGCCCGCCGCGACTTCGACCGCGCGATCGAGCTGGCCCGCGAGCACGACGACGCACAGACGCAGTCCGCCTGCCATGCCAACCGCGCGCTGCTCGAAGCGGACGCCGGGCAGATCCGGGCGGCGCTCGACAACGCGGCGCTGGGTCTCGCGATCGCCGAGCGGGTGGGCGACACCGTCCACGCGATCGCGTGCTCGGCGCCCGCCGCCGCCGCGGACGCCGCCGCGCGGCGCTTTGCGGCCGCCCTCCTGCGCGCGCAGGCGAACCTCGCGGCGATCCGCCGGCACGGGATCGGCCTGTACTTCGAGCCGCTGCTGCTGGCCACGATCGCACGATCCAGGCTCGCGCTCGGCGCGCCCGGCGAGGCGCGCGCGGCCGCCGAGCAGGCCGTGGAGATCATGCGTGCGCGCGGCCTCGCCACATGCGCCCTGACGGCGCCGATCGCGCTCGCCCAGGTCCTGATCGCGACCGAGGGCGCCGCCGCCGCGAAGCGGATCGACAGCGTGCTCGCCGGGGCGCAGCGGGTCGCGCGGGCGAGCGGCGCGCGGTTGTTCGAGCCGCAGATCGATCGCGAGCGTGCGACCCTGGCGCGCCTGCGCGGCGACGGCGTGACGGCGGAGCTCGAGCAGGCCAAGGCCGAATGGAGCGTTGCGGCGACGGCGCCGGCTTCAACCGACGGCGCCGACGGCGTCTTCATCGACCGCGTCCTCCCGGACCTCGCCTGAACTGCGCCGGGCGCCTCGGTCGACCGCTTCGCGCCGGGGACTGACCTGCTTTGCGGGCGTGCCCGCACCGGGAAGGGACGCGAGCGGGAGGCCGGCGATGTCCAGCATTCACACCGAGGCAGTCGGCGGTTCGAGGGGCCAGCGCTCCTCGGCGACCCTCGCTGTCGTCGACGCCGTCTACGGCGATCCGCCGAGCGGGCGCGCCGGCGCGAGCGGCGCTCGCGCTGCTCGTGCCGGCATGTCGAGCAGGACCCACAGGCCGGAGCCGGCGGTCAGCGCGGCGACGACCGCGATCGCGCCGCCGAAGCCCAGCGCGTCGGCGACGACGCCTGCGACGAGCGCGCCGGCGACGTAGCCCATGTCGCGCCAGAAGCGGTAGACGCCGACCATCGAGGCGCGCGCGACGGGAGCAACGGCGTCGGAGATCGCGGCGATCAGCGTCGGGTAGACGAGCGCTGTCCCGACGCCGAGCCCGAACGCGGCGACCGCGGCGGTCGCGACCGCGCCGCCCGACAGCGCGAGCAGCGCGAGCGCAGCGGCCTGCGTCAGCATCCCCGCGACGATCAACGGCTTGCGACCGACGCGGTCGGACCAGTGGCCGGTCCAGACCTGGCCGATCCCCCACACGGCCGGGTACAGGCCGGCGACGAGCCCGATCTCGCCGAGGCTGGCGCCGTGAGCGGCGAGGAACAGCGGTACGAGGCCCCAGGCGAGCGCATCGTTGAGGTTGTTGACGAGACCGGCCTGCGAGGCCGAGCGCAGCGCCGGCGCGCGCCAGGTCGCCTGCGGGAACGCCTCGCGCATCGGCGGCGCGACCGCCGCGTGACCCGACCCGTGCGTCGACTGCTCGAGCGCCACGTGCGCCGCGGTGTCGCGCACGAACGCGACCGACACGACGAGCGCGACGACGGCGATCAGCGCTGCGGCGACGACGAGGACGTCGCGGGCGGCGAACTCGGAGGCCAGCCAGCCGCTGGCGGCCGCGGCGAGCGCGACGCCGCCGTAGCCCGCGGCCTCGTTGAGCCCGAGCGCGAAGCCGCGGCGCCGGGGGCCGACGAGGTCGATCTTCATGACGACCGTCATCGACCAGGCGAGACCCTGGTTGACGCCGAGCAGGGCGTTGGCGGCGACGATCCAGGCCCAGCTCGGCGCGACCGCGATCATCAGCGGCACCGGCAGCGCCAGCGCCCACCCCGCGATCAGCAGCCGCCGCCGCCCGACGCGCGTGGCGTACGCGCCGGCGCCGAGGTTTGTCAGCGCCTTCGCCAGCCCGAAGGCCGCGATGAACGACAGGACGGCGGCGTTGGACGACAGGCCGAAGTCCTCGCTGCCGATCAGCGGCAGCGTCGAGCGCTCCAGGCCGACCATCGCGCCGACGAACGCGTTGACGGCGACCAGCAGGAAGAACTGCGCCCGGTTCTCGCGCAGCCCGAGCGCTACCGGCCGTGCGGTCACCGCGCGGGGGCGAGCGTCCGCCCGGCGCGGTTGGCGGCGACGATCGCCGCCTGGCCCTCCGGCGCGGGCGGGATGTCCTTCGTCAACGCGGCCACGAACTCGTCCTCCGAGGCGAACCGCAGGGCGCTGTTGTTGCGGCGCTCGTAGCCGACGGTCGACACCGGCGTGGACGACAGGCCGCGCCCGCACACCGAGCCGGAGTAGTGGGCGGGCAGCAGCACGAGGTCGTCGGGCAGTGCCAGCAGGGTGGCGGTGAGCGACCGGTACAGCGTGCGCGCCATCTGCTCGACCGTGTGCTCGCCGTGCGCGTGCAGGTCGGGGCGCCCGGCGTCGCCGACCAGCAGCGCGTCACCGGTGAGCACCAGCCACGGCTCGGCTGACCGCGCACGGTCGCTCACGACGTAGGCGTGGTGGGCGAGCGCGTGCCCGGGCGTCGCGAGGGCCTGCAGCTGCGTGTTGCCCAGCGTGACCAGCTCGCCGTCGGCGAGCGCGTGGTGATCGAACTCGACGCCGGCGCCGGCGGGCATGTACGCCGTCGCAGCGGTCCGCTCGACGAGCGCCGGCAGGCCCGAGACGTGGTCGGCCTGCAGATGGGTCTCGACCGCGGCGACGATCCGCGCGCCCTGCGCGTCGGCCAGGGCGACGTACTCGTCGACGAGCGCGACGTGCGCGTCGACGACGGCGAACTCGCCGGTCGTCTTGCAGCCCAGCAGGTAGGACGCGCAGGCCGTCTCGTCGTGCAGCAGCTGACGGAAGAACATGCCGTCAGCCCTCCGCCGCGACGCGGCGGGCGACCAGCGAGATGCTCGTGACGCCGTACTTCTGCGTCGCGTTGTCGGCGCGCTCGGAGACGAAGCGGTAGGCCGTGTTCTCGCGCCAGACGTCGATCTCGAAGCCGGCGGCCTCGATCGCCTCGCGGTAGCGGTCGCGCTGCATCGCGCCGCCGATGCACGCCGCCCACAGCGCGGCGTCGCAGGTGACGCCCTCGGGAAGCTGCGTCGCCGTCACGATGTCGGCCAGCGCAAGCCGGCCACCGGGTCGAAGGACGCGGGCGGCGGCCGCGAACACGGCCGCCTTGTCGGGCGAGAGGTTGACGACGCCGTTGGAGATGACGCAGTCGACGCTGCTCGCGTCGACCGGCGGGTCCTCGATGCGCCCCTCGCGAAACTCGACGCCGTCGAAGCCGCCCGCTGCGGCCAGGCGGCGCGACTTCGCGAGCTGGGCGGCGGTCATGTCGACGCCGATCACGTGCGCCGCGGTCAGTCCCGCGAGCAGGCAGTCGGCGCCGGAGCCGCTGCCGAGGTCGAGCACCGTGTCGCGCGCGCCGGGCGCGGCGAGGTCGAGGAAGTAGCCGACTCCGGCGAACGACTCGATCGCGGCCGCCGGGATCCGGTCGAGATCCGCCGCCGGGTAGCCGAGGCGCTCCATCAGCGCACGGCCGATCTCGAAGTGAAACTCGCGCTGCGGCTCGCGCGCGACCTCGTCGTACATCTGCATGACGCGCTGCTCGAGCTCGCTGGTGTCCAGCCGTCGTGCCGTGGTGCTCATGCTGCTCTCTCCTCCGTCCTGGTGGTGTGTTGCGCAGAGGTCCGTGCCAGCCGCCACTCGGGCCATCCGTCGTCGAGCCGCCGCGCGGTCCGCCCGGCGTCCGTCAGCTGCCTGACGGCGTCGTGCGCGTAGGCGCAGAACGGCCCGCGGCAGTAGGCGATGACCTCGCGATCGGCGGGCAACTCGGCCAGCCGGCCGCGGAGCTCGTCGTAGGGGATCGACAGCGCGCCCTCGATGTGCCCGGCCTCGTACTCCTCCTGCGGTCGCACGTCGACCAGCACGACGTCGCCGCGCCCCATGCGGGCGAGCAGCTCGTCGCGTCCGACCGCCTCGACCTCCTCGCCGAGGTAGTCGCGGGCGGCTCGCTCGACGTCGGCGAGCTGCGCGAGCGAGGCGTCGCGCAGCGCCAGCCAGAGGGCCAGGACCTGGCGGCCGGCGAGCGCGTAGCGGACGCTCGTGCCCGCACGCTCGCGCGTGACGAGGCCGGACGCGTGCAGCGCCTGCAGGTGCTGGGAGGTGTTGGCGACCGACTGGCCGCTCTGCTGCGCGAGCGCCTGGACGGTCCGCGGGCCCTGGGCGAGCAGATCGAGCAGCTCCAGCCGTCGCGGGCTGGCGAACGCCTTGCCCATGACGGCGATCGCCTCGAAGACTGCGTCCTTGCGGTGACGGTCGCCCATGGCCGGTTAGTCAAGAGATCAATTGATCTCTTGTCAAGAGGCGAGCGAAAGTCGTGTCGATTTCGGCGCGGCCCGTTCGACGCATCGATAGAAAGTGAATCTCCAACCGAGGAGGCATCCGATGCGCGTCATGGTCATCGTCAAGGCGACCCCCGAGAGCGAAGCCGGCGAAATGCCGAGCACCGAGCTGCTCGAGGCGATGAACAGCTACAACGAGGAGCTGGTGAAGGCCGGCATCATGCTCGCGGGCGAGGGACTGCATCCGAGCTCCAAGGGCGCCCGCGTGCGCTTCAAGGGCTCCGACCGCAGCGTCGTCGACGGCCCGTTCGCCGAGACCAAGGAGCTGATCGCCGGCTTCTGGCTGTGGGAGGTGCGCTCGATGGAGGAGGCGATCGAGTGGGTCAAGCGCTGCCCGAACCCGATGGAGGGGGAGTCGGACATCGAGATCAGGCAGGTCTTCGAGGCCGACGACTTCGGCGACAACCTCACGCCGGAGCTGCGCGAGGCCGAGGGTCGCCTGCGCGAGCAGCTCGACGCCAGGCAGTAGCCGCGGCGCGATGAGCGCCGGCGCGCACGCCGCGATCCAGGCGGTCTGGCGGATCGAGTCGCCGCGGCTGATCGCTGGCCTGACGCGGCTCGTGCGCGACGTCGGCCTTGCCGAGGACCTCGCGCAGGACGCGCTCGTGGCGGCGCTGGAGCAGTGGCCGGAGTCGGGCGTCCCGGACAATCCGGGCGCCTGGCTGATGGCCACGGCCAAGCACCGCGGGATCGACGTGCTGCGCCGCAACGCGCGCCTGCAGAGCAAGTACGAGCAGCTCGGCCGGGAGCTGCCGGAAGGCGACGAGGCCGAGCTGGACGCCGTGCTCGACGACGGCGTCGAGGACGACCTGCTGCGCCTGGTGTTCATGACCTGTCACCCGGTCCTCTCGCGCGAGGCGCGCGTCGCCCTGACCCTGCGCCTGCTCGGCGGCCTCTCGACGCCCGAGATCGCGCGCGCGTTCCTCGCGACGGAGAAGACGGTGGCGCAGCGGATCGTCCGTGCCAAGCGGACCCTGTCGGAGGCGCGCGTTCCGTTCGAGGCGCCCGGCGGGCGCGAGCGCGGCGCGCGCCTGGAGTCCGTGCTCGAGGTCGTCTACCTCGTCTTCAACGAGGGCTACTCGGCGACGGCGGGCGACGACTGGATCAGGCCGTCGCTGTGCCAGGAGGCGCTGCGCCTGGGCCGCATCCTCGCCGAGCTGGCGCCGGCCGAGCCCGAGGTCCACGGGCTCGTCTCGCTGATGGAGCTGCAGGCGTCGCGCCTGCGCGCACGCGTCGACCGCGCGGGTGCGCCCGTGCTGCTGCTCGACCAGGACCGCACGCGCTGGGACCGCGTGCTGATCGACCGCGGCGTCGCGGCGCTCGAGCGCGCGCAGGGGCTGGGCGGCGCACTGGGGCCGTACGGCCTGCAGGCGGCGATCGCCGCCTGCCACGCGCGCGCACGCACGGCCGAGCAGACCGACTGGGTGCGCATCGCGGCGCTCTACGACGCGCTATGCCAGCTGTCGCCCTCGCCCGTCGTGGAGCTCAACCGAGCGGTCGCCGTCTCGATGGCGTTCGGCGCGGCCGCCGGCCTGGAGCTCGTCGACGCGCTCGGCGCCGAGCCGGCGCTCGCGGCCTACCACCTGCTGCCGAGCGTGCGCGGCGAGCTGCTCCTGCGGCTCGGCCGCGGCGCCGAGGCGCGCGGCGAGTTCGAGCGCGCGGCGTCGCTGACGCGCAACGAGCGCGAGCGCGAGCTGCTGCTCGCCCGCATGGAAGGCACGGAGCCGTAGCCAACCGGCGGCGTGCGCCGGGTGTCAGGATGGGGCCGATGCACCGACCCGGGTTGGCCAGCCGCGTGGACCTCGTCGAACGAGACGGCGAGCTCGCCGAGCTGGACGCGCTGCTGAGCGCAGCCGGCGCGGGCGCGGGCGCGCTGCTGATGCTCGAGGGCCCCGCCGGTCAGGGCAAGACGGCGCTGCTGCGCGAGCTTCGCGCCCGCGGCCGGGAGCGTGCAACGAAGGTCCTCACCGCCGTCGGCGCTCCGCTGGAGCGCGACTTCCCGTTCGGCGTCGTGCGCCAGCTGTTCGAGGCCGAGCTGCGGGGCTCCGATCCGCAGCGATCGGAGCTGCTGCTCCGAGGGGCCGCGAGCCTGGCGGCCGGGGTCTTCGAGACGACGCCGGATCCGGGCTCGACCGATGTCTCGCTGGCGCAGCTCAACGGCCTGTTCTGGTTCACGGTCAACCTCAGCGAGGAGCAGCCGCTGCTGCTGGTGATCGACGACGCGCACTGGGCCGACGCGCCGAGCCTGCGCTTCCTCGACGTGCTCGCGCGCCGCCTCGAGGACCTGCCGATCGCCGTGGCGCTCGCCGCCCGCCCGGCCGAGCCCGGCACAGAGCAGGATCTGCTCGACGCGCTGGCGCTGTCGCCCGACACGCATCTGCTGCGGCCCGGCGCGCTGAGCGCCGCGGCCGTGAAGTCCCTCCTGCAGGCCGCGCTGGGCGGCGAGGTGCACGAGCGCTTCGCGGCGGTGTGCGCGGAGCTGACCGGCGGCAACCCGCTGTTCGTCGGCGAGCTGGCGAGGACCCTGCAGGCCGAGGGCTTCACCGGGGCCGAATCGCAGATCGACGCCGCCCGCGCGGCGGTGCCGCCGTCGATCGCGCGCAGCGTCGTCGGTCGCCTGCGCCGGCTGGCGACGCCGGCGCTCGCGCTCGTGCGGGCCGTCGCCGTCCTCGGAGAGCGGGCCGAGACGAGGCACGTCGCCGCGCTCGCCGAGCTCGACCCGGTGAGCTTCGCGTCGGCTCACGCGGAGGCGGCGGGCGCCGGCCTGCTGGATGCCGACCGGCCGCGATTCGCGCATCCGCTCGTCGCCGAGGCGGTCCGCTCGGAGCTGCCGGCATTCGAGTGCGGCGTGCTTCATCGCCGGGCGGCCGAGCTGCTCGCGGGCGACGGCGCCGACCCCGACGCCGTCGCCGCGCACCTGATGGCGAGCGAGCCGGCCGGCGATCCGCAGGTCGCCAGGCGGCTGGCCGCAGCCGGCCGGCGGGCGCTCGCGGGCGGCGCGCCGGATGCCGCCGCGCGGCTGCTGGGACGCGCGCTGCGCGAGCCGCCCGAGCGCGACGAGCGCGCCGCGGTCCTGCTCGACCTGGGGATCGCCGAGTCGCGCCTCGGTTCGGCGGAGGGACTGCGCCACCTCGACGAGGCGGCGGCGGAGGGCGGTCGCGTCGTCCGCGCCCGCGCGATCCTCGCGCGTGCAGGCGGCAGCGTCCTGCGCGCGCACGATCCGGAGGCGATCGGCGCGCTGCGCGAGCTGCTCGACGCACCCGGTGAGCTCAGCGACCACCTCGTGTGTCGCATCGAGTGCGGGCTGCTCAACCTGCTGCCCTACGAGGAGACCCTGCAGGACGAGTACGTCCGGCGGCTGGAGGCGGGTGCCGGCGCCGACCGGGCGGCGGCGCTGGCGCATCTCGCCTTCCTGCGAGCGATCACCGGCGCCGCGAAGGCCGAGGTCTGCGAGCTGGCGCGGCGCGCGCTCGGCGAGGACCGCATCCGCGCCGAGTTCGAGATGGAGAGCTCGGCCCCCTACTACGCGATCGAAGCGCTGCACCTCGTCGAGGCGTCGACGGAGGCGGCGGCGGCGCTGCGCACTGCGCGGGTCGCGGCGCAGCGGTCCGGCTCGCCGCTCGCGATCGCCTGGTTCGCCCATACCGAGACGGCATGGCAGCGGTTCTTCGGCAGCCTGCCGGAAGCCGTCTCGCAGCTGCAGGCAGCGGTCGAGCTGCTGAAGAGCACCGATGCTCGACGCGGCTCGATCGGCATCATCGCCGCGCTCGCGGGCGCGCTCGCCGACCAGGCCCGCTTCGAGCAGGCGGAGGCCGTCCTGGCGCAGGTCGGCGACCGGGACGACGCCAACGCAGGGATGATCGGCCTCCCCGTCGTCGCCGGGCGGGTCCACCTGGCGCGCGGTCGCCCGCACGAGGCGCTCGGCGAGTTCGACCGCCAGCTGGCGTTCGAGCGCCCGCGCGGGTGGCGCCTGACCCCGCGCGAGATGACCCGGTCGCTGCGCGTCGCCGCGCTCGCCGCCACGGGCCGCGTCGACGACGCCCACGCCGCCGCGCGCGAGGAGGTGGCGCTCGCGCTCGAGCGCGGCGTCCACGGCCACGAGGCGCGGGCACGCCTCGCGCTGGCGGCCCTGCTCGACCGCGCAGACGCGCCGGCGGAGCTGCAACGCGCGGTCGACGCCGCCAGACGCTCGCCGTCGCGGCTCGTGCAGGCCGAGGCGCTCGGTGCGCTCGGCGGCGCGCAGCGGCGCGGCAACCAGCGCGCCGATGCTCGCGAGACCCTGCGCCAGGCGCGCGAGCTCGCCCACGGGTGCGGCGCCACCGGCCTGGAGCAGCGCATCCACGAGGAGCTCGTCGTCGCCGGCGCTCGCCCGCAGCGGATCGCGCTCGCCGGCGTCGAGTCGCTGACCGCCGCCGAGCGGCGGGTCGCCGAGCTCGCGGCCGACGGGCTGCGCAACCGCGAGATCGCCGAGACGCTGTTCGTGACGCTCAAGACCGTCGAGGTCCATCTCGGCCGCGCCTACGCCAAGCTCGACATCCGCGGCCGCTCGCAGCTGCCGGCGGCGCTCGGCCTGGAGGTCGGCTCGGCGGGGTAGTCCCTCCCCCCGTCGGCGGCCTGGAGGTCGGCTCGGCGAGCTGGTCCCTCCCCCGTCGGCGGGCTGGACCGCGCCCGTGACGCAGCTCGCGGCGGGCGACAGGAGCAACGCGGTTGGCGCGGCGATCTGCGCCGGTGATCGCGAACGAGTCGCGAGCGTCGTCGTCGCGGGCATCGCCGTTGGGGTCGGGGCACACGATCAGGATTGGGGCTGGGTGTCGGGCGCGTCCCCGATGCACCGGGGGAGCGTGGGGCGCAGGCTGAGCTGCATACACCCGCTCAGCTGCAAAGGACATCCCATGTGCCCCACGATCATCGATCCGCTCCGCCGCCCGGTGACGTCATGAACGCCCCCGCACGACTCGGCGCCTTCGCCGGCGTGCTCGCCGCACTGTTCGGCGGCGGCGCGCTGGCCGGCGGCGCACTCGACCCCGACCGCTCCCCGACCGGCGCCGACGCGGCACCCCACGGCGCCGAGGAGCAGCCCGACCACGGCGGCGGGGCGCAGGCCGAGCATCCGGTTCGCGGCGTCGCCGTGGCCGAGAACGCGCTGCGCCTGGTAGTCGACGACCCCGAGCTGCGCCGTGGCCGGACGAAGAACGTCCGCTTCCGCATCGTCGAGAGCTCCGGCGACACGGTGCGCGACTTCGACGTCGAGCACACCGAGCGCATGCACGTGATCGTCGTCCGCCGCGACCTCACCGGCTTCATGCACCTGCATCCGCGTCAGGACGCCGACGGCGCCTGGAGCCTGGCGTTGAAGCTCGACGCCGCCGGGTCCTACCGGCTCTTCGCGGACTTCTCCCACGAGGACGAGAGGACGACCCTGGCCGCCGACCTGCGGGTCGACGGCACGGCCGATCTGCGACCGCTGGCGGCACCCGCGCCGGCCGCGATCAGCGACGGCGGCTACGACGTGCGCCTCGACGCCGGGCGCCTCGAGCCGGGCGAAGAGGCGGACCTTCGCTTCACCGTCAGCAAGGACGGGCGCGTCGTGAGCACCGAGCCGTACCTCGGCGCCGGCGGCCACCTCGTCGCGCTGCGCGAGGGCGACCTCGCCTTCCTGCACGTCCATCCGACCGACGGCGACCATGCCGCGCAGGCCGCCGACGGCGTCGGCTTCGCCGCGACGTTCCCGACGCAGGGCCGCTACCGGCTGTTCCTGCAGTTCAAGCACGAGGGCCGCGTGCAGACGGCGGCCTTCACCCAGGAGGTGAGCTGACGATGAGCGCCACGAGCAAGACCGCGGCGACGCGGATCGAGCTGCCGATCACCGGCATGACCTGCGCCTCGTGCGCGAACCGCATCGAGCGCAGCCTCAACGAGCTCGACGGCGTCAGCGCCAGCGTCAACTACGCGACCGAGAAGGCGTCCGTCGAGTTCGACGCCGACCGCGTCGAGCCGTCGCAGCTGATCGGCGCGGTGCGCGCCGTCGGCTATGACGCCAGGCTCGCGTCCGACGGGCCCGAGGGCTCGTCCGGCGGGCGCGAGGACGACGACGAGCTGGCGCCGCTGCGCCGGCGGATGCTCGTCTCCCTGCCGCTGGCGACGGCCGCGTTCGTGCTCTCGATGATCCCGGCGCTGCAGTTCGACAACTGGCAGTGGCTCGTGCTCAACCTCACCACGCCGGTGATCCTGTGGGGCGCCTGGCCGTTTCACCGCGCCGCCTGGGCCAACCTCAGGCACGGCGCGGCGACGATGGACACGCTGATCAGCCTCGGGACGCTCACCGCGCTCGGCTGGTCGCTGTACGCCCTGTTCCTCGGCGAGGCCGGGACGGCGGGCATGACGATGAGCTTCGAGCTGATTCCCGAGGGCAGCGGCGAGCAGCACATCTTCCTCGAGGTCGGCGCCGTCGTGACCGCCTTCCTGCTGACCGGCCGCTACTTCGAGGCCGCTTCCAAGCGCCGCGCCGGCGCAGCGCTGGCCGCGCTGCTCGAGCTCGGCGCCAAGGACGTCGCGATCCTCGACGAGGACGGCGGCGAGCGGCGGCTGCCGGTCGAGCAGCTCGCCGAGGGTGACCGCTTCGTCGTCCGCCCGGGCGAGCGGATCGCGACCGACGGCGTCGTCGAGCAGGGCAGCGGCGCCGTCGACCAGTCGCTGCTCAGCGGCGAGTCGCTCCCGGTCGAGAAGCAGCCCGGCGACGAGGTGGCCGGCGCCAGCGTCAACGTCGGCGGGAGGCTCGTCGTCCGCGCGACGCGCGTCGGCGCCGACACCGCGCTTTCGCAGATCGCCCGGCTCGTCACCGACGCGCAGACGGGCAAGGCGCCCGTCCAGCGACTCGCCGACCGCATCTCGGGCGTCTTCGTGCCGGTCGTCATCGCGCTTGCCGCCCTAACGCTCGGCTTCTGGATCGGCGCCGGCGAGAGCCTCTCGTTCGCGATCACCGCCGCCGTCGCGGTGCTCGTCATCGCCTGCCCGTGCGCGCTCGGGCTGGCGACGCCGACGGCGCTGCTCGTCGGCACGGGCCGCGGCGCGCAGCTCGGGCTGCTGATCAAGGGCCCGGAGATCCTCGAGTCGACGCGCAGGGTCGACACCGTCGTTCTCGACAAGACGGGAACGGTGACGACCGGGAAGATGAGCCTGACCGACGTTGTCGTCGCCGGGCAGGCCACCCGTGAGGACGTGCTGCGCCTGGCGGGGGCGCTCGAGGATGCCTCGGAGCACCCGATCGCGCAGGCGATCGCGCGCGCTGCCCGCGAGGAGCTCGGCGGCCTGCCGGCCGTCGAGGCGTTCGCGAACCGCGACGGTCTGGGCGTCGAGGGCGTCGTCGACGGGCACGGCGTCGTCGTCGGACGCCCGTCGCTGCTGGCCGACTGGGGCCTGGGCATCCCGCCCGCGCTCGACGACGCCCGCCGGGCCGTCGAGCAGCACGGGCGGACCGCCGTGTTCGCGGCCTGGGACGGCGAGGTGCGCGGCCTGATCGGCGTGGCCGACACGGTGAAGGCGACGTCCGCCGAGGCCGTCGCGTCGCTGAAGGCGCTCGGGCTGCATCCCGTGCTGCTGACCGGCGACAACGCGGCCACCGCCCGTGCGGTCGCCGCCGAGGTCGGCATCGACGACGTGATCGCCGAGGTCATGCCGGCCGACAAGGCCGACGTCGTGCGCCGCCTGCAATCCGCGGGTCGCGTCGTGGCGATGGTCGGCGACGGCGTCAACGACGCGCCGGCGCTTGCGCGGGCGGATCTCGGCCTCGCCATCGGGACCGGCACCGACGTCGCGATCGAGGCCTCCGATCTGACGCTCGTGTCCGGCGACCTGCGTGCGGCGGCCGACGCCATCCGCCTCTCGCGCCGGACGCTGCGGACGATCAAGCAGAACCTCGGCTGGGCGTTCGGCTACAACGTCGCCGCGCTGCCGATCGCCGCGGCCGGACTGCTCAACCCAGTCCTCGCCGGGCTCGCGATGGCGCTCTCGAGCGTCTCGGTCGTCGGCAACGCGCTGCGCCTGCGGCGGTTCCGCTCGGGCGTCGCGCGGTAGTCGCGGGCGAGCAGGGCGGCATCGCCGGAGGCCCGTCGCCTGCCTCAGCACGCGGGGCGTCCGTCGTCGCGCGCAGGAGCGGGTCGCCCGGCAGCGAGCGCGAGACGTCGACGGCGAGCAGGTCGTCGAGGCACGGCGCGAGGTTCGTGCGCTCGTCGCGCGAGAGGCTGGTCCCCGTTGTGCGCTGTCCGGCGTCATGGGAGCGAGCTCCTCGGACGCGGGTCTGGCCGGGTCGCCGGCGGCAACTCCGGCGACTGGTGCCTGCGAGCGGACGCGTGGCCTGCGCGAGTCGAGCAGGACGCCCGCGCGACGTCACCGGATCGGCGTCGCGCGAGCCGCGCCGTCCGGCCCGTCTGACCGCTCGCGGCGTCGCGGTGATGTCGTCGCGACGGACCCGGTCGGCGAAGCGGCTCAGCTCTCGAGCCGCTCGTAGGCCGGAAGCGTCAGGAACTCGACGAACTCCGCCGACAGGGCGACGCTCTCGAACAGCTCGCGCGACAGCTCGGGGCGCCCCTCCGAGAAGAACCACTCGTCGTCGTCGAGCTCAGCGCGGATCCGCTCGAGCTCGGCGGTCTCGAGGTCGCGGACGAGGTCCGGCGTGACGGTCCGCCCGTCGTCGAGCTGCGCCTCGTGCCGGATCCACTGCCACACCTGCGCGCGCGCGATCTCGGCGGTCGCGGCGTCCTCCATCATCCCGTGGATGCCCGCGGCGCCGTTGCCGCGCAGCCAGGAGGAGATGTACTGGATCGCGACGTTCACGTTGCCGCGCAGTCCCTGCTCGGTGATCGCGCCGGGGGTCGCGCCGATGTCGAGCAGCTCGGCCGCCGAGACCGCGACGTCGTCGCGCCGCCGGGCGAGCTGGTCGGGCGCGTCGCCGAGCGCCTCGACGAACGCCTCCAGGGCGACGGGCACCGAGTCGGGGTGAGCGACCCACGTGCCATCGAAGCCGTCTGCGGCCTCGCGCTGCTTGTCCTCGCGCACGGCGGCGTAGGCCTCGCGGTTGGCCGCTTCGTCGCTGCGGCTCGGGATCACGGCGGACATGCCGCCCATCGCGTGGGCGCCGCGCCGGTGGCACGTCTTGACGAGCAGCTCGGTGTAGGCGCGCATGAAGGGAACGGTCATCGTGACGTCCGCGCGGTCTGGCAGCACGTACTCCGGCCGGGTCCGCAAGCGCTTGATGGCGCTGAAGATGTAGTCCCAGCGCCCGGCGTTCAGGCCGGTGGCGTGCTCGCCGAGCTCGTGGAGGATCTCGTCCATCTCGAACGCCGCCGGCAGCGTCTCGATCAGGACGGTTGCCCTGACCGTGCCGCGGTCGAGCCCGAGGGCGTCCTGCGCCAGGCAGAAGACGTCGTTCCACAGCCGCGCCTCGAGATGGCTCTCGAGCTTCGGGAGGTAGAGGTAGGGACCGCTGCCGCGCTCGAGCAGCGCGCGCGCGTTGTGAAGGAAGAACAGGCCGAAATCGACCAGCGCGCCGGCGACCGGCGCGCCGTCGACGAGGATGTGGCGCTCGGGAAGGTGCCAGCCACGCGGACGGACGAGCAGCGTCGCGGTCTCCTCCCCAGGCTCGTACCGCCTGCCGTCGGGGCTCTCGTACTCGATCGATCCGCGCACCGCGTCGATCAGGTTCAGCTGCCCGCCGATCATGTTCGACCACGTCGGCGAGTTGGAGTCCTCGAAGTCGGCCATGAACCCGCACGCGTCGGAGTTGAGCGCGTTGATGATCATCTTGCGGTCGGTCGGACCGGTGATCTCGACGCGCCGGTCGCGCAGGTCTGCCGGCGCGGCGGCGACCGTCCAGTCGCCCTCGCGGATGCCTCGGGTCGCGTCGAGGAAGCCCAGCGAGCCGCCGGCGTCGAGCTCTGCCTGACGGCTGGCGCGCCGCTCGATCAGATCGCGGCGCGGAGCGTCGAACTCGCGATGGAGCCGCGCCACGAAGCCAAGCGCGTCCGGCGTCAGCACCTCCTCGAAGCGGTCGTGCATCGAACCGCGAATGTCGAGCTTCTCCACCGCACGCATCTCCTTGGGGCCGCTGCCGTGCTCCTCCAATAGCCGCAACGCACGCGATCTACACGTTCGGGCGCGCGACGCTGCGTCAGGCCGAGCAGCAGGCGGGCTCTGCAGGGCCCGTTCGGCCCGGCGCAACGCCTCCGCGTCGCCGAACCGCGCGCCCGTCTCAGCGCCTGAGGCGCCCGCCCGCGCCGCGGCCGCCTGCTCGCGCGCGGTGACGTCGATTGCAGGACCGCCATGCCGCCGCGGTCGCGATCGTCGCGCCCAGCGCCAGGCGGGCGAGGACCGCGGTCCGGCCACGCTTTGGGAGGCGGTGCGGGACGAGAAGGCCGCCGAGGGCGATGGGCAGCCCGACCAGCCGGGCGACGTGCACGGCGACCGAGGCCTGACAGCTCCGCTCGCGCGCCCTCGTGTGCGATCAGGCCGGTACCGGCTCGTTGCGGTGGCGAGCTCCCGAGTACTCCTCGGGGCGCAGCAGCATCACGGCGAGCATCGCGGCGAGCATCAGGGCGTGCTCGAGGATCAGCAGCGTCCCGGTGCCGTCCACCGCTCCGGCGGCGTACAGCGCGATGACCGCCTGCGTCGGGACGATCATCGAGATCGCCATCTCGGCGACCGCCCGCCGGCAATGGCCCCTCCAGCGCATCCAGCCGACCATCGGGGCGGTCATGGTGAAGGCCATCAGCAGCAGCATCGACGCGGGCGCGTCGGCGCGCAGCTCGGCCCAGCTGGAGTCCAGGGCGTGCAGCGCCCACCCGGCCGGCGCTCCGAG
>JBKHXR010000086.1:0-16290 GCA_046565905.1 Thermoleophilia bacterium | reverse complement strand
GCGAGGTCACCAAGCCCGAGACGATCAACTACCGCACCCTCAAGCCCGAGAAGGACGGCCTGTTCTGCGAGCGCATCTTCGGTCCGACGAAGGACTGGGAGTGCTACTGCGGCAAGTACAAGCGCGTGCGCTACAAGGGCATCGTCTGCGAGCGCTGCGGCGTCGAGGTCACGCGCTCGAAGGTGCGCCGCGAGCGGATGGGCCACATCGACCTCGCCGCGCCGGTCAGCCACATCTGGTTCTTCAAGGGCGTCCCGAGCCGCATCGGCTACCTGCTCGACATGGCTCCCAAGGAGCTCGAGAAGGTCCTGTACTTCGCCGCGTCGATCGTGACGTGGGTCGACGACGAGGCGCGCGAGCGCGACATGGCCGACCTCGAGTCCAGGGTCAACGAGGTGCTCGACGCCTACGCCGCCGAGCGCGAGGAGCGCGTGCTCGAGCTCAAGGAGCAGCAGGCCCGCCGCGAGGGCTACCTGACCGACGGCGCGCAGAAGACCTTCGACGACGAGGACCACCTGTGGGCCGAGGCGCTCGACGTCGACGTCAAGAAGCTCGACGACGACGAGCGGGCGAAGATGCTCAAGGAGCTGCGCAAGAACTTCGAGTCCGACATCGCGGACACGGAGGCCTACATCGAGGACGCCGCCGAGCGCATGCGCCAGGTGTGGCAGCTCTTCAAGGACATGGACCCCAAGCGGATCGAGCACGACGAGACGATCTTCCGCGAGCTCAAGGAGCGCTTCGGATCCCCGTACGGCTTCGGCGAGTACTTCCGCGGCGGCATGGGCGCGGAGGCGATCCGCGACCTGCTCCAGCAGGTCGACCTCGAGGCGGAGTCCGAGGAGCTCGGCGAGATGGTGCGCACCGCCAAGGGCCAGAAGCAGGCCCGCGCGGTCAAGCGCCTGAAGGTCGTCAGCGCGTTCATCCAGTCCGGCAACCGCCCGGAGCAGATGGTGCTCGAGGCCGTCCCGGTGATCCCGCCCGAGCTGCGCCCGATGGTCCAGCTCGACGGCGGCCGCTTCGCGACGTCGGACCTCAACGACCTCTACCGCCGCGTCATCAACCGCAACAACCGCCTCAAGCGGCTGCTCGACCTCGGCGCGCCGGAGATCATCGTCAACAACGAGAAGCGGATGCTGCAGGAGGCCGTCGACGCGCTGTTCGACAACGGCCGCCGCGGGCGCCCCGTCACGGGGCCGGGCAACCGGCCGCTGAAGTCCCTGAGCGACATGCTCAAGGGCAAGCAGGGCCGCTTCCGCCAGAACCTGCTCGGCAAGCGCGTGGACTACTCGGGCCGCTCGGTGATCGTGGCCGGCCCCTACCTGAAGCTGCACCAGTGCGGGCTGCCCAAGCTCATGGCGCTGGAGCTCTTCAAGCCGTTCATCATGGCCCAGCTCGTCGAGCGCAAGGCGGCGCAGAACATCAAGGCCGCCAAGAAGATGGTCGACTCGATGATCCCCGAGGTCTGGGACGTCCTCGAGCAGGTCATCCACGAGCACCCCGTCCTGCTCAACCGCGCGCCGACGCTGCACCGCCTGGGCATCCAGGCCTTCGAGCCGGTGCTCGTCGAGGGCAAGGCGATCCAGGTCCACCCGCTCGTCTGCCACGCGTTCAACGCCGACTTCGACGGCGACCAGATGGCCGTCCACCTGCCGCTCAGCGCCGAGGCGCAGGCGGAGGCGCGGATCCTCATGCTGTCGTCGAACAACATCCTGTCGCCGGCCAACGGCCAGCCGCTGGCGACGCCGACGCAGGACATGATCCTCGGCGCCTACTACCTCACGTACGGGCCCGAGGCCGACGAGCTCGAGAGGATCGACCCGGCGACGCACGAGCCCAAGCCGCACGTCTTCCGCACGGCGCAGGAGGCCGAGCTGGCCTACGAGCTGGGCCAGGTCAAGCTGCACGCCCTGGCGGAGTTCCGCGTGCTGGGCCGCGAGGGCGGACACGTCCTCACGACGGTCGGGCGGATCATCTACAACGACCGCATCGAGCGGGCGCTGCTGGAGGCGATGGGCGACGCGTTCGACGTCTCGCAGTACGAGTTCGTCAACACGTCGATGAAGAAGCGCGACACGACCGAGCTCGTCGATCAGCTCGTGCAGACCTACGGCGCGACGACGATCTCGCAGGTGCTCGACGCCTTCAAGGACCTCGGCTTCGAGTTCGCGACGAAGGCCGGCATCACGGTGTCCAAGAACGACGTCGTGATCCCGCCGAGCAAGGGCGACATCGTCAAGTCCTACGAGGACAAGGTCGCCGAGCTGACCAGCCAGTACGACATGGGCCTGATCACGCAGGAGGAGCGCCACGAGGCGGTCGTCGAGCAGTGGAACGCGTGCACCGAGGAGGTGGCCGACGCGATGGTCGCCAACCTCGACGTCCTGAACCCCATCTTCATGATGGCCAACTCCGGCGCCCGCGGCTCGTTCAAGCAGATCCGCCAGCTCGCCGGGATGCGCGGCCTGATGGCCAACCCGAAGGGCGACATCATCGAGCGGCCCGTGAAGGCGAACTTCATGGAGGGGCTCGACGTGCTCGAGTACTTCACCTCGACTCACGGCGCGCGCAAGGGACTGGCCGACACCGCCCTGCGCACCGCCGACTCCGGCTACCTGACGCGGCGCCTGGTCGACGTCGCGCAGGACGTGATCATCCGCGAGGCCGACTGCGGCACCGAGGAGCACATCGAGCTGCACCTGCTCAAGAACGACGGGTCGCTCAACGACAACCTGCTCGGCCGCTTCGCCGCCGCGGAGGTCGCCACGAAGCGCGGGCGCGTGATCGTCGACAAGGGCGCGATCATCGATCGCCCCGAGCTCGCCGCGATCCAGGAGAACGTCGACCAGATGAAGGCCGACAGCCACGGCATCGTGAAGATCGCCGTGCGCTCGGTGCTGAAGTGCGAGGCCTCCAGCGGCGTCTGCCAGGCCTGCTACGGGCGTTCGCTGGCGTCGGGGCAGACCGCGCAGATCGGCGACGCGGTCGGGATCATCGCCGCGCAGTCGATCGGCGAGCCGGGCACGCAGCTGACGATGCGCACGTTCCACACCGGCGGCGTCGCCGGCGCGGACATCACGCACGGCCTGCCGCGTGTCGTGGAGCTCTTCGAGGCACGCAAGCCGAAGGGCCTGGCGAAGATCGCCGAGCAGGACGGCACGGTGACGATCGAGGACTCCGACAAGGCGCTGACCGTCGTCATCACCGACGCCGCCGGCGAGGAGCACCGCCACACGTTCCCGCGCCGGACACGGCTGCTGGTCGAGAACGGCGAGACGGTCGATGCCGGCACGCAGCTCAACGAGGGGTCGCTGTACCCGCACGAGCTGCTGGCGATCCGCGGGCGCACGGAGACCGAGCAGTACCTCGTCAAGGAGGTGCAGGAGGTCTACGTGTCCCAGGGCGTGGACATCAACGACAAGCACATCGAGCTGATCGCGCGCCAGATGCTCAAGAAGGTGCGCGTCGACCAGAAGGGCGACACCGACTACCTGCCGGGGCAGTTCGTCGACCGCTTCGAGTTCGCCCGCGTCAACGACGCCGTCATCGCCAAGGGCGGCGACGCCGCGCAGTACGAGGACATCATCCTCGGCATCACGAAGGCATCGCTGAACACGGACTCGTTCCTGTCGGCGGCGTCCTTCCAGGAGACCACGAAGGTCCTCACCGACGCGGCGCTCGAGGGCAAGATCGACCGTCTCAACGGCCTGAAGGAGAACGTCATCATCGGCAAGCTGATCCCGGCGGCGACCGGGCTGAAGCGCTACCGGCGGATCGAGATCGAGCCGTCCGAGCCCCTGCCGCGGGCGATGGACGACGTCGGCCTGCTCGACCAGGACGAGATCGCCGCGGAGCTCGGGCTCGGCGACGGCGACGGCCTGGGCGGCTTCGGCTCGGCGTTCAACGAGGACATCGCCTCGCTGGAGGACATCGGCACCAGCGCCGGCGACACCGGCTTCGCCGAGGAGCTCGCCGACCTCGACGTGCCCGACGAGAGCTGAGCACAGCAAGCTGACCGACCGGCGCCGCCCCGCTTCGGCGGGCGGCGCCGGGTTGGCTTCGCTGCGGTTGCGGCCAGTGCGGGGGCCGCCGCGTCAAGCGGCGTGATCGGCAGGCCGATCACCTGTCATGTGCACATCCGCCGCCACGCGCTGGCCACCGCCGTCCTGCTGATCGCCCCTGCGGCCGTGGCGCTGCACGGTGGGAGCGAGTCGGACGCGGCGCCGGCGGCCGCGCCCCCGAGCACTGCGGCGGCGGTCGCGGCGACCGCGCCGCTGGGACCGCCGACGCCGGCGGCCGCCGTCCTCGTCCGCTCCAGCGCACGCGCGAAGGCACGCGCGCGCGCCGCCCGGAAGCGCCGCGCGGCCGCACGGCGCACCGAGGTCCGCCGCCTGCGTCGCTCGCGGACGGTCGCCGGCGCGCTGCGGCGCGCGTTGCTGACGCACGCGATCAGCCGCCGCGAGCACGACGGCATGCGCCGCATCTGGTGGCGCGCCAACCGCGACATGCGGCGCCTGAGGGGCGTGCGGCGGGCCGAGCTGAGCGCCGTCCTCGCGATGGCCTCGCGGCTGGCGGCGGCGCGCGTCCTGACCGCCAGCCGGCTCGAGCCGGTGTTCCTGACGGTCCGCCGCAACCGCGAGTTCTGGACCTCGCGCGCGCTGCCGCGCCCGGGGGCGCGGCTGACGTTCCCGCGCGACCCTGTCGTCTTCGAGTACTACTCGGGCCGCGGCCTCGCGATCCAGCCGCTGGCGAGCTTCGGCAAGGCCAACGCGCTCGCCGGCGCCTGCGTCCGGTCCGCCGCCCGCCATCGCTGCCGTCCGGCGGCGCTGCGGCGGCTGCTGGGGCGGATGGTCGACCTCGGAACCGAGCGCGGCGGCTTTCTGGCGTGGGAGTACTTCTTTCGGTTCGGCCGCGGCGCGCCGCCCTGGATCAGCGCGATGACGCAGGCGACCGGCGCCCAGGCGCTCGCGCGCGGGCGCCGGGCGCTCGGCGAGGTTCGCTTCGCGCGCGCGGCGCGCCGCGCGCTCGGCGCCTTCGATCGCCCGCCGCCAGTCGGCGTCGCCGTCCGCACCGCTCGCGGCGCGCGCTACGCGATGTACTCCTTCGCGCCCCGGCTGCGGATCTACAACGGCGAGCTGCAGGCGCTGATCGGCCTGCGCGACGTCGCGCGGATCTCGCGCAGCCGCCGCGCCCAGCGCCTGTTCGCGGCCGGTGAGCCGGTCGCGCGGCGTGCCGTGCCCGCGCTCGACACCGGCGCCTGGTCGCTCTACAGCGAGGGCGGCGCCGAGTCGACGCTGAGCTACCACCGCCTCGTCGGCGGCTTTCTCGACGCGATGTGCTCGCGCACGAGCGTGCGCACGTACTGCGCCGCGGGCCGGCGCTTCGCGCGCTACGTGCGCGAGGCGCCGCGCGTGCGGCTGCGCGCGGCGGGCCCGCTTCGCACGCGGCGGCGCAGCGCGATCACGTTCACGCTGTCGAAGGTCTCCGACGTCATCGTCGAGGTGCGCGATCGCACCGGCCGCGTGGCGTTCGCGCGCGGCATGCGCCTGACGCGCGGGCGCCACCGGTTCGTGTGGGCGCCGCGGCGCGTCGGGCGCCACGGGCTGCGGATCGTGGCGATCGGACCGGCGGCGACGCGGTCGGTGGTCAAGCGCACGCTGTACGCGAAGGCCGTGCGCAACAAGCCGGCGCGGAAGTCGGGCAACTCCTCGCCGAAGGCCGAGCGGGCGGCTGGGAAGGCGTAGGCGCCGGTCGCCGCGGGCTCTGGCCGCGCCGCGCGCCGACGGCGTGCCGCGGACGCTGCGCCGCAGTGGCGATCACGTCGTGCCGCCGACCGCGTCCGCCCACGCGACGAGCCGCTCGACGTGCGCCGCGGTCAGCCCCACGGCCGGCTGCGTCGCGACCAGCAGCGTCGGGGCCGCGCGCGCTGCAGCCCAGGCGCGGCAGGCGTCGTCGTGCGCGTCGTCGATCCACGCAAGCGCGCGCTGCGGGCCGGCGTACGCGTCGATCGCGGCGAGCTTCCAGTGGCCGTGGCCGCCGGTCCGATCACGCTCGAAGGAGAGAAACGGCAGCCCCCTGGGTAGGGAGAGCGCGTGCGGCAGGTGGTCGTCGGCCTTGTCCTCCCAGCCGCTGCACCAGACGAGCTCGAAGCGGCCGTGCAGGCCGAGAAGGTGGTTGCCCGCGTCGGACGAAAGGAAGTGCATGACCCCGTCCACATTGTGGAAGGCGCCGGCTGGACGGTCGTTCGAGTCAAAGCCCCAGAGCGAGATGACCCCGTCGATGTCGACGAGGAGCACTGGTTTCTGCAGTATCTGCGGGGGGTCTGCAACCAATCTGCCGCCTCGGGACGTCACGTCGGCCATCGCGCTAGCCTGTTCGCAGCGCTCGACGCGCATCAAGCAAGTCCACCGGGCCGTCGATGGTAGGGGTGCCGCCCGGCGCCGAGTTCTTCGCTCGACGCACGCGTCGCGCTGATCTTCATGACTCTTCACTTGGGAATCCTTCTAGCGCTGCTCTGCGCGTTCGCCTCCAACCTGGCGTTCCTCTACAAGCACCGCGGCTGCTCGACCGCCTGCACCGTCGACATCCGCCATCCCCTGCGCACCGCCTACTCGCTGTGGAGCCAGCGCTGGTTCGCGCTCGGCATGCTCGTCGGCCTCGGGGCATGGCTTCTGCACGTCGCGGCGATCTCCCTGGCGCCGCTGTCCGTCGTGCAGGCGGTGCTGTCGGGAGGGCTCGTGCTGCTGGCCGTGATGGCCGATCGGCTGTTCGGCTTCAGCGTCGGCCCCCGTCAGTGGTGGGGCCTTGCGATGACCTGCGTCGGCCTGATCCTGCTCGGGATCACGCTGCCCGCCAGCCACGGGGCCTCCTCGTCCTTCTCGGTGACCGCGATGATCGCCTTCGAGGCCGGCCTGTTCGGGCTCGGCGCGCTGTTCATCATGGGCAAGCGCCTCGGCGGTCCGGCCGAGCACCACGGGATCATGCTCGCCGCCGCGGCAGGCATCCTCTTCGGCGTCTGCAACATCGGCGTCAAGGCGCTGACCGGGATCGTCGGCGACGCCGGCGTCCTCGGCGTCGTCCTGAGCCCCTGGATGTGGGTCGCCCTGACCGGCTCCGCCGCGGCCTTCTATGCCTCGGCCCGCTCGCTGCAGGACGGCGACGCGATCCCGGTGATCGCGATCACCGGCACCGCCGCGAACATCGCGACGATCGCCGGCGGGATCATCGTCTTCGGCGATCCGATCCCGAACGACACCTTCGGGATCGTCCTGCAGGCGACGGCGTTCGTGCTCGTCATCGTCGCCTCGGCGCTCACGCCGGCGCCGGTCCGTGCCGCGCGCGCCGCCGCCGGCGCGCCCGCGCCCTCCGCGGCGTAGCGCCCTCCTCGTCCGGCGCGGCGGCCGAGGGTCCGCCCGGCGTCGTCCGACTTCAAAGTGTCGTGGCACCTCTGCCGCGCGACACGCGGCAGATCCGCCACTCGGCGTCGTCGAGCTCCTGCGCGAGCACCGGCTCGCGGCCGGTCCGCGGCCCTCAGCCCGGCCGCTCTCCCAGCGCCAGCACGTACTCGGCCAGCGCCAGCCCCAGCTCGCCGGAGGTCTCCAAGGCGCCGGTCGGCTGCCAGCCCTGGCGCGCGTAGAACGCCTGCGCGCGGGCGTGGCCGTCGGCCACGAGCAGCCGCCCCGACGCGAAGCCGCGCTCGACCATCCCCGCGATGCCGAGCGCGTGCAGCTCCTGCGCCAGCCCGCTGCCCCAGTGCCGCTCGCGCACGAACAGCTGCGTGAGCAGCGCGACGCCGGGGCGCGCCTCGTCGGCCTCGTCGCGGTCGGGACGGATCGTGATGTGGCCGGCGGGCGACGTGCCCTCGAATGCGACGTGCGCCCACGATCCGTCGCGCGGGAAGCGCTGCAGCAGCCCGAGCAGCATCTCCGTGCGCGCCGGTGGGTTCCACGCCATCGGCGTCCAGCCGCGGTACGTCGACAGCCCCTCGACGAGGTTGTCGGCGATCGTCCCGAGGTCCGACGTCTTCGCCGGCCTGATCGCGAAGCGGCCCGTCATCGTCGCCCGGCCGCATGCGCCATCGGCCGCGCCGCGCGGGCCCGAGCGGCGCGAGCGTCCGCCGTCCGCGCCGCCGGGCGCGGCAGGCGGCTCATCGGTCGCGCGATCCCGCGAGGATCACGGCCGCGACCAGGTCGGGGTCGTCCCACGTCGGCACGTGCCCGCAGCCGTGCAGCCAGACGTGGTGCGCGCGGGGCATCCGCCGCCGCGCGCGCCGGCCCTGCCGCGGGATGAGCACTGCGTCGCGCGTCCCCCAGGCGACGGTGACGGGCACGTCGAGGTCGCCGTGCGTGCATTCGAAGCCGACGACGTGGGGGAGGGTCGCGTCGAACGCGGGCGCCGCGGCGAGGTCGTGCGTCGCGCGGATCGCGTCCTCGGCGGACATCCGCCAGGGACGCCCGATCAGGTGTCCCATGGTCAGCGTCCTGCCGGCGGCGGTCCGCTGCGCCGCATCGAGCACGGGCGCCAGCGCGCGAGCGAGCGCGCGCGAGGACTGCAGCAGGGCCGCGCCGTAGCGGCGCTCGCGGCCGATCGCGAAGCCGATCGGCGACAGCGCCGTCGCGCTGCGCGCGCGGCCCGTACGCGCGAGCTCCAGCGCGATCCCACCGCCGAGCGAGTTGCCGGCGATGTGCGCAGGTCCGATCCCCTGCTCGTCGGCGAGGTCGCTGACCGCGTCGGCGAGCGCGCCCACCGTCGGCTCGCCGTCGAGCGCCGGCGAGCGCCCGAAGCCGGGCAGGTCGAGCGCCAGGACGTCGCGCTCGGCCGCCAGACGGTCGAGCACGGGCGACCACATCTGCCAGTGGCTGCCGATGCCGTGGACCAGCACGAGCGGCTCCCCGCTGCCCTGGCGAACGTAGTTCAGCACTGGGCCACCGTAGACCCTCGACGGCGCCGGCGACGCATCGCGGCGGCGCAGGAGTCACACTCCACGGGGTGACGCCGCGCAGGGGGATGGTGATGGTCGTGCGCGCGCTCGCGCTCGCCGGGCTGCCGCCCGCCGCCGCGCCCGCGGCGAGCGGCCGGTCCGGGGCGAAGGCGAAGAAGCCGTCCGCCGCGAAGGCGAAGCAGCCGTCCACGAGCACGAAGAAGCGGCCGCCGCGCATCTCGGGGCGCGGGCTGGAGACGATCCTGCAGGACGACGGGCTGCTGCTCTACCGGCCGCCCGCCGAGGTCCAGGCCGCGGTGCTGCGGATCAAGCAGCTCGGCATCGACCGCGTGCGCATCACCGCGAGCTGGTCCTCGCTCACGCGCGATGCCGAGTCCGACGTCAAGCCCGCCGGCTTCGACGGCAGCGACCCGGGCTCCTACGAGCACGAGCGCTGGCGCGGCCTGGACACCGCGATCCGCGCGATCCGCGGCGCCGGGCTGAAGGCGCTGGTCGACATCGGCTTCTGGGCGCCGCACTGGGCCACGAGCGATCCGCCGGGTCCGCGTGCGCGCACCGACGTCGATCCGCAGGAGTACGCGGCATTCGCCCGGGCCGTCGTGCTGCGCTACTCCGGCGCCTTCACGCCACCGCCGCCCGCGCCGCACGCGCCGCCGCACGCGCCGTCGCAGGACGAGAGCGTCATCCGCGATCTGCTCCAGCCGCTCGTGCCGTTTCCGCTGCCGGTCCCGCTCGCGGGCCGGACCCGGGCGCGCGCCGCGCAGACGGGCGCGGCCGCCGCTCCCGCCGAGCCGCTGCCGAAGGTCGACCGCTTCATCCTCTGGAACGAGCCCAACCACCAGGGTTTGCTCCTGCCGCAGTGGAAGGCGGACGGGCGCACGCCGGCCAGTCCGGGCGTCTACCGCGCGATGCTGCGCGCCGGATACGCCGCCGTCAAGCAGGCCCGCCGCAGCGCGAGCGTGCTCATCGGCAACACGTCCAGCACCGGCGGCACGCGCGGCAGGGGCCCGGTCCCGCCGCTGGAGTTCCTCCGCGAGCTGGCCTGCGTCGACGCGAAGCTCAAGCCCCGCAGGACCGCCGAGTGCGCCGACTTCACGACGATTCCCGGCGACGGCTGGGCGCACCACCCGTACTCGCAGAACGAGCGCCCGTCGCGCGTCAGCAAGCCGAGGACCGAGCGCGGCGACCTGCGCATCGCCGACCTCGGGCAGCTGGCCGATACGCTCGACAGGCTGGTGAGGATGGGACGGATCGCGCCCGCCAACCGCAGGATCTACCTCACCGAGTTCGGCTACGAGACCAAGGGGATCCCCGGCCGGCCGCGCGTCGACGAGCGCCAGCAGGCGCGCTGGATGACGTGGGCGGAGTATCTCGCCGATCGCATCCCGACGGTCAGGTCGTTCTCCCAGTTCCTGCTGCGCGACCAGCCTCCCGCGCCCGTGCGCGTCTCGCAGAGCGACGCACGGCCCTACGGCGAGTACTCGACGGGGCTGTTGAACATCGACGGCTCGGACAAGCTCGTCGCCAAGTCGTTTCTCGCCGGCCTGTTCGCGCAGCTGCAGCCGCGCCGCAGGGTGATGCTCTACGGGCGCCTGCGGCTCGGCCCGGGCCGCAAGGTGATCGCGCTCCAGCGCCGCGTCAAGCGCGGCAGGTGGACGGAGCTGCGGCGCATGCGCATCGACGGACGCGCGAGCTTCGAGCGCACGTTGCGCCACGTCCCCGGCTCGGAGTACCGCATGACCTACACGAGCCCGGAGGGCCCGCGGACCTCCAGCATGGCGCTCAAGCCGGTGCGCGCCGGCCGCTAGCGTGCCCACGAGCGCCGGCGCGAGGTTGCTAGCATCACGCCCCGCATGCCTACGACGTCACAGCTTGTCCGCAAGGGCCGCAAGGTGCCCAAGAAGAAGCTCGCCACCCCCGGCCTGAAGTCCGGCAAGGGACGCAAGAAGAAGGTTGCCGCGCCCCAGCGCCGCGGCGTCTGCACGCGCGTCTACACGACCACCCCGAAGAAGCCGAACTCCGCGCTGCGCAAGGTCGCGCGCGTGCGGATCACCGGCTCGATCGAGGTCACCGCCTACATCCCCGGCGAGGGTCACAACCTTCAGGAGCACTCGGTCGTGCTCGTCCGCGGCGGTCGCGTCAAGGACCTGCCGGGCGTGCGCTACAAGGTCGTTCGCGGAACGCTCGACGCCGCCGGCGTCAGCGACCGCAAGAAGGCCCGCAGCCAGTACGGCGTGAAGAAGAAATGATCCCGCCGCCCACCCCCAACGCCTGATGCCGCGCCGCTCCGCTGCAACGATCCGGCCGGTCGAGCCGGATCCCATGCTTCGCTCGCGCGTCGTCCAGCAGGTCATCAACAAGGTGATGCTCGACGGCAAGAAGTCGACCGCCGAGAAGATCGTCTACGACGCGCTCGCGATCATGGCCGAGCGCACCGGCAAGGACGCCGTCGAGCAGCTCGAGCTGTCGATCAAGGCGCTGACCCCGGTCCTCGAGGTCCGCTCGCGCCGCGTCGGCGGCGCGACCTACCAGGTCCCGGTGGAGGTTCCCTCCCGCCGCGCCCGCACGCTCGCCGTCCGCTGGCTCGTCGAGTTCGCCCGCCAGCGCCGCGAGCGCACGATGGCCCAGCGCCTCGCCAACGAGCTGATGGACGCGCAGTCCCAGCAGGGCGGCGCGTACAAGCGCAAGGACGACATCTACCGCATGGCGCAGGCCAACAAGGCCTTCGCGCACTACCGCTGGTAGACCCCGCTCCGTCCGGCGGCGCGCCGGGTTGTTGCACACCATGAAGCTGAGTCTGGCGATCACGGTCTGCGCTGCGGCATTCGCACTCGCGCTGATCGGCGTCTCCGGCGCCGCACAGGCCGCCGCCAAGACGCCGCGCCTGACCGCGCTGCGCTGCGTGCCGACGACGGCGAAGGCCTGCCGCGGCGGCGTGCGCGTCTCGGTCGGCAAGCAGCTGCAGCTCCGCGGCCGCGGCCTCAGGCGCGGCATGCGGGTGTCCTTTCGCTGGCCGCGGGGGGCGCTGGCGACGAAGCTCGCGCGGACCCGCGCCGGCTGGACGGCGCGGGTGCCCGCCGGCACGGCGCTGGGGAAGGTGGCGGTCAGCGTCAGCGACCGCGCCGGCCGGCGCTCGAACAAGCGCCACGTCGTCGTCGTCGCGTCGTCTGCGCTGCCCCCGTTGACGGCCGCCCGGCCCGGGGCGCTGCCCGCGGCCTTCGCCGGCGACGGGATGTGGATCTGGTACGTGTCCAAGAGCGAGGGCGGCAACCTCGACGCGATCGCGCTGCGCGCGAAGGCGGCGGGGATGAGCACGGTCTTCGTCAAGAGCGCCGACCGCGGCACGGTCTGGAGCCAGTTCTCACCGCAGCTGGTGGCAGACCTGCACGCGCGCGGCCTGCGCGTCTGCGCGTGGCAGTTCGTCTACGGCCAGGACCCGATCGCCGAGGCGGGCGCCGCGATCGCCTCGATCGCCGCCGGCGCGGACTGCTTCGTGATCGACGCCGAGACCGCCTACGAGGGCCGCTATGCGGCGGCGCAGCGCTACATGGCCGCGCTGCGCGGCGCGATCGGGCCGAGCTACCCGCTCGGCTTCACGTCGTTTCCGTACGTCGACTACCACCCGCGGCTGCCGTACTCGGTCTTCCTCGGGCCGGGCGGCGCGCAGGCCAACATGCCGCAGGTCTACTGGAAGGCGATCGGCGGCTCGGTCGACGCGGTGAGCGCCAAGACGGTCGCCAACAACCGCATCTACCGCGCCCCGATCGCGCCGATCGGCCAGTCCTACGACGCGCCGCCGGCCGCCGACCTGCGCCGCTTCCGCTCGGTCTGGGCGGGCTACGGCGCGGGCGGGCTGTCGTGGTGGAGCTGGCAGGCCTCGGCCCCGGCGTCCTGGAGCGTCCTGTCGGAGGGGGCGCCCGCGCCCGCCGCGCTGCCCGATCCCGGCTGGCCGGCGCTGAGCAGGGGATCGACCGGCGACCAGGTGATCTGGCTGCAGCAGCACCTCGCCTCGGCCGACCCGGCGGTCGCGCTGGATGGCAGGTTCACCGTTGCGACCGAGTCCGCGCTGAAGGCCTTCCAGTCCGCGCGCGGGCTGGCCCCGACGGGGGAGACCGATGCCGCCACGTGGCAGGCCCTGCTGACCTTGGCGCTGCGGCCGGTCGACTGGACAGCGGCGCGCTAGCGCCATAGGGTCGCGGCCGCCGATGGCGACCGTGGCGCGAACTCACCGGCGGCGCCTTACGCGCCCGATGCTCGCGGCGCTGTGCGCGGTCGCCGCCGGATGCGGCGCAAACGGCGCTTCGGACGCGGCGTCCGACACCGACCAGATCCGCGTCGCGGTCCAACGGCTGATGGAGTCCGAGAGCGTCGAGGACCAGTGCGAGAAGGGCGTCACCGAGCGCTTCGTACGCGAGGTCTACGTCACGCTCGCGCGCTGCCGCGAGGCCAACAGGCCCGACGGCGACGACGACGAGCCCGACAGCGCGCGGATCTCCGCGACGCGGATCGACGGCGACAGGGCGACGACCGGCGTGACGCTGACCAGCGCCAAGGGCGCGCGCGCGACCGGGCGCGTCGCGCTCGCGAAGGTCGGCGCCACGTGGAAGGTCGATCGCCTCGGCGTCGACTTCCTGCGCTCGATCTTCCAGGCGCTGCCGACGGAGGCCGCCACCGCCGAGGAGCGACTCGTCCTGGACTGTCTCGCCGAGGCCTCGCGCGACCTGTCAGACCGCGAGCTGCGCCGCGTCGGGAACCTCCTGATCGGCCAGCAGCTCGAGGCGGAGTCCTTCCCGCCGGCTGCGCTGCGCTGCATCCGGCGCGGGTCGCAGCGGACGCAGACCGCCTAGCGGGCTCGCCGCGCGCGCGACGCCCCCGCCGGCCGCGTCGCGCCCGACGCCAGCAGGACGCCGCCGGCGGCGACGAGCAGCAGCCCGCCGGCGACCTCCAGTCCGAGCGCGGCTCCGGCGCGCGCCCGCGCGTTCTCGTAGGCCAGCGACTCGGGCAGGTCACCGGAGCCGCGCGTGTCGGGCAGGTCGACGACGAGGGCGATCGCCAGCGCGACGACGCCGAGCGCGACGAGCGCGGCCGCGGGCGCTCTCGCGCCGCGCAGCGCGAGCGCCGCCATCCCGGCGGCCACGACGGCGACGACGAGCAGCGCGTAGCCGTGGTTGGCGCCTGCGGTCTCGCTGCGCCGCACGACCTCGAGCGAGCCGATCGTGATCTCGAGCACCGTCGTGAACTCGGCGACCGCCAGCAGCACCACCGCGACGAGCGCGAGCGCGGCCGCGGCGCGGCGCGCGATCACCGATTCCGCCTGAGGGAAGAGGGGCCTTTGCTATAGTGCACGACCGTTCCCGGGGCTGCTGTGCTCATCCACGCCCACCCTGGGACCACAGTGCGCCCGACGATGGATTCCTCGACCACATAGCGCGACGGGCCCGACTTTCATCGGACGTGCGCGCGGGCCCGCTGGGCCCGCTTTTTTTGGTCGTGACCGAAGAGAAGAGAACCAGCCGATATGCCACGTAAACACACGCTCGAGAAGACCCGGAACATCGGGATCATGGCGCACATCGACGCCGGTAAGACGACGACGACCGAGCGCATCCTGTACTACACCGGGCGCACCTACAAGATCGGTGAGGTCCACGAGGGCGCCGCCACGATGGACTGGATGGAGCAGGAGCAGGAGCGCGGCATCACGATCACGTCGGCCGCGACGACGTGCGAGTGGCGCGAGCACCGGATCAACATCATCGACACCCCCGGTCACGTCGACTTCACGGTCGAGGTCGAGCGCTCGCTGCGCGTGCTCGACGGCGCGATCGCGCTGTTCGACTCCGTCGCCGGCGTCGAGCCGCAGTCCGAGACCGTCTGGCGCCAGGCCGACAAGTACGCCGTTCCGCGGATCGCGTTCATCAACAAGATGGACCGCATCGGGGCGGACTTCGAGGGCTCGCTGAAGACGATGGAGACGCGCCTCGGCGCGAACGCCGTCCCGCTGCAGATCCCGATCGGCTCGGAGTCGGAGTTCAAGGGCATCATCGACCTGCTCGGCATGAAGGCGATCGTCTACAAGGACGACCTCGGCAAGGAGCAGGAAGTGATCGAGATCCCGGCCGAGTTCGCCGACGCCGCCGAGCAGGGGCGCGAGCGGCTGCTGACGTCGCTGTCGGACCTCGACGACGACATCGCGGAGCTCTACCTCGCCGAGGAGGAGATCCCGATCGAGCAGCTCAAGGCGGCGATCCGCAAGGCGACGCTCGCGATCGAGATCACCCCCGTCTTCTGCGGATCGGCGTTCAAGAACAAGGGCGTGCAGCCGCTGCTGGACGCGGTCCTGGACTACCTGCCCTCGCCGCTGGAGGTCAAGCCGATCGAGGGGACGCTGGTCGACAAGAACGGCGAGCCGACCGAGGCGATCGTCCTCGAGCCCGACGACGGCGATCCGTTCGCGGCGCTCGGCTTCAAGATCATGGCCGACCCGTTCGTCGGCAAGCTCACCTACTTCCGCGTGTACTCCGGCAAGCTCGAGGCCGGCTCGAAGGTGCTGAACGTCTCGACGGGCCGCCAGGAGCGCGTCGGGCGGCTGCTCGTCATGCACGCCAACGACCGCGAGGAGGTCGACGCGGTCTACGCGGGCGACATCGCGGCCGCCGTCGGCATCAAGCAGGTCGTCACCGGCGACACGCTGTGCGATCCCAAGCGCCCGGTCAAGCTCGAGATGATCGACTTCCCGGAGCCGGTCATCAAGGTGGCCGTCGAGCCGAGGACGAAGGCCGACCAGGAGAAGATGTCGGTCGCGCTGGGCCGCCTCGCCGAGGAGGACCCGACGTTCCAGGTGCAGACCAACGAGGAGACCGGCCAGACCGAGATCTCCGGCATGGGCGAGCTGCACCTCGAGATCCTCGTCGACCGCATGAAGCGCGAGTACAAGGTCGAGGCCAACGTCGGCCGCCCGCAGGTCTCCTATCGCGAGACGATCCGCGGCACCGCGCAGAAGGTCGAGGGGCGCTTCGTCAAGCAGACAGGCGGCTCGGGCCAGTTCGGCATCGTCTACATCGACATCGAGCCCGCGCCCGGCGAGGGCTTCGACTTCGTGTCGAAGATCCGCGGTGGCTCGGTCCCGACCGAGTTCATCCCCGCGGTCGAGAAGGGTGTCGAGGAGGCGCTGACGACCGGCGTGAAGGCCGGCTACCCGATGGTCGACGTGCGCGTGACGCTGACCGACGGCAAGTACCACGAGACCGACTCGTCGGAGATCGCGTTCAAGGTGGCGGGCTCGCTAGCCTTCAAGGAAGCCGCACGGCGCGCCAAGCCCGTCCTGCTCGAGCCGGTGTTCGCCGTCG
>JBKHXR010000085.1:0-42456 GCA_046565905.1 Thermoleophilia bacterium | reverse complement strand
GCGCGAGCTTGATGTCCTGGCGCTGCTCGCGAGGGGATTCGACAACACCGAGATCGGCAAGGAGCTGCACCTCAGCCCGAACACGATCAAGCGCCACGTCTCCAACATCCTGAGGGAGCTCGGCGTCGACAACCGAATCCAAGCCGCGGTCCTGGCAGTCGAGCGGAACCTGCTCGACAAGCGCCGTAGCGAGTGAGGCCTAGGGCCAGGCGTGCGAGCCCGTGCGCATGCGATCGTGCTCGCGACGCAGTGACTCAAGCTCGCAGCGCAGCTCGACGATCCGGCGCTGGAGATCCCTATGCTCGCGAACGAGGGCCCTGATGTCGCGCCCGCGAAGGTCGATCGTCGGGTCGCCGATCATCTCGTGCAGGTGGCGCTCTGCGGCGCTCACCCAGGCGTCGCCGGCCAGAGCCTGTGCGTATCCCTCGGAGAGGGCGTCCTCGATCTGGTCGGCCAGACGATCGGGCTCGGAGGTTCGCGCCAGGCGGGCACGGGCGGCCGCGACACGGTCGGTGGCCGTCTCGACATCTGGACGCATGTCCACAGCCTGCTGTGACATCCGGGATCGTGCAATGGGCCGAGTGTTCCTACTTCGTTCATTCGCATGAACTCCGGGCCGGCGGGGTGGATCAGCGCGACCGCGTAGGCCAGCGCTCAGCGAAAAGGTCGCCTCGTCCCTGCGCGACCTCGATCACCGAGCGCGCGCCCCAGTTCGTTCGCTGCCGGCGCGGGGGGACGTCGTGTGTAACGTCACGCACCGCATCGGCGCCGTCCAGCCAGACGAGATCGACCGCGAACCGCATCCCGATGGTGTGCACCGAGCGGCACGGCGAGATCAAGAGCCCGCAGTCGTCGGGCAGCTCCGACAAGCCGGAGAGTCCGTCGCGGCGCGCCGCCCAGGATCGGGCCTCGAATACTCGCAACCCACCCGCGAGCTCGACGACGGGGAGTCCGGCCAGGCGCGTTTCGGCGGTTGGCAGGCGGCGGCGGCGCGATCGGCCGGCCGTCAGAGCTCTGCGTGCGAGGCGGCAGGCACCCATCCTGCAGAAGGCTACGACGGTTTACCATGCCGCAACCCCCGCCGGCACGGCCTGCTGCAGCGGCAGCGTGGCTGCGCCAGCTACGGCAGTCACCGGCTGCACCGTCGGCGGCAGGGGTCCTTTTGAGATTCGAGCCGATTTCCTGACGCCGCATCAGTGCCGCATGGCAGACTCTGACACGCACCCGGTGGGTCTCGCCGCGCGGCTGATGATCCTCGCCTCCTCGGAGAGCTACCTCGTGCTGCTCGTGGCTGGTGCGGCGGCATTGATGCTGTTGGGCATCGGCGTCTTCGTGACGCCGGACACATGGCTGGCGCTCGTCTCGGGACGGGTCGTCGCGGAGGGGGGGCCGCCTTCGACGGACAGCCTCACCGCATGGACACTCGGGCGCGAGTGGATCGATCAGCAATGGCTTGGCCAACTCGCCCTCTACGAGGTCTGGCGCGCCGGCGGCCTGCGGTTGGTCGGCGTCGTACACGCGGTGATCGTGATCGGCACGCTCGTGTTCGCTCTCGCCATAGCCCGCCGCCGTGGCGCATCGTCGCCTCACGTCGCGCTGATCGGTGTCCTCGCGGTGCTACCAATCGGCATCGTCGCGGGGAACATCCGTACGCAGACGTTCGCCCTGCCGTTGTTCGTCGTGCTGCTGTGGCTGCTGAGTGAAGACAGCCGCTCTCCGTCCGCGCGGGTCTACTGGAGTCTGCCTCTGCTCGTGCTGTGGGGCAACGTCCACGGTTCGGTGATCATCGGCGCCGGCCTCGTCGGCTTCGCGGGAGCGACCGCAGTCGGATGCGGTCTGCGCGGCCAGCGCTCGCGAGGCCGGGTGGCTCACGGCGCCGGCATGCTGGCGATGCTTCCGGCCGCATTGCTCGCCACGCCGTACGGCACCGCGCTCTTCACGTACTTGCAGGATACTTTCGGCAATCCGGAGATCGCGAGGCTCGCACCGGAATGGATGCCGACGACGTTCGAGGCCATTCATGTTCCGTTCTACCTGCTGGCCGCGCTCGCGGTTGCGCTCGTTGCACGCGAGCGTCGGCAGCTGACCTGCTTCGAGCAGTTCACGCTCGCGTTCCTGCTTGTGGGGGCGTTCGCCGCCGAGCGCAACCTCGCGTGGTTCGCGCTCGCCGCCGTGATGCTGCTGGCGCCACTGCTGACGCGACAGCGTCCTAGAGGTCGCGACGAATCACCGCCCGTGCGGCTTGTGCTGGCCGTGACCGCCGTCCTGATGCTCGGCGTCCTGGTAGCGGCGATCCGTGGCCTGAGCAGCGTCGATCGTCAGGTGGAGTCGCGTTTCCCGTCCGCCGCCGCTGCGGTCGTCGCCGACATTGCCGCGCGCGACGCTTCGCTGAAGCTGTTCACGCACCCCCGTTACGCGGACTGGCTGATCTTTCGCCACCCACCACTCGCGGGACGGATCCCCTTCGACATCCGCTATGACTTGCTGACCCCCGCCGAGCTGCGCCGGTTTCGCCGCTTTCGCGAGCAGATCGGTGCCGACTGGCGCAATGCGATGGGTGGCGCCCGCCTCGTTGTGACGGACAGTTCGGAGAGACCTCTGGACGTGCTGCCTCCGACTTCGGCGGTGCTGCTTCGCGATCCCGGAGCGCGGCTGCTGTACGCGGGACACGACGTCGCCGTCATCCTGCGTTCGACGAGCGCGCAGGTGGCGCCGTGACGCCCGCTTCTCGTTTGCGGTCTGCACGCGATCGCCTGGACCGACGCGCTGGTGGACCTCGTACCGCCGCGCCTGACGCGGGACCATTCGCCGCTGCCGTCGTGCTCGCGCCTTACCTCCTGCTCGGCCTGTTGCCGGTCCTGCTGTGGGTCGGGCTCCTGTCCGAGATCGTGGATCGTGGCGCGCTGGCCTACGACTTCCACGAGTTCTTCTATCCACAGGCTCGCGATCTCATCGAGGGGCGCACCCCTACCACGGCGTATCCGCCGCTGACGACGCTCTTCTACGTCCCGTTTGCGCTCCTGCCGGTCGGTGCGGCCGACGTCGTCATCACCGCCACGATGATCCTGTGCGCAGGCGCGACGCTCGGCGTCCTCGGGATTCGCGATTGGCGCTGCTACGGCGCCGCCGCGCTCTGGCTGCCCGTCTACGGCGGCGTGCAGACTGCGAACGTCTCGCTCGTGCTGGCGCTCGGCGTCGCGGCGCTGTGGCGGTTTCGCGATCGGGCGCCGGCGGCCGGCGTGCTGGTCGCGCTGATGGTCGCCGGCAAGCTGTTCCTGTGGCCGCTGGCGGGCTGGCTGGCGGCGACGCGTCGCTGGCGGGCCGCCGCGATCATGGTCGGGATCGGCCTGCTCGCGTCGGCCGCGGCGTGGGCGCTGATCGATTTCGAGACGGTCCGGCGCTTTCCGCAACTCGTCCGCGGCAATGTCGTGGACGTCGGCACGCAGCCGTACACCGTCGTCGCTCTTCTGCGGCAACTCGGCGCACCGCAGGCGGTCGCCTATGCGACGTGCTGGGCGGCCGGCGTGGCGGTGTTCTTCACAGCGGTTCGTGCCGCACGACGCGGCCATGACGCGGCGTCGCTCGCGCTCTTTCTCGGCGTGGCGCTGCTCGTGTCGCCCGTCGTCTGGTCGCACTACCTGGCGCTGCTGCTCGTGCCCGTGGCGCTGACACGACCGACCTTCTCGCGCCTGTGGCTCGCGCCACTGCCGCTGTGGGTCTGCCCGCCGGTCGATGCCGCCGTGCCCCAGAAGATCCTGTTGCTGGTGGTAGGCGCCGCGATCCTGGGCTACTGCGCGCGCGATCGGATGCGTGCCGGCCCGTCAGGCCCGGACGCCGAGCCGCGACGGGACGCGCCGCCGCGAGCCGGGGGCACGCAGTCGGTGCCTGCGACCTAGCAACGGGCAACGGGCCGCCGGCCGCAGGCGTCCCACCACCACCCACCGCCATGCACATCCGGCGGCGGAATCCTGCCGTAGCTGCACGATCGCGCCCATTCCGCGCCGCTGCAGGCGGCTGTTCGCCAGCGCCAGGTACGGAGGGGCCGAAGGCTCCACGGCGAAACCCCTGCTCAGAGCCAGGTTCCGGGCTGCCCCGTCGACGACGGTGTAGCTCGGTGGGAGAAAGCATGCAAAATGAGTTGCGAAGTGGGGGATAGTGGGATGGCGTCGCCGCAGCGAGCCGGAGTGGAGGGGCTCCTCCCACCCCTCCACTCCGGCTCCGAACCCTTGCGTCGCACCCCTCTCAATGGCCTTCCGCGGAACCTTCGAATACACGCTCGATGCGAAGAACCGCCTCACCGTTCCCGCCCGTTTCCGTGCCGAGCTCGCCGGCGGCGTCGTACTTGCCAAGGGACTCGAGCGCTGCGTCGCGCTGTGGACGCCGGCGGCCTACGACGAGTACACCGCGGCCGCGCTTCTGGGTCTGCACCCGCTCTCCAAGGAGGCGCAGAAGCTGCGCCGGTTCTTCTCCGCCAACTCCCTGGACACGGAGCTCGACGCGGCGGGCCGGGTCATGGTCCCGGGCTTCCTGCTCGAGCATGCCGGTCTCTCAAAGGACGTCGTCGTGACCGGCTCGGGCGACGCCCTGGAGATCTGGGACCGCTCGACCTGGACGACGTACAACGACGCACTTTCCGCCGATGTCGACGAGATCACCTCATCCCTTGGCAACACTGCTTGACATGACCATCCCGCACGTGCCGGTCCTCGCCGGCGAGGCGATCGAGTTGCTCGATCCGCAGCCCGGTCAGACCGTCGTGGACTGCACGTTCGGCGCGGGCGGGCACGCGCGCCTGCTCGCGGGCCGGATCGGAGCGAGCGGCAGCCTGATCGCCATCGATCGCGATCCGGTCGCCGCCGAGCGCTTCGCCGACCTGGAGCCGGAGCTGGCGCCCACCGCGCGCTTCATCCGCGCGTCGTTCGTGGACGGCCTCGCGCAACTGCTCGACGAGGGTGTGCGCGCGGACCTGCTGCTGATGGACCTCGGCATGTCCTCGATGCAGATCGACACCTGGCAGCGCGGCTTCTCGTACTCCTACGACGCCCCGCTGGACATGCGAATGGACCCGGAGCTCGGGCTGTCGGCGCACAAGCTCGTCAACGAGGCCGAGCCGCGCCGCCTGGAGGCGATCTTCCGCGACCTCGGCGAGGAGCGCTTCGCCCGCCAGATCGCCCGCGCGATCGTCCGCGCCCGCCAGCGCCGGCCGATCGACTCCACGATCGCGCTGGTCGACGTGATCTCCGGCGCCGTGCCCGCGCCCGCGCGGTTTGCGGCCGGCCACCCGGCCAAGCGGGTCTTCCAGGCGCTGCGGATCGCCGTCAACGACGAGCTCGGGCAGCTCGACGCCGCGCTGCCGCTCGCGTGGGATCTGCTCCGCTCCGGCGGCCGCATGGGCGCGATCTCGTTTCATTCGCTCGAGGACCGGCGCGTCAAGCGCTTCCTCGCGGCCCGCGCGCAAGGCTGTGTCTGCCCGCCCGACCTGCCGATCTGTGTCTGCGGCCGCGAGCCCGAGGCAGAGCTCGTCAGCCGTCGAGCGATCGCGCCCACAGCCGGCGAGGTCGCCGCCAATCCACGCGCGCGGTCGGCCCGCCTGCGTGTCGCAACCAAGCTCCGGGAGGATCAAGGATGAACGCGCCCCGCCCGACCGTCGCCGGCAGCGATCGCGAAAGCGGGTCGGTGCGATGAGCCGCTCGGCCGCCGCCCGCGCCGACCGCGACCATGATTTCCGGGCTCCGCGCGCGTATTCGCCCGCTGCTCCGCGCCGCATATCGGGTCCGGCCCGGCCCGCGCAGCGGCCGCGTGCACATGTCGACCCGCGTGCGCTGGCGATGTCCGAGGCCGTGCTCGCGCCCAGTCCGCTGCCGCGGCGTCGCACGCCGTCGCGACCGCCGCTGCGGCTCGCCGCCGGGAGCGCCTCCGTCGCGCTTCGCGTGGCCGAGGCGGCGTTGGAGGTGTCGGGCAGCCGCACGATGGATCGCCTCGTACGCAGCCGCGCGTGGGTGGTCATCGTTGCGTTCGGGCTGATCGGCATCGTCGCGATGCAGGTCTCGATGCTGAAGCTCAACAACGGGATCGGCCGCGCTGTCGAGACGGCGGCGACGCTCGAGCGCAGCAACGCGACTCTACGGGGTGAGATCTCGCGGCTCAGCAGCGGAGACCGGATCCACGCGATGGCCGCGACGCGCGGCTTCGTGATGCCCGAGCCCGCCGACGTCACGTACCTGCGCGCCGCGACGCCGAGCGCCGACGGCCGGCGCGCCGCGAAGCGGATGCGCGCACCCGACGCGCAGATCGCGGGACCCGCGGGCTCGCCGCTGTTCGCATCCACCGCCGCACCATCGCTGACCGCACCGTCAGCGCACACCGCCCCGCCCGCCGACGGCGCCGCAGCCGCCGCCAGCGCCGCAACCGCCGCGACGGTGCCGGCCGCGACGACGCCTGCGGGCACGCCACAGACGGCGGGTCAGCAGGCTGCACCGGCGCCACAGACCAGCGCCCCGCCGCAGGGCCCTGCGCTCAGCGGCGCGGCAAGCGCCACGCCCGGCGCGGCCGCGGCAACCCCCTCGGGTGGGGTGACGATCCCATAGTCGGGCTCACCGAACGGCGGATCGGGTTGCTGTTCGCGCTGTTTCTCGCCCTGCTGGCGATCGCCGGGACGCGAGCCGCGTGGCTGGGCGCCGTCCGCGGCCCGTCCCTGCAGGCAGTCGCGAGCACGCAGCAGGTCGAGCAGCTCGACGTCCCGGCGAGCCGGGGCGCGATCGTCGACCGCAACGGGGTCGAGCTCGCGGTCTCGGAGCCGGCCGACGACATCGCGGTCACGCCGTACCTCGTCAAGTCGCCGCTGAAGGTCGCCCGCCGGATAGCGCCGCTGCTCGGCACAAGCCGGGTGAAGGTGCTCGACAAGCTGTCGGCGCAAAGCGGCTTCGTCTACCTCGCTCGGAATATGGCGCAGACGGACTCCGCGAAGATCAAGAAGCTCAAGATCGCCGGCCTGCAGTTCATCCCGAGCTCGCGGCGCGAGTACCCGCGCAAGTGGCTGGCATCGCAGGTCCTCGGCTGGGTCGGCACCGACGGCGACGGGCTCGCCGGCCTCGAGTACGCCCGCAACGACATCCTCCGCGGCAGCGACGGCAAGCGGCGCATCGTCAAGGATGCGCTCGGTGAGCCGATCGTGCTGCAGGAGACCGCGCGCGCGGAGCCCGGCAAGGACCTGCGCCTGACGCTCGACGCCGAGTTGCAGGGCAAGGTCGAGGACGTCCTCGCCCGCGTCGGCCTCAAGTGGCGGCCCAGGGGCGCCACCGCACTGGTCATGGAGCCCTACTCGAACACGATCCTCGCGCTCGCCAACTGGCCGCGCGTCGATGCCAACGACAGCGCCGGGGCGCCAGCCTACGCAGCTCAGAATCGCGCCGTCGGGTTCAACTACGAGCCCGGCTCGACCTTCAAGGCCTTCACGGTCGCGGGCGCGCTCGAGGAGAAGGTCGTCACGCCCGACGACGTGTTCCACCTGCCCCCGACCATCGAGGTCGCCGACCGCACGATCAAGGAGGCGCACGAGCGCGGGACCGTCGACCTCTCGACGACGCAGATCCTGGCGCAGTCCAGCAACGTCGGGACGGTGCGCATCGGTCAGCGCCTGACCGCGAAGCGCTTCGACAAGTGGGTCCGGCGCTTCGGCTTCGGCCGCCCGACGGGGATCGAGCTGCCCGCCGAGGAGGCCGGACAGGTCCTCGAACTGCAGGACTACTCCGGCTCGTCGATGGGCAACCTGCCGATCGGCCAGGGCGAGTCGGTGACGCCGCTGCAGCTGGCCACGGCGTACTCGGCGATCGCCAACGGCGGGATCATGCGCAGCCCCCGGATCATCGGCGAGGTCGGCGGAGTGCGGACACCGACGCCGCGCGGCAAGCGGGTCATCTCGCAGACGACCGCCGAGCAGATCCGCGAGATGCTGAAGGGCGTCGTGGACGCCGGGGGCACCGCCAGCCAGGTCGCGATCCCCGGCTACTCGCTCGCCGGCAAGACGGGAACGGCCAACAAGGTCGATCCCACGACCGGCGAGTACTCCAAGACGCGCTTCATCGGGTCCTTCGTCGGGTTCGCGCCGGCGAAGCGGCCGAAGTTGCTGGTCACGGTGATGGTCGACGAGCCGCAGGGCGAGATCTACGGCTCAGAGGTGGCAGCCCCGGCGTTTCGCGAGATCATGCGCTTTGCGCTCCCGTACCTCGGCATCCCTTCCGGCAGCTGATCGCCGTTTGCGCCCGCGCGGCACCGTATCCTGCCGCCATTGCCACGCCGAGCTTTACCGCCGTCGCCTCCTGATCGCTCCCGGCGAGACATGGTCACGTGCCGGTCGCATCCTCTCGAGCTGAGCCCGTGACGCTGCGCGAGCTCTTCGCCGACGCCGCCCGCGACGCCCCCGGCGTCGACGTCACCGCGCTGGCCTACGACAACCGCCGGGTGCAGCCCGGCACCGTCTTCTTCTGCGTCCGCGGCTTCACCCGCGACGGCCACGACTTCGCGGCCGACGCCGTCGCGCGCGGCGCCGCCGCGCTCGTCGTCGACCATCGGCTCGGCCTCGGCGTGCCGGAGATCGTCGTCGACGACGTGCGCGCGGCGATGGCGCCGGCCGCGGCGCGGCTGCACGGCGACCCGACCAAGGACCTGCGCACGATCGGCATCACCGGCACGAACGGCAAGACGACCAGCTCGTACCTCGTCCGCGCGTTGCTCGAGGCGGCCGGGCGCCGGACCGGGCTGCTGGGCACGGTCACGTCGATCGTGGGGGGCGTCGAGCACGAGGTCGCGCGCACGACGCCGGAGGCGATCGACCTGCAGGCGACGTTCGCGGCGATGCGCGACGCCGGCGACAGCCACTGCGTCATGGAGGTCTCCAGCCACGCGCTCGAGCTCGGTCGCGCCGACGCGATCCACTGGGCGGCCGCGATCTTCACGAACCTCACCCAGGACCACCTCGACTTCCATCCGACGATGGAGGACTACTTCGCCGCCAAGCGCCGGCTCTTCCTGGACGGTCGGCCGCAGGTCGCCGTGGTCAACGTCGACGACGCGTACGGGGCCCGGCTGGCGGCGGAGATCCGCGGCGCCGTGCCGCAGCTGATCACGGTGGCGGTCGACGCGCCCGACGCCGACCTGCGCGCGACGGCGATCAAGAGCGCGTTCACCGGCTCGACCTTCACGGCCGGCGGCCTGGAGCTGCGCTCGCCGCTGCCCGGCCGCTTCAACGTGATGAACGCGCTGGGCGCCGTCGCCGCCGTCCGCGCGCTCGGCGTCGACGACGAGACGATCGCCGCCGCGCTGCCCGAGGCGGGCCGTGTGCCGGGCCGCTTCGAGCCCGTCGACGAGGGGCAGGACTTCGCGCTGCTCGTCGACTACGCCCACACGCCCGACTCGCTCGAGAACGTGCTCGCCGCGGCGCGCCCGCTGACGGCGGGCCGTCTGATCTGCGTGTTCGGCTGCGGCGGCGACCGCGACCGCGGCAAGCGCCCGCAGATGGGCGAGATCTCCGCGCGCCGGGCCGACCACACGATCGTGACGTCCGACAACCCGCGCTCGGAGGACCCGGCGGCGATCGTCGGCGAGATCCTCGCGGGCATCGACGATCGCGCGGCCACCGAGGCGATCGTCGACCGCCACGCCGCGATCGAGCGCGCCGTCGCGCTCGCGCGCGCGGGTGACGTCGTCGTGGTCGCCGGCAAGGGCCATGAGCAGGGCCAGGAGTTCGAGGGCGGGCGCAAGCTGCCGTTCGACGACGTCGCCGTCGCACGGGAGGCGCTGCGTGCGCGACTGGTCGCCTGAGGTCGTCGCCGAGGCCGCCGGCGTGCGGCTCGTGCGCCCGTCGCCGCGGCTGGCCGACCGCCCGAGCGGCCCGCAGCGCGTGACGATCGACTCGCGCGACGTCCGGCCCGGCGACCTGTTCGTCGGACTCACCGGCCGCAACGTCGACGGCGGGCGCTTCGCGGACGCCGCCCTCGCCGCCGGCGCGTGGGGCGTTCTCGTCGCGCCGCAGCACGCGCGGGCGGTGAGCGCCGCGGGGGCGCTGCTCGCCGCCGACGATCCGCTCGCCGGGCTGCAGGCGCTCGCGCGCTCGTGGCGCCGCGCGCTCGGCGCCCAGGTGATCGCGATCACCGGATCGACCGGGAAGACGTCGACGAAGGACTTGCTGACCGGGATGCTGTCCCTGCAGCGGCGCGTCGTCGCCAGCCGCGAGAACCTCAACACGGAGATCGGACTGCCCCTGTCGATCCTCGCGGCGCCCGCGGGAACGGAGGTGCTCGTGCTCGAGATGGCGATGCGCGGCGTCGGCCAGATCGCCGAGCTTGCGGCGATCGCCGAGCCCGACGTCGGCGTCATCGTCAACGTCGGGCCGGTCCACCTCGAGCTGCTCGGCTCGATCGAGGCGGTCGCCGCCGCCAAGGCCGAGCTGCTCGTCGACCTGCGCCCGGGCGCCACGGCGATCCTGCCCGCCGACGAGCCGCTGCTCGAAGCCCACCTGCGCGACGACCTGCACACGGTGACGTTCGGGCCCGGCGGCGACGTCGCCGAACTGCCCGCCGACCTCGAGCTGCCGTTCACGTCGCGCCACATGCAGCTCAACGGCCTGGCCGCGCTCGCCGCCGCGCGCGCAGCCGGCATCGAGCCCCGCGGCCGCGTGGAGGTGCAGCTCAGCGCGCTGCGCGGACAGCGCATCGAGCTGCCGGGGCCCGTGCTCGTCATCGACGACTGCTATAACACCAACCCGATGTCGATGCGCGCCGCCCTCGATGACCTAGCCGAGTCCGCTCCCGCGGGCGGGCGGCGCGTCGCCGTGCTCGGCGACATGCTCGAGCTCGGGCCGCAGGAGCAGCGCTATCACGGCGAGATCGGCGACTACGCGGCGCGGCGCGGGATCGAGGTTCTCGTGACCGTCGGCCCGCTCGCGGCGGCGATGGGCGACTCGTTTCGCGGCGTGCTGCACACGGCGGCCGACGCCGCCGCTGCGATCGACGTCGTACGGGAGATCGTCGCGCCGGGCGACACCGTGCTCGTCAAGGGCTCGCGCGGCGTCGGCCTCGAGGTCGTCGCGCAGGGCCTGCGCGCGGCGGCGGGGCAGTAGATGGGAGAGGTCCTGATCGCCGGCACGGCCGCGCTGCTGATCTGCATCTTCCTGTCGCCGAGGTTCATCGCGTTCCTCCAGCAACGCGAGTTCGGCCAGTTCATCCGCGAGGAGGGGCCGGCCAAGCACCACGTCAAGGCCGGCACGCCGACGATGGGCGGGATCATCATCGTCACCGCGATCTCGGTCCCGTTCCTGATCCTCAACGAGTACGACTGGCGCGCGATCGGGGTGTTCGGCGCCATCGTCGGCTGCGCGCTGCTCGGCTTCGCCGACGACTACACGAAGATCGTGCGCCGCCGCTCGCTCGGCCTCAGCGCGCGGATGAAGCTTGGGGTCACGATCCTGATCTCGATCGCGCTGTGGTGGATCGCGACCGAGAAGGCCGGGCTGCCGCAGACGCTGCGCCTGCGCGTCATCGACTACCAGATCGACCTCAGCTTCCTCGCCGGGGTGCCGTTCCTCGTGCTGATCTACATCGTCGTGGCGGGCACCACGAGCGCGGTCAACCTGACCGACGGCCTCGACGGCCTCGCGGCGGGCTGCGCCGCGATCGTCGCGCTCGCGTACATCGGGATCACGTTCATCACCACGGGTCAGCACGACCTCGCGATCCTGTCGGCCTGCGTCGTCGGGGCGTGCGTCGGCTTTCTGTGGTTCAACGCGTTTCCGGCGACGATCTTCATGGGCGACACGGGCTCGCTCGCGCTCGGCGGCGCGATCGCGGGGCTTGCGGTGATGACGAAGACCGAGATGCTGCTGATCCTGCTCGGCGGGATCTTCGTCGTCGAGGCGCTCAGCGTCATGATCCAGGTCTTCTCGTTTCAGGCCTTCCGCAAGCGACCGCTGCTGATGGCGCCGATCCATCACCACTTCGAGCTGCTCGGCTGGTCGGAGACGAAGATCATCCTGCGCTTCTGGATCATCGCCTCGATCTGCAGCGCGATCGGCTTCACCCTGTACCAGGCCTCCGTTGTCTGAGCGGCCGCCGGTTCGGGCGGGCCGGCGATGACCCCGACCGCGAGGCCGCCGCTGCCGCCGGGCCCCTGGCTCGTCGTCGGACTGGCACGGTCGGGGGTCGCGGCGGCGCGCGCGCTGCGCGCGCGCGGCGAGCAGGTCGTGGCCGTCGATCGCGGCGCGCCCGAGGTGCCCGACGGCCTCGAGGCGCACCTCGGGACGGACGGGCTCGCGCAGCTGGCCGGCGTGCGAGCGGTCCTCAAGTCGCCGGGCGTGCCGCGCGAGGCGGCGGTCATCGCGGCGGCCCGCGAGCGGGGCGTGCCGGTGCTCGGCGAGCTCGAGCTCGGCTGGCGCCTGCTGGCCAACGAGTTCGTCGCCGTGACGGGCACGAACGGAAAGACGACGACGGTCGAGCTGCTCGGCCACATCCACCGCGAGGCGGGGCTGCCGGTCGCCGTGGCGGGCAACGTCGGCGCCGCGCTGAGCGGCCTTGCCGGGCAGCTGGACGAGCGCGCGACGGTCGTCTGCGAGGCGAGCTCGTTCCAGCTCGAGGACACGCTCGAGTTCGCGCCCGAGGGCGCGGTGCTCCTGAACGTCGAGGCCGACCACCTCGACCGTCACGGGACGTTCGAGGACTACCTCTCGGCGAAGCTGCAGGTCTTCGCGCGCCAGCGCGACGACGACGTCGCGGTGTTCGCGTCCGGCCTCGACGTCGACGACGTCGGCGGGTGCGCGCGCCGGGTCCGCTTCGGGCCCGGCGGCGAGCTCGACGTCCGCGCCGGCTACCTGTGGTGGGACGGCGAGCCGCTGATCGCGCTGCAGGAGATCCGCCTGCGCGGCGCCCACAACCGCGAGAACGCGGCCGCCGCGGCGGCGATCGCACTCGCGCGCGGAATCGACCCTGACGCGGTGCGCGCGGGGCTGCGGACGTTCGCCGGGGTCGAGCACCGGCTCGAGGAGGCCGGGCGCGTCGACGGCGTGCTGTACGTCAACGACTCCAAGGCGACGAACGTCGCCTCCACGCTCGTCGCGCTGGCGAGCTTTCCGGAGGGCGTCCGGGTGCATCTCGTCCTCGGAGGACAGGCCAAGGGGCAGGCGTTCGACGCGCTGCGCGGCAGGGCGCACGCGACCTACCTGATCGGCGAGGACGCCGAGCGGATCGGCCGCGAGGCGGGCGGCGAGCCGTGCGGCGACCTCGCGACCGCGGTCGCGCGCGCCCGCGCCGCGGCGAGCGCCGGCGACGTCGTGCTGCTGTCACCGGCCTGCGCGTCGTTCGATCAGTTCGCCGACTTCGAGGCCCGCGGCCGGGCGTTCAAGGCGCTCGTCCGCCCGTAGGGGCCGGCCGAGGACGGGGCTGGTCGTTCGTCTAGTTCGCCCGCCCGGGGATCTCGCGATCTGCCGCCGGCGCGGGTAGGCTCGCGCGCCAACCGGCGGGGGAGGGCAAGATGCTCAGGGCAATCCGAGAGCGGCTGACGTACGCGAACATGATGTCCACGGTGGCGGTGATGATCGCGCTCGGCGGGACGAGCTACGCGGCCATCACGTTGCCGAAGAACAGCGTCGGGACCCATCAGCTGCGCGACAACTCCGTGACGACGGCCAAGGTCCGCAACAACACCCTGCTGCGCAGGGACTTCAAGAAGGGCCAGCTCGATGGCATCGCGGGCCCGGCGGGGCCGGCGGGGCCGGCAGGCGCGCCCGGGCCGGCGGGCGCGACGGGGCCGGCAGGCGCGCCCGGTCCGGCGGGCGCGACGGGACCGGCGGGGCCGGTCGGACCGCAGGGAGCGCAGGGCGAGCAGGGCCCTCAGGGCGACCCCGGCGAGGCGGCGCGCGCGTACGCGTTCGTATCCGGCCTCGCCTGCGCCGGCGCGACCGGCCCATGCCCGACCACGCGGGCCAGGAACGTCACCGGCGTCAGGCGCGTCTCGGCGGGCGTCTACTGCGTCACGGCGATCGATCCCGTCGATCCGATCGATCCGGCGACCGCACTGGCGATGGCCGGCGTCGACTTCCAGCAGACGACGAGTCCCGAGGGCAACGCCACCGCGATGAGCTCTTCCAGCCCGTCGGGCTGCGAGGCCACCGAGTTCAAGGTCGTCACCCAGCGCATCTCGACCGAGACGTCGTCGGCGGCGAACTCGAACAACGTGTCGTTCTGGGTCGCGATCCCGTAGCGCGCGCGGCGTGCGGACCCTCGCCGCGATGGCGGCCGTGCTGGCCGCCAGACGCCCGTCAGAGCGCACGCAGCGCCGGATACAGCGCGACGAACCGCTCGCGAGCCTCGCGGTAGGGCTCGATCCACTCCGCCACGGGGTCGACGACCTCGCCGGGCTCGACGCACGTCGAGACCGCCTCGTGGACGTCGGCGAACGCGCCCGCAGCGACCCCGCCGAGCAGCGCCGCGCCGAACGACGCGCCCTCGTCGACCGCGGTGCGCTGCAGCGGCAGCTCGAGCACCGAGGCGATTATCTGCAGCCACAGCCGGCTGCGCGCCCCGCCGCCCGAGACGCGGCCGAGGACCGGCCGGCCGGGCGGCGACGAGGTCTGCGAGACGAGGTCCAGGCCGTCGCGCAGGCCGAAGGCGACGCCCTCGAGCACCGCGCGCACGAGCGCGCCGCGGTCGTGTCGCAGCGACAGCCCGCTGAACGCGCCGCGCGCGTCGGGATCGGCGTGCGGGGTGCGCTCGCCGGCGAGATAGGGCAGGAACGTCAGCTTCTCGACGCCCGGCTCCCAGCGCTCGGCCTCGGCGACCAGCGTCGCGAAGTCGCCGCCGGGCGCGACGGCGTCGCGCAGCCAGCGCAGCGACCCGGCGGCCGACAGCATCACGCCCATGCTGTGCCACCCGCCCGGGACGGCGTGGCAGAAGCAGTGCACCCGCGCGGTGCGGTCGGCGGCGAACGCGTCGGATGCGGCGAAGACGACGCCCGACGTGCCGAGCACGATCGACGCCGGCCCCGGCCGGTCGACGCCGACGCCGAGCGCCCCCGCGGCCTGGTCGCCCGCGCCGGCCGCGACCGGCGCTCCGCCGGTCGTCACGCCGCTGACCTGCGGCGATTCGAGCGCCCGCGGAAGCCAGGCCGGATCGACGTCGAGCGCCTTCACCACGGGGTCGCTCCAGCGCCGCTGCGCGACGTCGAACAGCAGCGTTCCCGACGCGTCGGCGACATCGGTGGCGTGCTCGCCGCACAGCCGCAGGCGCACGTAGTCCTTGGGCAGCATGATGCGGTCGATCCGCGCGTAGACCTCCGGCTCGTGGCGCGCGAGCCACAAGAGCTTCGGCGCCGTGAACCCCGTCAGCGCGCGGTTGCCGGTCAGCGCGATGAGCTCGTCGAGGCCGATGCGCTGCTCGATCTGCGCGCACTCTGCCCCCGTGCGCCCGTCGTTCCAGAGCATCGCCGGACGCAGCACCCGGCCGCCGGCGTCGAGCGCGACGAGCCCGTGCATCTGCCCGGTCAGCCCGATCCCCGCGATCTCGCCCTCGTCGCCGAGCGCTTCGAGCACGACCTGCGCGCCGGCCCACCAGTGCTCGGGGTCCTGCTCCGCCCAGCCGGGTCGCGGCGTGGAGAGCGGATGCCCGGCCTCGGCGCGCGCGATCACGGTCCCGTCCTCGGAGGAGACGAGCAGCCCCTTGACCGACGACGTGCCGACGTCGAGGCCGGCCAGCAGCGCCACGACCGTTGCGCCTCCTAAGCGCCGAGCGCCGCGTAGACGAGCTCGTAGGCGCGGATCGCGTCCTTGCGCGCCTGGGCCTCGCGCAGCGCCTCCTCGTCGATCCGCGCCGCGGCGCCGTCGATGAAGCGCCACTGCAGCACGCTGCGCCGCACGACGTCGACGGCGTCCTCGGTGTACGGGTACAGGTCGAAGCCCAGCCGCTCGCCGCGCGAGCCGTACCGCGCCCGGCGCAGCTCGACGGCGAGCTCGAGGGTCTCCATGAACGCCGTCGCGCCGACCATGTTGTCGTCGTCGAACGTGCCCCAGCCGGAGTTCGCGTGCTGATGGCCGAGCAGCCCCTCGGCATGCAGCAGCGCGGCGTACTCGGCGAGGTTCTCGCCGTTCATGATCAGGTGCTGCCAGTCCATGTTCACCTGCACGTTGTCGATCCCGCGGGCGCGCAGCGTGTGGATCACGTGCAGCGTCATCCCGACGTTGCCCATGTGGATCTTCATCGCGGGCTCGGAGTTCTTGTGCTCGAGCAGGAGGACCTGACCGTGCTCGGCGAGCTTCTCGGCGGCTGCGCCGATGCCGTCGATCAGCCGCGCCCAGCTCGTCGCGTAGGGCGTCTGGAAGGGATAGTTGTAGCCCTCGATCCCCGGCCAGAGGATCATCCGCGAGCCGATCCGCCCGGCGAAGTCGGCGCACTCCACGGTCAGCCGAAGCGCCTCCTCGCGAACCGCGTCGTCGGGCGAGCACAGCCCGCCGCGCGCGAAGCGGCTGTCGAGGTGCAGGCCGCTGGCGATCGCGTAGACGCCGTGGCCGCCGAGCGCCGCGCGGACCTCGTCGAGGTTGTCGTCGCCGAGCTCCTGCGGGTAGTGGAACTCGTAGTCGTCGATCAGCCCTTCGAGCCCGCCGACGGCGGTTCGCACCTGCTCGGCGGTGCTGGCGCCGGCCAGCTCGGGCTTGTAGCCGGCGGGGTTGAAGCGGGTGACCATCGGGCCCATCGCCCAGATGCCGAGGCTTGTCCTCATGACCCTTCCTCCTGCGTAGACGTCTCGATCACGGCGGCGCTGCGCGCGCTGCGTCGCGCGGCCTCGATGACGCGCAGCGCCGCGACGCTGTCGCGCGGGTCGACCGGCAGCCGCGCGCCGTCGCCCAGCGCGTCGCGCACCGCGGCGTAGAACTCCTCGTAGGCGCCCGGCGCGATCGCGAGCGCGCGCTCGCCCGTGCCGTCGACCCAGCGCGCGGGCTCGCCCGCGCCCCAGCCGTCGTCGCCCGGCCGCAGGCCCGCCGCGAGCTGGTCCTCCTGCGGGTCCAGGCCCGGCGTCTCGATCCCGGCGCGGGTGCCGCTCACGCGCAGCGAGCGACCGCCGACCGGCGCGATGGCGCTCATCCACAGGTGCGACCGCACGCCGCCGGGGTGCTCGAGCGCGACGAAGACGTCGTCGTCGACCTGCGCGCCGGGCCGCCGCACGGCGATCTCGGCGTAGACGCGGTCGGGGTATCCGAACAGCGTCAGCGCCTGGTCGACCAGGTGCGCGCCGAGGTCGAGCAGCAGCCCGCCGCCCTCGCCGGCCGCGGCGCGCTCGCGCCAGGCGCCCGCATCGACCTCCGGGCGGAAGCGCTCGTAGCGTGACTCCAGGCGCGTGACCGAGCCCAGCTCGCCCGAGGCGACGACCTGCTGCACGGTCAGGAAGTCGCCGTCCCAGCGGCGGTTCTGGAAGACCGTCAACGGCACGCCGGCGGCGTCGAACCCGTCGACGAGCGCCGATGCGGCCGCCGCGTCGGCGGCGAGCGGCTTGTCGATCACGACCGCGACGCGGTGCGCCAGCGCGCTGCGCGCGATCGGCACGTGCAGCCGGTTCGGCGTCGCGACGACGAGCAGGTCGAGATCCGGCGCGCGGCGGCGCAGCAGCTCGTCGGCGTCCGCGTACAGCTCGACGTCGGCATGCGCCCGCCGTGCCCGCTGCGCGCGCGCGGGGTCGGACGTCGTCACCGCGACGAGCGACAGCCCGGGCGTGGCGGCGACGAGCGGGGCGTGGAAGACCTCGCCGGCCAGCCCGTAGCCGGCGATCGCGACGCGCAGGCCGGCGCTCATCCGAGCGCCACCGCGTGACCTGTCGCGGCCGACCGGTACAGCGCCTCGATCGTCCGCGACTGACCCAGCGCGTCCTCGCGCCCCAGCAGCGGCGGCCGCTCGCCGGCGATCGCCGCCGCGAGGTCCTCGAGCTCGCGCGCGAAGCTGTCGGCCGCGCTGATCTCGACGAGATCGCGATCGAAGCCCGACTCGACGACGATCTGCGGAGCGATCGCGTGCCAGGGATCGGACAGCACGAGGCGTCCGTCGGTGCCGACGACCTCGAGCTCGCCGCGGCTGTACTCGTCCAGCCCGCAGTCGATCACGGCGAGCACGTCGCCGGCGAAGCGCAGCAGCCCCGTCAGGCGCATGTCGACGCCGGTCGGGCCGGTGACGGCCTGCGCGGACACGCTGACCGGCTCGCCGCCGGCGACCAGCCGCGCGCCGCCGACGCAATAGCAGCCGACGTCCATCAGCGCGCCGCCGTCGAGCGCCGGATCGAGGCGCACGTCGACGTCGCCGCCGAGGACGAAGGAGAAGCTCGCGCGGATCAGCCTGACGGTCCCGACAGCGCCCTGGTCGAGCAGGCTGCAGAGGATCTGCGTCTGCGGGTTGTGGCGCCACATGAACCCCTCGCTGAGCACGAGCCCGCGCTGCTCGGCGGCGTCGAACGCCCGCGCGACCTGCTCGGGCCGGCGGTCGATCGGCTTCTCGCAGAGCACGTGCTTGCCGGCCTCGAGCGCCTTGACGGCCCAGTCGACGTGCAGCGAGTTCGGCAGCGGCACGTAGACCGCCTCGACGGCAGGATCGGCGAGCAGCGCCTCGTAGGAGCCGTGCGCGTGCCCGATCCCGTGTGCCGCCGCGAACGCGCTCGCCCTCGTCGCGTCGCGGCTTGCCACCGCGACGACCTCGGCGGCGTCGGTCTTCGACGCCCCCTCGACGAGTCGCGCGGCGATCCGCGCCGTCGACAGGACGCCCCAGCCTACCCCCACGACGCCTCGCCCATCGGCCTGAACGTCGTCGTCATCAGCCGCATGCTGCGCGGCCGCGTGAGCGCGAACATGACCACGTCGGCGACGTCCTCGGCGCTCATCATCTCGCTGAGCTCGGGCATGTCGGCGGTGCGCCCGGTGCCGATCGCGAAGTCCGTCGCGACGCCGCCGGGGCAGATGTTCGAGCAGCGCACGCCGTGCTCGCGCATCTCGAGGTCCAGCGCGCGGGTGAAGCCGACCTGGCCGAACTTCGATGCGTTGTAGACGGCTTCGCCCGGGAACGCGTTGACGCCCGCGACCGACGCCAGCGACACGAAGTCGCCGCCGCCGCCGGACACGAGGTGCGCCAGCGTCGCGCGCGCCGTGTACAGCACACCCTTGAGGTTGACGTCGATCATGAGCTCGAGCTGCTCGGGGTCGAGGTCGAGGAACGGGCCGTACGCGCCGACGCCGGCGTTGGCGACGACGATGTCCAGGCGCCCGTGCGCCTCGAGCGTCGCCGCCACCAGCGCCTCGACCTGCGCGGGATCGCGGACGTCGGTGGGGAGCGACACCGCGCCCGCGATCCCGAGGTCGTCGCCGCTGCGCGAGCCGAGCCCGAGCGCGACGCCGGCTTCCGCCAGCCGCCGCGCGACCGCGGCGCCGATGCCGCGGCTGGCGCCGGTCACCAGCGCGACCTTGCCCTGCAGTACGTCTGTGGTCATGGTCAGGCTCTTCCTGATTGGGCGCGTCCGCGCCGGGAGAACGAGTCGACGGCGACGGCCAGCAGCAGCACGAGCCCGGTGACGACGAACTTCGTCCCCGAGCTGAGGCCGAGCAGGCCCAGACCGTTGTCGATGCTGGCGATGACGAGCGCGCCGAGCAGCGCCGACTTGATGTGCCCGCGCCCGCCGAACAGGCTCGTGCCGCCGATCACCGCCGCGGCGATCGAGTACAGCAGGATCGCGCCGCCGCCCGCGTTCGTGTCGACCGAGCGCAGCCGCGAGGCGAGCACGATGCCGCCGACGGCCGCCATCAGCGACGCGATCGCAAAGCAGATGATCTTGATCCGGTCGACGTCGATGCCCGCACGCCGCGCCGCCTCGGCGTTGCCGCCCACCGCGTAGACGTGCCGTCCGAAGCGCGTGCGCCGCAGCACGTAGGTCCAGAACACGAGCAGGGCGCCGACGAGCACCGCCACGTAGGGCAGCCCGCGGTCCTGGTTGACGATGTAGACCACGCATGCCAGCGCGACGAAGAGGCCGGCGATCCGCAGCCCGACGATCAGCAGCGGGTCGTTGACGAGCCCGACGCTCGCGCGCTTGCGCAGGCCCCACAGCTGCACGCCGCCGTATGCGGCGACGGCGAGGACGACGAGCACCCACGCCGCGCCCTTGCCGACGAAGTCGTTGGCGAAGCCGATCACGAAGTCGTCCTGCAGCACGACGGTGCCGCGACTGCCGATCAACAGCAGCACGACCCCGTTCCAGGCCAGCAGGCCGGCCAGGGTCACGACGAACGACGGGATGCCGATCTTCGTGATGATCAGCCCGTGCAGCGTGCCGATCGCCACGCCGGAGCCGAGCGCCGCGGCGATCGCCACGGCCGTCGGGACGGACGAGCCGTCGGGCAGCAGCAGCAGCGCCGTGATGACGCCGGCGACGCCGCTGACGTAGCCGACCGAGAGGTCGATCTCGCCGAGCAGCAGCACGAAGACGATGCCCATCGCGACGAGCGCGAAGGCGGCGCCCTGGACCATGAGGTTGACGAAGTTGCCGGCCGTCAGGAAGCGGTCGTTCTGGACCTGGAAGACGACCGCGATGACGAGCAGGCCGAGGATGATCGGCAGGCTGCCGAGCTCCCCGCCGCGCACGTTGTCGGCCCAGCGCCTGGCGTACGCGCCGAGCGTCGCGCTGGGCGCGGCGGCCGGCGTCGGCAGGGGAGGGGTGAGCGTGCTCATGCCGTCACCTCCGCGTCCTGGCCGGGAACCGCCGACAGCGTGCCCGCGGTGATCGCCTCGACGACCTCGCGCTGGTTGGTCTCCTTGGTGACGAACCGCGCGACGTCCTGGCCGAGGCGCAGGACGGTGATGCGGTCGGCGACCTCGAAGATGTCGTGCAGGTTGTGCGACACGAGCATGACGGCGAGGCCCTGGTCGGCGAGGCGCCTGACGAGGTCGAGCACCTGCCGCGTCTGCGCGACGCCCAGCGCCGCGGTCGGCTCGTCGAGGATCACCAGGCGGGAGTTCCACATGACCGCCTTGGCGACCGCGATCGACTGCCGCTGGCCGCCGGACAGCCCGGCGACGGTCTGGCGCACGGAGCGGATCGTCGTCACCGACAGCGAGCTGAGCGTCTCCTTGGCGCGCCGCTCCATCCTCGTCTCGTCGAGCGCGCGCAGGGGCGTGACCTCCTCGCGCCCGAGATACATGTTCTGCACGACGTCGAGGTTGTCTGCGAGCGCGAGATCCTGGTAGACGACCTCGATCCCGAGCGCCGCGGCGTCCTTCGGCCCGTGGATCGCCACGGGCTTTCCGTCCCAGCGGATCTCGCCGCTGTCGATCGGATAGATGCCGGCGATGCACTTGATCGTCACCGACTTGCCGGCGCCGTTGTCTCCGACGAGCGCCGTGACCTCGCCGGGATAGGCGTCGAAGTTGACCTCGTGAAGTGCCTGCACGGCGCCGAAGCGCTTGGAGACTCCCTTCAGCTCCAGGATCGGCACCGCGCCGGGGGACCGCTCGCGCGGTCCCCCGACATCGGTGGTCACGGTCATGACAAGCCGACCGCCTCGCACTTGCTGGCCAGCTTGCCGGCACAGATCTCCTCCTGCTTGGGGAAGTCCGGCTCGCCGACGTACTGCTTGATGTTGTCCTTCGTGACGGCCACCGGCTTGAGCAGCACGGACGGCACGTCGCGGTTCTCGTTGTTCACCGAGCCGGTGACGCCGGTCGGCTCCTCGCCCTTGGCGAGCGAGATCGCCAGCTGGGCGGCCGCGTCGGCCTCCTTCTTGATCGCCTTGTAGACGGTCATGCACTGGTCGCCGTTGACGATGTTCTGGATGCCCTGCAGCGTCGCGTCCTGGCCCGTGACCGGGATCTGCTTGAGCTTGCGCTGCTTGAGTGCCGAGATCGCGGCGTTGCCGAGGCCGTCGTTGGCGGCGAGCACGCCGTCGATCTTGTTCGCCGACTTCTGCAGCATCTGCTCGAAGATCGTCAGCGCCTTCTGGTTGTCCCAGTCGGGCACGGACTGGTCGGCGACCTCGGTCCACTCACCGGACTCGAACTTCTGGTTGATGACCGAGTCGTAGCCCTTCTTGAAGAGGGTCGCGTTGTTGTCGGTCGGCGAGCCGTTGAGCACGGCGACAGCGGGCTTGCCGCTCGCGCCCTCGAGGCAGTCGACGAGGCCCTGGCCCTGGAGGCGCCCGACCTCCTCGTTGTCGAAGGAGACGTAGTAGTCGGAGTCGCCCTTCAGCGTCAGGCGGTCGTAGTCGATGACCTTGACGCCCTGCGACTTCGCGTTGGCGGCGATCGCCGCGCCGCTGCCGGAGTCCAGGTTGACGAGCAGCAGGACCTTCGCGCCGTTCGTGATCGCCTGCTCGGCCTGCTGCTGCTGGGCGGACTTGTCGCCCTCGGCGTTCTGGATCTCAGCCTCCACGCCGGCCTTCTCGAACGCCGCCTTGAGGAAGGGGCGGTCGACGGTCTCCCAGCGCACCGACGACTTCGAGTCGGGCAGCAGCACGGCGACCTTGCCGGCCTTCGTGCCGCCGTCGGACGTGGACGCGCTGCCACTGCCGGCGTCGTCGTCGTCGTCGCCGCAACCGGCGACGAACAGCGCCAGTGCCGCAGCAGCGGCGGCCATCGTGAGCGGTATCGCTCGACGTGTTCCTCCTCGCGTGACCATCATCTGACTGCCTTTCCTCGTTGCGGTCGGGTGACCGGGGTGGGGGACGCCGCGGGAGCTGCGACGTCGGATTGCCGCGCCGCGAGCTCGAGCGCGCCGAGTACCTCGGCACGGTCGCCCAGCACGCCACGGGTGATGCGAACGTCCTCCGCCGCCGATGGGATGGCGTATCGGTGGACGGCTTCTCGCAAGGGGTCGAGCAGGACGTCGCCCGCGCCGCTGAGGGCGCCGCCGACGATGACGAGCTCGGGGTTGAAGGCGTTGACGATCGCGGCAACCGAGCGACCGAGGACGCGACCGGCGTCGGCGATCGCGCGCCGCGCGCCGGTGTCGCCCTGCTCGACGAGCGCGACGACCTGCTCGATGGTGAGCTCCTCGCCGTGGCCGGGCCGCAGCAGCTCGACGATCGCGCGGCCGCCGGCCATCATCTCGAGGCAGCCGCGGTTGCCGCAGCGGCAGATCGGCCCCGTCTCGTCGACGAGCACGTGGCCGAGCTCGCCCGCGGTGCCGCCCGTGCCGCGGTACAGCTCGCCGCCGAGGATCAGGCCGGCGCCGACGCCGCCCGAGACCATGATGTAGATCGCGTCGCTGGCGCCCACGCCCGCGCCGAGCGTGACCTCGGCGAGCGCTCCGAGGTTGGCGTCGTTGTCGAGGTACACGTCGAGGCCCAGCCGCGCGGCCAGCTCGTCGACCGGTCGCACGCCCGCCCACCCGGGCAGGATCTTGCCGGCGTGGACGGTGCCCGCCGCGACGTCGATCGGCCCCGAGAGGCCGACGCCGACGCCCAGGATGAGGTCGCGCGAGACGGCGGCGTCCTCGATCACCTCGTCTGCCAGCTGTACGGCGAGATCGAGCGCCTGCACGGCGGACCGGTCGACGTCGAGCGCCCGCGCGCGCTCGGCGAGGATCGTGCGCGACAGATCGGCGATCGCGACGCGGACGTGCTCGTGGGCGAAGTCGATGCCGAGCACGAGACCGGCGGAGCGGTCCAGCGTGAGCAGCGTCGGGGGACGGCCCTGCTGGCTCACGCGGTCGTCGCGGGGGTCGTGCTCGACGACCATGCCAGCGGCCTGCAGCTCGGAGATCAGCGTCGAGACGGTCGACCGCGACAGCCCGGTCTGGCGGGCGAGATCCGCGCGACTCGCGCTGCCGTTGCGGCGCAGCGCGTCCAGCAGGGCCCGACGGTTGCGCTCCCGCAGCGACTCCAGGGAGCCTGATCGGATCGCCGGCATCGGCGCAACTGTGCCGGATGTCACGATGTTTTGTCAAGAGTCCGGCAGAAGTTCTCCTCGTGCCGCCAGTCTTTGTACGAGTTTCGACCATTTGCACCCAGCCGACCGATCGGTGCTGCCGTTCCAGGCGGCGCGCGGGCGGCTGAGCGGACGACCGATCGGTGCTGCGGCTCGAAGGCGGCGCGCGGGCGGCTGAGGACGACCGATCGGTGCTGCGTTCGAGGCGGCGAGGGGTCGGCGAGCCGACGACCGATCGGTGCTGCGGCTCGGCGGCCGGGCTGCTACCGCGTGCCGCGCGAGTAGTCGCGGCGAGCGACGTCGCGACCGAGCGTGCTGGGGATCTCCGCGCCGGGGGCGTCGCCGCCGCCGTTGTTGTACGGGCGCTGGTTGATCGCGCTGCCGGTCCGCGTGTAGTAGCCATGCGCGATCGCGAGCAGGAAGAGCACGACGAACGCCAGGAAGAACCACGTTCCGCCGGCGAGCACGAGGGCGATGGGCACACAGCAAAGATGGCATCCGGTCGCTGGAGCGCGCGTGAGTTGGGACACACACCGCGAAGCCCGAACCCCGGCGGCTCCGCAGATCCCCGCGACGGGGGGTGCCCGGGGCGCGGCCCACCGCTGACGTGCGGGCTCGCGGTTCGCCGTCGCGGGCAGCTGATGGGCGGGCTCGCGGTTCGCCGTCGCGGGCAGCTGATGGGCGGGCTCAAGGTTCGCCGTCGGCGCCCGACTACCGGGCCGATGATCGACCCGATCCAGGCCGCGGCGGCAGCCGACGGCGTTCGCCTGTCCCGGACGACCGCCTCCGGCGCGCGCCCGCCGACCGCTCGCGACGCGAGCTTCGCAGGCGAGCTCGCGCGCTTCACCAGCAGCACGACCGGCACGACCCGCACCAATGGCACGACCCGCACGTCCGCCACCGCGGAGACGACCGCCACGACCGCCACGACCGCCACGAACGGCGCCACCGCAGCCACCGGTGCCGGCGGCGCGACCACCGGCACCTCGACCGGCACGGTGAAGGCGGTTGCCCGGCCCGACAACGAGCACACGAGGAAGATCGCCGGACACCCGTACTCGCGGATCGAGAACGGCGCCGACAAGGGCCTGTACCTCAACCAGCTCCAGGGCAGCCCGCGCGTGGGGGCGGTGTTCCGGCTCGTCGAGCGCGACGACCGCGTGTTCCACGTCTACGGCACGGGCTCCGACAAGGTCGTGGTCGAGGTCAAGAAGAAGGACCCGGAAGCGCCAGCCGCGTCCGCCGGGGGCGCGACCCCGACGACGACGTGACCCCGTTCGCCGGCGACGACGTGACCTCGTTCGCCGGCGACGACAGGGTCCACGATCGCCGGTGGTTGCTGCTCTGAGCAGCCGATCCACAGGAGCGCCGCACACGACGGGCGCTGGACGGTCGTCGCCCTTGCCGTTGATGCAGCCGTGCTGTGGCGAACTCACCGCGGATATCGAGGTCAAGTCGCCATAGAGCCCGAACCGTGGATCGGAGCTTTACCGCTTCTGCCGGCGACGACGTAGACCCGTCCGCCGGCGCGAGGAATCGACGCCCGCGCGTCGAAAGCGCGTGGGATGGCCTCCGCCGCCCGGCCGACGAGTGTCTCCGCTGCGCCCAGGTCCCGGCGCAACCCGAAACCGGTCGAGTACAACATCCTGCTCACGGCGACGCTGTGCCTGCTCGCCGCGGGCGCCGTGATGGTCTACAGCGCGTCGTCGGCGCGGACGCTGCTCGAGGGCCAGGGCGACGGGACGACGTACCTCGTCAAGTACCTCGCCTTCGGCGCGTGCGGGCTCGTCGTCATGCAGCTGCTGGCGCGCGGCGGCCTTGAGCTGCTGCCGCGCTTCACGCCGGCGCTGCTGGCGTTGTCGTTCCTGCTGCTGGTCGCGGTCAAGATCCCCGGCATCGGCATCGAGGTCAACGGCGCGCGGCGCTGGCTCGGCGCCGGGCCGCTGCAGTTCCAGCCCTCCGAGCTGATGAAGCTCGCGCTCGTGCTCTACGCCGCCGGCCTGCTCGCCACGACGCCCGCGCGGCTGAGGACCGTCAAGGGGGTCACCGGCCCGCTGCTGCTGGTCGCCGGCGCCGCGATGCTGCTCGTCGCCTCGCAGCCCGACCTCGGCACGTCGCTCGTCATCGCGTTCACGCTCGGCGCGCTGCTGCTCGTCGCGGGGATCCCGCTGGGCCTGATCGGCCGGATCGCCGGCGTCGGCGCGGTGCTCGTGATGCTCTTCATCGTCGTCGAGCCCTATCGCGCGGCGCGGCTGACGGCCTTCGTGAACCCGTGGGCGCATGCCGACTCGATCGGCTTTCAGTCCGTCCAGGGGCAGATCGCGCTCGGCTCGGGGGGCTTCTTCGGCGTCGGCCTGGGCGAGTCGGTGCAGAAGGTCTTCTACCTGCCCGAGGCGCACACGGACTTCATCCTCGCCGTGATCGGCGAGGAGCTGGGGATCGCCGGGATCTGCGGGCTGCTGTTCCTCTACGGCCTGATCGCCTACGCCGGGCTGCGAACCGCCAAGAGCGCCGCCACGCGCTACTCGCAGCTGCTGGCCGCCGGGCTCACCGCGCTGATCATGTGCCAGGCGCTGCTGAACGTCTTCGCGGTGCTCGGGATCGCCCCGCTGACCGGGGTGCCGCTGCCCTTCATCTCGTCGGGATCGAGCTCGCTGCTGGTCCTGCTTGCGACGATGGGGCTGCTGCTGAACGTCGCGGCGCGGAGCACCAGCCATCTCGTCGCCCTGCCGGGGCAGCCCACGGCTTGGCGTGCGGATGCGCGAGGATCAGGCGGTGCTGAGAGTGTTGATCGCCGCGGGCGGGACGGCCGGCCACGTCGTGCCGGCGCTGGCGGTGGCCGAGCGGCTCAGGGCGGCGGGCGCTGACGTCGTCTTCGTCGGCGGCGAGCGGGCGGAGGCCGAGCTCGTCCCGGCCGCGGGCTACGAGCTGCGCACGATCCGCGTCGAGGGCCTGAGCCGCAGCAATCCGCTGCGCGCGGCGCGGGCAGCGCTGCGGGCCGCGGCCGCGGTCGGGGTTGCGCACGGCATCCTCCGCGAGCTGCGCCCGGCGGCGGTGCTGGGCGGCGGCGGCTACGTCGCGGGACCGGTCGGGCTGGCCGCGCTCGCGCGCCGGGTGCCGCTCGTGCTGACCGAGGCCGACAGCCACCTCGGGATCACCAACCGGCTGCTGGCGCCGCGGGCGCGGCGCGTCTGCCTCGCGTTCCCGATCGAGGGCCGCGACGGGCCGCGCTACCGGCTGACGGGGCGCCCCGTCGCGCCGCCGGTGACGGACGTCGCCGCCGCGCGGGCGCGCTTCGCCCTGCGAAGCGGCGAGCAGTGCCTGCTCGTGTTCGGCGGCTCGCTCGGCGCGCGCACGATCAACGAGGCTGCCGTCGCCGCCTTCGCGGCCGCGCCGTTTCGTGTCCTGCACGCCGCCGGCCGGCGCGACCATGCGACGCTCGCCGAGCGCGTCGACGGCGAGCGCTACGACCTGCGCCCGTACATCGACGGCTTCGGCGAGGCGCTGGCGGCCTGCGACCTCTGCGTCGCCCGCGCCGGCGGCTCGATCTTCGAGATCGCCGCGGCGGGCAAGCCCGCGATCCTGGTGCCGTATCCGCACGCGAGCGCCGACCACCAGCGCGCCAACGCGCGCTGGATGGAGGCGGCGGGCGCCGCCGTCGTCGTGCCCGACGACGAGCTGACCGCCGCGCGGCTGGGCAGCGAGGTCGCCACGCTGCTCGGCGATCCGTCGCGCCTGGCGGCGATGGCGAGCGCGTCGGCGGCGCTGGCGCGCCCCGACGCGGCGCAGGCGGTCGCCGACGAGGTGCTGGCCGCGGCGACCGCTGCGCCGGAGCGGCCGGCATGAGCGACTGGAACGGTCGCCGGCTGCACTTCGTCGGCATCGGCGGTGCCGGCATGAGCGGCCTGGCGCTGATCGCCGCGCAGCTCGGCGCGACGGTGACGGGCTCCGACGCGGTCGACACGCCGTACCTGGTGCACGTGCGCGCCGCCGGGATCGCGCCGGTGATCGGCTACGACGAGGCCAACTTGCCGGCTGGCGACGACGTCGAGATCGTCGTCTCGACGGCGACGGCGTTCGCCAACCCCGAGCGAGCGGCGGGCCGCGACCGCGCGCTGACCGAGCTGCACCGCGGCGCGCTGCTCGGCGAGCTGAGCCGCCTGCGCCGGACGATCGCGATCGCCGGGACGCATGGCAAGACGACGACCGCCTCGATGACCGCGCACGCGCTGCTGTCACTCGGCTGGGAGCCGACGTTCGTCATCGGCGGCGAGCTGCGCCTGCCCGGCGAGCCCGGCCCGGCCACCAACGCCGCCTACGGCGCCGGCGAATGGCTCGTCGTGGAGGCCGACGAGTCCGACCGCTCGTTCCTCGAGCTCTCGCCCGAGATCGGCGTCGTCACGAACATCGAGCTCGACCATCACACGACCTACGCCTCCCACCTCGAGCTCGAGCAGGCGTTCGGCGAGTTCCTCTGCAACGCGCTGCGTCGCGTCGTCGCCGACGTACCCGACGCGGAGTCGTTCCTCGACCGGGTCGGGATCGTCGAGGCGGCCTTCGCGGGCGCGTCGGAGGTCGAGCTGGGGCCCGACGGGTCGCACTTCGTGTGGGCGGGACAGCTCGTGACGCTCTCGGTGCCGGGCGCGCACAACGTCGCCAACGCCGCCGCCGCCCTGACGGCGTGCACGATCGCCGGCGCACCGCGGACGCAGCTCGCCGGCACGCTCGCCGACTTTCGCGGCGCCGGCCGGCGCTTCGAGCGCCTCGGCCGCACCGAGTCGGGCGCGCTCGTCGTCGACGACTACGCGCACCATCCGACGGAGCTGCGCGCGACGATCGCCGCCGCCCGGACGCTCGGCCACGAGCGCGTCGTCGCGGTCTTCCAGCCACATCTGTTCTCGCGCACCCAGCTGCTCGCGCGCGAGTTCGGAGCGGCGCTCGCGCAGGCCGACGCGGCGGTCGTGCTCGACGTCTACCCGTCGCGCGAGCGCGCCGCGGACTTCCCAGGCGTCAGCGGTCTGCTGATCGCCGAGCACGCCGCGGACGCGGCGGGCGGGCGTCCCGTGTCGTGGGCGCGCGACTTCGACGCCGCCGAGGCGCTGCTGCGCGCGACGCTGCGCGCCGGCGACATCTGCCTGGTGCTCGGCGCCGGCGACGTCGACGCGCTCGGGCGCCGGCTCGTCGCCGGCCACGGCGGCGGTCCGCCCGGCCCGTAGGGGACATGCGGCCGGGTGCGGAGATCAGCGCTCAGATCATCGGCAGGCCCGATGTCGGCGGCGACGGTCGGCGGCAGGCTCACCTGCATGGTCACCCGCGGGCGCGCAGATCGGCGCCGGCACGGCGCATGCCCGTCAGGCCCAAGCGCTGAGGCGTCACCACTCGTGCCCGACGAACACAGGCTCGGGCACGAGTGCGACGCCGAACGCCTCGTGCACGCCGCCGGCGATCTCGCGCGCCAGCGCGACGAGCTCCTGCGTCGTACCGCCGCCGCGGTTGGTGAGCGCGAGCGTGTGCTTGGAGGAGATCGCGATGCCCCGCGGATCGCCGTGACCGGGCCTGAAGCCGGCGCGCTCGATCAACCATGCCGCCGACGTCTTCACCAGGCGCTCGGCGACGGGCCACGCCGGCGGCCGGACGTCCGCGCCGAGGCGCTCGGCGACGCGCTGCGCGAAGGCGTCGAAGTCGCGCGCGCGCAGGATCGGGTTGGTGAAGAAGGATCCGGCGCTGTACGTGTCGGGGTCTTCGCCGTCGAGCACCATCCCCTTGCCGCGGCGCAGCTCGAGCACCGCCTCGCGCACGTCGGCCAGCGGCGCCCGGGCGCCCTCCGCGATGCCGAGCCGGCGCGCGAGCTCGGCGTAGCGCACGGGCTCTGACTGCGCCGCGCGCTCCAGCGCGAAGCGCACGCGCAGCACGAGCCAGCGGCCGGGGTCGCGCTTGAAGACGCTCGATCGATAGTCGAACAGGCAGGCCTCGTTGTCGAGGTCGTGGACCTCGCCGGAGAGGCGGTCCAGGACACGCACGCCGACGATCACGTCGGCGACCTCCTGCCCGTAGGCGCCGACGTTCTGGATCGGTGTGGCGCCGACGCTCCCGGGGATGCCCGACAGCGCCTCGATGCCCGACAGCTGCTGCTCGGCGCAGGCGGCGACGAGCCCGTCCCAGCTCTCGCCGGCCGCGACGTCCAGCGCAAGGCGCCCGTCGCTCATCTGGAAGGAGTCGACGCCGCGCGTCTGCACCCGCACGACCGTTCCGGGAAACCCGCCGTCGGCGACGACGACGTTGCTGCCGCCGGCGAGCACCAGCAGCGGCTCCTGCGCAGCGTCCGCGGCGCGCACCGCCTCGAGCAGCACGTCGTCGCGCGGCGCATCGACGATCCGCTCGGCGGGACCGCCGAGGCGCAGCGTCGTCAGCTCGCAGAGCGGTGGCGTGCCCATCGGCAGGCCACCCTAGAAGATGGCCGGGAAGGGTCCGGCGCGGGCGCGGCGAACTGTCCATCGATGGCCTCGTTCGCCCGCCGACGTATGCGCGTGGTCCTCGGCATCGGCGTGTTGCTGGTCGTGCTCGCGCCCTTCGCCCTGTGGGTGCGAAACAGCTCGCTGGTGCGCGTCCGGGACGTCAGCGTCAAGGGCATCCACGGCCCGCAGGCCGACGAGATCCGGCGCGCCCTGCGAGCGGAGGGCCGCGACATGACGACGCTCAACGTGCGCAGGACCGCGCTGCTGCGCGCGGTCGCCCAGTACCCGGTCGTGCGCAGCCTGCGCACCGAGACGGACTTCCCGCACGGGCTGCGAATCGTCGTCAACGCCCACGAGGCCGTGGCCGTCCTGCGTGCCTCCGGCGGGGGGCTGACGGCGGTCGCCGCCGACGGCACGCTGCTTCGCGGGGCGACCACCCGGGGACTTCCCGTCGTCGGCGTCCGCTCGCTGCCCGCCGGAAAGCGGCTCGGCCGCGGCGACACGCGCGATGCCGTCCGGCTGCTCGGCGCGGCGCCGCGTGCCCTGCGCCTGCGCGTCGCGCGCGTGTACCGCGGGCCGCGCGGGCTGACGGCGACGATGGCCGACGGCCCGAAGCTCTACTTCGGGGCCGCGGCGCGGCCGCGGGCGAGGTGGGCGGCGGCCGCGCAGGTGCTCGCGCACCCGACCTCGCAGGGCGCGTCGTACGTCGACCTGCGGATTCCCGAACGCCCCGTTGCCGGCGGCCTTCAGCCGCGTCCGGAGAACACTCAACCTCAACTGTAGCTTTATGGCATGGCTGAGCAGATTCTCCTGCTCAGGTCGAGAGTCGGCCGTTCTGCAATCATTCTTGCGCGGGTAGACTTCGCGTTGACATCCCTTCTCGCCCGTGCTTACTGTGGTTTCCGCAGAACCGGGCCGGAGAGTCAAATCTCTCAACGCTAACTCAAGGGTCGGACGCGTCCAACATGGAATCCAGCAGCAGCTATCTCGCGGTGATCAAGGTCGTCGGCGTCGGCGGCGGCGGCACCAACGCCGTCAACCGCATGGTCGATGCCGGGCTGCGCGGCGTGGAGTTCATCTCGGCCAACACCGATGCCCAGGCCCTGCAGATGACGGACGCGGACATCAAGCTCAACATCGGCCACGACCTGACGAAGGGTCTCGGTGCCGGCGCCAACCCCGACATCGGCTTCGGCGCCGCCGCGGAGTCGCGCGACGACATCAAGGAGGCGCTCAAGGGCGCCGACATGGTCTTCGTGACCGCCGGCGAGGGCGGCGGCACGGGCACCGGCGCGGCGCCTGTCATCGCCGAGATCGCCAAAAACGAGATCGGCGCGCTCACGGTCGGCGTCGTCACGAAGCCCTTCGAGTTCGAGGGCAGCCAGCGCACCCGCCAGGCCGAGGAGGGCATCGACCGCCTGCGCGAGGTCGTCGACACGCTCATCGTCATCCCCAACGAGAAGCTGCTGTCGGTCGTCGAGCGCCGCACGACGATGCTCGACGCCTTCCGCGAGGCCGACAACGTGCTGCGCCAGGGCGTGCAGGGGATCACGGACCTGATCACGATTCCCGGCCTGATCAACCTCGACTTCGCCGACGTGCGAACGATCATGGAGGACGCCGGCTCGGCGCTCATGGGGATCGGCACCTCCAACGGCGAGAACCGCGCCGCCGAGGCCGCGCGGATCGCGATCTCCAGCCCGCTGATCGAGGAGGACGTGGAGGGCGCGACCGGCATCCTGCTGAACATGACCGGCGGCAAGGACCTCGGCCTCTTCGAGGTCAACGAGGCCGCCGAGATCGTGCGCGAGGCGGCCGCCCCCAACGCGAACATCATCTTCGGCGCCGTGATCGACGAGGCCCAGGGCGACGAGGTCCGCGTGACCGTCATCGCCACCGGCTTCGACCACGGTCGCGCCCGTCCGCGCACCGCCCGCGAGGAGACCCGCCAGAGCGCCCGCCGGCAGGATCGAAACCCGCGCATCGACGAACGCCAGCGCTCCTCGCTGGAGATCCCCGACGACGAGATCGAGATCCCGCCCTTCCTGCGCTAGGCGCTAGCTCACGAAGCGGATCGTCAGCGGATAGCGGTACGAATCGCCCTGCCCCGCCTTCACGGCGGCGACGCAGATGAGCACGATCCAGGCGATGCCCAGCGGGATCAGCAGCAGCCATACGAGGATCCCGACGAGGACGATCAGCAGCAGCAGCCCGGCGACGACGAGCACGACGCCGTAGAGCATGAACGAGAGGTTGAAGTTCAGCGCCTCGGCCGCGTGCGCGCGAACGTACGGGTCGTCCTTCTTGACCAGCCAGATCACGAGCGGCCCGATGAACGGAAAGCCGACGAAGAGGCTCAGCAGCGCCGACAGGTGGGCAGCGAGCGCGAAGTTGCGCGAGTCGTCGCGCGCGTTCTCGGACCCGGCGGGCGGTATCGCCGACGACAGGGCGTCCGTCCAGCGCGTTCCGTCCCAGTAGCGGTGAGCGGAGGAGCCGCCGGGATCGGGATACCAGCCGGGGCTCGCCGGAGGCGGCGCATCGGACCTGCCGAAGGCGTCCATCGCCCCACTGTACGACCCGACGACAGCCGGCGCGGATCCGAGGCTGCGGGCGCTCCGCGGCGCGCCGGTCGCTCCGCGGGCGGACCCGTCGGCAGATCCTGCGGGTTCTCCGGGCGGGCGATCGCTGCCCGACGGGGCGCCGGCGCCCGCCCCGCGCCACCGGCAGGAAGGCGGGACACCGTCGGCCCGTCCGAGCACGGCCGGCATCCCGGAGGACCCTCGCCGAACATCGGGCCCGGGTCCACTAGCCTCGGTGGGGTGACCACGCCGACGCTCAAGCGGACCGCGCTCTACGCGCAGCACGTCGAGGCGAACGCCAGGCTCGTGCCGTTCACAGGCTGGGAGATGCCCGTGCAGTACGCCGGCGGCGTCCGCGCAGAGCACGAGGCGGTCCGCACGCGCGCCGGCGTCTTCGACGTCTCGCACATGGGCGAGGTCGAGATCTCCGGCCCCGACGCCGAGACCTTCCTGCAGCGCGTCTACTCCAACGACGTCGCGCGGATGGCCGTCGGCGCTGCGCAGTACGCGCTGATCTGCAACGAGGACGGCGGCATGCTCGACGACGTCTTCAGCTACCGCCTGGCGCCCGACCGCTACCTCACGGTCACGAACGCGGCCAACCACGACAGCGACTTCGCCTGGTTGCGAAGCCACGCGGAGGGCTTCGACGTCGAGGTCTCCGACGCCGCCGAGCGCTACGCGATGCTCGCCGTGCAGGGACCTGTGGCGCGCGAGATCGTCCAGGCGATCGCCGACAGGCCGCTGCCCGACCGCATGCAGGCGTCCCGGCGCGTCATCCTCGGTCGCGAGGCGCTCGTCTGCGGGACGGGCTACACCGGCGAGGACGGCGTCGAGCTGCTGTTCGACCCCGAGCACGCTCGCGCGGTCTGGGAGGACCTGCTGCGCCGCGGCGCCGAGCCGTGCGGGCTCGCCGCGCGCGACACGCTGCGCCTCGAGGTCTGCTATCCGCTCTACGGCAGCGAGCTGTCGACCGCTCGCAACCCGATCGAGGCGGGGCTCGGCTGGGCGTGCGCCGAGAAGACGGGCTTCATCGGCTCCGACGCGGTCGCCGCCGCGCGCGCCGACGGCCCGGCGCAGAAGCTCGTCGCCTTCAAGATCGACGGCCGCGGCATCGCCCGCCAGGGCAATCCCGTCGTCGGCGGCGGCGAGGTGACGAGCGGCACGATGTCGCCGAGCCTCGGCGTCGGCATCGGGATGGCCTACCTGCCCAGCCAGCGCGCCGCCGTCGGCGAGAAGATCGAGATCGACGTGCGCGGCAAGGCGCGCTCGGCCGTCGTTGCACCGCGCCCCCTCTACGACAAGGAGACCGATGGCTGATCCCAGCTATCCCGACGACCTGCTGTACCACCCCGACCACGACTGGGCGCGGATCGAAGACGGCGTCGCGACGTTCGGGATCACCTGGTTCGCCCAGGATGCGCTCGGCGAGGTCGTCTTCTTCGACCCGCCCTCGGTCGGGTCGTCGGTCACCGCAGGCGAGTTCTACGCCGAGGTCGAGTCCGTCAAGGCGGTCTCCGACGTGATCGCACCGCTGACGGGCGAGATCCTCGAGGTCAACACCGCGCTCGCCGACACGCCGGAGGCGATCAACGACGACCCCTACGGCGCCGGCTGGATGGTGCGCGTGAAGCTGTCCGACCCCGGGCAGGCAGACGGGCTGATGGACAGCGAGACCTATCAGGGCACGCTCTAGGATGGCCGGCTACACCGCGGTCACCGCAGACGACCTCGCGATCATGCTCGACGCGATCGGCGTGAGCACGATCGAGGAGCTGTTCGACGGCATCCCGGCCGGCGTGCGCCTGGGCCGGCCGATCGACCTGCCGGCCGGTGAGCCCGAGCAGGCCGTCTACGCCGAGCTGCGCCGGCTCGCCGAGCGCAACGTCTCCGCCGACGACGAGATCACGTTCCTCGGCGCCGGGATGTACGACCACTACGTTCCCGCGATCGTCGACATGCTGATGTCGCGCTCGGAGTTCCTGACGCCCTACACGCCGTACCAGCCCGAGGTCAGCCAGGGCGGCCTGCAGGTCATGTTCGAGTACCAGACCGCGATCTCCGAGCTCACCGGGCTGCCGGTCTCCAACGCCTCGGTGTACGACGGGCCGAGCGCCGTCGGCGCCGCCGCGTACCTCGCGAAGCTCGCGAACAGGCGCGGGCGGGTGCTCGTCAGCCGCAGCGTCCATCCCGACAGCCGGGCGACGCTCCAGACGCTCGCAGCCGGCTACGGCACCGAGGTCGTCGAGATCGGGCTCGAGCACGGCGTCACCGGGATCGACGCGCTGCGCGGCGCGCTGGCCGACGACGTCAGCGCCGTGGTGCTCCAGCAGCCGAACTTCCTCGGCGCGATCGAGGACGTGCAGGCGATCGCCGATGCCGCCCACGAGCACGGCGCGCTGGCGATCTGCGCCGCGGACCCGCTGACGCTCGGCGTGCTCGAGGCACCCGGCAACCAGGGCGCCGACCTCGTCGTCGGCGAGGGCCAGTCGCTCGGCAACCGGCTCGACTTCGGCGGCCCCTCGTTCGGCTTCTTCGCCGCGACCGAGAAGCACATCCGCTCGATGCCCGGACGGATCGCGGGGGAGACGACCGACGTCGACGGGCGGCGCGGCTTCGTGCTGACGCTGCAGACGCGCGAGCAGCACATCCGCCGCGAGAAGGCGACCTCCAACATCTGCACGTCGCAGGCGCTCAACGCGCTCGGCGGCGTCGTGTACCTCAGCTGGCTGGGCCGGCGCGGGATCGTCGAGCTCGGCGAGCTGATGCTGCAGCGCACCCACTACGCGCGCCAGACCCTCGCGGCGCTCGACGGCGTCGAGCCGCTCCACGAGCAGCCGGTCGTGCGCGAGTTCGCGCTGCGCCTCGACGCCGACGTCGGCCGCGTCCTCGAGCGCTGCGCGGCCGAGGGCGTCAACGCCGGCTACGCGCTGGGGCGCACGTACGAGGAGTACGGCGACGGGCTGCTCGTCGCGATCACCGAGCAGCGCTCGCGGGCGGACATCGACCGGCTGGCCGAGGTGCTGGGCGCGGCGGTCGCCGCCGAGCGCGCGGGCGCGGAGGTGCCGGCATGAGCGCGCCGGACACGGCACGGGCCGCGGCCGGCGACGCGCAGACGATGCAGCAGCGCGAGCGCGCGACGACGATCTTCGAGAAGGGCGCGCCGGGCAGGCGCGCCTTCCGCGCGCCCGCGCTCGACGTCCCGCAGGTGCAGGGCCTGATCCCCGAGCGCCTGCGCCGCGCGGCGCCGCCGCGCCTGCCGGAGGCGTCCGAGCCGGAGATCGTGCGCCACTACGTCAACCTCTCCAAGCGCAACTTCGACCTGGACTCCGGCTTCTACCCGCTGGGCTCGTGCACGATGAAGCACAACCCGCGGCTGCACGAGCGCGTCGCCGCGCTGCCGGGCCACGCGCGACTGCACCCGCTGCAGGACCCGCGCCGGGCGCAGGGCGCTCTGGAGCTGATGTTCAACCTGCAGGAGTCGCTCGCCGAGATCGCCGGCCTGCCGCACGTCTCGCTTCAGCCCTCGGCCGGCTCGCACGGCGAGCTCGCGGGGGTGCTGCTGACCCGCGCCTACCACGCCGACCGCGGCGAGCAGCGCACGAAGGTGCTGACGCCCGACTCGGCGCACGGCACGAACCCGGCGACCGTGACGATGGCCGGCTACGAGGTCGTCAAGCTCGCGCTCGACGACGCCGGCGGCGTCGACCTCGACGACCTGCGCGCGAAGACCGACGAATCGGTCGCCTGCCTGATGCTCACGAACCCGAGCACGCTCGGCATCTTCGACCCCAACATCGAGGAGATGGCGCGGATCGTGCACGGCGTCGGCGCGACGCTCTACTACGACGGCGCGAACCTCAACGCGGTCATGGGGTACACGCGGCCGGGCGACATGGGCTTCGACATCGTCCACTTCAACCTGCACAAGACGTTCACGCAGCCGCACGGCGGTGGCGGCCCGGGCGCAGGGCCGATCGCCGTCAGCGACCGGATCGAGCCCTACCTGCCGCGCCCCCAGGTGATCCGGCGAGCGCCCGCCGAGAACGGCGGCCCACCCGGCCGGCCGACGTTCGACCTCGACGACGACCGCGGCGGTCCGGACTCGAAGTCGATCGGCAAGCTGCGCGGCTTCCAGGGCAACTACGGCGTCTTCGTGCGCACGTACGCCTACATCCGCTCGCTCGGCGCCGAGGGGCTGAAGGACGTCTCCGAGGTCTCGGTCCTGAACGCCAACTACCTGCTCGCGCGCCTGCGCGAGAAGGTGGGCGACCGCCTGCCGCTCGCCTTCGGGGAACGCTGCATGCACGAGTTCGTGCTGTCGGGCGCGCCGATGAGGAAGGAGCTCGGCATCCGCACGCTCGACCTGGCCAAGCGCCTGCTCGACCACGGCTTCCACCCGCCGACGGTGTACTTCCCGCTCGTCGTCGACGAGGCGCTGCTGATCGAGCCGACGGAGACCGAGACGCGCGAGACGCTCGACGCCTTCGCCGACGCGATCGCCGCGATCGTCGCCGAGGCCGAGCAGGACCCGGATGTCGCGCGCAACGCTCCCTACACGACTCCGGTGCGGCGCCTCGACGAGGCAGGCGCCGCGAAACGCCCGCGCGTGCGCGAGATCCTGCCCGACTGAGCGCCTGCCCGATTGAGCGCCCGCCTGAGCGCGAGCCGGCCGCGGGGGGGGGCAGGGGCTCCGCCGCTCGGCCGTCAGCGCGGTTCGATCTTGCCTCGCCGCGACCGCGCGCGTATGGTCCGCCGCCGGCGACAGGGGGAGATGAAGATGAAGCGCGCCATCTCGATCGGCATCGCGGCACTGCTGGCAGGACTGGCATGTGCGTCCACCGCGAACGGGGCATCCGCCCGATACGACGCCCGGACGGTGATCGTCAAGTACGCCGACCGCGCGTCGCCGGCGCAGCGGTCGTCGGCCGGCCGGCTGGCCGGGGTCCGCGAGACGCTCGGCCGGATCCGCGGCGTCGGCGCGCACGTCGTCCGCGTCTCCCGCGATCCGCTGTCTGCCGCGGCGCGGCTGAACCGCTCGGCGGCCGTCGCCTACGCCGAGCCGAACTACATCGCGCGTGCGACCGGCATCCCCGACGACCCGCGCTTCGGCGAGCTCTACGGCCTCCACAACACGGGCCAGGCCGGCGGGCTGCCGGACGCCGACATCGACGCCCCGGAGGGCTGGACCGCCCTGTTCGGGGAGTCCGCCTTTCCGACGACGGGGGGTGCGAAGATCGGCATCCTCGACACCGGTGTGCTGGCCGGACACGAGGATCTCGCGGGCAAGGTCGTCAACTGCGCCGGCGTGCGCTCCTTCGGCATCGACCTGCTCGGGATCATCACCCTGCCGCTGTTCGCCGACCCGACGATCATCGGCGGGCGCTGCGCCGACGACAACGGCCACGGCACGCACGTCGCGGGGACGGCCGCGGCGATCGCCGGCAACGGCCGCGGGATCGCCGGCGTGGCGCCGAACTCGCCGCTGGCGGTCTGCAAGGCGCTCGATCGTCGCGGCGCCGGCGCGGTCGCGGGCATCGCCAACTGCCTCGGATACCTGGCGTCCAACGGCGCGAAGGTGATCTCGATGTCGCTGGGGACCACGGCCGACTCGGTGACGCTGCGAAACGCCGTGGCCGCCGCGAGCGGCAGCGCGCTGATCGTCGCGGCATCCGGCAACGGCGCCGACTCCGTCGCGCACTATCCCGCCTCCTACCCCGAGGCGGTCTCCGTCGCGGCGACCGACAACCGCGACCAGCGCGCCCCGTTCTCGACGTTCAACGCCGACGTCGAGGTCGCCGCGCCGGGCGTCGGCATCCTCTCGACCTGGAACAACGGCGGCTATCACGTGATCTCGGGCACGTCGATGGCCACGCCGCATGCCGCCGGCGTGGCAGCCGTCATCGCCGGGCGCCACCGATCGCAGGCGCCGGCCTTCTGGCGCGAGAAGCTCGTCGCCGCAGTCGACGACGTCGCAGCCGCGGGACGCGACGACCAGACCGGCTTCGGCCGGGTCAACCTCGCCAGGGCGGCGACCGGCTAGGCGCCGGCCACCGAGCCGGCCGCCGCGCGCACATGCGGGCGCCGGCGCGCTGCCGGTCGGCCGCGCGCTGAGCAGAGCGTCGGCCGGCGACGTCCCGGCGCTCGCGGCGGCGACGCGGGTAGCCTGAGCCGCCGTGGGACGAGTCATCTTCAGCGGCATCCAGCCGACCGGCCGCAAGCACCTCGGCAACTACATCGGGGCGATCACGCAGTACGTCGCCGGTCAGGACCGCGGCGACCCCGCGATCTACTGCATCGTCGACCTGCACGCGACGACCGTCCCCTACGACCCCGGCGAGCTGCGCGAGCGCGTCCACGACACGACGGCGATCCTGCTCGCGGCGGGGCTCGACCCCGAGCGCTGCATCCTCTTCCGGCAGGGCGACGTCAGGGAGCACACGGAGCTGTGCTGGCTGCTGACGTCGGTCACGGCGCTCGGCGAGCTCAACCGGATGCATCAGTTCCGCGACAAGTCGGCGGCGCAGCGCGAGCTCGTCTCGGCAGGGCTGCTGCTGTACCCGGTGCTGCAGGCGGCCGACGTGCTCGCCTACCGCGCGCACGAGGTGCCCGTCGGCGAGGACCAGCGCGAGCACCTGGAGCTGATGCGCGACATCGCCGAGCGCTTCAACGGGCGCTTCGGGGAGGGCACGCTCGTCGTCCCCGAGCACCGGATCCCGGACGTCGGGGCGCGCATCCGCGACCTGCAGGAGCCCTACCGCAAGATGTCGACGACCGCCGCCAGCGAGCAGGGCACCGTCTACCTGCTCGACGAGCCCGACGCGATCCGGCGCAAGTTCAGGCGCGCGGTGACGGACTCCGACGACCCGCCGCTGCTGCGCCGCGGCGACGACAAGCCCGGTGTGACGAACCTGATCGACATCCTCGCCACGGTGCGCGGCGTCTCGCCCGACAGCGTCGAGCAGGAGCTCGCGAGCGCGCGCGGGTACGGCGATCTGAAGGCCGCGGTCGGCGAGGCGGTGGTCGATTGCCTGGCGCCGCTTCAGGAGCGCTACCGCGCGATCCGCGCGGACACGCAGGCGCTCGAGGAGACGCTCGCCGCGGGTGCGGCGAGGGCGCGCGCGATCGCCTCGGGGACGCTCGCGGAGGTCCGTGACGCGATGGGCATAGGCGCCAAGCCGTGAGTGGCGCGAAACCGCTAGGGTCGCGCCAATGAACGCAAACAACGAAAACGGCTTTGAGACGCTTGACGTCCTCTTCATCCTGCTGGTCATCTTCCTGCTGCTCGGCGTGATGTTGCTGATCCTCTTGTAGGAGGCGGGCGGGTCGGGACGGGGTGAGCGTCATCTGCCGTCGCTAGCCTGCGGCTTCGTGACCGTCGCCTCGCTCGAACTGGACCTCGATGTCTTCTCAGGGCCCTTTGACCTTCTCCTGACGCTCGTCCTGCGCGAGGAGATCGACCTGCTCGAGGTGCAGCTCGCGGAGATCGTCGTCTCCTATCTGGACCACCTCCAGTCGCGCGGCGAGCTCGACCTCGATGTCGCCACCGAGTTCCTCGTGCTGATCGCCGCCCTGCTGGAGCTCAAGTCGCGCCTCATGCTCCCGCGCGAGGACGACGAGCTGGCGGACTTCGAGCCCGGCGAGGCGGCCGAGGAGCTGCTCGCGCGGATGCTCGAGGCTCAGCGCTACCGCCGCGCCGCCGAGCATCTCGCGGCGCGACTGGCCGGCGAGCAGGGCGTCCGCTACCGCTCGGCGCCGCTGCCGCCGGCGCTGCGGCGCACGAACCTCGCCGAGGCCGGCGCCGTCTACGACCCGCGCCGGCTCGGGGCCGCGCTCGGCGGCCTGCTGCGCGTGCCGCAGCAGCTGACGCTCGGCCACCTGACGATCCCGCGCGTGACGACCGCCGAGCGCCTGGCGCACCTGCGTGCGCTGCTGCGCCGCGGCGCGACCACCTTCGACGAGGCGGTCCGCGGCGCCGACCGGGTGACGGTCGCGGTGACGCTGTTCGCGCTGCTCGAGCTCTACAAGCAGGGCGAGGCGACGTGGACGCAGGACGAGCCGTTCGGCGAGATCGAGATCGCCGCCGCGCGGTCGGCGTCCGTGCGGGCCCTGGCGTCGTGAGCGAGCTCGCCCGGATCGTCGAGGCGCTGCTGTTCCTCTCCCCCGAGGCGGTCAGCGTCGCCGACCTCGCCGACGCGACGGGCTGCGATGCCGGCGAGGTCGCGACCGCGCTCGCGGAGCTCGATCGCCAGTATGCGCCCGGCGAGCGCGGGCTTCAGCTCAAGCGCGTCGCGGGCGGGATCGCGCTGGCGACCGACCCGGTCGCCGAGGAGGCCGCGCGGCGCCTGCTCGCCAAGCCGCGCACGCCGCCGCTGACGCCCGCCCAGGCCGAGACGCTTGCGATCGTCGCCTACCTGCAGCCCGTGTCGCGGCCGGAGATCACGCGCATCCGCGGCGTCGCGGCCGAGTCGGCGAGCGCGACGCTCGAGGAGCGCGGCTTCATCGAGCAGGCCGGGCGCTCGCAGTTCGGTGCCGTGCTGTACCGGACGACCGATCTGTTTCTCAAGCTCTTCGGGCTCGAGTCGCTCAAGGCGCTGCCGAGCGTCGCGGAGTGGGACCCGTCGCCCGAGGAGGAGGCCGACCTGCGCGACCGCCTGCTGCGCGCCGGCGAGCAGCGCGCGGGCGAGGCCGCGCCCGCCTGAGCGACCGCGGCTACGCGCGCGCGGCGGCGAGCTGGCCGCAGGCGGCGGCGATGTCGCGCCCGCGCGTGAGGCGCACGGTCGCGCGCAGGCCGTGCTCCTCGAGCACCGCGCGGAACGCCGCGATCGCGTCCGGCCCCGATCCGTCGTAGGAGCCGGTCGGGTTGTAGGGGATGAGGTTGACCTTGTAGATCCGCGGGTCGAGCAGCCCAGCGAGCGCGACGGCCTGCTCGTAGCGGTCGTTGACGCCGGCGAGCATGACGTACTCGACGAACACGAGCCGGCGCCTGGCGGCGTGCAGGCGCGCGCAGGCGGCGAGCACGTCGGCGAGCGGGTAGCGCGCGTTGACGGGCATGATCTGCGTGCGCAGGGCGTCGTCGGGCGCGTGCAGGGACAGCGCGAGGCGGATCGGCATGTCGCTGCCGGCGAGGCGCTCGATGCCCGGGATCCAGCCGACCGTCGAGATCGCCGTGCGGCGGTGCGTGATGCCGACGTCGGGCAGCCGGCGGCAGGCCGCGAGGACGTTGTCGAGGTTCATCATCGGCTCGCCCATGCCCATGAAGACCGCGTGGTCGACGTCCTCGACGCGGCGGAAGTGCAGCGCCTGGTCGAGGATCTCAGCGGCCGTGAGGTTGCGCCCGAACCGCATCGCGCCGGTCGCGCAGAACGTGCACGTCAGCGGGCAGCCCGACTGCGACGACAGGCACAGCGACCGCCGCCCGTCCCGGTAGCGCATGAGCACGGCCTCCACGGGGCGCCCGTCGCGCGTGTGGAAGAGCGTCTTGACGGTGCCGTC
>JBKHXR010000084.1:0-38923 GCA_046565905.1 Thermoleophilia bacterium | reverse complement strand
CGGCGCGGCCCCGGCTGGGCATCGAGCTTGCGGATGCGGCGCACCCGGTCGAGGTCCTCGGCGAGGTTCATGAGCTGAAACCAGCGCGTCAGCATCCGGATGAGCAGCACGATCTGGGACAGATCGAGCCCCGCCACGAGCTGAGCGAGCTGCTCGGCGGCCGCCGCGTCGCCGCTGCGCGAGCGCTCGCCGAGGTCGATCGCCTCGCGGTGCAGGTCGCGCGCCTCCGGCCCCTCGACGGCGCAGATCACCTCGTCGAGGACGCCGCCGAGCAGCTCCTCGTCGTCGGCGTAGGTGCGGCTCTCCCGTTCGGCGGCGGCGACGGCGGTCATGCGATCGAGGGTACTGGCCCTCCGCCGGCCGGACGTGTACGACGTGTGTATGGACCAGCGGCACGGGTCCGACACGACGCATAGGCGGCGCTCGAAGCATCGCCGTCCGGCCGGGGACCGGCTGCGGCGGTCAGACCTTCCTCAGCTGGGCGATTCCCGGCTGCGGCGTCGAGCCGGCGCGGTAGTACAGCGCGCGCCCGAAGCGGATCCCCGCATCGGAAGGCAGCAGGGCGACGATCAGCACGCGCGCGACCTCGTTGATCTGCGTGAACTCCTCGGCGCTGACCTGCGAGAACAGCGTCAGCGCCAGGACGACGACGTAGGTGGCGAAGCCGAGCAGCTGCGCGAGCGTCGTGGCGGGGGCGTAGCGCGCGGCCGCGTCGGGGTCGTCGACCTTCTGGAAGAGCAGGTTGCGCCCGAAGCGGATCAGGGCGTCCGAGGGCAGCAGGGCGCCGATCAGGAACATCGTCAGCGTGCCCATCTGCTGGCGCTCCAGCGAGGAGACGGCGGCGCTGTCGGAGGCCAGCAGCGCAAGCAGCGCGAACAGCAGGAACGCGCCGAAGGCGAGCAGCTGCGGAAGCGTCAGGTTCGGGCGCGGGCCGGCGCCGCCCGTTGCGGGCTGCGGCTGCTGCCCGCGCTGTCCGGCCGGCGTTCCTGCTGCTCCTCCCTCCACGACGCGAGCCTAGCTCAGGTCGCCGCCGCGATGCGGCCGCGCACGTCGCCGAGTCGCACGCCGCCGGCGCGGCCGCGCAGCGTGACCTCGTCGCCGTCGGCGAGCCAGCGCTCGCCGCGGTGAAGCTCGGCCAGCGAGCCCTGGGTGCGCGGCGCGGCGCCGCTGATCGTGCCGGTCGCGACGAGGTCGCCGGCGCTCAGCTTCGCGCCGTTGACGGTGAGGTGGGCGAGCATCTGCGCGGGTGTCCAGTAGAGCGTGCGGGCGCTCGGCTGCGAGACGGTCTCGCCGTTGATCTCGATCGCGAGGTCGACGTCGAGCAGCCACGGCTCGCGCGCGCTGAGATAGGGCGCGGGCGGCGGATCCTGCGGCGCCGGCCTGACGCGCGCGCGCTCGAGCGCGCGCAGCGGCGTGATCCAGGCGGACATCGACGTCGCGAACGACTTGCCGAGAAACGGGCCCAGCGGCTCGTACTCGTAGCGCTGGATGTCGCGCGCGCTCCAGTCGTTGACGAGCACGACGCCGAAGATCCGCTCCTGCGCCCGGTCGACGTCGATCGGCCCGGCGACGCTCGGCCCGCGGACGTAGCCGAGCTCGCATTCGAGATCGAGCTGGGCCGTGGGCTCGAGGACGCCGGGGCGCGTCTGCCCGTGCGGGCGGCGGACCGTCGTGCCGCTGACGACGACCGTCGACGCGCGGCCGTGGTAGCCGACCGGCAGGTGGCGCCAGTTGTCGCGGACGGGCGGCGCGCCCGGACGGAAGATCGCGCCGAGGTTCGTCGCGTGCTCGAGCGAGGCGTAGAAGTCGACGAAGTCCGGCACGCGGACGGGCAGCAGCGGCGTCGCCTCGCTGAGCGCGACCCGGGCGGCGGGGGGCGCGTCGGCCGCCGCCTGCTCGATGGCGCTCCAAGCGCGCGGGCCGAGCTCGATCAGGTCGTTGAGCACGCGCGCGCGAACGGCTGCGCGCAGGTCGGGGTCGTCGCCGAGCGCGAGCTTCGCCGCGAGCACGACCTCGCCGCCGTCGCGCAGCGCCGGCTGCGGCGCGCCGCCGCGGACGCGCACGACGCCCCACTGCAGGTTCGCGGCCGGCGTCTCGCGCGCGCTCATCGCCCGGCAACCTAGGCGATCGCGCGGCGGCGGAGCGAACGGCAGCGGCGCTGCGACCGGCGCGGGGATTCGGCCTTGGCCTCGCACGCCGGCGGGTAGGCGATGCAGATGAGCCCGTCGCAGATCCGTACGCTCCCGACGACGCGGCGACGGCGCCTGCCCGCGACGACGACGACGCGTCGCGGGCGCCCGCCGATCCTCGACTGCGCGACGGTGCTGCTGCTCGCCGCAGCCCTCTCCCTGAGCGCCTGCGGCGGTGACGGCGGTGACGGCGGCGGCGGCGCCGATGCGACCGGCGGCGCGCCGGCCCAGACGACCACTCGCGGCGACGCCATGCAGGTCGAGACGATCGCCACCGGGCTCGAGGCGCCGTGGGAGATCGCGTTCCTGCCCGACGGTCGCGCGCTCGTGACCGAGCGCCCGGGACGCGTGCGGCTGCTGGAGGACGGCGGGCTGCGCGACGAGCCGCTCGCCACCGTCGACGTCGACGACGCGGGGGAGGGCGGGCTGCTCGGCGCGGCCGTCGACCCGGCCTTCGAGGACAACGGCTTCGTCTACCTCTACCGCACCGTGCGCGACGGCAACGAGGTCGCCCGCTACCGGCTTGCGGGCAGCCGGCTCGAGGAGGACGCGGTCGTCGTCGACGGCATCCCGGCCGCCGCGATCCACAACGGCGGGCGCATCCACTTCGGCCCGGACGAGCGCCTGTACATCTCCACGGGTGACGCCGGGCGGCAGTCGCTCGCGCAGGACGAGGACTCGCTCGCGGGCAAGTTCCTGCGCATGGCGCCGTCGGCGTACCGCGGCGACGGCGGCCGGCCGCAGGTCCACTCGCTCGGGCATCGCAACCCGCAGGGCTTCGACTGGCAGCCGGGCAGCGGGCGGATGCTCGCCACCGAGCACGGGCCCAGCGCCGACGACGAGGTCAACCACATCGAGCGGGGCGCCAACTACGGCTGGCCGGAGGTCCAGGGCGGCGACCACGGGCGGTTCACCGCGCCGCTGAAGGTCTGGACCGACATGACGGTCGCGCCCTCCGGAGCCGCCTTCGTGTCACGTGAGGGCAGCGCATGGACCGGCAGCTTCCTCGTCGCCGGCCTGCGCGGCGAGAGCCTGCGGCGACTGCGGCTCGACGGCGCCGACGTGACCTCCGACGAGGCGCTGATCGACGGCGACCACGGCCGCCTGCGCTCGGTCGTCGAGGGCCCGCGCGGGCGGATCCACGTGCTCACGAGCAACCGCGACGGTCGCGGCAGCCCCGACGACGAGGACGACCGGATCCTGCGCATCACGCCGCCCGCCTCGTGAGCAGGGCGCGCGCCGCCGGATCGGCTCGCGTTGCGACTTTCATGGGCTCACGCCCTTCAAGTCGCAACGCGAGCGGTGGCGCCCCCGTCCTGCGGCTCGGTGGCGCCCGGTCAGCCCGCCGGCGCCCGCGCGCCCGCGTGCCAGCTCAGCGCGTAGGACGGGTCGTCGAGCTCGCGCGCGAGCGTCGTCAGGCGCAGCGGCCGGAACGTGTCGCACATCACCGCGAGCTCGTCGGTCCGCGTCGCGCCGAGCGATGCCTCGACGCGGCCCGGCTGCGGCCCGTGCGCGAGGCCGCTGGGATGCAGCGTCAGCGCGCCCGCGCCGACGCCGGCGCGGGAGCCGAACTGGCCGTCGACGTAGTAGATGACCTCCTCGGACTGCAGGTTGGAGTGGTGGTAGGGGATCGGGATCGCGAGCGGGTCCCAGTCGAGGTTGCGCGGGCAGAACGAGCAGATCACGAAGTTCGGCCCCTGGAAGGTCTGGTGGACCGTCGGCGGCTGGTGCAGGCGCCCCGACTTCGGCTCGAAGTCGTGGATGTTGAAGCTGTAGGGATATACGTAGCCGTCCCAGCCGACGACGTCGAACGGGTGGTGGTCCAGGACGAAGCGCTGCAGGCCGTGCCGCGCGCGCACGACGAGCTCGAACTCGCCGCGCTCGCGGTGCGTACGCAGCGAGACGGGCGGGTGGAAGTCGCGCTGGGAGAACGGCGCGTGCTCGAGCAGCTGCCCGTAGCGGTTGCGGTAGCGGTTGGGGGTCTCGATCTCGCCCGGGGTGTGGAACGTCAGCCACGTCTGCGGCCCGTCGTCGCAGCGCAACCGGTACGTCGTGCCGCGCGGGATGACCACGTAGTCGTGCTGCCGGTAGGGCACCGCCCCGAAGATCGTCTCGAGGACGCCCGTGCCCTCGTGCACGAAGATGACCTCGTCGCCCTCGCCGTTGCGGTAGAAGCCGGCCATCTCCTCCGACGGCTTGCAGATCGCGATCTCGACGTCGTCGTTGAACATGAGCACCCGCCGCCCGGACAGCGGATCGCCGGACGGCGCGAGGCCCGCCGTCTGCGTCAGCCGGTGAACGTGCGCGCCCGGCACCCACTCCTCGAGCGCGATCGGCGCAAACGAGCCGACCTCGATCACGTCGCACGGCGACACCAGGTGGTAGAGGATCGACTCGTTGCCCGAGAAGCCCTCGTAGCCCATGACCTCCTCGACGAGCAGGTCGCCGGTCTCCGGATCGCGGACCTGCGTGTGACGCTTCGCGGGAACGGCCCCCGACGACACGTAGCGCATGACTACAGATTCCCCCTCAGCGCCTGCTCTCGCTCGATCGCCTCGAACAGCGCCTTGAAGTTTCCCTCGCCGAAGCCGCGCGCGCCGTGGCGCTCGATGATCTCCAGGAAGATCGTCGGCCGGTCGCCGAGCGGCTTGGTGAAGATCTGCAGCAGGTAGCCCTCGTCGTCGCGGTCGACGAGGATGCCCAGCCGGCGCAGGTCGTCGATCGACTGCTCGATCTCGCCGACGCGCTCGGGCACGCCGTCGTAGTAGGACTCGGGCGTGCGGAGGAAGCGCACGCCGCGCGCGTGCAACTCCTCGACGGTGCCCACGATGTCGGTCGTCGAGACCGCGATGTGCTGCACGCCCGGGCCGCCGTAGAACTCGAGGTACTCGTCGATCTGCGACCTGCGCGCCCCCTCGGCGGGCTCGTTGATCGGCAGCTTGACGCGGCCGTCGCCGCTGGTGACGACCTTCGACATGAGCGCGGAGTACTCCGTCGAGATCGCCTCGTCGGAGAAGTGGATGAGCTCGGTCATCGCGAAGACGTCCTCGTAGTACCTCACCCAGCGCTCCATCTCGCCCAGCTCGACGTTCGCGACGACGTGGTCGATGCCGGCAAGAAGGCCCGGCTGCGTCGCGTCGCGGTCATGGTCGACGGCCGCGAAGCCGGGCAGGAACGCGCCCGCGTAGTCGGCGCGGCCGACGAAGCGGTGCACGGTGTCGCCGTAGGCGGCGATCTCGGCGATCCGCACGGCGCCGTCGGCATCGCGCAGCTCGTAGGGCTCGACGAGCCCGCGCGCCCCGCGCACGACGGCCTCGCGGTACGCGGCGTCGACGTCGGGCACCGACAGCGCGACGATCCTGACGCCGTCCCCATGCGCGTGCTGGTGGCGAGCGATCTCGGTGCCGGGCGTCAGCGTGCCGGTGAGCACGAGCCGGATGCGACCCTGCCGGAGCACGTGCGACACGCGGTCGCGCAGCCCCGTCTCGAGGCCCGCGTACGCCACCTCGGCGAATCCGAAGGCATGCGTGAAGTAGAACGCGGCCTGGGCGGCGTTGCCGACCCACAGCTCGATGTGATCGATGCCGTGCAGCGGCATGAAGTCGCGCCGGTCCGGCGCGGGTCCCGTCCCACCCTCCCTGTCAGGTGACAGCGTGCTCACGGCGCAACTCCTCGATCGATTCGTCGGTGCAGGTGTCGAAGAAGCCGCCGACGACGGCCTCGATCTCCGCGACGGATTCCGCGCGGTACAGGACGGGCTGGTACTTCGTTATGTCGTACTCGGCCGTGCCCATCTCGCATACGTCGAGCGCGCGCAGCCGCATGTTCCCGAAGAGGCCCATCTCGCCATAGCTGGAGAGGATCCCGGCGCCGTACGCGCGCAGCTCGCCGTCCTCGACGACGACGCCGAACTCGAGCGAGAACCAGAAGACCCGGGACAGGAAGCGCAGCGCCTCGTGGTCGCGCAGGCGCACGGCGGCGGCGCCGGCACGGCGGTGCAGCTCCCCGAACGTCGGCGTCGCGAGCAGGTGGCCGTGGCCGATGACCTCGTGGACGATGTCGGGCTCGGGCGTGTAGAGCGGCATCGCGGGATGGCGGACGTACTGCGTCGAGTGGAACGTCCGCTCGCCGAGCGCCGCGTAGAACGTGCGCAGGTCGACGAGGCCGGCAGCGGGGACGTAGCTCCAGCCGCTGCGCGTGACGAGCCGTTGCGAGACCTCGTCGAGCCCGGGGACGCGGTCGGTCGGCAGATCGAGCACGGCGAGCGCCTCGCGGAACTGCGCGACCGCGTGGCGTTCGTGCAGCGGCGCGAGCTCGCGGCGGACCGTGCGCCACACCTCCTGCTCGGCGGGCAGGTACTCGATCCTCGGGGCGGGCCCGCCGGGTTGCCACGCCAGCGCCGCGGCCGCGATCTCGCCGCGCCGGCGGCGATAGGCTGGATCGTCCGCGCCGGGGTGTCCGTCGTGCAGTTGGACGGTGACCTCACCGCCTGTTCCCGTCGTCACAGGGCAGTACAGCTGTGCTTCCTCGAACACTCCGGGCTCCTCGCTCGTATATAGAGGGTCGGTTGTTTCGAGTCGTCTTACAAGTCTGCTCATCTCGCCAGGTCAATCCGGACAGTTGATACGCGGGATCGACTGAAATACTGGTCAACTTGTCCATCGATCGTCTCGACGCCCGTCTCATCGCCGCGCTGCGCAGCAGCCCCCGCGTGGGCCTGCTGGAGATCGCGCGCCAGCTCGGTGTCGCGCGCGGCACGGTGCAGGCGCGCCTCGCCAAGCTCGAGGCGCGCGGCGTCGTCACGGGGCACGGGCCGGAGGTCGACCCGGCCGCGATGGGCTACGCGATCAGCGCGTTCATCCTGATCGAGCTGGCGCAGGGCGAGCTCGCCGCGGCGGTCGAGGTCATGGAGTCGATTCCCGAGCTGCTGGAGGCCGACGCGATCTCCGGACCGCAGGACCTCATCTGCCGCGTCGTCGCCCGCGACACCGAGCATCTGCAGGAGATCGTCAACCGGCTCACGGCGACTGCGGCGATCCGCCGCTGTACGAGCTATATCGTGCTGACCCAGCAGGTGCCACCGCGCACGACGCCGCTGATCGAGGCGGCGGCGCAACCTCCGCGCGGCACAGGGCGTTAGAGCAACCGTGAAACGACGACGTGATCAAGACCCCTCCGCGGGGGAGGTCCCAGGTCCGCTGGGAGAGCCCAAGCGTTCCACCGTCCGCCCTGAGATCCAGGCGCTGCGCGCGATCGCGGTTCTGACGGTCGTCGTCTACCACGTCTGGCCGGAGGCGATGCCGGGCGGCTTCGTCGGCGTCGACGTGTTCTTCGCGATCTCGGGCTTTCTGATCACCGCCCACCTCGTGCGCGAGGTCGACCGGACCGGGACGCTGTCGCTGTGGCAGTTCTGGGCGCGCCGCGCGCGCCGCCTGCTGCCGGCATCGCTGCTGACGCTGTTCGTCTGCGCCGTGGCGACGATCGTGCTCGTGCCGCAGCTGTACTGGCAGCAGTTCCTCACCGAGATCGGCACGAGCACCGCGTACGTGCAGAACTGGCAGCTCGCGTCGGATGCAGTCGACTACCTCGGCGCGGACAACCGCCCGTCACCGGTGCAGCACTTCTGGTCGCTCTCGGCCGAGGAGCAGTTCTACGTGATCTGGCCGCTGCTGATCATCGTCGCGGCGTGGACGGCGCGGCGGCGGCCGGCGATCATCGCCGTGCTGCTGACCGTGACCGGTCTGAGCCTGTGGTACTCGATCAGCGAGACGGCGTCCAACCCGGCGGCGGCGTACTTCGTCACGCCGACGCGGGCGTGGGAGTTCGGCGCGGGCGGCCTGCTCGCGCTGCTCGGCGCCCGCGCCGCGCTGCCCGACCGGGCGCGCGCGCTGCTGTCGTGGGCGGGCCTCGCGGCCGTCGGTTACGCGGCCGTCGCGTACAGCACGGACACGGCCTTCCCGGGATCGGCCGCGGCCATCCCGGTCGTCGGCGCGCTCGCCGTGATCCACGCCGGGATGCCGGCCGCGCGCTGGGCGCCGTCGGCGATCCTGCGTGTCAGGCCGGCGCAGTTTCTCGGCGACATCTCGTACTCGGTCTACCTCTGGCACTGGCCGCTGCTCGTCTTCGCGCCGTTCGCGTTCGCCAACGCCGGCCTCACCGAGACGCGGATCGTCGTGCCGCTGCTGACGATCCTCCTGGCGTGGGCGACGAAGGTGCTCGTGGAGGATCCGGTCCGGCGCAGCGAGTGGCTCTCGGCGCAGCCGCGGATGACGTTCGCCTGCAGCGCGGCGGCGACGGCCGTGCTCGCCGTCGTCCTGCTCGGCGGCACGTCGCACGTCGAGGCGCAGATCCACGCGGCCGAGCGCCAGCAGGTCAAGGTCGTCGCGCAGACGCCCGACTGCTTCGGCGCGGCGGCGCGCGACCGCCGGAACCCGTGCGAGAACAAGGCCCTGCGCACGAAGGTCGTACCGCTGCCGGTGGCCGCCAAGACCGAGAAGAACGCGCCGTGCCCGAACTTCCGCAAGGAGGAGGGGGTGAGCGTCTGCGACTTCGGCGTCCGGCCCGAGCAGGCGAAGCGGACCGTTGCGCTGCTCGGCGACAGCCACGCGTCGCACTGGCGTGCGCCGCTGGACGCCGTCGCCCGCGACCGCGGCTGGCACGGGCTGTCGATGACGCGCACGAGCTGCGTCTTCTCGGCGGCCACGAAGCTCACGCCCGAGCCGACGAAGTCACAGTGCCTGCGCTGGGTCGACAACGTCCCGCGCGTCCTTCGCAGGCACCCCGAGATCGACACGGTCTTCGTCGTCGCGATCACCGGCGGCGTCGTGAACGTCCCCCGCGGGCGGACGATGTTCGAGGCCAAGATGAACGGTGTCCGCAAGGCGTGGCGGTCGCTGCCCGACACCGTCAAGCACATCGTGGTCATCCGCGACACGCCGAAGATCTTCCGCCGGACCGTGGAGTGCATCGACGAGGCGATCGTCGCCGGAGAGCGGCCCGGCATCGCCTGCGCGGTGCCGCGCAGATCGGCGCTCGACGAGGACCCCTCGCTGATCGCCGCGCGCAAGGAGCACTCGCCGCGCGTGCAGGCGATCGACCTGACGCAGGTGTTCTGCAGCAGGCGCCTCTGCTACCCCGTGATCGGCGGCGCGCTCGTCTACAAGGACCTTCATCACTTCACGCTGGTCTTCGCGCAGACCCTCGGCCCGCTGCTGAACCGCAAGGTCGAGGGGCTCATGCAGGAGTGGGGCGGGGACCCCTGAGCGGTATTCGCGCCCGGGCGGTCGCCGCCGCCGAGGCCGGACCTGTTAGGTTGCCCTAATAAGGGTGCCCTAACACGGCGGTGCCCGTTCACGACAGGGGGATGGGATGCACCGATGGACAGCCGCTGCGGCGGCCTGCGGACTGCTGCTGCTCGCCGGCTGCGGCTCTGACGACGACGAGCCGGCTGCGGTCGGGGCGCAGCCCGCGAGTGCCGCGAACTCCGCAGCCTCCGGGGAGTCGCCGGCGACGTACGTGCCCGTATCCGACGTCGCCTCCAACGCCGCGATCGGCCGCGACGTGGCGGCGATCCGCGCGCTCATCAAGCCCGAGAAGGCGGGCGCCAAGCCGGACTTCGCGGCGGCGGCCGAGATCTGGTCGAAGGGCAGGTTCTCGAAGAAGAGCGACGGCACGAATCGCGCGCTCGCGGGCTTCGTCGCGAAGCATCCGGTCGCCACGCGCGTCGAGCACGCGCTCGCCGGGCGCGGCACCGCCGCGTCGCTGTCTGCGGCCCAGCGCGTGCAGTGGATCGACAAGGGGATGATCGTCACGCTCAAGCTGCACGCCCTCGACGAGTTCGCCGGCGCGAAGGAGAAGCTCGCGGCGGGCGAGCTGGACCCGCAGGAGGGCGCGGCGCACAACGTCGACGAGGTCTGGGCCTACCTCAGCGCCGAGGGCGAGGGCGTGATCGCCACGGCGGCCAAGCGCGCCGCGGACTTCGGGCTGGGCGAGCACGAGCTCGGCAACGACGTCATCGCCGGCATCAGCGCCGCCCAGAAGGCGGTCACGGACAGGGATGCCGCCGCGCTGGAGGCGGCGACGCGGGCCACGCGCGGCGCGCTGAACCGCATCTTCGCGCTGGCGGTCAAGAAGTACGCCGTCGAGGGCGGCGCCGACGCGACGGCGCGAGCCGAGGGACTGGCCTTCTCGTGGGGGCTGGAGGGCGAGCTCGACAGCGGCGACCTGCGGAAGATCCAGGCCGCGTTCGATCCGCAGCCCGCGGCAGGCTCGGCGGCGACGGTCGCGCAGGCGCTCGACGCGGCCGCCGCGCAGCTGGCGATCACCGCACCGCTGCCGCCCTACCCGCCCGCCACCCCCTGATCGACGCATGGCCCGCGCCCGCCCGAGCGGCGGGCGCGCGGCGCGGCGGTCGTGGCCTCAGTGCGTCGCCAGCCGCGCGCGGCAGCCGGCGTTGACGGCGTCGGCGATCATCGTGCTGCGGTAGCGGTAGCCCTCCCGGTCGGCGTGCAGCCCGTCGGGCAGGTACACCGCGCCGCCGGTGACGGCGTGCTCCCAGTCGATCACGACGAGCCGCTTGTCGCGCTTCTTGACCTTGTGCAGCACGCGGTTGAGCGGGCGGTAGGGGCCCTTGCGACGCGGGCGGATGATCGTCGACCACACGACGCAGGTGTCGCGGGGAAACAGCGCCAGCGTGCGCCGCAGGCGGTCGGCGAACCGCCTGGGATCGCCGCCGTCGTTGGTGCCGAGGCTGACGACCACCGTGCCGGGGACGACCGTGCGCAGCGACCTGCGCAGCATGCGCATGCCCTGCGGCGTCGTGATGCCGTTGCGCACGTCGGTCACGACGTTGCGGTCGCCGAGCAGCGGGACGAGGAACGGCGTCGTGCCGACGGCCAGCGAGTCGCCGACCACGAGCACGTCGCCGTCGGCGGCGTGCGCCGCCGGGCTCAGCGCGGCGAGCAGGCCGAGCAGGGGCGCGAGCACGAGGCAGACGCTCAGACGCATCAGACGCATGACGCCGCAATCGGCGGATGTGCGCGACCTTCGACCCTGAATCGCTGAGATCCCAACGGTTGTTCGGCGACCGCCCCGCGCGGCCACCTCGTGCATTATCCGCGCGCCGTCAAGCTGCGGCTGATCGTCGTCGGCTCGCCGGCGTCGGCCGTCGCCTCGACCTGCAGCGTGACGGTCATCCTGCGACGTGCCCTCATCGCCCTGCGCAGGCGCGATACCTGCGCGCGGGTGAGCTTCACGCGCACGATCCTCGACTCGCCGGCAGCGAGCTTGGCGACCGCCCTGCGCAGGCCCACGGAGACCGCCCGCTTGCGCCTGCGCGGCTTGTTGCGCTCCGTCAGGGTGCCGGTGACCTCGACGCGGCAGATCGTGTCGCAGCCGACGCGCAGGGGCAGTTGGCGGGTGCTGAAGAGCTTGCCGGTGCGCAGCACCTTGACGGTGAGCTCGGGCCCGAGCGGCGGCGGCAGCGTCGGCGCCTTGGGCGGCGGCGGGTTGGCCAGCGGCGTCAGCGCGACGCAGGGCGGTGCCTCGGGCAGGGCGAGACGGAACTGCTGGACGCGGTTGTTGCGCGTGTCGGTCACGGTCAGCATGCCGTTGCAGTCGACGGCGACACCCGTCGGGTTGATGAACTGGCCCGGCCCGATGCCGCGCTCGCCGAACGTACCCAGCCGCTCGCCGTTGGCGCCGAATCGCTGGATCCGGTTGTTGCCGCGGTCGGCGACCCACAGCTTGCCGCCGGCGTCGAGCGCGATCTGCGCGGGCGCCGACAGCTTGCCGAGCTTCCGGCCCAGACCGCCGAACTGCAGGACGATGTTGCCCGCCGCGTCGAAGACCGTGATCCGGTTGTCGGTCGCGCTGGCGTACGTGCGCAGGCCGTCCGGGGTGACGGCGACGCCGCGCACCTTGCCGGTGTTCGTCCAGGCGCCGAGGTAGTCCCCGGCGGTGGTGAAGCGGGCGATCCGGCGGTTGCCGGTGTCGGCGACGGTGATGATGCCGTTGGCGATCGCGATCGCCGAGGGGTCGAGCAGGCGGCCCGGTCCGCTGCCCTGCGCCGCGATCGTGCGTGCCGGCATCCCCGTCGACCGCGAGAACACGAAGATCCGCGCGCGGCGCCGGTCGAGGACGTAGGCGTCGCCGGCGGCGTCGAAGGCGACCGCCACCGGCGAGCGCAGGATCGTCGGCCCGGGAGCGGGGGAGCCCCAGCTCGAGGCGATCGACCCGTCGGGGAACAGCAGCTCGATGCGCCCGTTGATCGAGTCGGCGACCGCGCGGAAGCCGTTGGCGTCGGCGGCGACGCCGAGCGGCGCGTTGAACTGGCCCTTGCCGCGGCCCGAGACGCCCCACGACCGCAGCAGCCGCCCGCTGCGGTCGAACACGTCGATCCGGTCGTTGCCCGTGTTCGTGACGTAGAGCGCGCCGCTGCGGTCCGACGCGATCGCGCGCGGGTAGGCGAGCTGGCCGGGGCCGGTGCCGTAGTGGCCCCAGCGGGCCCTGTACTTGTACTTCGGCTGCGGCCCGAAGCGCAGCACGCGCTGGTTGATGTCGTCGGCGACGAAGACGCGGCCCTGCGGGTCGACCGCGACGCCGAACGGGAAGCTGAACTGGTTGCCGCGCTTGCCCTGGCCGCTGCCGACGGTGCGGATCACGCGCCCGCCGAAGTCCGTCACGACGAGGCGGTGGTTCTTGTCGTCGGCGATGATCAGCCGCTGGCCGCGGACGGCGAGCCCGCGCGGGTTGTAGAGCAGTCCCGGCGGGATTATCTCCGTCGCGCCCGAGCCGTCGAGGTTGAAGCGCTGCACGCGGTCGTTGAGGCTGTCGGAGACGAAGAGGTGGTGCCCGGAGGTCACCAGGCCGCCGCCCGCGGGCGCGTCGTTGCCGCCGCCCTTGCCGAAGTTGAACTCGCCGACGCCGGTGCCCCGGCGCCCGAACGACCCCAGCAGCCTGCCCGCCGCGTCGAAGCGGTCGATCCGGTTGCTGCCGTCGGCGACGAGCAGCGTGTTGTCGGCGGCGACGGTGATCGCGCCGACCGACGTCAGCTCGCCGGGGCGCGTGCCGGCCCGGCCGATCTCGCGGCGGAAGGATCCGCCGGGCCCGAAGACCTGGATCACGCTGGAGGACTGGTCGGCTACGTAGACGGAGCCGTCAGGGCCGATCGCCACCGACTGCGGGAAGCGCAGCACGCCACCCGCGCGCTGGCCGATCTGCGAGGACAGCACGTAGGGGCAGCTGGGGGCGGCGCCGGGGCAGGCCGACTGGGCCTCCGCGCGTGGCGCGGCGAGCAACGTGGCGAGCAGCACGAGGGCGCTCGCGAAGCTCGCGCCGGTTGCCGAGCGACGACGGAGGATGCGGGCCATCGTGATCTCAACCACGGCGGGCGACGATAGTCGCGCTCCGCGCGCGCGTGCAGGAAGACGTGCGGGCAGCTGGCCGCGAGCCCTGGGCACGCGGGCGGTTGCCGGCCGGCGCCCGCGGCCGCTGCGCGCGTGCTGCCGCGCAGCGATGGTCGGCGCGGGTCAGCGCGCCGCGGAGGCGCCCGGCCCCACGTGGCGGGCGAGCACCGCGCGCAGCTGCGCCGCCGGCACCGCCCCGACGACGCGGTCGACCTCCGCGCCGCCCTTGACGACCAGCAGCAGCGGGATGCCCTGCACGCCGTAGCGCGACGCGATCGCGGGCGCGTCGTCGATGTTGAGCTTGACGACCTTCAGGTGGCCGGCGTGCTCGCGGCCGATCTGCTCGACGACCGGCGAGACCATCCGGCAGGGGCCGCACCAGGGCGCCCAGAAGTCGATCAGGACCGGGACCGTCGCCGCGATCTCCGCGTCGAAGGCGGCCGGGTCGGCGTCGACGATCCACGGCAGCGAGGTCTGGCAGACGCTGCAGCGCGGCACGCCCTGCGTGGTCGCCCGCACGCGGTTCTTGCGGCCGCAGCCGGGACAGCTGACGATCGTCGCAGCGGACGCCATGCGACCGAGGCTAGTGGATCGTCCAGGGGCGTTGTGCTCGCTGCGACGTCGCGTGGAAGCGCGCTGGTCGAGGGCCCATCGTCGACGGGCCCACCGGCACCTCGCGCCGCGACCCTGTGCGCGTCCTCCCGGACGCCGCGGGCGTCAGCCGCGGGATCGGGCGGGGACAGCCCGCAGACCTGTGCCCGCGCGTTGTTGCAGCCGAGCGACCGATCTGACGGCTCGCGGACGCTGCCGGGCGTGACCAGCGTCCGCGGGCGACCAGTTCGTCAGCCGGCGGACGCCGCCTTGCCAGCTCGCGTGCGACCGGGTATCCGTTGCCGCGCCATGGTCGCTCGCTGCCTCGAGATCGCCGCCTCGCGCCCCGGCAGCCGCGAGCGAGCGGGCGCGACGAGCCCGACCGCGAGGCGTCGCGCGGCGACGACCGGTCGCGAGCGCGACGCGCGCCGGCGACGACCGCGCGGCCCGCGCAGCCTTCGCCGTGCACCCGGCGTGCGCCGCAGCGGCGCGCGGGCGGCGGCCGCGACGCTGGCGTGGCTCGGCGTGATCACCGCGCTCGCCGGCCCGGGCGCGAGCGCGGCCTGGCAGCCGCCCGCGCTGCTGCCCGGCTCGCAGACCGCCCAGGTCGTCGCCCACCAGCAGTCGTTGCGGATCGACGGGCGGGGGGCGGCGCTGGCGACGTGGCTGGAGCGCTTCGAGGGCGAGCGGTCGATCACCCGCACCGCGACGCGGCCGCCGGGCGGCGCGTGGGCGGCGGGGCCGGCGCTGCACGACGAGATCCGGCCGGAGACGCTGAGCCTGTACGGCCAGACGCGAGCCGTGCTGCTCGCGCTGCGCCCGACCGGTCCCGCGTTCCCGCAGGACGTCGACGTGCGCGTGCGATTCGGGCGCTCGGACGGGAGCTTCGGCCGCTCGCGCCGGCTCGCCGGCGGGCCCGCCGCCGACGCGGCGGTCGCGGCCAACCGCAGCGGCCGGGTGGCGGCGGCGTGGGCGACCGGGCGGGCGGGGAGCACCGTCGTCAAGGCGGTCATCCGTCCCGCCGGAGCGAGCTTCGGCAGCGTGACGACGCTCTCCCGCAGCTTCGCCCGCAACCCCGCCGTCGCCATCTCGGCGGGCGGCGACGTCGTCGTCGCGTGGTGGCGCAAGACCGGGCGCGGGCGGCGCATCGAGGCCCGCATCCGGCGCGTCGGCGAGGCTCGTTGGCAGCCCGTCGCCGATCTCGCGCCGCTGCCGCGAGGCGCGCCGCAGACGGTCGCCGCCGCCGATCCGCTCGGGCGCTTCGTCGTCGCGTGGCAGGACCACGACATCGGCTCGGGCGGCGACGACCAGGGCGTCGTGGCCGGATTCGCCGTCAGGCCGATCAGCGGTCGCTGGCGGCACACGACGCTCGCCGACTCGCCGAGCGGCGGCCGCTTCGAGCACGGGCGGATCGACGCCGAGTACCTGACGGCGAACCAGGCGCTCGTCGCGTGGACGGCGCCGGGGGACGGGCGCCATCGCGTCCGCGTCAGCTACGTCATCGGGACCTCCGTGCGCACGGTGAACGAGCTCGACGGACCACGTCAGCTCTCGGGAGGAGCGCCGGACCTCGCCGTCGGTCCCGGCCGGCGCGCGATCGTCGCCTGGCTCGAGGGCTCCGAGGAGATCGAGCCGCTGCCGCCCGTGCCAAGCCGCGTGCTCGTCTCCGAGCGCCGGCCCGGCGCCGGCTTCGGGACCTCGCAGGCGCTGTCGTCGCAGGCGCTGGCGGCGGCGCCGCCGCTGGCGGCGTTCGGGCCGCGTGGCGAGGCGCTCGTCGGCTGGCGCGCGCAGGTGGCCGCGCGCGTGCACGCGATGTTCGCGAGCGCCGGCCCGTGAGGACGGCGGGCGTCGCGACCCGGCGTTGCGGCGGCGGCTGACGGGTATCGAAGCAGGATGTCGACCCTCTCACCGTCCTCACGTTCCGCTGCCGTCGCGCATGACCCGCCGCTCTCCAGCGAGGAGCTGCGCCTCCTCGACGCGTACTGGCGCGCGGCGAACTACCTCTCGGTCGGGCAGATCTACCTGCTCGACAACCCGCTGCTGCGCGAGCCCCTGCGCCTCGAGCACGTCAAGCCCCGCCTGCTCGGGCACTGGGGCACGACACCGGGGCTCAACTTCGTCTACGCGCACCTCAACCGGCTGATCCGCGCGCGCGACCTCGACGTGATCTACGTCGCCGGACCGGGCCACGGCGGGCCCGGGTTGGTGGCCAACACCTACCTCGAGGGCACCTACACGGAGGTCTACTCGCAGATCGGGCACGACGAGGAGGGGCTGCGGCGGCTGTTTCGCCAGTTCTCATTCCCCGGCGGCGTCCCCAGCCACGTCGCTCCCGAGACACCGGGGTCGATCCACGAGGGCGGCGAGCTGGGCTACTCGCTGATGCACGCCTACGGGGCGGCGTTCGACAACCCCGACCTGCTCGTCGCCTGCGTGATCGGCGACGGCGAGGCGGAGACCGGGCCGCTGGCGACGAGCTGGCATTCGAACAAGTTCCTCGATCCGCGGCGCGACGGCGCGGTACTGCCGATCCTGCATCTCAACGGCTACAAGATCGCCAACCCGACGGTGCTCGCGCGGATTCCCGAAGAAGAGCTGCGCGCGCTGCTGGAGGGCTACGGCTACGCCCCGCGCTTCGTCGAGGGCTCCGAGCCGGAGGCGACGCACCAGCTGATGGCCGCGGCGCTCGACGAGATCGCCGACGAGATCGCCGCGATCCAGCGCGCGGCGCGCGACGACGGCGCCACGCACCGGCCGCGCTGGCCGATGATCGTCCTGCGCACGCCGAAGGGCTGGACCGGCCCGAAGGAGGTCGACGGCAAGCCCGCGGAGGGCTCGTGGCGGTCCCACCAGGTGCCGCTGGCCAAGCTCGCCGACAACCCGGAGCACCTGGCGCAGCTCGAGACCTGGATGCGCTCCTACCGCCCCGACGAGCTGTTCGACGAGGCCGGTGCCCTGCGACCGGAGCTGGCCGCCCTGGCGCCGGCGGGCGAGCGGCGCATGGGCGCCAACCCGCATGCCAACGGCGGCCTGCTCCTGCGCGCGCTGGAGCTGCCGGACTTCCGCGACTACCGCGTCGAGGTCGAGTCGCCGGGGACCCGCGCGACCGAGGCGACGCGCGTGCTCGGCGCCTGGCTGCGAGACGTGATCCGCGCCAACGCGTTCGCGTCGAACTTCCGCATCTTCGGCCCCGACGAGACGACCTCCAACCGCCTCGGCGCGGTGCTGGAGGCGACCGACCGCACGTGGCAGGCCGAGATCGAGCCCGACGACGAGCAGCTCGCGCCGGACGGACGGGTCATGGAGGTACTCAGCGAGCACCTGTGCCAGGGGTGGCTGGAGGGATACCTGCTCACCGGGCGTCACGGCCTGTTCAACTGCTACGAGGCCTTCATCCACATCGTCGACGCGATGTTCAACCAGCACGCGAAGTGGCTGAAGGTCACGCGCGACATCCCGTGGCGGCGGCCGATCGCGTCGCTGAACTACCTGCTCAGCTCGCACGTCTGGCGCCAGGACCACAACGGCTTCTCGCATCAGGATCCCGGCTTCATCGACCACGTCGTCAACAAGAAGGCGGAGATCATCCGCGTCTACCTCCCGCCGGACGCCAACTGCCTGCTGTCGGTCGCCGATCACTGCCTGCGCTCGCGCCAGTACGTCAACGTGATCGTCGCGGGCAAGCAGCCGTCGCTGGACTACCTGTCGATCGACGAGGCGATCACGCACTGCACGCGCGGGGTCGGGGTCTGGGAGTGGGCGAGCAACGACGACGGCGAGGAGCCCGATGTCGTCCTCGGCTGCGCGGGGGACATCCCGACGCTCGAGACGCTCGCCGCGGCCGCGCTCCTGCGCGAGCATCTCCCCGACCTGAAGGTGCGCGTGGTCAACGTCGTCGACCTCATGCGCCTGCAGCCCGAGAGCGAGCACCCGCACGGTCTGTCGGACGCCGAGTTCGACGCTCTGTTCACGGACTCGCAGCCGGTGATCTTCGCCTACCACGGCTACCCGTGGCTGATCCACCGGCTGACGTACCGCCGCCGCAACCACGGCAACCTGCATGTGCGCGGCTACAAGGAGGAGGGCACGACGACGACGCCGTTCGACATGGTCATGCTCAACGACATGGACCGCTTCCACCTCGTGATCGACGTGATCGATCGCGTCCCCGGGCTGGGCGAGCGCTCCGCCGCCCTGCGCCAGCGGATGACCGACGAGCGCCTGCGCCACCGCGCCTACACACGCGAGGTCGGCGACGACATGCCCGACGTGCGCGACTGGACGTGGCCGCCGGGGCGTGACCCGGGCGGGGTCCGCCGCGGCATGCCGGCGTAGCCGGGCCGCGCCCCGGCGTCGGCCGGCGAGTGCTCGGCGCAAGCTCGCGCCCGACTGCGGACGCCCACGCCGGCCCGCCCACGCCTGCCGCGGGCGCGCCGCCGCATCCGCGTTTGGACCGGCTCGGGAGGCGGGGAGGATGGCATCCGTGAGCACCGCGCAGTCTCCCGGGGACGTCGCCGCGCTGCGCGACGCCGCCGGCGCCGCCGAGTTCGAGCTGACGCTCGCCTACGAGGAGATCGCGCACAAGGTCGCGGCCGGCGATCGCTTCACGAGCGCCCAGCAGACCGCCGCCGCGCAGCTGCTGGAGGTCTCCGCCGCCGTCCGCGAGCTCGTCGCCGAGACGTACGACCTGCACGAGCGCGGCGGCGTGCGCGCGACGCTCGCGCCACGCGCCCAGCAGCTCGCCGGTCGTGCCGCCGAGCTGCGCGCGGCGTTCGGGCAGCAGCCCGTCACGCAGGCCGAGCGCGCGGACCGCCCGGGGAGCCTGCGCCCGGGACGCCACGCGTAGTCGCGCGGCGCCGGCGCGCGCGGCGCCGTCTGCCGCTCGGCCCGTCGACGTTCGGCGCCCGCGGCCCTGTGTCCCGCTGCGCCGGTTGACGTTCGCCGCCCGCGGCGCGCCTCCCGCTGCGCGCCTTGACGTTCGCCGCGCGCGGCCTATTGCCGTCGTCAGTGCAAGAAGCTCGGCCCGCAAGGAGGTTGACATGAAGAACGATTTCGGATGGAGGCCCGTGGTCACCACCGCCGAGGCGCTGATGGCCGCGTCGCTAGCGGCCGGCCTCGCCCTGCTGCTGGCGCTGATCCTGGGGCTCCTGTAGCCCGGCGGCGGGCACGGGGCGCGTCCGCGCGCTGGCGGCGCGCCCGAGTCGCCGCATCCGCGGCGGACGCGGGATCCGTTCCCCGCGCAGCGCCGCGCGCGCGGCCGCGTAACCGTTGACGCCGTGCACCGCCCCTCCCGGAAACGTCGATGCGCCGCCGATGAACAGGCCGCGCACCGGCGTGGAGTAGGGGTTCAACGACGGCACCGGGCGGAAGATCAGCTGGTCCAGCGCGTAGCTGCCGTGGCCGACGTCGCCGCCGGGCAGGCTTGCGTTGCGTGCCTCCAGGTCGCCCGGCGCCATGATGTGGCGGGCGAGGATCCGGTCGCGGAAGCCGGGGGCGAAGCGCTCGACCTGGCGCTCGATCGCATCGGCGAAGCGCTCCCGCTCGCGTCCCCAGTCCACGCCTGCCGGCGTGTGCGTGTAGGCCCACATCGTGTGCTTGCCGGCCGGGGCGCGGGTCGGATCGGCGATCGACTGCTGGCCCGAGAGCAGGAACGGGTCCTCCGGCAGTCGCCCGCGCGAGATGTCGAGCAGGGCGGCGCGCAGCTCGCCGGCGGTTCCGCCGACGTGCACCGTGCCCGCCCGGCGCGCGTCCTCGTTCGTCCACGGGACAGGCGCGTCGAGCGCCCAGTCGAGCTTGACCGTCTGCGGGCCGAAGCGGAAGCGCAGCGCGCGCCGCGTGTAGCCGTCTCCCAGCGCGTCGCCCGCCAGCGCGACGAGGCCCTGCGGCGTGGTGGTGGTGATGACGGTGCGCGACGCGACGCGCTCCCCGCCGGCCAGCTCGACGCCCGTCACGCGGCGGCGGCTGACCAGCACGCGGGCGGCGGGCGTGCTCGTGCGCGTCTCGCCGCCGAGCTCGTGCAGCAGGCTCGCCAGCGCGCTCGTGATCGCGCCCGCGCCGCCCTCCGGGCTGGGCCAGCCGACGGCGTGGCCGAGCAGGTTCAGCCACACGCCGGCGATCGCGCTGCCGGCGCCGTCCAGCGGTGCGTCGCCGTGCAGCGAGGAGCCGTACAGCCAGGCGGCGCCCTCGCCGCGCAGGAGCTCGCCGGCAAGCCCCTCCGCGGACATGAGCAGCAGGCGGACGAACTCCAGCGACCCCTGCAGCTTGAAGGCGGGCAGCAGCCGCGCGGGCCCGCCGATCGGGGGAAAGCCCGACAGCATGGTCCTGCGAACGGCCTCGAAGTGGCGCAGGTAGGGGCCGGCGAACTCGACCCAGCGCCGGCCGTCGCCGTCGCCGAGCGCGTCGAGCGACCGCCCGGTGTGGGCAAGGTCGCGCGACAGCGCCGCGCCGCGCCCGCCGGGCAGCGGATGGACCATCGCCAGCTCGGGCTGGACCCAGCGCAGCCCGTGGCGCTCCAGATTGAGGTCGGCGAACACCGGTGAGGCGATCCCGGCCGGGTGCACGGCGGAGAAGACGTCGTGCCTGAACCCGGGCAGGGTGAGCTCCGCGGTCGAGGCGGCGCCGCCGAGCACATCGGCGGCCTCGACGCACAGCACCGAGCGCCCGGCGCGCGCGAGCGTGACCGCCGCCGTGAGGCCGTTGGGGCCCGCGCCGACGACGACGGCGTCGTAGCGGGCGACGCTCACGGATCGGCGGTCTTGAGGACGAGCTGCTCGAGCATGCTGGACTCGGGTCGCTCGTCGCCCCAGAACGCCTGCTGCGCCTTGCGTCCCTGCGAGCGGTACGCCTGCTCGAGCGTCACCGGCATGTCGTCCCACGTTCCCGCCGCACGCAGGTAGTGGCGGCCGTCGAGCTCGTAGGCGAGCAGGCGGTTGCGCCCGCGGCCCATGAAGTGACCGGCGTGCGTGTCGAGGCAGATCACGGCCAGCGGGACGCAGCCGGGCGGGTAGGCCGGCGGCTCGTCGCGCCCGTAGCGGACCATCAGGTCGCTGAGCCGCGCTGCGTACTGCTCGAGCTCGGCGGCGTTGTCGTCGCGGGTGAAGAAGCGGGTGACGGTGACGTAGCCGCGCAGGATCGCCGGCGTCCGCGGGGTCACCGCGGTGATGATCTCGATCTCGAACGTCTGCCCGGCGAGGCCGCCGCTGCGCACCGGCGTGAAGCGGCCGAGGTCGCTGGCGAAGTCGGGCCACGTCTCGGGCCGTGCGAGCGCCGCGAGCGTGCGCGGGGCCGACTTCACCTCGACGGGGTTGTAGGTGTGCCAGACCTGCTCGTTGCGCGGTCGCTCGGGCGGCGTCGGCTCGCCGAGCTTGGCGTGCCGCAGGCGGTACTCGGGCTTGTAGGCGTCGCGCGCCGCGGCGTCCTCGAACGCGATCCCGTACGCGCGCAGGGCGTCGTCGTGGTAGGAGCGCTCGAACCACGGCCCGATCAGCCGTGCGGCGCCTGCGAACAGCTGCTCGCGATCGAGCGTCCCGCGCGGGGTGTGCGCGGCGTCGACGATGCGCTCGCGAAAGAAGGCGCGGTGGAAGGCCAGCACGTCGGGCGCGCGCAGCCGCCGGTGACCCAGCTGATGCCACCGCGTAGTGAGGATCGTGAACGCGATCCGCAGATCCTCGACGTCGCGCAGCTCCGCGCGGCGCGCGTAGTAGGCGGCGTTGAGGAAGTCGGTGATCCAGCCGGCGGCGTCCGGCGCGCTGATCGACGTGCCGCTCATCCGCGCGACGTGGACCGCCGGCGAGCGCCAGGCGCGGCGTGCAGCGCCCGCGGCCGCCAGGACGCCGAGCGTCGCACCGGCGCCGCGGATCAGGTGCCTGCCTTCCATGCGCCGCACGCTACCCGCTCCACGGCTCGCGTACCCGGACGCCCGGCCCCCGGCGGTAGCGTTCGCCGCGATGGCCGAGCGCTTCGATTCCTACCTGCGCCATGCGGCCGAGCTCGTGCGCTCGGGCGACTTCCTGCGCGCCGAGGGTCTCGAGCGGCTCGCCCGCGAGACGCTGGAGAAGCTCGGGTCGCCGCCGAAGCTGGTCGCCAGGCTGCACGCCCAGCGCGGCGAGAGGGCGATGAGCCAGGGCGACTATCCGGCTGCCGAGCAGGCATTCGGCGAGGCGATCGCGGCGTTGCGCGGCGACGGCGTCAGCGGCGGCCGCGAGCTGTTCGACCTGCACCAGCGCCTCGGGCTGGCCCGCTCCGGGCAGGGTCGTGACGAGACCGCGCTGGCGGCGTTCGACGAGGCGATCGCGCTCGGCGCGGTGTTCGGCAGCGCCTTCATACCGCTGGCCTACGCGCACATCGCGCGCGCCGAGTCGCTGCGGCGGCTCGGTCGCCGCGCCGACGCGGAGGCCGCCCTGCGCGCGGCGATCGCGGTCGCCGAGCGGGCCCCCGTCGAGGGCCGCGAGAAGATCGTCGGCGCGGCGCGCGAGGCGCTCGCGGAGCTGCGGCCGGCGGCCACTCGCGCGACAGGCGCGGGCGCGCGCGAGCGCCCGCCCGCCGGGCGGCCGCCGCCGGCGCCCGACCCATCCTCGCTGCGCTTCGACGAGGACGCGTTCAACGCCGTCCTCGCCGAGCTCGACGCGCTCGTCGGCCTGGCGGCGGTGAAGGCCGAGGTCCGGCGACTGGCCGAGCTGCTGCGGATCGCCTCGATGCGCCGCGCGGCGGGCCTGAAGACCGTGCAGATCGCTCTGCACCTCGTCTTCGAGGGTGGCGCCGGGACGGGCAAGACGACGGTCGCGCGCCTGTTCGGGCGGCTGTACAAGAGCCTCGGGCTGCTGGCGACCGATCAGGTCGTCGAGATCACGCGCGAGGACCTCGTCTCCGGCTACGTCGGCCAGACCGCGACGAAGACCAACGCCGTCATCGACCGCGCGCTCGACGGCGTGCTGTTCCTCGACGAGGCGTACGGCCTCGTGCGCCCCGGCAGCCAGGGCGACTTCGGCCCGGAGGCGGTGGTCGAGCTGCTCAAGCGCATGGAGGACGACCGCGGGCGCCTGGCCGTGATCGCGGCGGGCTACCCGCATGAGATGGCGGAGTTCCTGGCGTCGAACTCCGGCTTTCGCAGCCGCTTCGGCGAGACGATCCACTTCGACGACTACGGTCCCGTGGAGCTCGTCCAGATCTTCGAGGTCTTCGCGCGAGATGCCGACTACACGCTGCGGGCCGACGCGCGCGAGGAGCTGCAGCGCACGATGGAGCGCCTGCACGCGGCGCGCGACCGCTACTTCGGCAACGCTCGCACCGCGCGTAACCTGTTCGACGACGTGATCGCCCACCAGGCCGAGCGGCTGCTCGCGCTCGGCGGCACTCCGGACCGCGAGGCGCTGATGGCGCTGACCCTCGCCGACGTGCGCGCCGCCAGCGCCTGACGCTCGCTACAGATCGCGCGGCGGCTGCCGATGACCGCTGTGAGAGCCATGTCCCACTACTGCTCGGAGTGCGTCGTGAACTGGTGGCCGTTCCAGGCGAAGGGCGGCTGCTGTCCGAGTTGCGGCGGCGGCACGGTGCGCCGGCAGGAGCCCGCCAGCGACGAGGCCGACGAGCTGTTCGCGGTCGCCCGCCGCGCGGCGGAGCGCCGCGAACGCCAATCGGCGTTCGACGCCTACTACGCGCGGCGCGAGCACGGCGCGGCGTAGGCGCATGGCCCGCGCCGGACGTCCACCTCCGCGCGTGGCGCAAATCGGACGATCGTTCTATCGACGTATGTGCCGATCCATGCGCATGTACAGCGGACGACGTGACCCCGCAAGCACGGGGATCGGGAACGGACGTCCCGGGCGTGTCGCTGACGGGGAAAGGAGTGGCGATGGCGAGCCGTGAGGTGAAGGGCGCAGACCCGCGCCGCGGCGACGGCTCTGAGATCCACGTGCTCTGGATGACGGCGGGGCTGGGCTGCGACGGCGAATCCGTCGCGATGACCGCGGCGACCGCGCCGAGCCTCGAGGATCTGCTCAGCGGGGTGATCCCGGGCAGCCCGCGGATGATCCTGCACAACGCGGTGCTCGCGTTCGAGAACGGCGACGACTTCATGCAGGCGTGGTACGACGCCGAGAACGACGTGCTGGATCCCTTCGTGCTCGTCGTCGAGGGCGCCGTCGGCGACGAGCGGCGCAGCGGCGACGGACACTGGAGCGGCTTCGGCGTGGACCCGATCGACGGCCAGCCGATCACGGTCAACGAGTGGATCGACCGCCTCGCTCCGAAGGCCGCCGCGATCGTCGCCGTCGGCACCTGCGCGACCTATGGCGGGATCCCCGCGATGAAGAACAACCCGACGGGCGCGATGGGCGTGCCGGACTTCCTCGGCTGGTCCTGGCGCTCGCGGCTGGGCCTGCCGATCATCTGCATCCCGGGCTGCCCGACCCAGCCCGACAACATGACCTCGATCCTGCTCGAGCTGCTGCTGTTCGTCGGCGGGCTCGGACCCGCTCCCGAGCTCGACGACCGCCTGCGTCCGGTCAGCCTCTACGCCCGTACCACGCGCGAGAGCTGCAGCCGCGCGGGCTTCACGGAGCAGGGCCAGTTCGCGACCACGTACGGCAACGATTCGCGCTGCCTGGTCAAGCTCGGCTGCAAGGGGCCGGCGGCGCTGTGCAACGTGCCCCAGCGCGGCTGGGTCAACGGCGTCGGCGGCTGCCCGAACGTCGGCGGGATCTGCATCGGCTGCACGATGCCCGGCTTTCCCGACAAGTTCACGCCGTTCATGGGCCCCGACCCGTGGGGCAACGCCGCCGCCAACTTCCAGCGCTTCACGTACGGCCCGCTGTTTCGCCATTTCCGCAAGCGCAACCTCGCGCTGAAGTACGAGCAGGAGCCCGCCTGGCGCGGTCAGCCCGCGCCCTCGGGCGATGCGCCCGACGGCGGCCGCGAAGGCCGGCGACCGTGATCACGATCGGCGAGATCGTGCGCTGGATCGTCTACCGGACGCGGAGCGCCTACTTCCGGCTGGTGCGCCGGCTGATGCGCGGCGACCGGCTGCTGTGGGGCTCGGAGAACAAGTTCCGCGCGCTGCTCGAGGCGGCGCCGGACGCGATGGTGATCGTCAACCACCACAGCCACATCGCGCTCGTCAACGAGCAGGCCGAGAAGCTCTTCGGCTATCGCCGCCAGGAGCTGATCGGCAAGAGCATCGCCGAGCTGATCCCCCCGCGCTTTCGCTCACAGCACCGCCATCACCACAAGAGCTACCTGCGCGACGCCGTCGCGCGGCCGATGGGCGGCGATCTCGAGCTCTTCGGCCTGCGCAAGGACGGCAGCGAGTTCCCCGTCGAGATCAGCCTCGGCCCGATCGAGACCGACGAGGGCACGATGGTCTCCAGCGCGATCCGCGACATCACCGCGCGCAAGCGCGCGCTGACCGAGCTGGCGACGGCCGAGGAGCTCTTCCGCGGCGCCTTCGACGGCTCGCCGATCGGGATGGCGCTGACCGACCAGCAGGGAAGGATCATCCGCGTCAACGGCGCGCTGTGCGAGCTGACCGGACGGAAGGCCCCGCACCTGTCGGGCATGCGCTTCGACGCCCTTACGCATCCGATCGAGGCCGCCTACGACCGCGACGCGGTCGGTGCGCTGCTTGCCGGGACGCAGGCGCAGTACAAGGTCGAGACGCGCTTCTTGCACGCGACCGGCACAGCGATCTGGGTCGCGCTGCAGGCGACGACGATCAACGACGACGACGGCACGCCGCGCCGCTTCCTCGTCCAGGTGCAGGACATCACGCACCGCCGCCACTACGAGGAGAACCTGCACTACCTCGCCACGCATGACCCGCTGACGGGCCTGCACAACCGTGCGAGCTTCGCCGAGCAGCTCGACACGCATGCCGAGATCGTGCGCCGCTACGGCGCCGAGGGCGCGCTGCTGGTGCTCGACCTCGACCATTTCAAGTACGTCAACGACACCTTCGGCCACCATGCCGGCGACCAGCTGATCGCCCGCGTCGCCGCCGTCCTGGCGTCGCGCCTGCGCGACTCCGACGTCCTCGCGCGCCTCGGCGGCGACGAGTTCGCCGTGCTGCTGCCGCGCGCGAACGAGCAGACGGCCAAGCGCGTCGCGGAGGATCTGCTCGAGGCGCTGCGCGCCGAGCGGATCGCGGTGCCCGGCACCGGCGGGCGGACGATGACCGCCAGCATCGGCGCTTGCATGTTCGAGGGCTCGGAGGCGCTCAGCGGCGAGGACGTGCTGTCCAACGCCGACCTCGCGATGTACGACGCCAAGGAGGGCGGGCGCAACCAGCTGGCGCTGCACGTCAGCGGCGCCGAGCACGCGCAGGCGCGCATGCAGGGGCGCATCACCTGGGCCGAGCGCATCCGGGTGGCGATCGACGAGGACCGCTTCGCGCTCGTGGCGCAGCCGATCTTCGATCTCGAGACCGCACGTGTCACGCAGTTCGAGGTGCTGCTGCGGATGCGCGACGGCCACGGCGACCTGATCCCGCCGGGCGCATTCCTGCCGACCGCCGAGCGGCTGGGCATGATCCAGCAGATCGACGCGATGACGGTGACGCGGGCGATCCGCGCGATGGCCGCCAGCGGCGCCACCGGGCCCGACGGCCCGCGCGTGGAGATCAACCTCTCGGGCGCGTCCATGGGCGCTCCTGAGATGCTGCGCACGATCGAGCGCGAGCTGCGCGAGACGGGGCTCGATCCCAGCCGCGTGATCTTCGAGATCACCGAGACGGCGGCGATCGCCAACATCGCCAAGGCGCGCGAGTTCTCCGACTCGCTGGCCAAGCTCGGCTGCTGCTTCGCGCTGGACGACTTCGGCGCCGGCTTCGGCTCGTTCTACTACCTCAAGCACGTGCGCTTCGACATCCTCAAGATCGACGGGGAGTTCGTCCGCGACTGCTGCTCGACGAGCACCGACCGGCTCGTCATCCAGGCCGTCGTCGACATCGCCCGCGGCCTGGGCAAGCAGACCGTCGCCGAGCACGTCGGCGACGATCAGACCGTCGCGCTGCTGCGCCGGCTCGGCGTCACGCACGGCCAGGGCTTCCACCTGGGCGAGCCGCAGCCGATGGACGAGTTCCTCGCCGGCCTGACGCCGCCGCCGGCGGACCGCGTCGTGCCGGCCTGACCGTCAGGCGCCGACGACGACGCTTCCGTCCGCGCTCGCGAGCCCTCGTTCGGCGAGCTGGTCGCGCAGTCGCAGCAGCGCGAGATCCTTCGCCTTGGCCTCGAGCATGACGTCGAAGCTGCGCCCGCGCGGCGCGTCGCGCAGGAAGGCCTCGAAGCCGATCGGGTCGATCAGGTCCGCGTGCGCGCGCAGCTGAGGCAGCAGAAAGCGCGTCTGCGAGCGGCGGCCGACCTTCACCCGGCGCTGCTCGACGTCGAGGCGGGGCGACGAGTAGTGGATCTTCGCGACGCCGCCGCCGGCGCGCCACGTGTCCAGCGCGGCGTGAAGCGCGTCGCGGTTGGACAGTCCGGCGGGGTCGTGGCAGCGGTGGTGCAGAACGTCCCAGACGACGCGAAGGCCGGCGCGCTGAGCGAGCACGAGCACGTCGACGAGGGCGAAGCAGCGATCGTCGTTCTCGACGACGAGCCGCGCCCGGGCGCGCTCGGAGAGGCGCTCGAAGCCGGCGAGGAAGCGGTCGCGCGCCGCGTCCAGCCCGCCCGCCGCACCGCCGACGTGCAGCACGACCACCGCCTCGGGCCCGAGCTGCATCGCGTCCAGCAGCGCCGCCTGCACCTCGAGCTCGGCGATCGCGGCGGCCTGCGTGGCCGGGTTCTCGGAGTTCAGGACCGTGTACTGACCCGGGTGCGACGACAGCCGGATGCCGCGGGCGCGCACGATCGCGCCGACGCTCGCCAGCTGCCCGGCGCACTCGTCGACCTGACGGTGAAACTGCGGCATGTCGGGGTGGCTGGCGTAGGGCGCGAGCGCCGTCGGCAGCCGGTACATCCGGATGTCGTGGCGCTCGAGGTAGTCCAGGATCGCGCCCAGCCGCTCGAGCGAGTGACGCAGGTGCGGTCCGGAGCTCCAGCGACGCGTGTCGTGCGACGGCAGGCCGCCGTCGCCGAGAACCTTCACCGCGAAGCCGAGGCGGTGGGAGCTGGGAGGCGGTGCGCTCACCACGACATCGTCGCGCGGCGAGCCGTTGCGCGCGCGCGCCGACGGGGTAGTCGCGGCACTGGATGCCCTCCTACGGCGAGTGCCAGTCGGCGGAGATCGCGGCCACGCCGCAGGCCTGCTTCGACGCGCTGACGGACTTCGAGTCGCTCCCGCGGTGGCAGCGAGCTGTGCGCGCCGTCCACGTGCTCGAGCGCGACGACGCGGGCCGCGGCACGATCGTCGAGTACGAGGTCGACGTGCGCTTCAAGACCGTTCGCTACCGGCTGCGCCAGCTCTACGACGAGCCGCGCCGCCTCGCCAGCGAGTACCTGGGCGGCGACTTTCGCGACTTCTGCGGCGAGTGGCGCCTCGAGGCCGCCGGCAACGGCGCGACGCACGCCGAGCTCGATCTGCGCATCGACCCCGGGCTGTACGTGCCCGCGTTCCTGCGCAGGGCGATCTCCGATGCCGTGATGCGCCGCGCGCTGCGCGACCTCAAGGCCTTCGTCGAGCCCCGCAGCGCGTCGTGAAGGTCGAGCCGGATCCGGTCGTCGTGCTCGCCGAGCAGGGGCAGGCGCGGGGACCCTCCGGCAGGGGGCGGCGAGCGCGCGGTGATCGGCGCTCGCGAGCGTGAGCTCGCAAGGACCGCGGGTCCGCGGCGCGGTGCAGGTCTCGCCGGTGTGGACGGTCACGCTGCCCGCGAAGCTACCCGCGTCCCGCGCGTGAGGCATCGCGTCAGGCGCAAGCGGGCGCGCGGCAGACGCGCTGAGGTCTGCCGCGGGGGCGCTCAGCGGGCGGCGCGGAGGCTCACTGGCCCGAGGCGGACGGGTCTTCGAGCGCGTCCTCGGCGGTCGCTTCGCCGATCCTGTCGTCGTGCGTCTGACCCTCGGCGGTCGCGGCGCGGCTCTCGTCGCTGGTCGTCGAGTCGAAGACGAACATCTCGACCACGATGTCGGGCTCGAACATCACCTGGGACTGGTACGTGAGCACCTTGCGGCCGGTCAGCCGCTCGATCATGTCGGTCAGCCGCTGCGTCATCTCGTTCTCGAACAGCTGGCGGAACTGCCGCACCTGGTCCTGCCTGCCGAAGTCGAGCATCGTCTTCTCGGCGGTCGTCATGCCGCCGCGCATGACGATGAACAGCAGGTCGTCGAGCAGGTAGGACTTCGCCTCGGTCGGTCCCTTGCCGAAGAACTGCTTCTGCGCGCGGACCATCTCGTTGGAGATCTGGGCGAGCAGCCCTTGACCGGGCTCGCCGGGATCCTCGCGGTCGACCATCGGCGAAGCCTACTGCGTGCGCGGCAGTGATTCCGCGCCCGCCGCGACATGGAGGGATCGCTTCACGTCGGCCGGGTATATGGTGCCGGTGCGGCCGGCCGTGGGCGGAACAGCTGCTTGCCTGCGCGCAAGACAGGCGGCGCGACGAGTGCGGTCTGCCGCCTTCCTCGTGGTGCTTGGCGCGGCCGCTAGGCTGGATGGACGCGAATTCCGATCTGCCTGTCGATGCAGGACGAGAGGAAGGCGTGGGCCGCGCGGGCGGATGCTCTTTCGTTTCCCTCCTGCTTTTCGCGCGCGCCCCTACGAGGAGGGAGGCGAGGATGGAGGCTGGCATGGCCAGCACGCACGCTGAGCACTCGCTTTCCGGGTCGAAGGCAGCCGCGATCTCGAACCACGTCGTGCGGACGATGAGCGAGTACACGGGCCGCGGCCCGACGAAGGCCCGCACCTATCTCAACGAGGACATCGTGACCGTCGTGCTGCACGACACGCTCACCAAGGGAGAGCGCAGCCTCGTCGGCGACGAGCTGGACGACCTCGTGCTGACGATGCGCAAGGCGTTTCAGAGCACGATGCGCACGGAGCTCGTCACCGGCATCGAGTCGATCCTCGGACGCCGGGTGGCTGCGTTCATGAGCGACAACCACATCGCACCCGACGTCGCCGTCGAGATCTTCCTGCTTGCGCCCAACGGAGCAGCCCGCGACGACGGGTCGGGCTGAGCTGCGGCGCGGGCCTCCGCGCTGGGCGCGCGGACCGGGGCGCCGGCGCCCAGCACACCGCGCGAGGCGGCCGCGCCCGCGCGCCTGAACGGGACTACGCTGCGGCCGTGACGTCGCCCGCGCCCCGCTCCCCGCGCAGCAGCTACCTCGTCTTCGGCAGCCCGCAGATCGGCGAGGACGCGATCGCCGAGGTCGTCGACTCGCTGCGCTCGGGCTGGCTCGGCACCGGACCGAAGGTCGCGCGGTTCGAGCGGATGCTGGAGGACTACGTGGGCGTGCCGCACGCCCGGGCGCTGGGCTCGTGCTCGATGGCGCTGGCGCTCGCCCTGCGTGTGATCGGCGTCGGCGCGGGAGACGAGGTGATCGTGCCGGCGATGACCTTCGCGGCCACCGTCAACGCGATCGAGCATGCGGGCGCCCGCCCGGTCCTCGTCGACTGCGAGCCGGGCACGGGGCTGCTCGACCTCGAAGCGGCGCAGGCCGCGATCTCGCCGCGGACGGTGGCCCTCATCGCCGTGCATCTCTGCGGACGGCCGCTCGACATGCAGCGACTGAACGCGCTGCGCGACCGCAACGCCATCGCCGTCGTCGAGGACGCCGCGCATGCCCTCGGCGCTCGCTGGGGTCGACGGCCGATCGGCAGCCACGGCAACCTCACCGCGTTCTCGTTCCACGTGACCAAGAACATCACCACGATCGAGGGCGGAGCGCTGATGACCGACGACTCCGCCGTCGCCGAGCGCGTCGAGCGCCTCGCGCTGCACGGCCTGAGCGCCGGCGCGTGGGAGCGGTTCTCCGACGCCGGGCACCGTCACTACGAGGTCGTCGAGCCCGGCTTCAAGTTCAACATGACCGACGTCCAGGCGGCCGTCGGCCTGCACCAGCTGCCGATGCTCGACAGCTGGATCGACCGTCGCGCCGAGCTGTGGCAGCGCTACGACGAGCGGCTGGCGGACCTGCCCCTCCAGCGCCCGCTCGCGCCCGAGGCGGGGACGCGCCATGCCCGCCACCTGTACACGGTCGCCGTCACGGCCGCCGCCCGTCGTTCGCGCGACGAGCTGCTTCAGGCCCTGCACGAGGCGCGGATCGGCGCCGGCGTGCACTACCGCGCCGTCCACCTGCAGCCGTACTATCGCGATCGCTACGAGATCGCACCCGAGGATCTGCCGGTTGCGACGTCGATCTCGCAGCGCACGCTCAGCCTGCCGCTCGGCCCGCAGCTCGGCGACGACGACGTCGACGACGTCGTCGACGCCCTGCGCCGGGCGCTCGCGGCCTGAGGGCGCGGCGGCCGGCACCCACCCGCGCATGTCGCCGACCCCACTGATCATCAACCTCGCGCCGACCGGCATGGTCACGTCGAAGGACGACAACCCGCACGTGCCGGTGACCGCGGCGGAGGTCGCCGCGGACGTCGCCGCGTGCCACGCGCTCGGCATCGCGATCGTGCACCTGCATGCGCGCGATGCGAGTGGCCGTCCCAGCCACCGCGCCGACGACGTCGCGCCGCTCGTCGCGGCGGTCCGCGAGATCGATCCCGAGCTGATCGTCTGCGTCACCTGCAGCGGCCGCCTCGTCTCGTCGGTCGACGCCCGCGCCGAGGCGCTCGATCTCGCCGGGCCGCTGCGCCCCGACATGGCGTCGCTGACGCTCGGCTCGAACAACTTCGCCGCCGCGGCGTCAGTCAACCCGCCCGACGTGATCCGCGAGCTGGCCCGGCGGATGGACGAGCGGGCGATCAAGCCCGAGCTCGAGGTCTTCGAGCCGGGGATGGTCGCCTTCGGGCGGCGGCTCGCGCACGAGGGGCTGCTCGCCGAGCCCTGCTACGTCAACGTCCTGCTCGGCAACCTCGGCACCTCGCCGCTGCAACCGCACGTGCTCGCCGCGTTCCGCGCCGAGATCCCGGCCGGCTGGAGCTGGGCGCTCGCCGGGATCGGGCGCTATCAGCTCGATGCCGGCGCGCTCGCGGTCGCGCTCGGCGGCCATGTCCGGATCGGCCTGGAGGACAACGTCTGGTTCGATCGCGCGCGCACCGTGCCGGCGACCAACGCCTCGCTCGTGCGGCGCATCCATGATCTCTGCGAGCTGCTCGAGCGCCCGGTGGCGACGCCCGCCGAGGCGCGCGAGCTGCTCGGTCTCGTCAGCCGCTGACGACGTCGACGTCGGCGCGCGCGGCGCAGCCAAACCAGCGCACGTGCTCGTGCACGACGTCGACCTCGAGCGCGTGCCGGCCGGCTGCGGCCGGTGCCGTGATCGCGGCCATGACGCGCGTCGCGCGGCCCGGGGCGACGGTCTCGCTGAAGACGGCCCGGTCCTCGGGGCCGCTGGCGGCGCCGGTCGCCGCGTCCAGCCAGCGCCAGCCGAGCCGGATCCACGGCGGCTGGTCGCCGGGCGTCCACCACTCGTCGCCGAGGTTCTCGACGACGACCTCGACGCGCTGCGTCCGGCCGGCCACGAGCCTGCCCAGCGGTCCGTCGATCCGCACGCGGGCGGCGTACGCCCCCGGCAGCACGTCGCGCGATCGCGTGAGGCGGGCGACATCGGCGTGCGCCACGACGGCCGGGGCGAGACGGCGCGGCTCGTGCGGCGCGGGCCCGGGCGGGCCGGGTCGCAGCAGCCGCGAGAGCAGCGCCGCGTCGCGCGCCGGCACGGCCGCGAGCTCGACGTCGTAGTCCTCGGGAACGTAGAGGTCGTTGACGGGGATCCCCTCGGCCCTGAGTCCGGGCTGCAGCGCGGCCATCCGCGTGCGCTTGGCGCGCCGCGGCGCGACGTCGCGCAGCAGCGCGTCGGCGTGGTAGATCGCCTCGGGCGCGAGCCGGCGCTCGCCGAGCACCTCGAGGGCGCCGTGGCCGTGACCGGGAAACGACCAGATGCCGGGCACGTTGCGGATCAACCGCACCTGGTGGTCGGGGCGCCACGGCGGCGTGACGACGTACGTGCTCGGATCCGGATACAGCCAGCGGCGGCGCAGGACGATGTTGGTCGGAAAGCGCTCGGCGACGAGCCCGGGCAGCGCCGCGAGCAGGTCGGCCGACGGCGCCTCGTCGTCGTCGAGGCGCAGGATCCAGTCGCCGCGGCAGCGATGCAGCATCCAGCCGAGCGCGACGATGATCGACGAGCAGTCGACGAGATGGACCTCGTCTGCGACGTCCGCGCAGGCGTCGAGCGTGGCGCGGTCGCCCGACGCATCGACGACGAGGACGATCTCATCGACGGCGTCGCGACAGATCTCCAGCAGCGCGCGCACGCGCGCGGGCGGGCCGGGCGTCATGACGCACAGCGACAGCGTCGGCGCCATCAGTGCGGGTCGATCGCCTCGCGCACGACGCGCGCCGGAACCCCCTGGACGTGCGCCGCCGCGGGCACGTCGCGCGTCACGACGGCACCGGCGCCGACGAGCGCGCCGGGCCCCACGGACAGGCCGTCGAGCACGATCGCGCCCATGCCGACGTAGGCCTGCTCTCCGATCGTCACCCTGCCCGCGACGTTGGCGCCGGGCGACAGCGTGACGTGGTCGCCGACGCGTGTGTGGTGCCCGACGAGCACCCCGCGGTTGAGGATCGCGTGGGCGCCGATCTGCGTCTGCGCGCCGACGACCACGGCCGCGCCGGCCAGCGTGCCGGCGCCGAGCCGCGCGCTCGGCGCGACCGTCGCCGCGGGATGCACGAGCGTCGCGAACCTCATTCCGAGCGCCGCGACCTGCTCGACGAAGCCGCGCCGCCGCGTCGTGCCGATCGAGCAGACCGCCAGGTGGTCGCCCGCCATCGCCGCGAGGTCGTCGACCCAGACGACGCGATGGCCGAGCAGCGGCTCCGCGCAGCGCGCGCGATCCCAGTTCTCGGCGAATGCCGCGACAGCGAACCCGTCGCACGCCGCGACGAGGTCGGCGACCTCCGCGGCGAAGGAATGCGTGCCGAGGATCACCAGGTTCTGCAACACGTCCCCGTCGCCGCTCGCGCTGCGAACGGCGGAGCTCTCCGTCGAATGCGATTCGCCCGTCCTCACGACGCCTTGCATCATGCCGGAGCAGGACTCGAAGCCCCGCTGCGCCGATGCGATGTCGCCCGAGCACGGTGCGCAGCCTGCGTCGCGGCTGAGCGGCAGCTCGTCAGGCTACGGACCACGCAGCTGGCGGCCACGCTCGCGAAGACGCGCGCCTGCCGCGCGCTCAGGAGCGTGGTCGCGGTACGTCGGGGCTGCCGGGGCGGCGTGGCGCGCGCGCGCCAGCAGCTCCGCGAGCTCGCGTTCGTCAAGGGCTGAGAACCCGTCCGGCCACAGTGCGCGGTAGGGGCCGTGTTTGCGCACGGCTGCCGAGTGTGTCGCCCCGTGGTGCCTGTGCAGGTCGGCGATCAGATCGTCGCGGTGGCGGGCGCAGGCGTAACGCTTGGCGCCGAAGACGCCGCCACCGCTCCAGATCAGCCAGCCGCCGGGCTGGGCGTCGAGGTACTCCGCGAACGCGCGGTCGCGCAACTGGCCGAGCAATGTGCGCTCGGTGTCGGCGTCCGGTCGCGCGCCGCATCGCTCGCAGCAGAACAGCAGCCGGACGGTCATCGGAGTCGCGCAGCCGCCGGCGATGGCGCGCCGCCGGCGATGCGCATCGGCAGGTGCGCACGGTCAGCGGCGGCAGCCGAGGGCTGCCCAGGGGCGGTGATCTCGCCGCACAGACGCTCCGGGCCGAGACGGCGGGCGGCATCCAAGCGCCTCGCGAACATGCGCCTGAACGAACGCAGACTGCTGCTGATCACCTCGAGAACCTCGCTCATCCGATGACGAACTGGCTATCCGGCCGGCACGGGCCGGTGAGATCGGCCGGCGCGCCGATCCTCCGACGGCTGACCCGCCTCGTCTCTGCTCACCCCGGCCGCGATCCTTGCCAGACGGCGAGCGTGGGGCGCACTCGGCATCGCCTCGGAGGCGGCTTCGCGTCGGTCCCCGGGTCCCGACCTCGCAGGCAGGACGCCGGTCGGCGCGTCCCTGCGGCCCGCCTGGTCTCGACGTCCCGTCTCGGTGGGATCGACAGGCGTCCGCCGGGTGAGCCTGCGAACCGGCCGCGGTGGCGGCCGGAGCCGGCCGCGGCGCGCGGCCGCGCGGGTCCGGTGGCGTCGTGCGTGCACCGGCTTCACCGGCACCGGCCACGCGTCGGCGGCGCCTGCTGCGGTCTCCGCCGCGGCCGACATCTGCGCCTGCGAGCGTCACCGCGCACCTCGACGGCGGGGCTGCCGAGGAGCTTGTGCGGTCTTCTCCGGGCCACGATCGTCATCATCGCGCGGCGCGCAGCGCGGATCTTCCGACGGCCGTCGCAAGTACGGCGCTTTGGCGTGGACACGATGTACAGGCGACGCACCGATGGAGGCGGCGCGCCTCCGACGTCCCGGCGACCTGCTGCAGCGCGCCGGCGTCGTGCCAGGCGGCCTGAAAGGAGCCGCGCCGACGGCGACCGGCGCGCGATCGAGCGCGGGCGCGCATCGGCCGGCGGCGCTCGTCGTGCGTCGCGCGTCGCCACGGCCGGCCCGGTCTGGCGCCGTGGCCGCGCACGGCATCGGCGGCCGCGTGCTGAGCGTCGCTCGCCGCGGTGGCGAACACGGTCGAGCGAACTTTGGACGGCAAGCGCAAGACGCGCGACAGGCCGTTGCCCAGACTGCAGCGATGCTCTTCGCAGAGGCTCACGAGCCCGGCCCGCCGTCCGACCCGCCCGGCCACGCGGTCGGCGACCGCGTGCTGGTCGCGCGCGAGGGCGGGCTGGCGCCGCTCGAGGCGCTGGTCGTCGCGCACAGCGGCCACCGGCCGCATCTCGTCAAGGTGCAGTACGTGCGCTCACGCGCCGCTGCCTGGATCTCACGCCGCCGGATCGTGAGCACGGCAAGCAGCGGCGGGGCCGCCGAGCCCGCCTGATCGGGCACGACGTTGCCGCCGCCGCGCAGGGCGATCGGCGTGCCACGTCACGGCGTGCGAGGCGTGCCGCAGTCCGCCGAGAGCCACCGTCTCCGACCGCGACCGCGAGGCCGACCGCGCAGGCCGAGCTCGGACAGCGCGCCCGCCGGCGGCGTCGCCGGGCATCGCCACTTGGTCGAGCGGCGGCGGCCAAACCCTGGACAGCGGTCGGGAGTCGACCGGCGAAGCGCGAAATAGCGTCGCCGCCGACCTGCACCAGTTCGACAAGGGGATGCTTTTGCGCAAGCTCGGTACGACCAGATGGCTGATCGCTGGACTCGCGGTGATCGCGTTCACGGCAACAGGCTGCGGGAGCGACGACGACTCGGGCTCGAGCGCCTCCTCGGGCGCCGGGCCCGGCATCAGCGGCGACCAGATCAAGGTCGGCATCCTGCATTCGCTCAGCGGGACGATGGCGATCAGCGAGGTCTCGGTGCGTGACGCCGAGCTGCTCGCGATCGAGGAGATCAACGAGGCCGGTGGCGTGCTCGGCAAGCAGCTCGAGCCCGTCGTCGAGGACGGGGCCTCGGACTGGCCGACGTTCGCCGAGAAGGCCCAGAAGCTGATCTCGACCGACAAGGTCGCCGCGACCTTCGGCGGCTGGACGTCGGCGAGCCGCAAGGCCATGCTGCCGGTCTTCGAGCGCAACAAGGCGCTGCTGTACTACCCCGTCCAGTACGAGGGCCTCGAGTCGTCGCCCTACATCTTCTACACCGGCGCGACCACCAACCAGCAGATCATCCCGGGCCTGGAGTTCCTCAAGCAGGAGCTGAAGGTCAAGACGCTGTTCCTCGTCGGCTCGGACTACGTCTTCCCGCGCACCGCCAACAAGGAGATCAAGGCCTGGGCGAAGGCCAACGGCATGACGATCGTCGGCGAGGAGTACGCGCCGCTGGGCAACACGGAGTACGCGACCACGATCAACAAGATCAAGAAGGCCGACCCGGACGCCGTCTTCCAGACGATCAACGGCGACTCGAACGTCGCGTTCTGGAAGCAGTTCAAGCATGCCGGGCTGGACGCCGAGAAGCTGCCGGTGATCTCCGTCTCGACGGCGGAGGACGAGGTCAAGGGCGTCGGCATCGACAACATCGTCGGCCAGTACGTCGCGTGGAACTACTACCAGACGACGCCGGGCGCGAAGAACGAGGCGTTCGTCAAGGCGTTCAAGGCGAGGTACGGCGCCGACCGCGTCACCGACGACCCGATCGAGGCCGGCTACGTCGGCGTGCATCTGTGGGCGATGGCCGCCGAGAAGGCGGGCTCGACCGATCCCGAGAAGGTCAAGGCCGCCTCGAAGGGCCTCGTCTTCGACGCGCCCGAGGGCAAGGTCACGATCGACGGCGACAACCAGCACATCTACAAGACGGCGCGCATCGGCAAGCTCCGTCCCGACGGGCTGATCGAGACGGTCTACGAGAGCGACGGGCCGATCAAGCCCGATCCGTTCCTGAAGACCTACCCCTGGGCCAAGGGCCTCTGAGGCCGGCGCGCGGCGAGCGGCGGGACGACGGCGATGCAGACGATCCTCAACCAGCTCTTCGTCGGGCTGAGCATCGCGTCGATCCTGCTGCTCGTGGCGCTGGGGCTGACGTTCACGTTCGGCCAGATGAACGTGATCAACATGGCGCACGGCGAGTTCATCATGGCCGGCGCGTACACGACCTACGTGCTGCAGACGGCGCTCGGGACCGGGGCCGTCACGCTCGCCTTCGGCCTGGCGCTGCCGGCCGCGTTCCTCGTCGCCGGGACGCTCGGGCTGATCCTCGAGCTCACGGTCATCCGGCGGCTGTACGGCAGGCCGCTGGACACGCTGCTCGTCACGTGGGGCGTCGGCCTGATGCTCCAGCAGCTCGCGCGTGACCTGTTCGGGGCGCAGAACGTCAACGTCAGCGCGCCGGGCTTCCTCGACGGCGGCGTCGGCGTGCTGGGCGTCTCGCTGTCGCACTCGCGGCTGTTCATCATCGCCGTCGTCGTGCTCGTGGTGGTCGCGATCGCGCTGTACATGCAGCGCACGGCGGCCGGGCGCCGGATGCGCGCGGTCATGCAGAACCGCCCGCTGGCGGCGGTCAGCGGCGTGCGCACGAAGCTCGTCGACCGGACGACGTTCTTCATCGGCTCGGGCCTCGCCGGCCTGGCCGGCGTCGGCATCACGCTGCTCGGCCCGGTCGGCCCGACGCTCGGGCTGGCGTACATCATCGACGCCTTCCTCGTCGTCATCGTCGGTGGCCTCGGGCAGCTGCGCGGCGCGATCTTCGCGGCGCTCGCGCTCGGGATGGCGAACTCGTTCATCGAGTACGGGACGAGCGCGAGCATCGCCAAGGCCGGCGTGTTCCTGCTCATCGTCCTGTTCTTGCAGTGGCGGCCGCAGGGGATGGTCGTGCAGGCGCGGCGGGGGCTGGCGTGAGCGCGCTGGCCCGGCTCGTGCCCGCGAGCGCCCCGAGGCCGTCGGCGTTCGTCGTGCGCTTCGCCCTCGTCGCCGTCTCGCTGCTGCTGATCGCGCCGGCGGTGCTGTCGGACTTCCGCCTCTCGCTGCTGGCGAAGTTCCTGTGCTTCGCGATCATCGCCGTCGGCATCGGGCTGGCCTGGGGGCAGGGCGGCATGCTCGTGCTCGGCCAGGGCCTGTTCTTCGGGCTCGGCGGCTACTGCATGGGGATGCACATGAAGATCGTCGACGCGGGCCCCGGCAACCTGCCCGACATCCTCACCTACA
>JBKHXR010000083.1:0-12282 GCA_046565905.1 Thermoleophilia bacterium | reverse complement strand
GGCGTCGAGGGCGAGGAGGTCGGCTCGGTGCGCTGCGACGGGCTCGTCGTCTGCACGCCGGCCGGTTCGACGGGCTACAACCTCGCAAACGGCGGCCCGGTGCTGGCCTGGGGCGTCGAGGGCTTCGGCGTCTCGTTCATCTCGCCGCACTCGCTGACGGCGCGCGCGCTCGTCGTAGCGCCCGGCGACACGCTGACGGTGTCCAACCGCGGGCGCGAGGCGGTCGACGTCAACGTCGACGGGCGGCCGGTCTGCGAGATCGCGCCCGGGGAGGACATCCACGCGGCGTTCGAGCCGCACGCGGCATCGCTCGCGCAGCTGCCCGGATCGTCTTTCTACAAGCGGCTGCGGGCGAAGTTCGGGCGCCTCTCGTAGCGCTGCGCCGCGCGCGGCCGCGACCACGTCGTCGAGCCGCTCGCGACCGCCGGCAGCCGCGCGATCGCGGCGGCGCGCCCGCGCCGCCCCCCGTTGCGAAACCGCTGCAGCGCGCCGATCCGTCGGGCGCCGCTGGTACACCGTGCTCATGCTCTGCGAGTTGCGCGTCGAGAACCTCCTGCTGATCGAGCGCGCCGAGCTGCGCCTCGCAGCGGGGCTGAACGTGCTGACGGGGGAGACCGGCGCGGGCAAGACCGTCCTCGCGCACGCCCTCGACCTGCTGCTGGGCGGTCGCGCGAAGCCGGGGATCGTGCGGCCGGGCGCGGCCGAGGCGTACGTCGAGGGCGTGTTCGAGCTGCCCGAGGCGCTGCGCGGCGAGCTCGGCGAGCGGCTTGCCGCCGATGCCGGGGAGGTCGTGCTCGCGCGGCGGATCGGCGCCGACGGCCGCACGCGCGCGCTCGTCAACGGGCGTTCGGCCACCGTGACCGACCTGCGCGAGCTCGCCGAGCCGCTGATCACCTTCTACGGGCAGCACGAGCACCGCAGGCTGACGCTCGCCGGAGCGCAGCTGGAGATCCTCGACGGCTTCTGCGGCGACGCGCAGCTCGCCCGCCGCACGGAGGTCGCCGCCGCGTACGCCGCGGCACGCGAGGCGGAGGCGTCGCTCGCCGAGCTGCACGAGCTGGCGGGGGCGCGCGAGCGCGAGCTCGACCTGCTCGACTTCGAGCTTGCCGAGATCGACGCCGCCGAGTGCAGCGAGGAGGAGGCGTCGGCGCTGCGCGCCGAGCGCGATCGCCTGCGCCATGTCGAGGCGCTCGGTTCCGCGGCGCTCACCGCCGCCGAGGCGGCGGGCGCCGACGAGGGCGGGATCGCGACCCTGCTGTCGGCCGGCGGCCGCGGTCTGGCGAGTGCCGGCGGGATCGACCCGGCGCTCGACGCGCTCGGCGAGCGCTGGCGCGCGCTGAGCTACGAGACGGCCGACCTCGCGGTCGAGCTGCGGGCGTACGCCGACGGCCTCGGCGGCGAGCCGGGGCGCCTCGACGCCGTCGAGGAGCGTCTGGCGGTGCTCGACCGGCTCGAGCGCAAGCACGGCGGCTCGATCGCCGCGGTGCTCGCACACGCCGAGGCCTGCCGCGCGCGCCGCGCCGAGCTGGCGGACGCGGAGGTCGCGATCGAGGCCGCCGCGGCGCGGATGGAGCAGGCGCGAGATGCTCTGCGGACCGGGAGCGAGGCGCTGCGCAAGGCGCGCGCCGCTGCCGGCCCGAAGCTTGCCCGCGCCGTCCGCGCGCGCCTGGACGAGCTTGCGATGAAGGGGGCGGCGTTCGAGGTCGCGCTCGCCGAGCGCGAGCCCGGTCCGGCGGGGGCCGACGTCGTGGAGTTCCTGATCGCGCCGAACCCGGGCGTGCCCGCCGGGCCGCTGCGCGAGACCGCGTCGGGCGGCGAGCTGTCGCGCGTCATGCTCGCGCTGATGGGGGTCGCGGCGGCCGACGCCGGCGGCGGCGCGACGCTCGTGTTCGACGAGGTCGACGCGGGCATCGGCGGCCAGACGGCGCGCGCCGTCGGCGACCAGCTGCGCGAGCTCGCAGCCGGACGCCAGGTCATCTGCATCACCCACCTGCCGCAGGTCGCCTCACTCGCCGCGCGCCATTTCTCGATCTCCAAGGACGCCTCGCGGACGCCGGTGCAGACAACCGTCAGCGAGCTGCGCGGCGACGAGGTCGTGCGCGAGCTCGTGCGCATGCTCGGCGCCGACGACGTCGACGGACCGGCGAGAAGGCACGCCGAGGAGTTGCTGCGCGCGGCGTAGGCCTGCTGCCGGCACTCCGCCCGCCGACATCGCCTCCACGCCGCAGGCCCGCCACGTTCCGGGCCGGCCGCCGCGGGGGACTGCTAGGCCTGCTCGTCGCCCGCCGGCTGCGGCGCCGCCGCCCCGCGGTACCAGACGACCTGCTGCGGGAACGGGATCTCGATTCCCTCCTCGTCGAAGGTCTCCTTCAGCCGCTGGCGCAGCTGGCGGCTGACGTCGTACTGGTCGGCCGGCCGCGTCTTGACGACCAGCCGGATCACGATCGAGCTCTGGCTCAGCCGCTCGACGCCCCACACCTCGGGCTCCTCGAGGATGTCCTCGCGCTGGTGCCACAACTCGTCGGCGACCTGCTTGATGACCGTCTTGGCGTGCTCGATGTCCGTCGCGTAGGCGACCTCGATGTCCAGCAGCGCGCGCGACCAGTGCTGGCTCTTGTTGCCGACCCGGCGGATGTCGCCGTTGGGGACGTGCCAGACCGTGCCGTCGACGGAGCGCAGCCGCGTCGTGCGCAGGGACACCGCCTCGACGGTTCCCGCCGTCTGCTGGTCGAGGTCGACGATGTCGCCGACGCCGAACTGGTCCTCGACGAGGATGAACAGGCCCGACAGGAAGTCCCTCACCAGCGACTGCGCGCCGAAGCCAAGCGCGACGCCGACGATGCCGGCGCCCGCGAGCAGGGGCGCGAGGTTCAACCCGACCTCGCCGAGGATCATGAAGCTCGCGATCACGAAGATCACGGCGCTGGCGATGCTGCGCAGCACGCTGGTCAGCGCGGTGATGCGCTGATCCGCGCGGAGGCTGATCTCCTGGGTCTCGAGCAGCGCCGCCGGCGTGCGGCGGCGGATCGCGCCCAGGCGCTCGCGGACCGCGCCCGAGTGCAGCGAGCGCAGGCCGCGCTTGACGCTGCGCTTCACGATCCGGTTGACGAACAGCGCGCCGAGCAGGATCGCGCAGATCGTCAGCGACGTGCCGACGAACTTGTCCGCGAGCTCTGCGAGCGCGCGATCCTCGGTGCGGTTGAGCACCTCGCGGCAGATGAAGCCCGGGTCCTCGCCGCAGACCGCGGCCATGCGGTCGTCGGAGACCGCTGCGAGCGGTGCAATCACAACCCGGGACACGCTAGCAACCGTTGCGGGGGCGGCGCGGAGCGAGCGCGGCGGCGGCGCCGGCAGGCGCGCCGGCGACATCGCGCGCCGCGGGGGCTGAGGTGTGACGAACGACCGTCGTCCCGCGACGACGATTCGTCACACCCCTCGACGATCCGGTAGCCGAGCTCCTCGCGCGCCGGCACGGCAGGATCCGCTTCGACGAGCTCGTCCGAACCCGGCCTCGACGACGCGGCGATCCGCCGGCGCGTCGCGATCGGTATCTGCACCGCGTCCACAGACGGCGAAGGCCGAGCGCCAGCTGGCGACCCTGTCTCGCGGCCGCCGGCATCTTCGCAAGCCGTTAACACGCCCATCTAGACTCCGCCGATGGCCGTCGCCGTCGCCCGCGAGCTGTCCGGACCCGCCCGCCTCGGCAGGCGCACCAAGCTCCTCGTCAAGACGCTCGCTCCCGGCGCGGTCGCCGTCCTCGATCATCGCGACCTCGACCGCGTCTCGGCCGAGGACCTGATCGCGGCGGGGGTGCTGGCGGTGCTCAACTGCAGCCCGTCCTCGACGGGCGCGTACCCGAACATGGGGCCGCTGCTGCTCGTCCAGGCGGGGATCCATCTCGTCGACCTCCCGGACGACAGGCTGTTCAAGCAGCTCAAGGACGGCGAGCAGATCACCGTTCGCGGGGGCACCGTCATCCGCGGAGCGAAGGAGCTTGCCAGTGGCATCGTGCAGGAGCCGGCCGCCGTGCGCGGAGCGACCGACGAGCGCAGACGCGAGATCGGCGACGCGCTCGAGGCCTTCGCGAAGAACACGATCGAGCACATGCTCGAGGAGCGCGAGCTGCTGTCGGGCCGGATCGACCTGCCGCGCTTCGACACGGACTTTCGCGACCGTCCGGCGCTGATCGTCGTCCGCGGCGTCGACCACCAGCAGGACCTGCGGATGCTGCGCCCCTACATCCGCGACGTCAGGCCGCGGATCATCGCGGTCGACGGAGGCGCGAACGCCCTGCTCGAGGAGGGGTTCCGGCCGGACATGATCGTCGGCGACATGGACTCGGCGAGCGAGGCATCGCTGCGCTGCGGCGCCGAGCTCGTCGTGCACGCGTATCCCGACGGGCGCGCGCCCGGCCGCGAGCATCTCGAGATGCTCGGGCTGCCGTTCAAGCTCGTCCCCGCGCCCGGCACGAGCCAGGACGTCGCGATGCTGATCGCGGCCGAGAAGGGCGCCGAGCTGATCGTCTCGGTCGGCTCGCAGTTCAACCTCGTCGAGTTCCTCGACAAGAACCGCCGCGGCATGGCCTCCACCTTCCTCACGCGGCTGCGGCTGGGGGAGATCCTCGTCGATGCCAAGGGCGTGAGCCGCCTCTATCGCCCGCTCCCCGGGCGCAGCCCGGTCGTCTTCGTCGCGCTGGCCGGTCTGCTGTGCCTGCTGGCTATCGTCGTGCTGACGCCGGCTCTGCGCGACGTCGCAGACCTCATGTGGCTCAAGCTCGAGGTCCTCCTCGGCCTCGAGTAGCCGGTCCGCCGCCGAATGTTCGACTTCCGCTACCACGCGCTGTCACTGGCAGCCGTCTTCATCGCGCTCATCGTCGGGCTGCTGCTCGGCGTCGCGATCGGCGACAAGGAGCTCGTCTCCTCCGCGCGCGAGGATCTGCGCGACTCGCTGCGCACCGACGTGCGCCAGGCGGGCGAGGAGCGCGACGAGGCGCGCGAGCGCGCACGAGAGCTGAGCGCGTTCGCCGACGCCGCGTATCCGATCCTCACCGGCGGCCAGTTGCCCGACGCGCGCATCGGCCTCGTGCTGCTCGGTGACGACGACGCGGCGCCGGACGTCATCCGCGAGGCGCTGGAGCCGACCGGCGCCGACCTCGCGGTCGTCGCCGAGGTGCGCGAGAACGTCGACCTCGACACGGTCGCCGGGCGCGCCGGCGGCACGCGCTACGCGAACATCGCGCGTGACCCGTCGCTGCTGGACGATCTCGGCCGGCGGATCGGGATCCAGATGGTGCTCGGGGGACGGCTGCTGCGGCGGGTGCGCTCCGCCGTGCTGCAGTCGGTCAGCGGGCGCTTCGGCAACCTCGACGGCGTGATCGTCATGCGCTCGCCCGACAGGCCCGCCGACGAGGCCGCCGCGGACCGAGCGGCCGAGTTGCACGACGGCATCGCGCGTGGCCTCGTCCAGACCGGCGTGCCGGTCGTCGGCGTCGAGCAGCGCGCGAGCGACCCGTCGAGCATCGCCTGGTTCCGCGACCGCGAGATGTCGAGCGTCGACAACATCGACGAGCAGGCGGGCCGCGCCGCGATGGTGTTCGTCCTGGCCGGCAGCCAGGGCGCCTACGGGCGGCGCGACAGCGCGCAGGCGCTGCTGCCGCCGGTCGTCGGGCGCCCGCGCTGAGCGCGATCGCCGGTCGTCGGCAGGCACGCGTCTGAGCCGCCGCGCCGGTCGTCGGGCGCGCGCTGAGCGCGGTGCCGCCGGCCGTCGCGCGCACGCTGCGAGCGGCGGTCGCAGAGCGCTCGCCGTGACGCGCCCGGCCCCCCGCGCGCCCTTTGTCCGGCCACCCCGCTAGGTTCCCGTCCCGGTGCAAGCACTGCCGTTCGTCTTCTCGCTGCTCGTTGCCGGGGCCCTCACGCCGCTGGTTCTCAGCCGTCTCGCCGAAGCGGGCGCCACGCGCGAGAACTACCGCGGACGTCGCCTGCCGGTCCCGATCGGCATCGTCGTCGTTCCGACGGCGCTGATCGCGCTGATCCCGGTGATGCTGCTCGCGCGCCTGACCGATGCCGACGTCTTCCCCGACAACCTCGGCTTCGCGGTCGTCTTCATCCCGGGGATCGCGCTGCTGGGCCTGATCGACGACGCGCTATCGGGCGCAGGTCGCGGCTGGCGCGGGCACGGCAAGGACGTGCTCGGCGGAGCGCTGTCGACGGGGCTGCTGAAGGCCGGCGGCACGCTCGGCCTGGCGCTGCTCGTCGCCTCGTCGCTGCCCGGGTCGGATGCTGACTTCCTGCTCGCGACCGCCGTGCTCGTGCTCGCGACCAACGCCTTCAACCTGCTCGACCTGCGGCCGGGGCGCTCCGTGAAGGCCTTCGTGCTGCTCGGGATCGGCCTGACGGCCGCGACGCAGAACACGGCCGCGCTCGCCGGCCTCGGGATCTTCATCGCTCCCGTGCTCGTGGCCGGCTGGTTGGACCTGCGCGAGAAGGGGATGCTCGGCGACGCCGGCTCCAACGCGGTGGGAGGGCTCGCGGGCCTGTGGATCGTGCTCACGCTCGACACGAACGGTCAGCTGATCGCCCTGCTGATCCTCCTCGCCGTGAACCTTTTCGGGGAATTTCGATCAATCTCCAAGGTGATCGAGAGGGTGCCCGGGCTGCGCCACCTAGACTCACTCGGGAGGCCGACATGAGCATCGCGACGCCGCAACACCGCAAGACCCGTTTCATCTTCATCACCGGTGGGGTCGTCTCGTCGCTCGGCAAGGGCATCGCCGCCGCGTCGATCGGGCGCCTGCTCGTGGCCCGCGGCCTGTCGGTCGGCCTGCAGAAGTTCGATCCGTACATCAACGTCGATCCCGGCACGATGTCGCCCTACCAGCACGGCGAGGTGTTCGTCACCGAGGACGGCGCGGAGACCGACCTCGACCTCGGCCACTACGAGCGCTACACGGACTCGAACACCTCACGCGCGTCCAACGTGACGGCCGGCGGCATCTACGACGCGGTGATCCGGCGCGAGCGTCGTGGCGACTACCTCGGCGGCACCGTGCAGGTCGTCCCGCACATCACCGACGAGATCAAGCACCGCATCAAGCTGCTCGCGCAGATGCACGACGTCGACATCATCATCACGGAGATCGGCGGCACGGTCGGCGACATCGAGTCGCTGCCGTTCCTCGAGGCGATCCGCCAGTTCCAGGTCGACGTCGGCCGGCGCGACTGCATGTTCATCCACCTGACGCTCGTGCCCTACATCGGCCACGCCGGCGAGCTGAAGACGAAGCCCACCCAGCACTCCGTCAACGAGCTGCGCAGGATCGGCATCCAGCCCGACATGCTGCTCTGCCGCTCGGAGTCAGAGCTCGGTCACGACATCCGCAAGAAGATCGCGCTGTTCGCGTCGCTGCCGGTCGGCGCGGTCGTGAGCGCGAAGGACGTCGACAACATCTACAAGGTGCCGCTCTGGTTCGCCAGCGAGGGCGTCGACGACCTCATCTGCGATCACTTCATGATCGACGCCCCGCCGGCCGACCTCTCCGAATGGGCGGAGATCACCCGCCGCGCGACGGAGGCGACGCAGACGGTCCGGATCGCGCTCGTCGGCAAGTACGTCGCGCTCCAGGACGCCTACCTGTCCGTCTCCGAGGCGCTGCGCCACGCGGGCTTTCACCACGACTGCCGGATCGAGATCGACTGGGTCGACTCCGAATCGCTCGACAGCGACGAGGCCGCGCTCGCGCGGCTCGGCGAGGCCGACGGCATCCTGATTCCCGGCGGCTTCGGCGGGCGCGGCATCGAGGGCAAGATCCGCGCTGCGCGCGTCGCGCGCGAGCAGCGGATCCCCTACCTCGGCGTCTGCCTGGGGATGCAGGTCGCGGTGATGGAGTTCGCGCGCCACGTCGCCGGGATGGACGGTGCCAACTCGACCGAGTTCGACCCCGAGACGCCCTACCCGGTCATCGATCTGCTGCCCGAGCAGAAGGAGATCAGCGACCTCGGCGGGACGATGCGGCTCGGCGTCGAGCCGGTGAAGATCCACCCCGACACGCGAGCACGCGAGCTGTACGGCGAGCTGGCCTACGAACGCCACCGCCATCGCTACGAGGTCAACATCTTCCTGCGCAAGCGCCTCGAGGCGGCCGGGCTGATCGTCGGCGGCACGACGACCGACGAGCGTCTCGTCGAGATGATCGAGCTCGACGACCACCCGTTCTTCGTGGCGTCGCAGTTCCATCCCGAGTTCAAGTCGCGTCCCGAGCGTCCCGCACCGATGTTTCGCGACTTCATCGGCGCCGCGCTGGACCGTGCGCACGCGCAGCCGCCGGCGTCCGGCCGGAACCGCGCGTAGCTCTGCTGACAAGCTCGCGGTTGACAGGCCGGCGAGCGGGTATCTCAACCGCCGTGGAAGGTGGAGTCACAGTCATCCTGACCCTGATGATCGTCTTCGGCATGATCGTCGGCGGCGTCGCGCTCTTCGGCGCGGGCGGCTACGTGCAGCGGCGCCGGCTCGACAAGATGCGCGAGAACGACGACGAGGGTCGGCCCACGCACAACGCCGTGGAGAACGAGACGCGCGACGTCGAGTACCCGCGCGACCCGGTGACGAGGCCGCAGCACGACGAATAGCCCCGTCACGGCGGGCGCCACAGGCGCGACGCCCGCTGACCGCGCGGCGGCCGCCCGGGCCGGCACGTCAGACTTGGGAAGCGATGCGTCCCGCCTCCGAGACCGAGCGCCGAAGATGCAACGACACGTTCGCCCGGCTGTGCGCGATCCCGAGCCCGTTCGGCTCGGAGAAGGCGATCGCCGAGGCGGTGGCGCGCGAGCTCGGCGCGATCGGCGTCGACGTGGAGGAGGACGGCGCGGCCGCCGAGGTCGGCGCCGAGTGCGGCAACCTGCTGGCGCGCATCCCCGGCCGCGGGCAGCGCACGATCATGCTCTGCGCTCACCTCGACACGGTGCCGGAGGACGGCGTGATCGAGCCGGTCCTCGACGACGGCGGCTGGGTGAGCCGCGGCGACACGATCCTGGGCGCCGACAACAAGGCCGCCGTGGCTGTGATCCTCGAGGTCGCGCGGCGCTGCGCCGTCGAGGGCTCGCCCGTCGGCCTGGAGCTGCTGTTCACGGTCAGCGAGGAGAACGCGCTCGCCGGCGCGAAGGCGTTCGACGTCACCGCGCTGCGCAGCGACTGGGGCTACGTCTTCGATCACGCCTCGCCGATCGGCGAGATCATCATCGCGTCGCCGACGTACTACCGCTGGGAGGCGCGCTTCCGCGGAACCCCCGCGCACGCCGGCATCCGCCCCGAGGACGGGCGCAGCGCGATCGAGGCGGCGGCACGCGCGATCGGGGCGATGCGCCTGGGCCGCATCGACGAGCAGACCACGGCGAACATCGGCTCGATCGAGGGCGGCCAGCGCGGTGGCACGAACATCGTCGCCGCGCGCTGCGACATCGTGGGGGAGGCGCGCTCGCTCGACGCCGCCAAGGTCGAGGCCGTCGTCGCGGACCTGATCGCATGCGCGCACGACGCCGCGAACACGCCGGCCTGCTTCTGCGACGTCGACGTAACGAGCGAGCGGATGTTCGACGGCTATCGCCACGCGCCCGACGCCCCCGCGGTGCTCGCGGCGGAGCAGGCGCTGCGGGCCTGCGGCTACGTGCCGAGGCGGCGTTCGACCGGCGGCGGCTCGGACGCCAACGCGTTCGAGGCCGGCGGCTTTCACTGCACGAACCTCGCCAACGGGACCGAGCGAAACCACCAGCCCGACGAGCGCGTCAGCGTCGCCGCGCTCGAGGGGATGCTCGACGTGACCTACGCGCTGCTGGACGCATGCTCCGCCTGAGGCGCGCCACCGTGCTCTCCGTCGGGCCGGCCGAGCCGATGGAGCAGCGGCTCGCGATCCAGATCGGCGAGGCGCGCCGCACGGCGGTCGCCGACGTCGGGCTCGTCGGCGCCGCGCAGCCCGGCGACGAGGTGATCGTCAACGTCGAGGCGCTCGACCTGCGGCTCGGATCGGGCGGATTCGACATCGTGCACTGCAACCTCACGCGCGGGCTCGAGGGCCAGGGCACGCCGCGCGCGCACGTCATGAAGCTCAACTACACGAGCCTGCAGCACGCCGTGCTGCCCGTCGAGGAGGGCGACGCCGACGGCACGCCGCCGCCGCCGCAGCTGCCGATCGGGCGGCCCGCCGCGGCGCTCGCGCTGCACGGCCAGCTTGCTCCGCTCGCGTGGGCATTCGGGCAGGCGACCGGCGGCACGGGTCGCCTGGGCTACGTGCAGACCGCCGGCGGGGCGCTGCCCGGCGGGCACTCCTGCGTCGTGCGCGAGCTGCGCGACGGCGGGCTGCTCGCCGGGCATCTGACCGCCGGCCCGGCGTTCGGCGGCGCCGACGGCGAGTCGATCACGACGGCCGCCGCGCTGCACCACGGTCTCACCGCGCTGAACTGGGACGCCGCCGTCGCCGGGCCCGGCCCCGGCATCCTCGGGTCGGGCTCGGCGCTCGGTCACGGCGGCCTGCAGGCGCTGGACTCGCTGCACACGGCGCTCGCACTCGGCTGCGATGCGCTGCTCGTGGCGCGGATGTCGTCGACCGAAATGCGCGCGCGCCACCGCGGCCTCAGCCACCACACCCGCACGGTGCTCGAGCTGCTGCTCGCACCGGTCGTCGTCGCGATCCCCGAGGGCCAGTCGCCGGCGGACGGGCGCCATGACTGGCGCGCGTTCGCCGTCGACCTCGACGGGTATGGCGCGACCGGCCTGCCGACGCGGTCGATGGGCCGCGAGGACCCGCTGTTCTTCGCCGCTGCGCTGGCGGCCGGCAGCGCGCTCGCGGCGATGACATGAGCCACGAATCGAGGATCGAGCCGCTGGGCGGCGACGAGCCGTTCGACGGCAGCCAGTTCTCGGTGCGCGTCGAGCGCTTCCGCCATGCCGACGGCGAGGAGGTGCGGCGCGAGTACGTCCACCGCATGGCGGCCGCGGCGGTCGTCGCGTACGACGACGAGCACGTGTGGCTCGTGCGCCAGCCGCGCGAGGCGATCGGGCAGTACACGCTCGAGCTGCCCGCCGGCAAGCTCGACGTCGAGAGTGAGTCTGCGCTGGAGACCGCGCGGCGCGAGCTCGCCGAGGAGATCGGGCAGCAGGCCTCCGACTGGCAGGAGATCGAGTGCTACTACCCCTCCAGCGGCTACTCCGACGAGCTCGTCCACGTCTTCGCGGCGACCGGCCTGCGTCCGTGCGACGACGCCGAGCCCGATCCCGCCGAGCGGATCGAGGTCGTCCGCTGGCCGCTGGCCGACCTCGACGCGGCGCTGGCCGCGACGAACGACGCCAAGACGCTGATCGGGCTGGCCTGGCTGCGCGCGACGCTCGCGTAAGGTGGTCAGGGCTCCAGCGCGGCGAGCAGCTCGCTGCGCAGCGCGCTGAGATCGACGTCTCCGCCGTTGAGCAGCGTGGCCGCGCCCGAGTTGTCGATGAGCGCGAGCAGGAGCTGGGCCGGGTCATCCTCGTTGCCTCCGCCGCGCCGCGCCGCGGTCCTGGCGCGCCGCACCGCAATCGTCGCGTGTGGCGTGAGGAACGTCGTCTTCCCCGGAGGCGGCATCGGATGGTCGGTGAACATCTGCTCGGCCGCGGTTCGCGCCGCCGCGCACGTCAGCCCGTGCCGCGCGAGCATCTCCGCGACGGCGGTGTCCGGGTCGGCCAGGATGCCGAGCAGGAGGTGGGCCGAGCCGACCCAGCCGTGGCCGATCCGCCGCGCCTCCTCGGCCGCGCGCCGCAGCGTCGGCGGCGAGTCCTCGCCGACTGTGCGGGGCGGCATCCGTGACCTCGCGTGGCCCGGCCCCATCGGTGTCCATGGCGGAGCCGTCTCATCGTCGTCTGGGGCGCCGTGCCAAGCCGTGATCCCCGACGTCTCGATGATCTCGGCGGCAATGTGGATCGGCGCCTGCGATCGCAGCGCGAGGTTGAGCGCGTCGCTGGGTCGCGCGTCGACCTCATGCGGCTCGCCGCCGGCCGTCACCGTCACCGTCGCGAAGAACGTGTTGTCGCGGACGCGCTCGACGACGACGCGCTCGACCCGTGCTTCGACGGCGCCGAGCAGCGCGACCGCGAGGTCCGGGCTCAACGGGCGCGCCACCTTCGTGCCCTGCCGATGCATGACCAGCGCCGCCGCCTCGGGCTCGCCGATCCAGATCGGCAGGAGCCGGTCGCCGCCGGCCTCGCGCAGCAGCACGACGCACGGCGCCGTCATCTCAAAGCCCTGATCCCACGGCTCGCGGG